>JAJPEN010000062.1 GCA_021166835.1 Burkholderiaceae bacterium | reverse complement strand
CGGCGACAACAACAGCAACACCTGGGTCGACAACACGGGCGACACGCGCACCGACGAAGCGACGGTGCGCTGAAGAACGTGCGAAGAGACCGTAGCGAACGGGTTCGCTCCCCCGCGGTTCGCTCCCGGTTCGCTCCGGTTCGCTCCGTTCTCTTCGCACGTTCTCGACGCGCCTATAAGCAGCGCTTGCCTCGGGCGGTGCAGCGCGGTGGACCAATTCAATCAAGAGGAGACAATTCATGCGAAAGGCATTGCTGTGCATTGCAGCGTCGGCGCTCGCCGCCACCGCGTCGGCCGCGTACGCGCAATCCGATACGCAGGCCGAGATCGAGCGCTATCGCGAGATGCTGCAGGACGGCAACCCGGCCGAGCTCACCGTGATGCGCGGCGAGGAGTTGTGGAAGACGGCGCGAGGACCGAAGAACGTTAGCCTGGAGCGCTGCGACCTCGGCAAGGGTCCGGGCGTCGTCAAGGGCGTGTATGCGCAGTTGCCGCGCTACTTCGCCGACACCGACCAGGTGATGGACGCCGAGGCGCGGCTCGTGCATTGCCAGATGACGCTGCAGGGATTCGAGCGCGCCGAACTGGTGAAGAAGCCGTTCTCCGGCGCAGGGCAGCGCGCCACCGACAACGAAGCGCTGATCGCCTACCTCGTCGAGGAGTCGCGCGGCATGCCGGTGGCGGTTCCGCAGAGCCATCCGAAGGAGATCGAGGCCTACCAGCGCGGCAGGAAGATCTTCTTCTATCGCGGCGGCCCCTACGACTTCTCCTGCGCTTCGTGCCACGGCGAGGACGACAAGCGCATCCGCCTGCAGGGCCTGCCCAACCTGCTGAAGCCCGACGCGGCGCAGAAGGCGTTCACGACCTGGCCCGCGTACCGCGTATCGCAGGGTGCGTTGCGCACGATGCAGTGGCGCCTGAACGACTGCTTTCGCCAGCAGCGCTTCCCCGAACTCGTCTTCACGTCGCCCGCGTCGATCGACCTGATCACGTTCCTCGGCGTAACGGCCAAGGGCGGCACGATGGATTCGCCGGCGATCAAACGATAAGCAACGAGGAGACGAGAGATGCCACGAAGAATTCGCTACCTGCGACGCGCTGCCGTCGCGCTCGCTGCCGTCGTCGGGATCGCCGGCTGCGCGTCGATGACGGGTTCGCGCACGGTTTCCGACGCCGAGGTCAAGCAGGAGCTGATGGCCTCGTTCCGCGACAAGGGGATCGCCAAGGTCGATCGCCTGCAGCAGACCGAACTGCAGCAGGTGTGCAGCCAGTACGCCGACAAGCCGCTGCCGGCGGACCTGCGCGCGCGACTCGAGGCCGACGCGAAGAAGAGCGTGAAGTTCCCGGCCGACGGCAAGTTCCTCGGCGACTGGAAGGCGGGCGAGAAGATCGCGCAGAGCGGCCGCGGCCTGCAGTACAGCGACACCGAGAAGACGGTGGCCGGGGGCAACTGCTATGCGTGCCACCAGTTGTCGAAGCAGGAGATCGCCTACGGCAACATCGGGCCGTCGCTGTACCAGTACGGCAAGCTGCGCGGCAACTCGAAGGACACCGTCGAGTACACGTGGACGCGCCTGTGGAACGGCCACGCGTACGCCGCATGCAACAACATGCCGCGCTTCGGCGATGCCGGCATCCTCACCGAGGCGCAGTTGAAGGACGTGATGGCGCTGCTGCTCGACCCGGCCTCTCCGGTCAACCAGTGAGTGGCCCAACGATGCGAAGCGAGGTGCCCGCCGTGCAGCGCATGAGCAGCGCGCGACGATGATCGATCGCCGCGAGTTCCTGCGGCTGCTCGCGGCCGCCTCGGCTGCGGGCCTTTCGTTGCCGGCCGGCGCGGCAGCGCCCGGCTCGGCGCGTGCCGAATCGTTCTACGAACTTGCGCCCTTCGGCAACGTGAGCCTGCTGCACTTCACCGACTGCCATGCGCAGTTGATGCCGGTGTATTTTCGCGAGCCGAGCGTGAACCTGGGCATCGGCGATGCGCTCGGCCGACCGCCGCACCTGGTCGGCGAGGCGTTGCTGAAGCACTTCGGCATCGCGCCGGGTGGCCACGAGGCGCACGCCTTCACCTGCCTTCAGTTCGAGGACGCGGCGCGCGCCTACGGAAAGGTCGGTGGTTTCGCGCATCTGGCCACGCTGGTGAAGCGCCTGCGCGCCTCGCGTCCGGGTGCGCTGCTGCTCGACGGCGGCGACACCTGGCAGGGCTCGGCCACTGCGCTGTGGTCGAAGGGCCAGGACATGGTCGACGCGTGCAAGCAGCTAGGCGTGGACGTGATGACCGCGCACTGGGAGTTCACCTACGGTGCCGAGCGCGTCGAGGAGATCATCGCGCGCGACCTGAAGGGCCACATCGACTTCGTCGCGCAGAACGTCAAGACCACCGACTTCGAAGATCCGGTCTTCCCGTCGCACGCACTGCGCACGATCAACGGGGTGCCGGTGGCGATCATCGGCCAGGCGTTCCCGTACACGCCGATCGCGAATCCGCGGTATTTCGTCGAGCAATGGAGTTTCGGTATCCAGGACGAGCGACTGCAGCAGATCGTCGACGAAGTGCGCGCCAAGGGTGCGCAGGTGGTCGTGCTGTTGTCGCACAACGGAATGGACGTCGATCTGCAACTCGCGTCGCGCGTGAGCGGCCTGGACGCGATCCTCGGCGGCCACACGCACGACGGCGTGCCGCGACCGGTGAAGGTGCGCAACGCGAAGGGCACGACGCTCGTCACCAACGCCGGATCGAACGGCAAGTTCCTCGCCGTGCTCGACTTCGACGTCAAGGGCGGCAAGGTTGCCGATTTCCGCTACCGGCTGCTGCCGGTGTTCTCCAACCTGCTGCCCGCCGACGCGGACATGCAGGCGTTGATCGACCGAGTGCGCGCGCCGCATCGGGCGAAGCTCGAGGAGAAGCTCGCCGTCACCGAGGGGCTGCTGTACCGGCGCGGCAACTTCAACGGAACCTTCGACCAGCTGATCCTCGATGCCCTGATCGAGGAGAAGGACGCGCAGATCGCTTTTTCGCCGGGCTTTCGCTGGGGCACGTCGCTGCTGCCCGGCGAAGCGATCACGCGCGAGCACCTGATGGACCAGACGGCGATCACCTATCCGTACACCACCGTCTCGGAACTGTCGGGCGAGATGATCAAGACGATTCTCGAGGACGTCGCCGACAACCTGTTCAATCCCGACCCGTATTACCAGCAGGGCGGCGACATGGTGCGCGTGGGTGGAATGACCTACGCGTGCACGCCGTCGGCCGCCGCGGGCTCGCGCATCTCCGACATGCGCCTGGACGGCAAGCCGATCGACGCGTCGCGCACGTACCGCGTGGCGGGCTGGGCGCCTGTGGCACAGGGCGCCAGCGGCGAGCCGGTCTGGGAAGTCGTCGAGCGCTGGCTGAAGGCCAGGCGCACTGTCGCCACGCGCGAGCCGAACCGGCCGCGGCTGATCGGCGTCGGCGAGAACCCCGGAATCGCCTGACGAGATGAATCTGCGACGCCGCCTGTTGACCGCGGCCGGCGCCGCTGCAGCGGCGGGCGCCGCGCCGCGGATGGCGGCCGCGACGCAGAGCGCAGCGCAGCACGCCGCGGCGCCGGCGACTTCGTTGCCGATCGCCTCGGCAGCGCGCGCCGCGCCGCCGCCGGGCACGCGCATCGAGTTGCCGCCGGTGCGCCTGCTCGACGGCCGTGAGATCGATCCTGCCTACTGGCGCGGGAAGGTGCTGGTCGTCGAGTTGTGGGCCACGTGGTGCCCGTTCTGCGCGCGCCAGAACCCCGAGATCGACAAGCTGCATCGCGCGCACGCGACATCGGGGCTCGAAGTGCTCGGTCTGTCGATCGACCGCAGGGCCGACGATGTGCAGCGGTACATGCGCGAGCACGGCTACGCATTCCACGCCGCGATGCTCGATTCGAAATGGGAAGCGGCGCTCGGCCGGCCAAAGGGCCTGCCGATCGTCTGGGTCATCGGCCGCAGCGGCCGTCTCGTGCAGGTCGAGATCGGCGAGATGTTTCCCGAGGACGTCGCCGACCTGGCACGCTGGCTGAAGCACGGAGCACAAGGATGAGCTTCACGTTTTCGTTTCGCTCGTTCGTCGCTGCCGCTTGCGCGACGGCAGCGGCTGGCGCGCTCGCGCCGCAGTGCGCACGCGCCGAAGCGACCTTCGTCACGCGTTCGCTCGTCGCCGAACTGGCGAACAAGGCGGCGATGGCCGCGCTGGAGGCCTGCCGCAAAGAGGGCTTCCAGGTGGGCGTCGCCGTCACCGATCGCAGCGGCGTGCTGCAGGCTTTCGTGCGCGACCGCTTCGCCGGGGCGCACACCGTCGAGGTGGCGACCGACAAGGCGTGGACCGCCGCGTCGTTCCGCATGCCGACGGCGATGCTCGGCGACGAGACGCAGGCCGGCAAGCCGATGAGCGGTATCCGCGGCGCCTCGCGCGTGATGCCGATCGGCGGCGGCCTGCCGATCGAGGCGAGCGGATCGACGATCGCGGCGATCGGCGTCTCGGGCGCGCCGGGCGGCGAGGCCGACGAGCGCTGCGCGCAGAAGGGCATCGACGCGATCCGGATGGACGTCGAGATGCAGTGATGCCCGCGCCTCGCGCCCTGGTGCACTGTTTCGTCGCGATCTTCCTGTCCGCAGGTCTCGCCGCCGACGTCGTCGCGCGTGCGCCTGCACCGGTACGCGTCGATGTCGCGCCGCAGCGCGTCTCCGATCGCGTCTGGTACGTGCAGGGCGACAGCGGCATGGTGTCGCTGCAGAACGAGGGCTTCAATTCCAACGCGGGCTTCGTCGTCACCGACGAAGGCGTCGTCGTGTTCGACGCGCTCGGCACGCCGGCGCTCGGCGCGGTCCTGCTCGAACGCATCCGCGGCATCACGAAGCAGCCGGTGCGCCGCGTCGTCGTCAGCCACTATCACTCGGACCACTTCTACGGATTGCAGGCGTTCGAGGACGCGGGCGCCGAGGTGTGGGCGCACCGCGCGGTGCACGATTATCTGGCCACCGACGCCGACGAGCAGCGGCTGGCGGAGCGACGCGAATCGCTGGCACCTTGGGTCACCGACGAGGCGCGCATCGTCGCGCCCGATCATTATGTCGATGGTGAAACCGTCTTTCGCCTCGGGGGTCTCACCTTCCGCCTGCTGCCGGCGGGTCCCGCGCACACCACCGAGGACCTGATGATGCTCGTGGAGGAGGAGGGCGTGCTTTTCGCCGGCGACCTGATCTTCGCCGGGCGCGTGCCTTTCGTCGGCGACGCCGATCCGAGCGCATGGCTCGCGGCGCTGGAGAAGCTGTCCGCGTATCGCCCGCGCGTGGTCGTCACCGGGCACGGACGCGCGTCCACCGACGCGCTGGCCGACCTCGCGCTCACGCGCGACTACCTGCTGTTCCTGCGTTCAGAAATGGGCAAGGCGGTGGACGAACTGCTCGACTTCGACGAGGCCTACCGGCGCACCGACTGGTCGCGCTTCTCGTCGCTGCCGGCCTTCGACGATGCGAACCGACGCAACGCGTACAACGTCTATCTGCGCATGCAGCGCGAGGCGCTCGGCGTGCGCTGATGCATCTTCGCCGGGGCAGCGGCGGCGCATGCTTCACAATCGCGCGATGCCGTTTCTCCGTCCCTCGCGGGCATGCCTGGTCGGCATGCTCGTCGCCATTCCTTGCTCGACGAGCGCCGGCGCGCAGACCCCCGCCGAGCGTTGCCTGCTGTCGGCGTTGCAGCGCGCCTCCGATGACGCGAGCGTCGAATCGGTACGCCGGCAATGCGCTGCGTTCGAAGCGCCGGCGCCGACGGAAGCAGGGTCGGCGCAGCAGCAGCTGCTGCGCCAACCGGAGCGGTCGGAGCCGGTCGTCGCCTCCCCCGCGGCGCCGGCGAAGGCGCAGGCTGCGCCGGCGCGGCCGGTCTCTCCGGTCGCACGTCGCATGGCGCTCGAACGCGAGGTGTGGGCCAAGCGCTTCGCGCTGCTGCCCCACCGGCCGAACTACATCGACCCGTTCTCGCACGCCTTCGAGACGCCGGCCAGCGCCGGGCCGGATGAGCACGTGCAGAGCAACGAGGTCAAGTTCCAGATCAGCTTCAAGCTCGCGTTTACGCCGCCGCTGGTGGACGATCGCCTGGCGTTCTTCTTCGCGTACACCGGGCAGTCATGGTGGCAGGCGTACAACCGGGACCGCTCGAGCCCGTTTCGGGAATACAGCCACGAGCCGGAGCTGTACGCTTCGTGGAAGCCCGAGCGCCGCATTCTCGGCTGGGACTGGCGGTTGGCGAACGCCGGTTTCGTGCACCAGTCCAACGGACGCTCGGGCGACAGCTCGCGCAGCTGGAACCGGTTGTTCGCCGATCTGCGCTTCGATCGTCCGAACGGCTGGTGGCTCGGGCTGCGGCCCTGGTGGCGCATTCCGGAGGATCGCAAGGCCTTCGCAGGCGCCGCCGAGGGCGACGACAACCCGGGCATCGAACGCTACGTCGGCGACGGCGAGCTGAAGCTCGGCTTCGTCGGCAACGTGCACAACTTCACGTTGACGATGCGGCGCAGCTTCGCGCGCACCGGTCGGGGCGCGCTGCAGTTCGACTGGAGCCGGCCGACCGGCTTCAGCCCCGATCTGCGCTGGCACATCCAGTATTTCGACGGCTACGGCGAGTCGATGCTCGACTACCAGACGCGCGTGCGCCGCATCGGCTTCGGCGTGATGCTCAACGACTGGTACTGACGAGGTCGTGTCCGGGCCCCGGCGCGCGCCGCTCGTGCCGGCAGGCGCGCATGGTAGTGTTCGCCCTTCGCATCCGATTCGGACGGAAGGTCGAGACGTGGGCAACTCTCTTGCGACGCAGGCAACCGATCTGTTCCGGGAGGCGGCCGGGCAGGGTCGCGACAGCCTCGACGGCGCCGCGCTGAACCATCTGCTGGCCGCAGCGGGCCTCGGGCTCGATGCCGGTTCGAGCGGCGGCGGCGGGGCGCTGCGGATCACGCTGAACAGCACGCGTGAATTCGGCATGGTCATCGGCGCCGGCTTCGGCGGCCTGGAGGCGGAGTTCGACGAAGCGCAGTTCCGCCGCGATCGTGCGTCGGTCTATGCCGTTGCCGAACTCACCGATGCGCCGGATTTCCTGCGCCTGTTCCGACGCACCCTTGCCTGGCAGAAGATCGCTGCCCTCGCGCAGCGCGAAGGCCGATCCTCGCCCGAGGCGCAGCTCGAGGAATGCTTCGCGCGGCTGCTCGAGCTCGCGAGCTTCTTCGCACCCGGACAGCCCGATGCACCCTTCGTGCTGCAAACGCTCGAACTCGATTGCGTCGAGTCGGAATCGCGCCTTGTCGTGCGCAGCGCGCGTTGCAGCTTCTCGGCGCCGCAGCCCGCGCGGCTGCCACGACCCGTGGCGAAGATCGACAAGCTGATCCATCCCGGTCGCATCGGCATCATCGGCGTGTCCGGCAGCGGCATGAATTTCGGCCGCATCATCCTGCGCAATCTGATCGGCTCGGGCTTTCCGAAGGAGCAGTTGCTGGTCCTTAAGCCCGGGGAGACCGAGATCGACGCAGTGCGCTGCGTCGATGGACTCGCGGCACTCGACGGCAAGCTCGATCTGCTCATCGTCGCGGTGGCGGCGAGCGCGGTCTACGCGCTCGTCGACGAGATCATCGAAACCGGCTCGGTCGAGGCGGTGATGCTGATCCCGGGCAGCATGGGCGAGACGAAGAAGAGCCGCGAGCCGGCGGCGGCGCTGGCGGCGCGCATCAATGCCGCGCACGGCAAGCCCGACGGCGGCCCGATCTTCCTCGGCGCGAACTGCCTGGGGGTCGTGTCGCATCCGGGCCGCTACGACTCCTGGTTCATTCCGCTCGAGCGGTTGCCCAAGCCGCAGAAGAAGCCGGTGCGCAACTCGGTGATGCTTTCGCAGAGCGGCGCCTTCATGATCACCCGGCTGTCGCAGAACCCGTGGCTCGATCCGGCGTACATGATCGCGCTGGGCAACCAGACCGATCTCACGCACGGCGACATGCTGAGCTACTTCGCCGAGTTGCCCGACATCGACACGCTCGGCATCTACATCGAGGGCTTCAAGGATCTCGACGGCCTGCACTTTGCCCGCGCCGTGCGCAAGGCGGTACTCGCCGGCAAGCAGATCGTCGTCTACAAGTCCGGGCGTACGGCGCCCGGGCAGGGCGGGGTGATGGGCCACACCGCGTCGATCGCCGGCGGACTGGCGCTCTTCGAGTCGGTGGTGCGGCACGCCGGCGCCATCGTCACCGAGGACCTGAATACCTTCGACGACCTCTTCTACCTGGCCGGTGCGCTGCACGGCAAGAAGGTCGGCGGCAACCGGCTCGGCGCGATCAGCGGGGCCGGCTTCGAGGCGGTGGCGATGGCCGACAACATCGAGACCGACGGCTTCGCGCTGCGGATGGGCGAGCCCGGCGAAGAGACAGTCCGGAAGATCGAGCAGATTCTCGTCGCCAAGAAGCTCGACCAGCTGGTCGAGGTGCGCAATCCGCTCGACATCAACCCGGGTGCCGACGACGAGGCGCACCTGGAGATCTCGGAAGCGTTCCTGCAGGACCCGAACATCGACGCGGTCATCGTCGGTCTCGATCCGACGGCGCCGTCGGTTCGCGCGCTCGAGCAGAGCAAGCTGCGCCCGGGCTACGACCTGAGCGACCCGAAGAGCACGGCGCAGCTGATGCCGCCGCTGGTCGATCGCCACGACAAGCCGTTGATCGGGATCATCGACGGCGGCAAGCTCTACGACGCGATGGCCGCCAGCCTGATGGACCAGGGCGTGTGCTGCTTTCGCAACTGCACGCGCGGCACGAAGGCGCTGGTGCGCTATTTCGAAGCGCGGCATTACGCCGACTACCTGAAGACCCGCCGACCGGGCGGGAGCAACAGCCGAGGAAGAAAGTGAGCGACGAATTGAAACCCGGCCTGAGCGCCACCTCCCGCATCGTCGTCGACCAGGGCCGCACGATCGGCTTCATGGGCGAGGATCTGCGCGTGTACTCCACGCCCAGCCTGCTCTACGACGTCGAGGTCGCCTGCCGCGAACTGATCCTGCCGCATATCGGTGAAGGCAAGGATTCGGTGGGCACGCGCGTCGAGTTCGATCACGTGGGTGCGACGCTGCTCGGCATGTGGGTAGAGATCACCGTCCGGGTGGCGGAAGTCGCCGGCCCTGCGGTCACCTTCGAGTTCTCGGCACGCGACGCCGTGGAGGAAGTCGCGCGCGGCAGGCACAGCCGCTTCGTCGTCGGACTGGAGAAGACCGCGCAGCGCTTGCAGGCCAAGCGTGCGAAGGCAGCCGCGGCCTGATAGTCAGGCGTACAACAGCTCGATTTCCTTCGCGTACGCCGACTGGATACTCGCGCGGCGCACCTTCATCGTCGCCGTGACCTCGCCGTCGTCGTGGTCGAGCTCCTTCGCGAGCAGGTGGAAACGGCGGATCCGCGAGACCTCCGCGAGGCCCGCGTTGGCACGCTCGACCTCCTGCCCGATCAGTTCGCGCACGCGTGGATGCTCGGCGAGCGAGCGGAAGTGCGTGAACGCGATGCGCTGCGACTCGGCCCATCTCGACACCGTATCGAAGTCGATCTGGATCAGCGCACAGACGAAGCGACGACGGTCGCCGATGACGATGCATTCGCGCACGTAAGGACTCGACTTCACGGCGTTCTCGATCTCCGACGGCGTGATGTTCTTGCCGCCGGCGGTGATCATCACGTCCTTCAGCCGATCGACGATGCGCAACTGCCCGTGCTCTTCCTGGACGACGTCGCCGGTGTGCAGCCATCCGTCCCGGATCGTCTCGGCGGTCGCCTCGGGGTTGCGGTAGTAGCCGGCGAAGACGACGTCGCCGCGAACGAGCAGTTCTCCGCAAGGGCCGATCCGGTGCTCGACGCCGAGCGTGGCTTCGCCCACCGTGCCGATGCGCACCGCGTCGAGCCGCTGGCCGGTGATCATGCCGGTGGATTCCGTGAGTCCGTAGACCTCGACCAGCGGCACGCCGAGCGTGCGGAAGAAGCGGATCACCGCGGCCGGGATCGGTGCGGCACCGGTGAGCGCCACGCGCACGCGACGCAGGCCGATGAAATTCTGCAGCGCGCGAAACACGAGCCAGTACGACACAGCGAAGCGCGCGCGCTCGCCGAGGCTGCGTTGCGATGCGGCCTTCTCCGCGAAGGGCTCGCAGGCACGCATCGCCCGCTCGAACAGCGCGCGGCGCAGCCGGCCCGTCTCCTGCATGCGGATCAGGATCGACGCGTGCATCTTCTCCCAGATGCGCGGAACGCCGAGAAACATCGTCGGGGCGATTTCGCGCAGGTCTTCCTGCACGGTGCGGATCGATTCGCCGAAAGCCACCTGCGAGCCGACGTAGATCGGCACGAAGGTCGTGAGCATCTGCTCGGCGACGTGGCACAGCGGCAGGTACGACAGGTGCGTCGTGCGCGCGCCGATGCCGAGCCGATCGACGATGCCCGGCACGACGCCGCGGACGTTGCGATAGCTGATCATCGCGCCTTTCGGCTTGCCGGTGGAGCCCGACGTGTAGATCATCAGCGCGACGTCGTCGAGCGTCTGCGCGGCGAGCACGTCGTCGATGAGCTTCGGGTTCGCGGCCTCGTGCTTCGCGCCGATCGCCTCGAGCTCGTCGAAAGCCACGAGCAGGTCGCGGTGCTCGTCGGAGGTGTTGCGCAGGCCCTTGCGTTCGACGACGACGATCTTCTTCAGCCGCGGCAGCTGCGCGCGCGCCGCGATCACCTTGTCGGTCTGCTCCTGGTCCTCGCAGACGACGATCTCGACGTCGGCGTGGGCGAGCACGTAGGCGACTTCCGGGCTGGGGCTCGTCGGATAGACGCCGACGGTGACGCCGCCGACCAGGCTCGCGCCGAGCTGGGCGAGCACCCATTCGATACGGTTCTCCGACAGTACGGCGACGTGTCCGCGCTCGCTCAGTCCGAACGCCCGCAATCCGTGCCCGATGCGCCGCGAGCGTTCGAGCCAGGTCGCCCAGTCGATCGGCTTCCAGATGCCGTAGTCCTTCTGCCGGATCGCGACCTGCGTCGGGTGCGTGCGCGCCTGCTCGCACAGCATCTGGGCGAGCGTGCGCTCCGGTAATGGATTCTGCAGCGGGTTCACGACAGCCATCGCTTGCGCCGCTTGTAGTGCTTGATCGCGCGGTAGCTGCGCGCCTCGCCGGCGCCGCCCATGCCGAGATAGAACTCGCGCACGTCGGGATCGGCGGCGAGGCGCTCGGCCGCGCCGTCGATGACGATCTTGCCGTTCTCCATGATGTAGCCGTAGCTCGCCACGGCGAGCGCGACCGACGCGTTCTGCTCGACCAGCAGCATCGACACGCGCTGTTCGGCGTTGATGCGCGCGATGATCGAGAAGATCTCCTCGACCAGTAGCGGCGACAGCCCCAGCGACGGCTCGTCCAGCAGCATCAGCGTCGGACGCGCGATCAGCGCGCGGCCGATCGCCAGCATCTGTTGCTCGCCGCCCGACAGGTAGCCGGCCAGGCCGCGGCGACGTTCGTGCAGTCGGGGGAAGTATTCGTAGACGAGATCGAACTTGTCGCGAGACTTGCCGGCGCCGGCACGGCTGCCGCCCGCGCCGTTGCCTTTGTCGCGGCCGCCCAGCGCGTAGGTGGCCGCCGACAGGTTCTCTTCCACCGTCAGGTCCTCGAACACGCGGCGCCCCTCCATCACGTGGAAGAGCCCCGCGCGCACGAGTTCGTGCGGACGTCGTCGAACGGTGTCGGCGCCGTCGAAACGCACCGTGCCGCGCGTCAGCTCGCCGTCCTCGAGCGCGAGCAGGTTCGACACCGCCTTGAGCGTCGTCGACTTGCCCGCGCCGTTGGAGCCGAGCAGCGCGACGATCGCGCCGCGCGGCACGGCGAGCGACAGCCCGTGCAGAGCCTGCACCGCACGGTTGTAGATGACCTCGATGTTCTCGACTTCGAGGACGGCGTCGTCGTTCACGTTCGGTCGAGGACGATCCAGTCGGATGCCGGCAGCATCTTCTGCTGCTTGACGTCGGCGCGGTAGATGCGGCCCACCGGGATCGAGTTCCCGGTGATGGAGATCGGCACGCCGATGATGCCGCCGGTATCGAAGTCGCGGATCGAGTTCAGCGCCTCCTTCAGGTTGTCGCCGTTCAGCGGCTTGCCGGCCGCGAGCGTGCGCTTGGCGGCCTCGGCGAACAGCATCGTCGTCAGGAAGCCCTGCATGTACGCGTTGCTCTGGTATTCGGGGCGCATCTGCCGGATCTTCTCGAGCATCGGCGCCTTTCCTTCGGTGTCGTAGTAGTAACGGAACGGCATCACGCCCATGAAGCCTTCGGCGGCCTCGCCCATCTTCATGACCATCGAGTTGTCCATGGTCCAGAACGTGCCCATGAAGTGGCTCTTCATCCCCATCTGTCGCGCCTGTCCGATGAACTCGGGAATCGGCGCGAGCACGTAGCCGTGGAAGATCGTGTAGTCGGGCGCGGCGCGGCGCAGCTTGATGACCTCGGCCGAGACGTCGACGCTTCCCGGGGGCGTCATGATCTCGCCGCTGACGCTCAGCCCCAGCTTCTTCGCCGCCGCGCGGCTCTTCTCGATCGGGTCGCGGCCGAACTCGCTGTCGGAGTAGACGAAGGCCACCTTCGCGCCCGGCTTCTCCTTCGCGATGTGGCGCAGCAGGATGCCGAACATCTCGGTGTAGTCGGGTCCGACGAGGAACTGGTGCGGAAACTTCTTCGGATCGTTGATCTCGCTGGCGAACGATGCTCCCGCCATCAGGATCGAACCCATCCGTTCCAGTTCGGGGTTGATCGTCTTGGCGAAGGCGGTCGAGTCGCCGTAGTAGAAGGTGACCTTTTCCTGGCTCGTGATCTTCTTGAACGCGGCCACCGACGCGTCGACCTTGTACGCGGTGTCTTCCGGCACGTAGCGCAGCTTGCGGCCCTGGATGCCGCCGGCCTCGTTGACGATCTTCACGCAGTCCTGGATGCCGGCGTGGATGCCGATGCCGGCGAAGGCGAACACCCCGGTCATCGGGATCGATCCGCCGAGGACGATGTCCTCGCCTGCGGACTGCGCGAATGCCGCTTTCGGCGCGAGCGCCAGGCCGGTGGCGGCGGCGATGGCGCCGACGGCGTTGCGACGGGTTTTCGAGATGGTCATCGTGTTCCTCCTTGTGTTCCCGGATCGGGTGGAGCCGGGTGGTGTGGGTCGGGTGCCGTGCTCAGGTGCGGAACGGATACAGGTGAAAGAAGCGTCGCACGCGCCGCCAGATCTCCGCCAGTCCCTGTGGTTCGAAGACGAGGAATCCGACGATCAGCGCGCCGAAGACGATCGTTCGCACCGGTGACAGCACGAGCGTCGCGTTCGCCCCCAGCGGCAGCCAGCCGACGACGAGCTTGAGTAGTTCGGGCACCATCGCCATGAAGGCCGCGCCGAGGATGCTGCCGAGGATCGTCCCCATGCCGCCGACGATGATCGCCGCCAGGTAGAAGATCGACAAGATCAGCGGAAAGCTCTCCGGCGTCACCACGCGGAAGAAATACGCCCACAACCCGCCCGCGACGCCCGCGTAGAACGACGAGACGGCGAACGACAGCAACTTGTAGCGCAGCAGCGGAATGCCCAGCACTTCGGCGGAGATGTCGCGGTCGCGGATCGCGATGAACGCGCGGCCGATCCGCGTGCGAAACACGTTCGCCGCGCCGACGACCATCGCCACCGTCAGCGGCACGATCAGCCAGTAGATGCGAAACGAGGTGTCGAGCGCGATGTCGAAGAAGCGTGCCGGTTCGACGGTCAGGCCGGCGGTTCCGCCGGTGACCGAATCCCAGTTGGCGAAGACGAAATGCGCGATGAACGAGGCGGCGATCGTCGCGATCGCCAGATACAGCCCCTTGACGCGCAGCGACGGGATGCCGACGACCAGGCCGCCGAGCATCGCGACCACGCCCCCCGCGACAAGGTTCAGGTGCGCCGGTGTGCCCCAGCGCGCCTGCAGCACCGCCACCGTGTATGCGCCCATGCCCATGAACGCCGCCTGGCCGAGGCTGACGAGTCCGGTGTAGCCGGTGAGTATGTTCAGGCCGGTGGCGCTGGCCACGTGGATGCCGACCAGGCACGCCAGGTACAGCCAGTACTCGTTGGCGACGAACGGAAATGCGACGAGCGCGCCGAACAGCACGCCGATCCACGCCCACCGCGTCGGCGAGTCGATCAGCGCCTCGTCGGCGTAGTAGTCCGGTCGGGCGAGGCCTATGCGCAACCCGGCCTCCGTCGCTGCGTCGCTTCGGTCACAGTCGTTCGATTTCGTGAGTGCCGAACAGGCCGTAGGGGCGCACCATCAGGATCAGCACGAGCAGCGTGAAGACGGCGAGCACCTTGAATTCGCCGCCCAGGTACGCCCCGGCCCACGCCTCTACGAGTCCGATGAACAATCCACCGACGAGCGCGCCGGCGATGCTGTCGAGCCCGCCGAAGATCACGACGACGAGAACGGTCAGGCCGAAGATGCCCATCGTCGAGGAGATGCCGCCGATCGCGCCGACCACCACCCCGGCGATGGCAGCGATCATGCCGGCGACGATCCACGACAGCGAGAACACGCGCGGCACGTCGATGCCCATGGAATACGCCGCCGCCTGGTCGGAGGCGGTCGCGCGCAGCGCCACGCCGCCGCGCCAGTAGCGGAACACGATCAGCATCGTCGTGATCAGCAGCGCGGCGACGCAGAAGCCGTAGAACACCTTCGGCGAAACGTAGGCGTCGCCTACGAAGATCGGATCGTTGGGCAGGAACTCGGGGAGCCGGCGCGGATCGGCGGTCCAGATCAATTCCACGAGTCCGACGAGGATCGAGCCCAGTCCGACGGTGACCATGAACACCGAGATCGGCGATTCGCCGAGCATCGGCCGGATCATCGTGCGCTCGACGATCGCACCGAGCAGGCCGCCGCCGACGATGGCGGCGACGACCGCCAGCCAGGCGGGCAATGCCCAACCGGCGGCGAACGCGAAGAATACGTAGGCGCCGACCATCAGCATCTCGCCGATCGCCAGGTTCACCACGCGCGTGGCCTTGTAGATGACGACGAAGGCGAGTCCGGTCAGCGCGTACAGTGCGCCGGTTCCGAGCCCGGCGAGCGAGATCTCGAGCAGGAACAGCCAGTCGAAACTCACGCGGCGCACTCCGCTCGCGCACCGACCAGACGCTGGCGCAACTCCTCGACGCGAGCGGAGCCGAGGTAGGCGCGAATGACCTCCGGGTCGTTCTGCACCTGCGCGGGAGTGCCGTGCGCGATCACCTGGCCGAAGTTGAGCACGACGACGTGATCGGAGAGGTCCATCACCATCCCCATGTCATGCTCGACCATCAGCACGGTGACGCCCCATTCGGCGCGCAGGTCGAGGATGAAGCGCGCCATGTCCTCGGTTTCCTCGCGGTTCATCCCCGCGACGGGTTCGTCGAGCAGCACGATCTTCGGCTGCATTGCCAGCGCGCGCGCCATTTCGACGCGCTTCTGCAGCCCGTAGGGCAGCGACGCGACCGGCGCATGGCGGATGTGGTCGATCTCGAGGAAGTCGATCACGCGTTCCTCGATCTCGGCGCGCAGTCGCATCTCCTCGCGCCGCGCGCGACCGAAATAGACCAGAGCGTCGAATATGTTGGTGCGCAGGTGGCAGTGCCGGCCGAGCTTGATGTTGTCGAGCACGGTCATCCCGCGGAAGAGCGCGATGTTCTGGAAGCTGCGCGCCAGCCCGCGTGCGGCGCGTTTCGGCGCGGGCAGGCGAGTGATGTCGCGCCCTTCGAAGCGGATCGATCCGTGCGCCGGCCGGTAGAAGCCGGAGATCGTATTGAACAGCGACGTCTTGCCGGCGCCGTTCGGCCCGATCACCGACGTGATGCTGCCGGGTGCAACCGAGAAGCCGACGCCGCTCAGCGCCTGCACGCCGCCGAAGGCGAGCGTGAGGTTCTCGACCTGCAGCAGATCCCGCTCGGGCGAAACGGACTCGAGGATCGACACGCGCGGGAGTTGGACATGTTGTTACCCAGCCGCGCAGTCTCGGCTATCCCCGCGGGGGATGCAATAGGGGGAAGTGAAGGGTCAAGGGTGAAGGGGACTGAGCGGCGCCGCGCAGCGCGGCGTGAGGGTGGACCCCTTCACCCTTCACCCTTTACGTCCTGCATTCGTTCGCCAGCTGCTTCCCGTGCTTGGTGTCGAGCAGCATCGACTTGCTGGCGATGATCAGCCAGACGAGGCCCGACTGGGGGTCCTCGTAGCGCAGTGCGCCGCTTCGCGCGAGCACCGCCTTCATCTTGTATTCCTTCTTGTCGAATCGCAGGACTGCGCTCTGCATGTCCGGCGAGACCTGTTCGACGTCGACGTTGCGGTTCAGCTCGCAGCGATAGACGCCCTTCAGGAGCTTGAAATTGTGCGGATTGAAGTTCGGTGCGTCGGCGGAATCGGCCGCCGATGTCGACAGGGGCAGCGAAGCCGCGACGGCTGCGACGGCCAGGGAAGCGAGACGGGAGATCGGGAAACGGGTCGAGCGCATATCGGACTCCGGCGAACTCGGCTCGGCGCCCATCGTTCGGACGCCCGTGAAAAGCGCGAGCAGTATACGCCCGGCGACTGCCGGAACGTGAGCCACATGCTGCAGCCTGCGTCGGACGACGACAACGGGGCGTCGCGCGGGAGGCGACGAACGGCAGCAAGCGCCGCGCCCGCGGCAAGAACGGCGTCCGGGCCGCCCGTTCACGCGGCGTCGTGCACGGGATCCGGAACGACGAGCCGCGAGTCGCGCACGCCAGCCGGATAAAGGCGTGCGAGCACGTCGAGCGCAGCGCCGCCGAGCGCAGGGCGCAGCGCCGACGCCAGCATTGCGTCGCCGCCTTCTTCGCCGCGCAGCGACCACGCATGCTCGAAGATCTCGTGATGCGTCTTCAGCACCGATTGCACGACCTCGCGCCAGTGCTCCGGATGCTCGGAGGCGCTCCAGTCGCCGCGGCCTCGGCCGTAGTGTGCGACGGCGAGGTAGGCGAGCAGCGCGGCCGCCGCGGATTCGTCGAGCACGGCGTCGCTCCACGCCACCGCCGGTGCGGGGCCGCCGCGCACCAGGTTGTAGCCGCGCGCCAGGCCGAATGCTCCCATTGCCCCGAGCAGGCTGCCGCCGAGGATCCCGGCGCCGAAACTGAAGCCGCCGGTGGCAAGGTCGGCCTTCAAGCCGGCCAGCGCGCCGGTCAGGACGCCGCCGAGCACTGCGGCCCTGCCTTCGGGCAACTTGCTGCTGACCTTGTAGTGCTCGGCGAGACGCTCGATGATGTCGGCCGACGCGTGGCCGCCGAGTCCGTGCAGTGCGATCAGTCGATCGGTGGCCGCGCGCATCGACTCGTCCAGGCGTTGTGCGAGCGCGCGCATCGCCTGTCTTCGCGCGGCCGGCACCGTGTCCGCAGCGCCCGTCGGTGCACGGGTGAATGCCTGCGCGGCATCGCGCAGGCGTCCGAGCATTCCGGCGTCGGCAATCTCTTCACGATCGGCGGCGATGCGGGCGAGCGCCTGCGCGAGCGTGTCGATCGATGCATCGAAGACGTGCCGTCGCGAACTCACCCACTCGTCGATCAGGCGCCGGCAGGCCGCCCGCGATTCGGCCGGCAGCAGGTCGGCGATCGCGCGCAGCAGCGTCGCTTCCTGCACCCAGCAGCGCGCGAAGGCGTCGAGCGGCAGCACGTTGCGAACCGAGCGCGCCCGCGACAGATGACGACGCCATTCGTCGAGTTCGGCATCCTCCTCGGATGCGCGCCGCGGTGGCCCGAGCTGGTTGAGCAGCACGATCACCGGCTTTCCGATCCAGTCGAGCACGCGCATCTCGTCGTCGATGTATCGCGCCTGTCCCAGCGGCTCGGACGCGTTCACCAGGTAGAGCACGACGTCGGCGCGTTCGCGCACGTTGCGCACGGCCTGCTGGTTCGCCCACAGCGCGCGATCGCGAAAACGGTCCCAGACCTGTCCGACGAACCAGCCGATCGGGTCGCCGGCCGATTCGAGCCGGCGCGCCAGGCGCGCGCTGTCGCCGAATCCCGGCGTGTCCCACAGGGTCAGGCGATCGCCCTGCGCGGTCTGCGCGAGCGTGTGCTCCTCGGCCGCCTCGGTGACGTGCGCCTCGTCGCGCACGATGCCGATGTCGCGGCCGAGCAGTGTGCGTGCGAGCGTCGTCTTGCCGACGTTGGTATGCGAAACGAGGCTCAGCGAGATGGTCCTGCCTTCGCTCATGCGGAAACCGGTTGTGCGATTCGTCGATCGAGCGCGTCGCGCACGCGTCGTCCGGCTTCGGCGGTTTCGTCGCGCTCGAGATCGACGAACACCGGGCGGCACTCGTGCGCGGCGAGCAGCCGCTTCCATGCCTGCCGGCGTTCGTCGCGCCGGCGCAGCGATACCGCGTCGGCACCGCCGAAGCGCGCGGCGAACGCGGACTCGTCGACCAGCGCCAGCAGCTCGCTGCCGACCGGCCGCGCGGCGAGCAGTCGTGCAAGGAACACGCCGTGGGTTTCGGCTTCCGGCGTCGCGCTCGCCGAGAAGAGGGCGATCACCACCGCCGGGTCGGGCGCCGACGCGAGCGCGACGTCGACGCTCTCCTCGTCGCCGTAATCCGCCGGCTGCGCGATGACGAGCTGCAGCGTCGGGCCGAAGACGGTGCTCAGCAGCGCGCGCAGCGTCAACGTCGTCTGCGGCGCGGGTGCGAAATGGCAGGGCAGCACGAGCACGAGGGCGGCCTCGCCCGAGTGCTCGCGCAGCAGCGACGCGAAATAGCGGTCTGCCGCCGGCAACGCGAAGGAGCGCGCGAGTCGATGTTCGAGCGCTCGATCGTAGAGGGCGAGCAGCGCGCGAGGAGCGACGACGACCAGCGCGACCATCACCGCGTACAGGTGGATCCAGGGCGCGGCGCGTTCGCCGGCGGTTTCCGGAAAGCGCATCGCTTCCAGTCGCGCCACGTCGGGCAGCTCGATGCCGGTGAGCAGGGAGGCCGGCTTCAGTACGAAGCCGAGCACGGAGTGCATCGCGTTCGCGTCGAGAAAGGTGCTCTCCCATCCGGCGCGGTATTCGAAGACGAGCCCGCGCACGTACAGGCCGGCAAGAGCCCCGAGCGCGAAGGCGATCGCCGATACGTGCAGCACGCGTGCGACGCGCGCGGTAGTGAGCGCAGCACTTGCCTTCGTCCAGTCGCCGGCGAAGCGGGCTACGACTGCACGACGTGCGCGGCTGCGCCCGCCCGCATCGTCGACGAAGGCCGCGGTTCGACCGTTGCGGCCCGGAACGATCGCGCGTTGCGCCGCGCGGGCGATCGCATTCGCGAATGCCCCGCGCTGCGGTTGCGCACGCCGGCGAAGCAACGCACGCAGGGCGATCGACACGTAGACGACGAGGTTCCACGCCATGACGGCCAGCAGCGGCGGAGCGAGCACGTTCACGTGACGCGACGGACCGATCGCGTCGGTGAGAAGCCCGGCCGCGAGCGCGATTGCCGGTAGCGCCCAGCCGAACCACGGACGCCAGTCGCTGCCGCGCTGTGCGCGTCGTGCGAACGACTCGCGCGTACCGAGTCGCTCGAGCGCGAGTTGCGCGCGGCGCGCCACGAAGCGTTCACCGGCCGCGTGCGCGCCCTCGACCTCGGCGGCCGCACGACTCGCCCACGCGCGATCGTCGTCGGTCCATCGGACGACGCCGGCCGGGGCGAGTTCGAATGCGCGCAGCAGCAGCGCGTCGCGGGCTTCGGATTCGGTCATTCGTGTTGTCCGGCACGTTTGCGGCCGGGGGTCAAGGCTCCATCGTAGCCGGCATTCTCTTCGCGACGGTCGCGGCTGGCATTGCATTTGCAGGACGCAGGCAGATCCAACCGAAAGCCGCCTCCGTGTCTTCCCCCTGCCGATTCTCTGCATCGGACGCGCCGATGCCGCTGTTGCGCGCGCAACAAATCCTCGACTGGCACGACGCCTTTCTTCAGGGCCGGGCGGCGCAACCGCTCGCCGGCGATGCAGGGCGCTGGATCGCCGAGAACCATCGCAACAACGTCGCGCTGTGGGGCGAAGAGGACAAGGCGCGTCGCACCGACGTTGCCGATTCGTCGATCGCCGCGTGCAAGCGGCGGATCGATCGGCTGAACCAGCGCCGAAACGACGCCGTCGAGAAACTCGACGAAGCAATCTGCACCTGGCTGCACGAGTTGCGAGCCGGGCAGCCGGTGGAAACGAGCGACTCGGCTGCGCTGTCCAGCGAGACGCCGGGTGCGATGATCGACCGCCTGTCGATTCTCGCATTGAAGGTCCATCACATGCGCATCCAGGCGCAGCGCGACGACGAGGATGACGCGCACCGAGCGGGCTGCGCAGCGCGGCTGGCGGTGCTGGTCGAGCAGCGTCGCGATCTCGCCTCCAGCCTCGATGCGCTGCTGGCCGGGCTGCCCGATGGCAGTACGCGCTTTCGCATCTATCGCCAGTTCAAGATGTACAACGACCCGCGGATGAATCCCGAGTTGTATCGGCGTGCCCGCAGCCAAGCGCAGGACGATGGCCAGGCGGCGCACGAGGGTGCGAACGGCGAAACCGCAATCGACGTGCTGATCCCGACCTGCGAGCGTCCCGCGGCGCTGGCCGTGACGTTGACGTCGCTGCTCGCGCAGACCGCGTCACCGCTTCGCATCGTGGTTTCCGACCAGGGCGAGATGCACCCGGTGCAGGCGCAAGGCGAGACGCAGGCCGTCGCGCGGATCCTGCGTGCACGCGGTCATCGCGTGGAGATGCTGCGCCATCTGCCGCGGCGCGGGCTTGCCGAGCAACGGCATTTCCTGCTCGAGCAGGCGCGTGCGCCGTACGTGCTGTTTCTCGACGACGATGTCGTCGTCGAGCCCGATCTCGTCGCGCGGCTGCACGCGACCCTCGTCGAGCAGGGTTGCGGCTTCGTCGGCAGCGCGCTGATCGGCCTGGGCTTCGCCGGCGATCGGCGACCCCACGAGGAGGCGATCGAGTTCTGGGACGGGCCGGTGGAGCCGGAGACGGTGACGCCCGACAGTCCGGCCTGGCAGCGGCACCGCCTGCACAGCGCGGCGAACCTGTGGCATCTGCAGACTCGCCTGGCGCTCGATGCGAAACGCCAGCGCCTCTATCGCGTCGCCTGGGTCGGCGGTTGCGTGCTGTTCGACGCGCGCAAGCTGCGCGCGGCGGGCGGCTTCAGCTTCTGGCCCGAGCTGCCCATCGAGCATTGCGGCGAGGACGTTCTCGCGCAGTTGCGAGTAATGAAGCGATTCGGCGGCTGCGCGGTCATTCCTTCGGGTGCCTATCACCAGGAGTTGCCCACTATGGTGCCGCGGCGCGAATTCGATGCACCTCGCCTGCTGCCGGCCTGAGGACGACGCGCGACGCTTCGCCGGGCACCGACGCGAGCAGCTGCTTCGCCTGCGATACGACCGCTGCCGGCGTTCCCCGGCTGCCGTCGGCAAGCACGGCGCGGTGCAAGTCGGCGTCGAGCGGCGCCCAACGCTGCGGATCGGACTGGCTGAACACGACCACCGAGGGAACACGCAGCGCCGATGCCAGGTGCGAGACGCCGGTATCGTTGGAAACGAGCAGCCGTGCGTCGGCGATCAGCGCCGCCAGCGCGCCGAAGGAGATCGGCGCCGCGGCATCGATCGCGGGCGCGCGCATCCGCGAGCGCAAGCGAGCGCTGAGCTCTCTTTCGCGTTCGCAGCCGGTCACCACGATCGGCAGGCCCGTCGCATCGTGCAGCGTGTCGGCGACCGACGCGAAATGTTCGAGCGGCCAGCAGCGATCGGCCGAGCGCGCACCGGGATGGATGCAGATGTACCTCCCCGGCGCAAGGCGCTGCGACAGACCGCTGTCGCGCAGTTCCTCGACGTCGCCGGCAAGCAGCGGGAACTCGATCGACTCGTCGCGCGAAGCGCAACCGAGGAAACGCGTCAGCGCGAGCAGGCGGCGCACTTCGTGGCCGCGCTGCGGATAGCGCAACCACGCACCGTCCGGCCGCACGTCGCCTTCCTCCCCGGCGCGGGTGAACCCGGCGATGCGGCGCGCGCCGAGCAGCCGGGCCACGCGATTGGACACGTGGCCGTCGCCGTGCATCTGCAGCGCGAGATCGAAGCCGCGCGAGCGCGCATCGAGCACGAAACGGGCAAATGCCGGCGGATGGGCCGGTTGTTCCGGCAGTCCCGGAAATCCGGGAAAGGCCATGAAGTCGTCGAGATACCCGGGCAGCCGTTCGGGCAGCGATCGCGCCCAGGGCAGGCCGACCAGCGTGATCGACGCGTGCGGGCATTCGAGGCGTAGCGCGCGCAGCGCCGGCACGGCGCACAGCGTGTCGCCGAGCTGCAGCGCGCGCAGCACGACGATGCGGCGGGGGCGGAAATTTCGGAGCAGGGGCATGACGTCCGGCATTGGCGACGGTGCCGGGGCCCAGCAATTGCCGGACCATCCTCGTCGCTACCGGGGGGCGCGTGCTGCGCGGTTCCGGGCGCAGCGCCGCGGCGGGGGTCGGTTCAGGCCGTGGCCAGCGAGGCGATCGAGACGCGAAAGCAGGCCCCTTGCGCGCTGTCCTGCACCAGCGTCAGGCTGCCGCCGAGCCGGCGCATGATCTGCCAGCTGATCGCCAGCCCGAGCCCGGCGCCGACGACCGCGGTCTGCGTGTGCGCCCAGCCGCGCGCGAACTTCGAGAAAATCAGCTCTCGCTCCTCGGGGCGGATGCCCGGGCCGTTGTCGCGCACGTACACCTCGTAGCTGCCATCGACGACTCGGCTGCTCACGCGTACATACGGTGCTTCGCTCGTGTTGTACTTGATTGCGTTCGAGATCAGGTTGATGAAGACCTGGCTGAGCCGGTCGGTGTTCGCCAGCACGAGCACCCCGTGCGTACGCTCGCCCTCGAGCAGGCGAACCTGCGTGTTGGCCGCCAGCCCGTGGCACATGCGGATCGAACGGTCCAGTGCCTCCTCGGGGTCTACCCGCTCGAGTGCCCAGTGCGCCTCGCCGCGCTCGAGCAGGCTCAGGTCCAGCGTACTGTCGAGCAGGCGCGTGAGGCGGACGCTTTCCTCGTGGATGACCGCCAGGAAGTGCCGGGCCTTCGTCGCGTCCAGGTCGGGGGTCTCGAGCAGGATCTCGGAGAACGACCGGATCGACGTCATCGGCGTGCGCACCTCGTGACTGACCTGGCTGAGGAAGTCGTCCTTCTGCGCGTCGAGTTGCGTGAGCCTTTCGTTGGCTTCGCTCAACTGGCGCGCGGCGATCTCGAGCTCGCGCGACTTGTGCTCGAGGCGTTCGCTGTATTCGCGGATGCGTTGCGTCTCGTCGGCGATCTTCATCAACTCGTCGAGGCTGATCGTTTCGCCGGTGACCACCTGCGAGATCATCGCGCGTGCCGATGCGCCGCCTACGCTGCCGGCGAGCTTGCGCTCGAGCTGCGAGATGAAGGCCGCATCGGCCCTGCCGGCGCCCGGGCGCAGCGGGTCGATGGAAGCGTCGCGGAACAGGCGCATCGCCTCGTCCGGTCCGAGGATGCGCTGCGCGAGCAGGTTCAGGTCGAAGTTCTTCGCCGAGCGGCGAATCAGTCCGGAGGCCGCTTCGGCGGTCGTGCGAAAGACGTCGACGAACAGCGTGCTTTGCAGCCGTTCGAGCGGACGCTGCTCGCGCGCCAGCGAGACGAGCACGAACAGCAACGCGTTGATCGACAGGCTCCAGAACAACGAATGTACGAGCGGGTCGACGCCGTCGAAGCCGAACAGCGCCTGCGGGCGAAGCATCGCAATGCCGAAGGGGCCGCGTTCGATGTTTTCGGGCGACAGCAGCAGTTCGCCGCCGAAGCTCGGCAGGAACAGCGTGTATCCCCACAGCAGCGCGCCGGCGAGCAGTCCGGAGAAGGCGCCGGCCGCGTTCGCCTGTCGCCAGAAGAGCCCGCCGAGCAGTGCCGGCAGGAACTGCGCGACGCCGGCGAACGAGATGAGGCCGATCGAGGCGAGCGCATCGGAGTTTCCGCTCCAGCGGAAGTACAGGAAGCCGAGCAGCAGCATCAGGCAGATGCTCAGGCGTCGGCTGCCGAGCAGGAAGCCGCGGATCGGTCCTCCGGGGCCCACCGGAACCCAATGAAGTCGCAGTGCGATCGGCATGATCAGGTGGTTCGACATCATCGTCGAAAGCGCGATGCTGGCGACGATGACCATCGACGTCGCCGACGAGAAACCGCCGAGGAAGGCGAGCAGTGCGATCGTGTCGTGCCCGGCCCAGATCGGCAGCGTCAACACGAACATGTCTGGATCCGAGCCCTCGGGCAGCATGCTCAGGCCGCCGATGGCGATCGGCAGCACGAACAGCGTGATCAGGAAAAGATACAGCGGGAAGAGCCACGACGCGGTGCGCAGGTGTCGCTCGTCGGAGATCTCGACGACGGCCACCTGGAACTGGCGCGGCAGGCAGACGATTGCCGCGGCCGACAGGAAAGTGAGCGTCACCCAGCGCGGCCCGAAGACGTCCGCCGAATGCAACAACTCGGGCGAGGCGAGCTGGAAGAGCTCGCCGGGGCTGCCGGCGATGAAGAAGACGAGCAGGATGCCCACCGCGAGCAGCGCCGCGAGCTTGACCACCGCCTCGAGCGCGATCGCGGCGACGACGCCGTGGTGTCGCTCGTTGGCGTCGATGTTGCGCGTGCCGAACAGGATCGTGAAGACGGCCATGCCGGCGGCGATCCAGAACCCGGTGTTGTAGTCGGGCGCCACCGCCGGCATGCCCGCCAGCGATTCGGGCCCGATCGTGCTGATCACGTGAAAGCTCGTCGTCACCGCCTTCAACTGCAGCGCGATGTACGGCGCACCGCCGATGACGGCGATCACCGTGACCAGTGCGGCCAGCGCCTGGCTCTTGCCGTAGCGCGACGAGATCATGTCGGCGATCGACGTGATGCGCTGCGTGCGGCCGATGCGCACCAGCTTGCGCAGCAAGGTCCACCAGCCGACGAACACCAGCACCGGGCCGATGTAGATCGTGACGAACTCGAGCCCGTTGCGCGCCGCCGATCCCACCGCGCCGTAGAAGGTCCACGACGTGCAATACACCGAGATCGACAGCGTGTAGACGACCGGCGATTGCAGCCAGCCCAGGCGCCCGGCGCGCGCGCGGCGATCGCCGTGGAAGGCCACCGCGAACAGCAGCGCCACGTAGGCCAGCGCGATCAGGAGGACGAAATTGGGCGACAGCATTCAGCCTTCGTCCTCGTCCTCGTCGTCGGTGCCCAGGCGCCTGGACAGCACCAGCGTCGACGCGATCAGCACGATCCAGATGCCGAACAGCCAGGCGACGATCGCCGGCACGCCGAAGACGTGTCCGCCCCCGGCGAACAGTCCGATGATCGGCGGCATCCAGGCGAACAGGCCGAGCAGCGGCAGCAGCACGGCGACGTCGCGCAGGCGGCGCGAGGGAGGGTTTCGCGGCGGGCGGGGCGGACGGGCGCGCGGCATGGTCGTTCGCCCGCTCACTGCGTCACGGCGCCAGGCGGCGGACTTCGTCGATGATCTCTCGATTGGAGAACGGCTTGGTCATGAAGCCGTCGACGCCGATCTCCTCCGCCATGCGGCGATCGTGCGCCTGGCCCTTGGCGGTGAGGACGATCACCCGCACCGAGCGCAACGACGGGTCGGACTTGACCCGCTTGAGCACCTCGAAGCCGTTGAGCCGCGGCAACATCACGTCGAGGATCATCAGGTCGGGCGGGTCGGTGCGCAGTCGTTGCATCGCAGCCTCGCCGTCGAGTGCCGAAGAGACTTCGTAGCCGCTGCGGCTGAGAATGAAGCTCAGCGACTCGACGATGTGGGGTTCGTCTTCGGCGATCAGCACCCTCGTGTTCATCAGCCGTTTTCCGAGGTGGAACGACGTTTTCTGGTAGCTCGCAGTGTAGCGGCTTCGGGTGCGTCGAAGAAGAACGGGAGCCGCATCAGACGTCGACGATCGGGTCTTCCTGCCGATACCAGCAGTCGTGCCGCACACACAGCCGGCACGTCGGCCCGACCGGCACGGCCGGTGCGCCGGAGGAGAGATTCAGGCCGTCGCCGTAGACCGTGCGGTCGGCGTGCAGCGCATCGAAGGCGAGCATCACCGATGCGAGCCGTCTCGGCATCGGGTACGCGGGTCGCGCTTTCTCGTCGCTGCGTGCCAGCATCACGAAGCGCCCGCCGTTGGGGAATTCGACGTGGTCGCGCACGAGTGCACCCGGGGACTGGAACGCGGCGTAGATCGGCCATAGCGGGCAGGCGGTACCGTGCCGCGGCAGCAGCAGGTTCGGCAGCGGATAGCGCTTGCTGACGAAGCCGGCGACGTCCACGCGCAGGAAAGCGAAGGGAATCGCCTCTGCACCGGGGCGCTGCAGCGTGACCAGCCGATGGCAGACCTGCTCGAAGCTCGCGTCGAAGCGGCGCATCAGACGTTCGATGTCGTAGCGTTCGGCGATCGCCGCGTCGAGCATCGGTTCGTAGGGCAGCAGGATCGCCGACGCCAGGTACGAGACGAGCACGCGCGCCGCGCGTCGCCGCGACGCGTCGTCGGTCAGCAGCGGCGCGCGCGAGATTTCGGCGGCGATCGGCGCGCCGTGCAGGAAGGTCTGCGCGGCGAATTTCGCCAGCTCGAAACGGCGCGTCGACGATGCTACTGCTCCCGGCAGCGTGAGAACGCGGGCGGCTTCGTCCCATTGCGCCGTCGGAGAGGAATCGCTCGCCGCGCCGACGCGTACCCGCACGTCGTGCACGCGAGCGAGATAGGCGGCGAGGTCGTTCTCCCGGCAGGCGCCGGAGATCGATGCCGAGGCGCGGAAGTCCACGCTCGCCCGCTCGAGCGACGGGAAGTGATTGCCGCGTTCGAGAAGAAAATCGTCGACTTCCTCCGCCGGCGTCACCGAACGCGTTCCGGCGCCGGCCTTGTCGAAGAACGACGCGAGCGCCTGCGCGACGTCGGACAGTCGCGCGCTTTCCGAACCGATGATCGACACGAAGCGCGCACGCTGCCCGGGCTCGAGATCCTCGACCGTGTCGAGGATCTCCGACGACGAGCGGATCGCCGATACGCGGCTGAGCATCGAGTGCACGGTTTCGGCGAGAAAGGGGTCGTGATGCAGCCGATCGGCCAGTGCGCTCACCGCTTGCGTACGATCGATCAGCGCTCGATGCAGCCGCACGACCGCCTGCGCCCATGCTTCCTGTCGGCCGGCCAGTTCCTCCGCGCTGTCGGCGTCGAGTCGAAGGCCGGCAAGTTCGGGATCGGCGGACACCGAGGCCAGGTCATCGACCAGCCGGCGCTGGGCGGCGCCGTCGAGTTCGTCCAGCGCAACGCCGAGCGTCGCGCCTACGCGCTTGAGCAGCGAACCGGCGATGTTGCGCTTGTTGCTCTCGATCAGGTTCAGGTACGAAGCGGAGATACCCAGCGTCGCGGCCAGCCCCGCCTGGGTGATTCCCAGCGCGCGGCGTCGCTCGCGTATGCGTGCGCCGATCAACGAACGCGGCACGGCGCGCCCATCGCCTCCCGTTGTTGCATCGCAAGGTCAATTATCGACAGATTTTCTCTTGTCACGTCTCATTGTTGACAAAAATAACTAGTGAAGTCAATCAGCTATTGCCGCATTGACTCGGGGCAACCATTCTTCCGCGAAGATTCGACGCAACTCGCGTCGGCTCGACGATTCCCCACGGACAGGAGGCGAGATGGGCAGAAGCGATGACAGGAGCCGTAGCGACGGCCAGGTGGCGGGCAGGGAAGGAATCTCGCGCCGCGATGCGCTGCGCCTGGGCACCGGGGCGGTTCTCATTCCCGGGCTCGGCCACATCAATTGGGCTTTCGCGCAGGACAAACCAGCGATCGGCACCTGGCCGGCCGGCACGCAGGGCGATACGGTCTACGTGGCCGCGGCGGTTCCGCTCACCGGCACGTACGCCGTGCAGGGCGCCGACGAGCTCAAGGGTTGGGAGCTGGCCGTCGAGCACATGAACACGAATCACGAGCTCATGAAGAAGCTCGCGCCGAAAGTCGACAAGGGCGTGCTCGGCAAGAAGGTGGAGTTGCTCTACGCCGACTCGGCGGCCAAGCCGAACCAGGCGGTGCAGGCGCAGCAGACCTTCATCAACCAGAAGAAGGTCATCCTGATGACCGGGTCGACGTCGTCGGCCGTTGCGGTGGCGCTGAACAAGTTCGCGCAGCGCGAGAAGATCCTCTACATGCCGGGCATCTCGGGTTCGAACGACACCACCGGCAAGGACTGCGTGCGCTACGGCTTCCGCCAGGGTTTCTTCGGCGAAATGGCGGCCAATGCGATCGGTCCGATCCTGCTCAAGCAGTTCGGCAAGAATCGAAAGATGGCGTTCATGACGCCGGACTACACCTACGGCCACACGACCACCGAGTCCACCGAGCGCTTCCTGCGCGACAAGGGTGGATGGACGACGGTCACCAACCAGGTGTCGCCGCTGGGCACGCAGGACTTCAGCCAGTACCTGACCAACATCGCGAACTCGGGCGCCGAGTTCCTGATGAACGTCAACTGGGGGCGCGACGCGGTGCTGTCGAGCCAGCAGGCGAAGCAGTTCGGCCTGCTGCCGAAGATGACGCTGGTGTTGCCCTACCAGATTCCGTTCTTCGCCAAGGAGACCGGCGTCGACATCAGCGCCGGGGTGTTCGCCGCCACCGACTTCTGGTGGACTCTGGAGGACAAATACCCGCTCTCGAAGATGTTCGTCGAAGCCTTCCACAAGAAGTACGGCTACCGGCCGGAATGGGGCGCCGAGAACGCGTACGTCAGCTTCGCGCATTGGGCGCGGATGGTCACCGAGACGGGCAACTTCTATCCGCCCGACGTCATCAAGCACTGGGAGAAGGGCGAGACGATCCCGTCGCTGGTCGGTGACGTGCACTACCGGCCCGAGGACCACCAATGCATACGGCCGGTGTTCGTCGTTCGCGGCAAGGCGAAGAAGGACATGCGCAACGACGAGGACTTCTGGGAGGTCGTCGACGAGGTCAAGGGCGAGGAAGTGATCCAGAAGCCCGACGCCTTCGGCTGCAAGCTCGGCGACTACATCTGAGGCTTCGGGCACCTTCCGGCCACGGCGCGCCGGAAGCCTGAACCCGCCTGCCGCCCTTTCGGCGGCAGGCGTCCTTGCGGGCGCCGCCGCTCGCGCCGTGTATCGGGCTCCTCGATCCACTATCCGGACGGAACAGCGTGATCAACTGGGCGAATTTCATCTCGCAGTGCTTCAACGGGCTCGTGCTGGGGGCGCTATTGGCGTTGATCTCCTCGGGCCTGACGATCATCTACGGCACGCTCGGCGTGCTGAACCTCGCGCACGGCGCGATGTTCATGCTCGGCGGCTATGCCGGCTGGGTCGCCTTCGATTACACCGGTTCGTTCGTCGCGGCGGTGATCGCGGGGTCGCTGTTCGTGATGCTGGTTGGCGTGGTCACCGAGCGGGTGATCATCCGCCACTTCTATTCGCGCCCGCCCGAAGACCAGCTGCTGGTCACTTTCGGCCTGGGCATCGTCTTCGTCGAGGCCGTGCGTTTCTTCTTCGGCAGCCTGTCGAAGGCGGTTCCGCCGCCCGAGCCGCTGATGGGCATCACGCAGCTCGGTTTCATGGTCTACCCCACCTATCGGCTCGGGCTGCTCGGCATCGTCGCGGTAGCGTTGCTGGTGCTGTATTTCGTCCTCTACCGAACGCGCATCGGCATGATCGTGCGCGCCGGCATCGAGGACTCGACGATGGTCGATGCGCTGGGCATCGACGTCTACAAGATCTTCATGCTGGTGTTCGGCATCGGCGCGATGGCGGCGGGCTTCTCGGGGATCGTCAACGCTCCCGTGGTTTCCATCGCGCCCGACGTCGGTGACGCCATCCTGGTGCAGACCTTCGTCGTCGTCGTCATCGGCGGCGTCGGCTCCTTCCCCGGTGCGATCCTGGGCGGGCTGATCGCCGGCGAAATCCTCAGCATTACCTCGATGTTCAATCCGGCCTATTCCTACGTGATGCTGTTCGTAGCCATGACGCTCGTGCTGATGTTCCGTCCTCACGGACTGCTCGGCGTGGCGGGACGGGAGTAATTGCCATGCCGATGGCCCGACCCAGCCGCCCGTACCTCGTCGAGGCGCTGACGCTCCTCGGATTGATCGCCGCGCCCTACGTCCTGCCGTACCTCGGCTTCACGCCGACGACGATCAACCGCATCCTCATCTGGGGACTGGTCGGGATCGGCTTCGACCTGCTGTTCGGCTACGCCGGCCTGCTTTCCTTCGGCCAGTCGGCGTTCTTCGGCACCGGCGGCATGTTCGCCGCCTACCTGCTCACGCAGACCGAGTTCACCAACACGATCGCCGCCGTCGTCGTCGGCACGGTGGTCGCCGGCATCGTCGGCTACCTGGTGGGGCTGATCGCGTTGCGGCGAACCGGCATCTACTTCGCGATGATCACGGTGGCCATCGCAGAGGTCTTCTTCTTCCTCGAGTTCAATCCGCTGTCGGCCTACACCGGCGGCGAGAACGGGCTGCCCGGCGTGCCCACGCCGAACCTGGAGCTCGGCTTCACGACCATCGAGTTCGACGACAACTTCTCGATGTACATCTTCCTGGCCTTCTGGTACTTCGTGGGCCTGGTCGTGGCGCTGCGCATCGTGCGTTCTCCGGTCGGGCTGCTGCTGCGCGCGATCCGCGACAATCCGCTGCGCGCGCAGGCGCTCGGCCACAACATCCACGGCTACAAGCTGACGGTGTTCGTCGTCGCGGCGATGTACGCCGGATTCGCCGGCGGCCTGCTCGGCCTGATGCAGGGCTTCATGCCGCCCGACGCCTTCATGTTCCACACGTCGGGCGAGATCATCATGCAGACGGCGATCGGCGGCGCGGGCACGCTGTTCGGCCCGCTGCTCGGCGCCGCCACCTGGCTGTACCTGAGCGACTTCTTCCAGACCACGCTGAACCTGGGCGCCACCTGGAAGCTGGTGCTCGGCATCGTGTTCGTGCTGTTGGTGGTCTTCCTGCGCCGCGGGCTGGCCGGCGCCATCATCGACCTCTACCACATGGTGAAAGGCGGGTCGAAGCCGGCACAGGCGCCGGCGGCGACGGAGCCCGTGCGGCGAGCGGCTGCCGCCACCGGCGAGCACATCGTGGTGCCGATGCCGGCGCGTCGCAAGCAGACCGGTCCGGGCACCGGACCCATCCTGCAGGCAAGCGGCCTGAGCAAGCGCTACGGCGGCCTGATCGCCAACCGCGACATCGACTTCAGCGTGAACCGCGGCGAGATCCGCGGCATCATCGGGCCCAACGGCGCCGGCAAGAGCACCTTCTTCAAGATGCTGACCTGCGAGGTCCAGCCGACGTCGGGCACGATCATCTTCGAAGGCCGCGACATCACGCACCTGGGCGTCACCGATGTCTGCCAGCTCGGCCTCACCAAGAGCTACCAGATCAACCAGCTCTTCGATCGGTTGAGCGTGCGACAGAACCTGGCCATCGCCGCACTCGGCGAGACGCGCGGCAAGTTCAAGCTCGACCTCTTTCGCAACCTGCGCAAGGTGCCGGGCCTTTCCGCGCGCGTCGAGAGCACCGCAGCGTTGGTGCACCTGAGCGAGCGGCTCGAGGCGCCGGTTTCCGAGCTCGCTTACGGCGAGAAGCGGCGCCTCGAGATCGGATTGGCGCTGGCCACCTCGCCCAGCCTGCTGCTTCTCGACGAACCGCTGGCCGGCATGAGCCCGTCGGAACGCGTCGAGACGGTGGCGCTGCTGAAGTCGATCGCCCAGGGCCGAACGATGATCGTCATCGACCACGACATGGACTCGCTGTTCGAGCTGGTCGAGAAGGTCACTGTGCTTCAGGAGGGCAAGGTTCTGGTCGAGGGCACGCCCGAGCAGATCAAGACCGACCCCAAGGTCCAGGAAGCCTATCTCGGCGGCGTCAACGGAGAGCTGGCGTTCGGAGAACTTGCATGAGCCTGCTCGAAGTCGACGCATTGAACAGCTACTACGGCGACAGCCACATCCTGTTCGACGTCTCGCTGAGCGTGAAGAAGAACGAAGTGGTCGCGCTGCTCGGACGCAACGGCGCCGGCAAGTCGACGACGCTGAAAAGCCTGATGGGCGTGGTCAAGCCCAGGGGCGGCAGCGTCAAGCTCGACGGCATCGAACTCGCCGGCAAGAAGGCGCACAACATCGCCCGGGTCGGCATGCAGCTCGTGCCGGAGGAACGCCGCATCTTCGGCAGCCTGAACGTCGAGGAGAACATCGTCCTCGCCGGGCTCACCGCCGAGAACAAGTGGCCGTTGGAGCGCATCTACGAGATGTTTCCGCGGCTGAAGGAGCGTCGCACCAGCCGCGGCACCGACCTGTCGGGCGGTGAGCAGCAGATGCTGGCGATCGCGCGTGCGCTGGTTCGCGATCCCAAGCTCGTTCTGCTCGACGAACCTTTCGAGGGGCTCGCGCCGATCATCGTGCAGGACCTCGTCCGCGCCTGCCACGACCTCGCACAGGCCGGGCAGACGATCATCCTGGTCGAGCAGAACATCGCGGCCGCGCTGGCGCTCGCAGACCGCGTCTACATCATCAACAACGGACACATCGCGCACGAGGGTCCGGCTTCGGAGTTGAAGGCGCAGCCGGAACTGCTGCAGCGCTACCTCGGGGTGTAGGGCAGGGCGGCAGATGACGCACTGCCGAGCCTCGGCAGTGCGGCCGGCGAGCCTTGTCGCGCGATCGGTGACGACTCTCGCTATGGCAGCAGTACCGCCGCGCCGGTAACCCTGCCGTCGCGCAGCGCGGCGAGCGCGTCGTTGGCCTGGTCGAGCGGCCAGGTCCGAACGTCCACGCGGATCGGGTTGGCGCGCACCCGGTCGAGGAACTCGCGGCCGTCGGCGCGCGTCAGGTTCGCCACGGAGCGGATCTCGCGCTCGTTCCACAGGATTTCGTACGGGAACGACGGGATGTCGCTCATGTGGATGCCCCCGCAGACGACCCTTCCTCCCTTGCGCAGCGCGCGCAGCGCCTGCGGAACGAGCGCGCCGACCGGCGCGAAGAGGATCGCCGCATCGAGCGCTTCGGGCGGCATCTCGTCGGATCCGCCGGCCCACGCCGCGCCGAGCGAGTACGCGTGTGCGACGGCCGCTGCATCGCCGGGACGGACGAACGCATGGACGCGCCGGCCCTGTTGCACGGCCAGCTGGGCGACCAGATGTGCCGCAGCGCCGAAACCGTACAGGCCGATCGCTTGCCCGTCGCCGGCCCGCTTCAGCGAGCGCCAGCCGATCAGCCCGGCGCACAGCAGCGGTGCCGCCTGCGCGTCGGGCAGCGCGATGCCTTCGAGCGAATGGCAGAAGCGGGCATCGGCGAGCACGTGCGTGGCGAAGCCGCCGTCCCGGTGCAAGCCGGTGAACCGTGGTGTGTCGCACAGGTTCTCGCGATCTTCCGAACAATAGCGGCAGTGACCGCAGGCCTGCCCGAGCCAGGGCACACCGACCCGCTCGCCGATCGATACGTCGCGCGTGCCGTCGCCGAGCGCCTCGACGATGCCGACGATCTCGTGTCCCGGCACCACCGGAAGTCTCGGCAGCGGCAACTCGCCATCGACGATGTGCAGGTCGGTGCGGCACACGGCGCACGCCGTCACGCGCAGCAGCGCTTCTCCCTTTCCGGGCCGCGGGGTGTTTCGTTGCTCGGGCACGAGCGGCGCGCCCGGCGCGTGAAGCGTCATCGCGAGCATGATCGGTTCCCTCGCGGCCGCGTGCGAAGCGCGTAACGGGAAGGGTCAGCCCCGAGATGCTGCGCCTTTTCCCCCTTGCCCCTGCACCCTTGACCCTTCAACGCCTGATCAAACAGCCATCGCCTTGACTTCCCCGAGCAGCGCCGCTGCCTCGTCGCCCAGCGCCGAGTCGAGCATCGGATACATCATCTGCTCTTCCTTCTGGTTGTGCGGGACGAGGATCTCCATCACCTGGGCAGAGGCGGCCCGGTAGGCCGCGGCGTTGCGCGCGCCGATCGCGTCGCGCATCTGTTCGAACAGGCCTTCCATCGAGCGATGTTCGTCCTTCATCGTCGCGGTCGGGCCCCCGGCGCCCATGCCGGTGCGCTCTTCGAAAGCGGGGAAGAGCAGGCGCTCCTCCATCTCGATATGCGCGGCGATCCGGCGAAGGAAGTCGGTTGCCTCGCGCTCGAGTTCGGCGAAGTCGCCTTTCTCTGCCGCGCGATCGGCGCGTTCGAAGATCGCATCGCAAACGCGATGGTCGCCCATCATGTAGTCGTTGATCGTTTCCATTGGGTTACTCCGCAATTTTCAGGCTGCTTCTTTCAGTTCCGCGCGCTTGTCGGTGACCGTTGCCCAGTGCTCCGCGTCGGGCATTGCGTCTTCCTTTCGCGTGATCTCCGGCCACACCTGCGCCAGTTCGGCGTTTAGCGCCACGTAGGCGTGCATCGAGCCCGGCACGTCGCCGTCGATGTAGATGGCCTCGACCGGGCATGCCGGGACGCATGCCGCGCAGTCGATGCAGACTTCGGGGTCGATGACGAGGAAGTTCGGCCCCGCGTGGAACGCGTCCACCGGACAGGTTTCGACGCAGTCGGTGTGCCGGCAGTTGATGCAGGCTTCGGTAACGACGTGTGTCATCGCGCTTTCCCTCCTGGGTTCAACCGGCCGCCGGAACGGCCTTCTGCGCTTCGGCCTTGACCTCGGCGGCACTGATCCGGTGTGCAGGGGTCTTGCCGAGGTTCGTCTCGGTGGTGACGACCGGGCATTCGCCGATGTCTCCGGCGTCGCCGGGCAGCTCGTAACGCGTGTCGGTGAGCGCCATCGCGGACCAGCGGCGCGCGGGCTTCTTCTCTTCGCCGCCGAGTTCGGCCGCGGTGGGCGGAATCGGCTTGCCTTCGGCGCGCAGCTTCTCGACGCGACGCAGGCCCAGGTACGCGGCACCGTAGGCGCCGTTCAGCTGGCCGAGGCCGTCGGGTGCGACGTGGAAGCGCGCACCGAGTGCGCTTTGCAGCGCGTCGATCATCGCGATGTTGCGCGTCATGCCGCCGGTGAGCATGTAGCCCGGCTCGAGGCCGACTCGGCGCATCAACTGGATGGCGCGGCCGCCCAGCGAGACCATCGCCCCCATCATGATGTCCTCGGCCGGAATGCCGTTGGCCAGGTGGTTGATGACCTCCGATTCGGCGAACACCGCGCATACGCTGCTGATCGCCTTCGGCGACGTGGAGCGCTTGGCGTAGGGGCCGATATCCTCGGTGGTCAGGCCGAGGTAGCGCGCGGTTTTCTCGAGGAACGCGCCGGTGCCGGCGGCGCACTTGTCGTTCAGCCGGAACGCCTTGACGCGCCCTTCGGCGTCGACCTTGATCGCCTTGATGTCCTGGCCGCCGATGTCGAGGATCGTGCGCGTATCGGGGAACAGTTGCGTGGCCGCCTGCGCGTGGGCGGTGAGTTCGGTGACCTGCGCGTGGCGGAAGTCGACGACGTAGCGTCCGTATCCGGTCGAGCTGACGTAGGTGATCTCGGAGCGGTCGAGCTTGCACTCCTTCAGCAGGTCGTCGAAGACGGCCTGCGCGGCGACGGCCAGCTTGAAGCCGGTCTTGCGCACGGCCATGCCGACGACCTTTCGATCGCCGTCCAGGCAGATCGCCTTCGTGTAGGTCGAGCCGATGTCGATGCCGACGGTGTTGATCATGTCTTTCTCCTCAGGCGACCGCCGGCTCGGCGGTGAGTCCGAATGCGTGGTCGCGCGCGAAAAGCGCTGCGCCCAGCGCGCCGCAGAAGTGGGCCTCGGGGCTCACGTTGAGCTTGGTCCCGATGGCGTCCTCGATCAGCTTGACCATCGCCTGGTTGCGGCTCACGCCGCCGGTGAAGGTCACTTCCGGGTTGATCCCGACGCGCCGCGCCAGCGAGACGCAGCGCGAGGTGATCGCCTGGTGCACGCCCATCAGCACGTCCTCGGGGAGGATCCCCTTGGCCAGGTGGCTGATGATTTCCGACTCGGCGAACACCGTGCAGGTCGTTGTGATGCGCACCGGGTTCTTCGAGCGCAGCGCCAGCGTGCCGAGCTCCGACAGCGGCAGTTCGAGCGCGTACGACGCCGCCCCGAGGAAGCGGCCGGTGCCGGCCGCGCACTTGTCGTTCATCGTGAAGTCGTCGACCTGTCCGTCCGGCTTCACCGCGATCGCCTTCGTGTCCTGCCCGCCGATGTCGATCACCGTGCGGGTGTTCGGAAAGAGCGAGACGGCGCCCTTCGCGTGGCAGGTGATTTCGGTGACCTGCTCGTGGCCGAACGTGACGTTGTACCGTCCGTAGCCGGTGCCGGCGATGCGGACGACCTTCGACTGTTCGATTCCCGCGTTGTCCAGCGCCGCCTTGAACGCGTCTTCGGCGACGGTGATCATGCTGGTTTCCATGTCGACCAGGGCGCGGCCGACGACCTTGCCGGTCTCGTCGATGATCACGGCCTTGGTCTGCGTCGACCCGACGTCGACTCCGCCAACGTATTTCATGCCTGGCTCCCGAGAGTGTGGGCGTTGGATTTGGTCGTGCCGGGTGCGGCGCCGCCGCGGTTCTGCAACGACTCGAAGAACGCGTCGACGCGGTTCTTGATCTGCGCGTCCGACCAGTAGCGCGGGTCGATCAGGTCCGATTCGATGTACAGGCTCGGCAGCCGCAGGCGCTCGTTCAGGTAGTTGCGCGTGTCGGCCATTCCCGACGAGACGAAGCGGCAGCTCTTGATGCCGTGGAAGACGATGCCGTCGACGTCGTAGTCCTTGATCTGCTGCGCCAGGCGCTCGTGCGAGAAGAACTGGTTCGACAATCCGCGCTGCGCGGCGAGCGCGGTGACCTCGGCCAGGCTCTCGAGCGGACGCGAGGTGTCGTAGCGAATCTCGGCCGCGTCCATCCCGCCGGCGGCGAAGGTGAGGTAGTCGGAGTACGCGAAGACGCCGCCCCAGGTTTCGAACAGCTCGATCAGCCGGCGCATCGACACGTAGCAGGGCGTGCCCGAGAACAGCAGGCGGTAGCGCTCCTCGGCCACGCGACCCTCGCCGCGGGCGACCTTGGCGCGCAGCGACTCCTCGAGCCGGCGCATGAACTCGGTCCCCTCGGGCGTGCCGCGGTAGATGTTCATGATGCCGATGTAGGTGAGGCCGTCGAGCATCGCGTTGTACGGCGCCGGGCAGACGCGGTTCAGCGCCATGACGTTGTTCCAGTGCCCGACCGTCTTGTTGACGTTGTCCTCGATCTCGGCGAGCTTGTCCATGTCGAACTTCTTGCCGGTGATCTTCTCGCAGCGCTCGATCAGGTCGCGGAACTGCGCCTCGACCCATTGCGCGTCGGCCATGTGCTGCGCGTCGCCCGGACGAACCGTCCAGTTCGCCGAGCGCTGGCCGGGCAGGTCGAGCGTGAAGGTCGGCGTGTTCAGCATGTGCTCCCAGATCTCGCCCCACTTGATGAACGTGCTGCACATGTTCGACGTGATCGCGATGTCGGCCTTCGGGATCGTGCCGGCCGGGTGCTTGTGCTCGCGCAGGATCAGGCCGACGTCGGCCTTCACGTACGAGCAGACGTCGGGCGAATAGCCGTAGTCTTCGGACTCGCGCAGGTAGTCCTCCGAGACCTTGCGCACGCCCATCTGCAGCGAGGTGATCTCGGGGAACACGAGCCGGAAATCGAAGGCACGCAGGATCTCGACGGCGTTGCCCATCACGAACACGTTCGCCACGTGCTCGCCTCGCTGGTTGGCGCCTTCCAGGCCGGCGTACCAGTCCTTGAAGAGCTTCTGCCCTTCCAGGTGCGCGTTGAATTCGCCGCCTTCGGCAGGGGCTGCGGTCTTTTCGACGGTTGCTGTGGTCATGGTTGCAGTCTCCGGTCAGGCGATCTGGAACAGAAGCGATTCGGCGAAGGTTTCCAGCTGCATCGACATCTGTTCGAACGACGTCATCTTTTCCTCGAACTCGAGGACGAGGTGCTGCACGCCGACCTTGTCGAGGTGCTTCGACCAGGTGACCTGTTCGTCGAGGCCCGGTTCGCAGAACTTGGCGGCGGTGACGACGGCGGCGTCGGCGCGGCTGCCCTTGATCATGTCCATCAGGTAGCCCGCCTTCGTCTTGCGCTCGTCGTGCTGCACGGGGCTGGCCGCCGAACGGTCGATGAAGCTCTCGGCCAGCGCCCACACCGGGTCGCCGGTTTCGGGCACGTCGGAGGTGATCCAGCGCAGGCCGATCAGCAGGTCGTCGTCGACGACGTAGCAGGTGTCGTCGAGCGCTTCGAGCATCTCGAGCGGCGGCTGCTCGCAGAAGCCGCCGACGAAGACGACGCGCGGCTTGTCCTGCGCGGCGCGCTTGCGCGCGCGCAGCAGCCCGAGCGACTCCTCGAGCAGGACGTTGTGCTGCTCGGCGGGCATGCGCGTGCGCGCGCGCATCAGCAGGTACAGCTCGCTGGTGCTGACCTTCCACGGCTCCTCGCAGCGCAGGGCGTACAACTCGCGCAGCAGCGCGCGGTTGCGGTTGTAGATGCGGATGCTGCGCCAGATGGCATCGTCCGTGATGGTGCGGCCGATCTTCTTCTCGACGTCGCTGCGCAGCCGCTGGTATTCGGAGCTCGTGTAGCGTACCGACCCGGGCGTGTTCGGGTTTTGCGGCAGGTACAGGATCTGGCCGAGCTTGTCGGGGAAGTTGCGCGACCAGATGCCGCCCAGGTGCTTGGCGGCGTCGCAGATCGGATGCGTGACGAAACCGGTCAGTCCGTCGAGCGAGCCATTCAGCCCCAGCTCCGTGGTGGAGCGGCAGATCGAGCAGATGAACGAGCCCATGTGGGCGTCGGCGTGCTTGAGCTCGAGCTTGTTTCCGCCGCCCAGTACGCTCACCGGGATGAGCCCCGCGGCGTGGACGATCTCTTCGGGGAAATAGACGGGGAAGTGGCCGAAAGTTCCCGTATAGCCCTCGGGAAGCGATTCGATCGACGGCATCGGACCGAGCCGCAGGTTGTTGCAGTGCTCGAAGATGTCGCCGAGACGCTGCTCGGAGTCGGTCGGGGCCGGCTTGGCCTGGTCGGTCATTTGCGCCTCCATCGGCTGAATTTGGTATTCCGGTACCGGAATGCCGAAATTGTCTCGCAGCCACTTCTGGAGCCCTTGATTCGGATCAAGAAAGCCGGCCCTGGCACCAAGAAAAAGCGGTTGCGGAGCTTTGACATATAGAGGACCGAAGTGGTACTGTTTGCGTCGTTGGACACGCGAAAACGAGGCGCCGCCTCGTCGCAGAACGCTTTCATTCGATGCTCCGGATCAACCGCCTCACCGACTACGGAACGCTCGCGCTGACATACCTGGCGTCGCATCCCGACCGGCTGCACAGCGCTTCGGACGTCGCCGCGGAACTCGGGCTCGGCGTTCCCACCGTGAGCAAGGTGCTCAAGGCGCTGGGCCGTCACGACCTCGTGCGCAGCATTCGCGGGCTGCGCGGCGGTTATTCGCTCAGCCGCTCGCCGGAGTCGATCAGCGTCGCCGACATCGTCGACGCGCTGGAGGACCAGCCCTTCGGCCTCACCGAGTGCAGCGCTTCGGCAGGGCTGTGCGGCTTCGAGCGCAGTTGCCGCATCCGCTCGAACTGGCAGCGCATCAATCGCATCGTGCGGCGCACGCTGGAGAGCGTCACGCTCGCCGACATGATGCTCGTCGTTCCGCTCGACGAGCCGCCGGAGAAGGCGCCTAAGGCGAAGGCAGCCACGACGACGGCGAGCGCGCGCAAGCGGGCGTCGCGCGCCTCTGGCGCGCAACCCGCGCAACCCCGAGAGGAAACCATCGCATGAGTTCTGCGACCACCCAGATCGACAGCTTTCTCGACCGGGAGTATTCCGCCGGTTTCGTCACCGAGATCGAGACCGACACGATCCCGAAGGGATTGTCCGAGCAGACGATCCACCTGATATCCGAGCGCAAGGGCGAACCGGCTTTCATGCTCGAGTGGCGCCTGAAGGCCTACAGGCGCTGGCTGACGATGCGCGACCCCGACTGGGCGAAGGTCAGCTATCCGCCGGTGGACTTCCAGGACATCGTCTACTACGCGGCGCCGAAGAAGAAGGCAGACGGCCCGAAGAGTCTCGACGAGGTCGATCCGGAGCTGCTGCGCACGTTCGAGAAGCTCGGCGTGCCGTTGCACGAGCGCGCCAGGCTCGCGGGTGTCGCGGTCGATGCGGTGTTCGATTCGGTGTCGGTCGCCACCACGTTCCAGAAGCAGCTTGCCGAGCAGGGAATCATCTTCTGCTCGTTCTCCGAAGCGGTGAAGAACCACCCCGACATCGTGCGGCAGTACCTGGGCTCGGTGGTGCCGCCGAGCGACAACTTCTATGCCGCGCTGAACTCGGCGGTGTTCTCCGACGGCTCGTTCGTGTTCATTCCGAAGGGCGTGCGGTGCCCGATGGAGCTGTCCACATATTTCCGCATCAACGCGCGCGACAGCGGACAGTTCGAGCGCACGCTGATCATCGCCGAGGAGGGTGCCACCGTCAGCTACCTCGAGGGCTGCACTGCGCCGATGCGCGACGAGAACCAGTTGCACGCGGCGGTCGTCGAGCTGGTCGCGCTCGAAGGCGCGAGCATCAAGTACTCCACCGTGCAGAACTGGTATCCCGGCGACGAGAACGGCGTCGGCGGCATCTACAACTTCGTCACCAAGCGCGGCGATTGCCGCGGCGCGCGCTCGCGCATCGCCTGGACGCAGGTCGAGACCGGCTCGGCAATCACGTGGAAGTACCCCAGCGTGCTGCTGCGCGGCGACGACTCGGTGGGCGAGTTCTATTCGGTGGCGCTGTCGAACCACCGCCAGCAGGCCGACACCGGCACCAAGATGATCCACATGGGGCGCAACACGCGCAGCACGATCATCTCCAAGGGCATCTCGGCCGGCCACGGCAGCAACACCTTCCGCGGCCTGGTGCGCATGTCGCCGAAGGCCGAGGGCGCGCGCAACTACACGCAGTGCGATTCGCTGCTGATCGGCGACAAGTGCGCCGCGCACACCTTTCCTACCATCGAGACGCGCAATCCGACGGCGCACGTCGAGCACGAAGCCACCGCTTCGCGCATCGCCGAAGACCAGCTCTTCTACGCGATGCAGCGCGGCCTGTCGGCGGAAGACGCGGTCTCGATGATCGTCAACGGCTTCTGCAAGGAAGTCTTCAAGGAGCTGCCGATGGAGTTCGCCGTCGAGGCACAGAACCTGATCGGCGTCAGTCTCGAAGGCAGCGTGGGTTGAGGAGAGTCGAGAGATGCTCGAAATCAGTCAGTTGAAGGCTTCGGTCGATGGCAAGCAGATCCTGCGCGGCATCGACCTGTCGGTGAAGGCGGGCGAAGTGCACGCGATCATGGGGCCGAACGGCTCGGGCAAGAGCACGCTGTCGCAGGTGCTCGCCGGGCGCGAAAGCTACACGGTCGACGGCGGCACGGTGACCTGGCAGGGCCAGGACCTGCTGCAGATGCCGATCGAAGAGCGCGCCCGTTCGGGCATCTTCCTGGCGTTCCAGTACCCGGTCGAGATCCCGGGCGTATCGAACGCGTATTTCCTGAAGGCGGCGGTGAACGGCGTGCGCCGGCACCGCGGTCTGCCCGAACTCGACGCGATGGACTTCCTCGCGAAGGTCAAGGGCGAGATGAAGGCCGTCGGGATGAAGGAGGAGTTCCTCTACCGGTCGGTGAACGAAGGTTTCTCGGGCGGCGAGAAGAAGCGCAACGAAGTGCTGCAGATGTCGCTGCTCGAGCCGAAGCTGGCGATCCTCGACGAAACCGACTCGGGGCTCGACATCGACGCGCTGCGCATCGTCGCCGACGGCATCAACCGACTGCGCTCGCCCGAGCGCGCGATGATCGTCATCACGCACTACCAGCGCCTGCTCGAATACATCGTTCCCGATTTCGTGCACGTGCTCGCCGAGGGCCGCATCGTGCGCTCGGGCGGACGCGAGCTGGCGCTCGAGCTCGAGGAACGCGGCTACGGCTGGATCGAGCGCGCGCCGGCGAAAGGCGCCGCGCCGGCCGCGGAGAGCGCGCGATGAGCGCCGCGCAGCCCTGGACCGAGGCATTCCGCGAGCGCGCGCCGTCGCTCGCCGGCGCCGCGCTGCCCTGGCTCGCCGAAACCCGGCGGCGCGCGCTCGATCGCTTCGTCGCCGAAGGCTGGCCGAGCGCCCGCTCCGATGCATGGCGGCATACGTCGCTGCTGTCGCTCGAGCAGGAGAATTTCGTCACCCCGGCCGCCGCTGCCCAGCCGCAGGCGGCCGAGCGCCTGCGCGCCGTCGTCGACGCGTTGCGCGAGGGCGATGCCGGCCATTGGTCGGTGTTCGTCGACGGCAGCCACGCGCCGGCGCTGTCGACGCCGGGCCGGCTCCCCGCCGGGGCGGAAGTCGCCTCGCTCGCGCGCATCCTCGACGAGGCACCCGAGCGCGCCGAGGCGCACTTCGGGGCCGCCGAGGACGGCTACAGCCCCACCGCGCTGAACACGGCCTTCGCCGCCGACGGCGCCTTCGTGCATCTGCGCCGCGGCGTCGTCGTCGAGGAGCCGATCCATCTCGTGTTCGTCGGCCTCACGACGCAGGCGGCGATCCACGTGCGCAACCTCGTCGTTGCCGAGGCCGGCGCGCAGGCGACGATCGTCGAGCATCACGTGAAGGTGCACGACGAACCGCTGCTGTCGAACGTCGTCACGCGCATCGACTGTGCCGACGATGCGCGCATCACGCACCTGAAGTTCCAGCAGGACTCCGAGCGCGCCGTGCACCTGGCGCGCATCGAGGCCCGGCAGGCGCGCGGCTCGATGTTCGCGTCGCATTCGCTGTCGTTCGGCGCGCGCCTGGCGCGCAACGACATCGTCACGCGCTTCGACGGCACCGGTTGCGAGACGCTGCTCAACGGCCTGTATCACGTCGACGGCAAGCGTCACGTCGACCATCACACGGTGATCGACCACGCCGAGCCGCACGGCACGAGCCGCGAGTTCTATCGGGGCATCCTCGACGAAGCCGGCCGCGGCGTGTTCGCCGGCCGCATCGTGGTCGCCCCCGGCGCGCTGCGCACCGACGCGATCCAGCGCACCGACAACCTGCTGCTGTCGCGCCAGGCCGAGGCCGACGCGCGACCCGAGCTCGAGATCTACGCCGACGACGTCAAGTGCGCGCACGGCGCCACCGTCGGGCGCATCGACGAATCGGCGCTGTTCTACCTGCGCTCGCGCGGCATCGACGAGGAGCGCTCGCGCAACCTGCTCACCTGGGCCTTCGCTGCGGAGTCGCTGTCGCGTATCGGCATCGCGTCGCTGCAGCGTCGTGCGCGCTCGGCGCTCCTGGGCCGCCTGCCCGGAGGGGCCGCGCTCGCCCGGGCGCTGGAGGAACTGGGATGAGCGTCGTGCTGCAAGAAAGCGCGCGCGCGGGCGCGCCCGGCGAGGCATCGGCCGCCGGACTGGCGGCGCGCAAGGCCGATTTCCCGATCCTCGCGCGCTCCGTGCGCGGCAAGCGGCTCGTCTATCTCGACAATGCCGCGACCACGCAGAAGCCCGAGGCGGTGATCGAGGCCGAGGCGCGCTACTACCGCGAGTCGAACGCCAACATCCATCGCGGCGTGCACTGGCTGTCGCAGCATTCCACCGACCTGTACGAGGAATCGCGCGAGCGGGTGCGCGCGCTGCTCAACGCGGCGCGCAGCGAGGAGATCGTCTTCACGCGCGGCACCACCGAGGCGATCAACCTGGTCGCGTACAGCTGGGCGCGCACGAACCTGAAGGCGGGCGACGAGATCCTGATCACGACGATGGAGCACCACTCCAACATCGTTCCGTGGCAGCTCGTGTGCGCGCAGACCGGCGCCGTGCTGCGCGTGGCGCCGATCGGCGACGAGGGCGCGCTCGATCTCGACGCCTTCGACGCGCTGCTCGGGCCGCGCACCCGGCTCGTCGCCGTCGCGCACGTCTCGAACGCGCTCGGCACCGTCAATCCGGTCGCGCGGCTCGTGCAGCGCGCGCACGCGGTGGGCGCGGTCGTGCTGGTCGACGGTGCGCAGGCGGTCGCGCACACGGCGGTCGACGTGCAGGCGATCGGCTGCGACTTCTACGCATTTTCGGGGCACAAGCTGTACGGGCCCACCGGCATCGGCGCGCTGTACGGCCGCCACGAGCTGTTGCAGGCGATGCCTCCGTGGCAGGGCGGCGGCGACATGATCCGCACCGTGTCCTTCGAGGCGAGCACCTGGGCCGACGCGCCGCAGCGTTTCGAGGCGGGAACGCCGAACATCGCCGGCGTCGTGGCGCTCGGCGCCGCGATCGACTATCTGCGCTCGGTCGGCATCGACCGCGTCGCGGCGCACGAGCACGCGCTGCTGGCCTACGGGACGCGCGCGCTCGAAGCCATCCCGGGGCTGCGGTTGATCGGAACCGCTGCCGGCAAGGCCGGCATCCTGTCCTTCACGATTGACGGCATCCATCCGCACGACCTCGGCACCATCCTCGATACCGAGGGCGTGGCGATCCGCGCCGGCCACCATTGCACGATGCCGCTGATGAAGCGCTTCGGCATTCCCGGAACCGCGCGGGCGTCGCTGGCGCTGTACAACGACGAATCCGACGTCGATGCGCTGGCGGCGGCGATCCGCCGGGCGCAGGATCTGTTCGAGGGCAGGTGAGAGCACGATGAATTCGCGCGGCGATCTTCGCGAGCTGTACCAGGAGGTGATCTTCGATCACAACCGCAAGCCGCGGAATTTCCACCAGATGCCCGAGGCGAACCGCAGCGCCGACGGGCACAACCCCTTGTGCGGAGACCAGCTCACCGTCTATCTGCGCGTGAGCGACGGGCGCGTCGAAGACGTCAGCTTCGTCGGTCACGGATGCGCAATCTCCACCGCTTCGGCGTCGCTGATGACCGAGGCGGTGAAGGGGCGGTCGATCGAGGAGATCGAGTCGCTGTTCCGCGACGTGCACGCGCTGCTCACCGACCAGCAGCCGCCCGAGCGCGACTTCGGCAAGCTGGTCGCGCTGTCGGGCGTGCGCGAATTTCCGGTGCGGGTGAAGTGCGCGACGCTCGCCTGGCACACCTTGCACAATGCGCTCGCCGGACACGGCGAGCAGGCGAAAACCGAGTGAGGTACGAGCGATGGGCAGCAGACATGGGCAGGCGCAGGAGTTCACGATCGAGCAGTCGTGCCCGGCGGTCGAGGTGCCGTGGGGAACGTCGGTCAACCTGATGGCCGGCAAGCCCGGGCAGGTGACGCAGCGGCTGGGCGGAACGATCACCGTGATGGTCGATGGCAACCTGTATCGCGTCGACGAGCAGTACGCCGACGCGCTGGGCCTGGAGCCGCTCGTCCTGCCCGATGTCGCCGAGCTCTTCGCCGACAAGGCGCCCACGCCGGAGCTGATCGAGGCGGCCGCGTGGAAAGTGCTCGGCACCTGCTTCGACCCCGAGATCCCGATGGACATCGTCAATCTGGGGCTTGTCTACAGTTGCGTCTGCAGTAACATCGACCACGGCAGCTTCCGGCTGGACGTGCAGATGACGGTGACGGCGCCCGGCTGCGGAATGGGCACGCTGATGTGCGACGAAGCCCGCGAGAAGCTGCTGAAGATCCCCGGCGTCGACCAGGCGAGGGTCGACCTGGTCTTCGACCCGCCCTGGACACGCTACATGATGAGCGAAGCGGCGCGGCTCGAGATGGGGATGTTCTAGCGGGCGTCATCCCGGCGATGGAGGAATCGCGATGCAACGGCAGGCGGCAGCAGGCGGCGCGGCCCGGTCGTTACCGAAGTTCCTGAATCTCGCGCAGATCCGCTTCCCCGTCGGCGCGATCGCCTCGATCCTGCATCGCGTCTCCGGCGTGCTGCTGGCCGTCTCGCTGCCGTTGCTGGCGAGCGCGCTGGCCGAATCGCTGCGCAGCCCGCAGGGTTTCGACGCCGTCGTACACGCGGCAACGCGCTCGTGGTTCGCGCCGCTGCTGTTCATCGGCGCCTGGGCGCTGGTGCACCACATCTTCGCCGGCGTTCGCCACCTGTTCATGGATGCGGGCTTCGGCTATCGGCTGCCGCAGGCGCGCACGAGCGCCTTCGTTTCCATCGCGGCCGGCATCGTCGCCGCGCTCCTGTGGCTTCTCGCCTGGGGGCTGCGATGAGAGCGCTGCAATGAGAGTCTTCTCCGGACAGCGCGCCTGGCTGCTGCAGCGGTTCAGCGCGATCGCCATCCTCGTCCTGCTCGTGCTGGGCATCGTGCGGCTCGCGATGTCGGACGGCACGGCCTACGAGCGCTGGCACGCGATCGCCACCAGCACGCACGGCGCCGTGCTGATCCTCGCCTTCTTCCTGTCGATGGGGCTGCACGGCTGGATCGGCGTGCGCGACGTCGTGCTCGACTACGTGCACGCGCCGTCGCTGCGCCTGCCGCTGCTCGCGGTGATCGCGTTCATCCTTGTCGCCGTGCAGATCCGCGTAGCGATGATCCTGCTGGGGCAGCCATGAAGGTGAGCATCTATCGCTTCGATCCCGACGTCGACCAGCGACCGCGCATGCAGGACTACGACGTCGAGCTGCGCCACACCGACCGGATGCTGCTCGACGTGCTGCTGCGCCTGAAGGAGATCGACGACAGCCTTTCGTTTCGCCGCTCGTGCCGCGAGGGCGTGTGCGGCTCCGACGCGATGAACATCAACGGCCGCAACGGCCTGGCGTGCATCCACCCGGTGTCGGAGCTGAAGGAGCCGGTGGTGCTGCGCCCGCTGCCCGGCTTTCCCGTCGTGCGCGACCTCGTCGTCGACATGACGCAGTTCTTCTCGCATTACCACTCGATCCGGCCCTACGTCGTCGACGACCGCCCGATGCCCGAGCGCGAACGGCTGCAGTCGCCCGAGGAGCGCGAGCGGCTGAACGGACTGTACGAGTGCATCCTGTGCGCCTGCTGCAGTTCGTTCTGCCCGTCGTACTGGTGGAACCCCGACAAGTTCATCGGCCCGGCCGGACTGCTGCAGGCCTGGCGCTTCATCACCGACAGCCGCGACACCGCGCGCAGCGAGCGCCTGGCCTTCCTCGACGACGTCTATCGCCTGTACCGATGCCGCACGATCATGAACTGCACCGAGGTGTGTCCGAAGGGCTTGAGCCCCTCGCACGCGATCGAGCAGATCCGCACGGCGCTGGTCAAGGATTCTTCGTAGGGCCGCCGTCGTCCGATCCCGGTGTGCCTCGTCGCGTTCTCGCATAATCTGCACACCGTAGTTCACGGGCACCGGGAGAAGTCGATGAAGCGAGCCCTGCAGCGGGCGGATCTGCGGCCCTCGAGACCCGTCGCGCCGGCGCCCGCGGCCGCCGCGCTCGCCGCCGCCGCGTTCGCCGTCGGTGCGATGCTCCCGGTCGGCGGCGGCTCGGTGGCGCACGCGGCCGGCGACGAATCGCTCGGCGCCGCGCTCTACGAGAGCCGCTGCACCGGCTGCCACGAGCGCAGCGTGCACACGCGAAGCCCGCGCGCCGCAGGGAGTTTCGACCAGATCCGTGCCTACGTCTGGCGCTGGGACCGCTACCTCGGCGGCGCGTGGCAGCAGGCCGAGATCGACGCGGTGGCGCAATACCTGAACGAGCGCTACTACCACTTCCCGTGTCCGCAGGACGTCTGCGGCGTGGCGGCGCGCTGAGCCATGGCGACGACGCTGCTCGCGCTGCTCGACGACATCGCGAGCGTGCTCGACGACATCTCGACGATGACGAAGGTCGCCACGAAGAAGACGGCGGGCGTGCTCGGCGACGATCTTGCGCTGAACGCGCAGCAGGTCTCGGGGGTGCACGCCGACCGCGAGCTGCCCGTCGTCTGGGCGGTGGCACGCGGGTCGATCCGCAACAAGCTGATCCTGGTGCCGGCGGCGCTGGCGATCAGCGCCTTCGCTCCGTGGGCGATCAAGCCGCTGCTGATGGTCGGCGGTGCATACCTGTGCTACGAGGGCTTCGAGAAGATCGCGCATCGCCTGTTCCGTCACCAGGTGCACGAGCCGGGCGCATCGGCCGCCGCGGTTGCCGGCGAACCGATTTCGGCGCAGGAGCTGCAGGCGAGGGAGAAGACGAAGATCGAAGGCGCCGTGCGCACCGATTTCATCCTGTCGGCCGAGATCATCACGATCGCGCTCGGCGCGGTCGCTGCTGCAACTTTCGGCGTGAAGGTCGGCGTTCTCGTCGCCGTAGCGGCGCTGATGACCGTCGGCGTCTACGGACTGGTGGCGGGCATCGTCAAGCTCGACGATCTCGGCCTGCGCCTGCTCGCGCAACGCGGCGCCGGCTGGCTCGATCGCGTCCAGCGCCGGCTCGGCGCAGGGATCGTCCGGGCGGCACCGTGGCTGATGAAGTCGCTGTCGATCGCCGGCACGGCGGCGATGTTCCTGGTGGGCGGGGGCATCCTCTCGCACGGCGTGCCCGGCGCGCACGGATGGGTCGACCGAGCGCTCGATCCGATCGACGACGCGCCGGTGGTCGGCGGCCTCGTCGACGCGCTCGGGCCGATGCTGTTCGACGGACTCGTCGGCGTCGTCGCAGGCGCGCTCGTGCTCGGCGTCGTCGCCGCCGGGCAGCGCATGTTCGCGGCGTTGCGCCTGGCGGCCAGCCGATGAGCGTCCGCAGCCTCGTTCATCTGTTCGAGCCGCGCTCGGTCGCCGTGGTCGGCGCTTCGAACAAGCCGCGCCACGTCGGCAACGTGCTGATGCGCAACCTGCTCGAAGGCGGCATCGACGCGCCGGTGATGCCGGTGAACCCGCGCTACCGCTCGGTGGCGGGCGTGCTCACCTATCCCGACGTCGACAGTCTGCCTCAGGCGCCCGAGCTGGCCGTGATCTGCAGCCCGGCGTCGACCATCGCCGCGTCGATCGACGCGCTGGGCCGACGCGGCACGCGGGTGGCGATCGTCGTGCACGACGATCTGCTCGGACGACGCGATCCGGGCGGCGCCTGGGTGCGCGACGCGATGCTCGCCGCCGCGCGACGGCATTCGATGCGCGTGCTGGGCGCCGGCAGCCTGGGCGTGCTCGTGCCGCGGGTCGGCCTGAACGCGAGCCTGAGCCACGTGTCGGCGTTGCCCGGCAAGCTCGCTTTCGTTTCGCAGTCGGGAGCGCTCTGCACGGCGGTGCTCGACTGGGCGCGCGCGAAGGGGATCGGTTTCTCGCATTTCGTCGCGCTCGGCGATTGCGACGACGTCGACTTCGGCGACGTCCTCGACTACCTCGGCAGCGACCCCGACACCGACGCGATCCTGCTGTACATCGAGCGGATCCGCGAGCGGCGCAACTTCATGGCGGCGGCGCGCGCGGCGGCTCGCAACAAGCCGGTGCTCGCCGTGAAGGCGGGGCGCGTCGCCCGCGACGACGCCGATCTGGAGTCGCCGGCCACGCTCTCGGGGGCGCTCGCGCGTCCCGACGACGTCTTCGATGCGGCGCTGCGGCGCGCCGGCATCCTGCGCGTCTACGACATCGACGAACTCTTCGACGCGGTCGAGACGCTCAGTCGCGCGAAGGCGTTCCGCGGCGAGAAGCTGGCGATCATCCACAACGGCGGCGGCGCCGGCCTGATGGCGCTCGACGAGTTGCTGCTCGGCGGCGGCACCTGCGCCCGACTGGGCGACGAGACGACGCGGCGCCTGGCCGAGCTGCTGCCGGCCGCGTCGTCGCCGGGCAATCCGGTGGACGTGGGCGTCAACGCTCCCGGCCGTCGCTATGCCGATTGCCTGAAGGCCGTGCTGTCCGACCCTGGCGTCAACGCCGCGCTCGTCATGCACGCGCCGACCGCGACCACGCGGGGCGAGGAAGCCGCACAGGCGGTGATCGGCGTCGCACGCGAGTTGCGCGCGGCGCGCATCCTCACCTGCTGGGTGGGCGCCGGCGCGGCAACGGCGCCGCGCCGGCTGTTCGCCGAGGCGGGGCTGCCCACCTACGAGACGCCGTCCAGCGCGGTGAAAGCTTTCCTGCACGTGGTGAATTTCCACCGCAACCAGGAAATGCTGATGCAGACGCCGCCGTCGCTGCCGAGCGAGTTCCGCCCCGACGTCGCTGCCGCGCGCGCCGTCGTCGAGCGCGCGCTCGCCTCCGGGAGCGCGCTGCTGTCCGAATCCGATGCCAAGGCGGTGCTCGCCGCCTACGGCATTCCGGTCGTCCCGACCCGCATCGCCGAGTCGCTCGAGCATGCGGCGCAGGTGGCCGAGACCGTCGGCTACCCGCTCGCCCTCACCGTGCTGTCGCCCGACATCGCGCGCAAATGGGACGTCGGCGGCGTGGCCCTGAACCTGGAGAGCGCCGACGCGGTGCGCACCGCGGCGCTCGGCATGACGCGGCGCGTCTCCGAGCGCATGCCGAGCGCGCGCATCACCGGCTTCACGCTGCAGCCGATGGTGCCGCGGCGAAACGCCCGCCAGCTGATCGTCGGCGTCACCACCGATCCGCTGTTCGGTCCGGTGATCCTGTTCGGCGAGGGCGGGCGCGCGGTGGAGGTGATCCGCGATCATGCGATCGGGCTGCCGCCGCTGAACCTGCCGCTGGCGCGCGAACTGATCGCGCGCACGCGCATCGACAAGCTGCTCGGCGCATATCGCGACCGGCCCGCGGCCGACGTCGATGCGATCTGCCTGACCCTCGTGAAAGTCTCACAGCTGGTCGTCGACCTTCCCGAGATCGTCGAGATCGACATCAACCCGCTGTTCGCCGGTGACGAGGGCGTCGTCTGCGTCGATGCCCACATGCGGGTAGACGCGGCTGCGCGCCGACCCGGGCGGCTGGCGATCCGCCCGTACCCGAAGAACCTCGAGGAGAAGGCGCGGCTGCGCAGCGGGCGCGAGATCCTGCTGCGCCCGATCCGGCCGGAGGACGAGCCGGCGCACCAGGCGCTGCTCGCTCGCATGACGCCCGAGGACCTGCGCCTTCGCTTCTTCGACTCGGTACGCCAGCTCGGGCACTCGCAGATGGCGCGGCTCACCCAGATCGACTACGACCGCGAGATGGCGTTCATCGCGTCGGCCGAGGGTGAGGGCGGCGAGGGGGGCGAAGTGGAGACGCTCGGCGTCGTGCGTACCGTCACCGACCCGGACAACGTCGCGGCCGAGTTCGCGGTGCTCGTGCGCTCCGACCTGAAGGGGCAGGGGCTCGGCCGCCTGCTGATGGCGAAGATCATCGACTACTGCCGCCGACAGGGCACGCGCGAGATCGTCGGCGAGATCCTCGCCGAGAACGACGACATGCTGCGGCTGGCGAGCCGGCTCGGCTTCGCTCTGGAGGCCGACCGCGAGACCGGAACGATCCGCGCGCGGCTGGTGCTGAACTGAGGCTGAACTGAGGCTGAACTGAGGCTGAGCCGAGCCCGAGCGCTGCATGCGTACGCTCTTGCATCCGCTTCGGGCTGCGGCGAGAATCGGTGCACCATGATGCCCGCTCCGGTAACGGCGGATCTCGAGCTCGATGCGATCCAGGTGCTCGAGAGCGTCTCTGACGGGTTCTTCGCCTGCGATCGCGAGCTGCGCTTCCTCTACGTGAACGGCGCCGCCGAGCGACAGCTCGCGCGTTCGCGCGCAGACCTGCTCGGGCGCAAGCTGTACGAGGTCTACCCGGAGCTCGCGGCGCCCGGCGGCATCGATGAGGATTCGCTTCACGAAGCGGCGCGAAGCGGCGAGCGCATCGAGCGCGAATACTTCAGCACGAAGGCCGGACGCTGGTATCGCGGTTGTGTCCATCCGCGCTCCTGGGGATGGGCGATCTATTTCCACGACGTCACGCGCGCGCGGCTGACGCGTCGGGCGCTCGGCGAAAGCGAGCAGCACTATCGTACGCTGATCGATTCGATCGACCAGGGCTACTGCGTCATCGAGATGCTGTTCGACGAGAACGGCGAGGCGGTCGATTACCGGTTCCTCGAAGTGAACCGCGCGTTCGAGGCGCAGACGGGGCTGGCCGACGCAGTCGGTCACCGGATGACCGAGCTGGCTCCCGGCCACGAGCGTTTCTGGTTCGAGATGTACGGCGATGTCGCCAGGAGCGGAGAGCCGGCCCGCTTCGAGCGATATGCGGCGGCGCTCGACCGGTGGTTCGATGTCTATGCATTTCGCTCCGATTCGTCGGCGACCAACCGGGTGTCGCTGCTGTTTCGCGATGTCACCGAGCGGCGCAGGACAGACGACGCGCTGCGCGAGAGCGAAGAGCGTTTTCGCGTGCTGGTCGAGGCGATGGCGCAGGCCGTCTGGGAAGCCGACGCGGCCGGCAGCATCGCGCGCTATTCGCCTTCGTGGCGCGTGTTGACCGGGCAGCGGCTCGATCAATGGCTCGGCAGCGGCTGGCTGGAAGCGGTGCATCCCGACGATCGCGACGCAACCCGGCGCAGATGGGCGGAAGCGATCGCGCGCGGCGTTCCCTTCGAGCTGGAGTACCGCATCGTCGCCGCCGACGGCAGCGTGCACTGGAGCAACGACCACGCGGCTCCGCTGTTCGCGGCCGACGGCACCGTGCGCAAGTGGGTCGGCATGAACGTCGACATCACCGAACGGCGCAGCGCCGAGGAGGCGCTGCGCGAAGCCGACCGGCGCAAGGACGAGTTCCTGGCGATCCTCGCGCATGAGCTGCGCAACCCGCTCGCACCGTTGCGCACCGGGATCGAGATCATGCGCATGGGCCGGATCGATCCGGAGCGCATCGAGCGCGTGCGCGCGATGATGGGCCGGCAGGTCGACCACATGGTCGCGCTCGTCGACGACCTGATGGACGTCAGCCGCATCAGCGGCGGGCGCATCGTGCTCGATCGCCATCCGGTGGAGCTCGCCGCCGTCATCCGCAGCGCGCTCGAAGCCTCCGACCCGATCATCCGGCAGAAGCGCCACGAGGTGAGCCTGACGCTGCCGGCCGAGGCGGTGTGGGTCGACGGCGACCGGCACCGGCTCACCCAGGCGATCGGCAACCTGCTGACCAATGCCGCGAAGTACATGGAGCCCAACGGCCACATCTTCGTCACGCTCGAGCGCCGCGAACGCGAGGCCGTCGTCTGCGTGAAGGACACCGGCGTGGGGATTCCGCCGGCGATGCTCGAGAAGGTCTTCGAGCTGTTCGCGCAGGTCGACAGCGCGATCGACCGCCGCCAGGGCGGCCTGGGCATCGGGCTGACGATCGTGCGCCAGCTCGTCGAGCTGCACGGCGGCCACGTCGAGGCGCACAGCGAAGGGCCGGGCCGCGGCAGCGAGTTCGTCGTGCGGTTGCCGTTGTCTGCCGCGGCCCTGGAGGAGCTGGAAGCGCCGCGCATCCCCGAGGCGGCGGTGCGCTCGCGCCGCGTGCTGGTCGTCGACGACAACGCCGATGCCGCCCAGGCGATGGGGACGATGCTCGAGCTGCTCGGGCACGAGGTGAACGTCGCATTCGGCGGCGAGCAGGCGCTGCGGCTCGCCGAGCGCATTCACCCCGAGGTCATCCTGATGGACCTCGGCATGCCCAACATGAACGGCTACGTCGCCGCGCGGCGGGTGCGGCAGAGCGACTGGGGCCGCGACGTGCTGCTCGTCGCGGTCACCGGCTGGGGCCAGCAGGCCGATCGCGTGGCTTCCGAGCAGGTGGGCTTCGACCACCACCTGGTCAAGCCGGTCGAGCTGGACGCGGTTCAGTCGCTGATCGCGCAGCTCGATTCGCGCTGAGGGCGCCAGACGCGCAGCGGCCGGCGCAGTGCGTCCCGGTCGTCGAAAGGCGAGCGCGCGAGGAGCACGGCGTCCAACGGGGCCCCGCGGTCGAGCCGCGCGTGCCCGAAGCCGAAATGGCGCCGCGGGTTCGACGTTGCCGCGGCGAGGATCTGCTCGAGCGACAATCCGGCTTCGCCATAGCGATCGATCTCGTCGAATACCGCGTCGCCGTGCGCGACTCCCATGCTTCCCGCATCGGTGCCGAGCAGCACGGGCACCCCGGCGTCGACCGCGAGCTTCAGGTGGTGGGCGTGATCGTCCAGCATGCGGCGCAGCTTGTCGGCCGTCTCCGACGACCAGCCGAGTGCCGGCGCGTTCGCCCACTGGAAATGAACCGGTCCGAAGGTCGGCGTCCAGGCGATCCCGCGCCGGGCCATCCGTTCGAGGATCTGCGGCGTCACGAAGAAACCGTGCTCGATGCAATCGACGCCTGCCGCGACCGCGATTTCGAGTCCCTTCGGACCGCTGCAATGCGCGAAAGTGCGCCGCCCGCATGCGTGCGCCGTCTCGACGAGGAGCCGCGCCTGGCCGAAGGTGAACTGCGGCTCGTCGGTGACGGAGCCGGCTGCGAAATCGATCAGTCCGGTGAGGATCAGCTTGATCTCGTCGCTGTCGGCGGCGCGCTGCGCGATCGCCTGGCGAATCTCGTCGTCGTCGCCCGCCTCGGTCGCCATGAACGCGCCGTAGCGTTTCTGCGCACGAATGCCGCAGCCGGCCGATCGGACCCCGGCCAGTCCGCTCGATGCGCGTGCTGCCTCGGTGCGGATCCGGTGGTTGATCCCGTGCCGATCGCCCGCGTCGCGCACGAGCGTCACGCCGCAGGCGAGCGAGCGTCGTGCATTGCGCCGTGCGGTTTCGAGGAGATGCTCGATCGGCTCCTTCAGGTGTCGCGCGCGGGCTTCGGGATCCGTCGCGGCGCCGTCGAGGAACAGATGCACGTGCGCATCGACGAGCCCGGGCATCAGGAACGCGCCGCGCAGTACGGCCAGTCCGCGCGCGGCGAGCTCGACGGCGCGGTCGCCCGGATCGATGTCGGCGATGCGTCCGTCGACTATGTGGAAGGTGGTCGTTTCGCTGCGCCTTCGCTCGCCGTCGAACCAGTCGTCGACGACGATGGCGAACGCGGGCGCGGCCGGTGCATCGTCCGGGATGGCCGGCGGGGTGGCTTCCCGAGTCATCGAGATGAGCCCGATCAGCCGCGGTACAGCCGACGCACCGCGCGCAACGCGTCGGTGCCGCTGCATTCGAGGAACTGGCGGTACGTCTTCATCACGTGATGATCCGCCGGCAACGGCGCGTAGCCTCGCCACGGCGTGCCGAGCACCGTGTCGAAGCCGAGCGGAACGGCGAGCGTCAGGAAGGCGTTCTCCAGACACAGTTTGAGGTCCGAGCCGTCGGCCGCCTTCGCGGGCAACTGCTGGCCGATGTTCGACAGCCCGCCCATCAGGTGGAGGCCGGCCAGCTCGGGGTCGCTGCCGATCGCCGCGATGGCGTCGAGCGTGGCGCGACCCAGACCTTCGGAGTCGGCGGCGATCGCGCTCACCGACACGTCGATCAGGATGTCGTGCATCGGCATCCCGTGTTCGTCGCGCAGCCTGCGCGCCGCGCGGCGCGCCGTCGACGCGATGTCGGCGGCGGTCTTGTTGGCGCGCGCCACGCCATCGACCATGCGTTCGGAAGCCATCACGACGACCTGGAACGGATGCAGCCGGTACAGCTCCATCAGCGCCCACCGGTGCTCGGTGATCGAGTTGACGACCGGCAGTCGTCCTCCGGCCCGCCCGGCATCATAAGTCTGCAGGCAGACGCGCTGCACCTCCGGGTGCGGGAAATCGAAGCACAACGGAACGTCGACCGCTTCCTGGATCGCGCGGATCACCCGGGCGACGAATCGGGCGTCGGTCTGCGCCCGCGCTCCGACGTTCACGTTCAGGCAGCTCGCGCCCGATTGCACCTGCCGTACGGCGAGCGCCTGGATTCCCGGGAAATCCTCGTCGTCGAACAGCGCGCGCGTGCTGCGGAAACCGGGATTGATCCGTTCGCCGATGATGCGCAGGTCGAAGCGGCCGGCGTCGGCCGTTTGTGCCGGGTTCATGTCGTTCTCCTCGCGTCCGTGCCGCGATCGAAGCCGATGCAGCGCAGGAATGTCTTCTGGAACTCCGGCGTCGTGCTCAGCTCGACGTAGCGGCATTGCCGTGCGATTTCGCGCGCGCGCTTGCGCGCGCTTTCCGATACGAGCATCCGGCGGATTCCCGCGCCGGCGGCATTGCCGACCTGGACGAAACGCTCGCGCGGCAGCTCGGGAAAGAGACCGATCTCGATGCATCGCTCGACATCGAGCCATGCGCCGAAGGCGCCGGCGACGACGAATCGTTCGATGTCCGCGGCTTCGCATCGCGCGCGCTGCAGCAGCAGTTCGGTGGCGGTGCGGATGGCCGCCTTGGCCAGTTGCACGGAGCGGACGTCGCCCTGCGTGAAGAGGACACCCGGCGCGAGCCGGGCGACCGCCTTGCCTTCCAGTGAATGCACGTGCCGATGCGCACGGATCAGCCGGCCGCGGTCGTCGAGGGCACCGATCCCGCGCAAGGCCGCGATCGCGTCGACCACGCCCGAGCCGCACAAGCCGAGCGGCGCCGATCGGCCGATCACGCGCAGCGAGAAGGCGCCGTCCCGGTCGACCGCCACGCGCTCGATCGCGCCTTCGGCCGCGCGCATGCCGCAGCGGATGTTGCCGCCCTCGAGCGCAGGGCCCGAAGGGCACGAGGCCGAATGCAATGCGCCGTCGTGGACCAGCGTGATCTCGGTGTTCGTGCCGATGTCCAGGACGAGCGCGGTGCGCGCGCCGCTCCACTGTGCCTGCGTGGCGAGCAGGGCGGCGCAGTGATCGCCCCCGACGAAGCCGCCGACGTTCGGTGCGAAATGAACCCGGGCGCCGGCGCAGAAGGCGAGTCCGATCTCGCGTGCTTTGACGTCGAGCGCGTCGCGCAGCGCGGGAACGAACGGGCTGCGGCCGAGCGACGCGACGGGAAGGCCGAGCAGCAGATGGTGCATGGCGGTGTTGCCGCAGACGGCGGCATCGACGATGTCGTCGGTGTCCGCATCCACCGCGCGGCACAGGTCGTGCGCGAGCACGTCGATCGCCTCGCGGGCGCCGTCGCGCAGTGCCGCGAAGCTTTCCTTCGATCGCGCGGCAGCGTCGATGCGCGTGATCAGGTCGGCACCCCAGGCGCCCTGCGGGTTCTCGATCGCGAGCGTCGCGAGCTGCCCGCCGCTGTCCAGGTCGACGAGGAAGCCGGCAACGTTGGTCGTGCCCAGGTCGATGGCCAGGCCCAGGTTCGGACGCCCCGGGGCAGCCACGCCGATCAGCCGGTCGCCGCGCAGCCGCGCGCGTACCTTCCATCGATGCTCGCGCAGGCGGGTCGGCATCTCGCGCGCCGCGGCGAGGTCGAAGGCGCCGTTAGGCAGGCCGAGCGCGCGCAGCAGGCGCGAGACGTCGCACTCGGCATCGTCCAGCGTCGGCGCCGACAGTTCCACGTCGCGACTGCCGATGACGGTGTGCGGGACCAGCACTTCCCGCGCATCGGGCGTGGCATCCGTGCGCACGACCGCCGCAAGGGAACGCGGCGAGATCTCGATCGTGCAATCGGAGCCCGGCCGGATGCGGCAGGCGCGCACCCAGGCGGCAGGCGACGTCTTCGCGGAACGTGCGCGGCACGCGTGGTCGCCGTCGTCCGCTTCGTTCGAAACCGCGTGCTCGCCTTCGACGATGCGCACCTCGCAGCTGCCGCAGCTTCCACGGCCCCCGCACGCGCCGACGATGCGCACGCCGTGCCGGCGCGCGCTCTCGAGCACCGTCTCCCCGGGCTCGCAGGGGATCGTCCGTTCGAGCTGCGGGAACGCGAGCCGGACGAGGGGCGGGGAGGTCGTGTTCACGGGGTCGGGGCTGCTGCGGCGGCAGCGACGATCGGTTGCCGCGGCGAACGATTCGCTGCGATCCGGCAGCGGTCTCGCGAAGGACAGGGGTCGCAGCGCGACCATTCGACCGCCGGGAGATCGATGCCGACGCCGAGCACGATCGACGTCGATTTCAGCGGCTCGAGCAGACCGCCGTCGTTCACGCGGCATCCGATGCGCGCCGCGTCGGCCAGCCGCAGTACCGGACCCTGCGCGCTCGTATCGAGCCCGGGGTCGCCCGGGCGCAATTCGCCCGCGACCGACAGCCCCTCGCGCGCGGCGGCGAGCGCGATCCGGTCCTGCACGCGTCGCGCGGTCTCGAAGAGCGCCTCGTTGCCCAACTGGTCGAGCGCGACCGCCAACGATGCGCGGCGTTGCTCGAACAACGCGCGCACGCGCCGTTCGAGCGCGGGGCCGATCGTGCAGACCGCGCAGGCGAGCGCCGTGAGCCTGCCCGATTCGGGCAGCAGGCGCGGCGCGTGCAGGGATACGCCGCCCGCGTTCAGCCATGCGCCGGGCGGCGAATCGAGCGGAACGATCCGGTAGCACCAGGCGGCATCGACGAGCGCTTCCTCGCGAGCCATCTCCAGAGCCTGTGCGCGCAGGCGCGCGAGCGCGAACTGCGCGTCGGCCGATGACCGCGCGGCGCGGCCCAGGACGCCGGGCACCCGGCAGCGACCGCTCGCCATCAGCCCGCGTACCTGCGCGCCGCGTCGAACATCGCGCGCACGTTGGCCACCGGCGTCTCGTCGGGAAGCCCGAAGGCCGCATCGAGAATCAGCCGTCCGCCCCTGTGGAACACGTTCTCCGCGAGATGGCGAACCGATGCGTCGACCTCCTGCGGCGTGCCCGTGGTCATCAGCGACGGCGAGAGGTTGCCGCGCAGCGCGACCACGTCGCCGAGCACCTCGAATGCGCGAACCATGTCGGTGCGCTCGAACCAGTAGATGCACCTGCCCGGCGGAACGTCGCGGATGATCTCGAGCCTGCGCGTGCAGTCGGCTTCCCACAGCGGCATCGGGATCAGCCCGGCGTCGATCATTCCGATCATCAGCTTGCGGAACGACGGCCACCAGAACTCGCGGAACTGCTTGTCGGACATGAACGCGTCGGGCGCCCAGTGCACCGGGATGAACACCACCGGGTTGCCCGACGCGCGTCCGGTCGCGACGACCTGCTTCAGCAGGAACACCGCCGCCTTGTCGAGCAGCTCGAGCAGCTTGTCCTTTCGCCGGTACAGGTCGGTCATCATGCCGCGCGCGCCGCGGAAGTAGTCGGCGATGAAGTCGTACGGTGCGATGCCGGTCGTGCCGTTGGTGCACGGATAGCCGAGCGATCGCATGCGATCGGTGAAGTCGACGTGATGACGCACGAAGCGGTCGATTTCCTCGGCGGCCTTCGTCACGCGATCGAGCGCCGCGCGCACCGCGGGCCGGCCGAACGAACGCATCGCCGCCACGAGCCGCGTGTAGTGCAGGCCGGGGAAGATCGGCAGCTGCTCGAAGCCCTCGAAGGCCGAGGCGACGCGCGGCAGATAGGTGTGCAGGTAGTAGCCGGTAGGGTCGAACAGGAAGTCGTCGTACTCGTCGGCCGTCATGTACTCGCGATCGAGATACTGGAACGGCTGATCCTCTCCGACGCCGTGCCCCGGCCACTGCAGCTGCCGGTAGCCAATCGCCTCGAGCGACGGCCCCTGCGCCGTACCGAGGATCATCGGGCTGTAGACGTCCGGTTCGAATTCGAGGATCGCGCGCTCGGCGATCTCGCGCGTGCGCTCGTAGTCGTACATCAGCGTGCGGTGACTGACCCCGCCGTAGCGACAGAGCCAGAACGTGGCGTACAGCGCGACCGGCATGCGATCGGGGCGCTTCAGCGCGACGCAGTCGACGATTCGCTGCCAGCGCGCGTCGTATTGCGCGACGCTTTCCGGCACGACCGGCTCCGCCTCGGAGGTCGCCGCCGGCGCGTTCATGCGGCCACCCCCATCCATTCCTTGCACAGTCCCACCGCTTCGACCGCATTGGTGCCGAACGCATCGGCGCGCGTGTGCCCGCGCACCGTCTCGTCGACCTGGCCGCCGCCGACCATAATGTGCACCGAATCGCGCAGCCCGGCCGACTCGATCGCCTCCACCGTCTCCTTCATCGAGTCGAAGGCCAGCGTGAGGAAGCCCGACAGCCCGACGACGTCGGGGCGCCAGGCACGGATCTCCTCGACGAAGCGCTCGGCGGGCACGTCGATGCCGATGTCGCGCACTTCGAAGCCGTTGATGTCGAGCATGAAGGAGACGATGTTCTTGCCGATGTCGTGCAGGTCGCCGTGCACGGTGCCGATCAGCACCTTGCCGTGCTTCGCCGGCTCCTGCCCCGGGCCGTTCACGATCAGCGGTCTGGCGATCGCTCCGATCGTCTCGAGCATCTCGCCGGCCAGCACCAGCTCGGGCAGGAAGTATTCGCCTTCCTCGAAGCGCTTGCCGACGATGTCCATCGCTTCGCGGCACAGCGCGAGCACGTGCAGCGGGTCGGTCTTCTCCTCGAGTAGCATGCGCCGCGCCAGCGCGAGCGCCTCGTCCTCGTTCATGTCGGCCAGCTGCTCGACCAGCCGGCGTTCCGCGATCTTCGTTTCGTCCATGGGTTTCTCCAGCGCCCGCTTCACGCGGGCTTCAGTGATGCGGCCCGAGCCGGCGCCCGTTCGCGCAGTCCCGACGCGACGATGATGCCGGCAAGAACCTCTTCGTTGCGGTGCCCCATCAGGTGCACCCCGCGCACGCCGTCGATGCCGAGCACCGCGTCGATCGTCTCCAGGCAGATCCGCCGAGCCTCGGCCTTCTGGTCGACAGTGCCCTCGATGCGAAGCAGCAGCGGCTCCGGGACGTGCACGCCGGGCACGTTCGCCGCCATCCAGCGCAGCGCGCGGGCGCTGCCCAGCGTGCCGACGCCGACGAGGATCGCGCAGCGCCGGTGCAGCTCGCGCGCACGCACTTCGCGCATGAAATCGGCGAGCGCGGCGACGTCGAAGCAGAACTGCGTCTGCACGAAGCGCGCGCCGGCGTCGATCTTCTTCTCGAGGTTCGCCACCCGATCGCGATACGGCGGAACGAAGGGATTCGCGGTCGCGCCGAGGAACAGCCGAGGCATCGCCTCGATCCGGCGCCCCGAAGCGAACTCGCCGCGTTCGGACATGTTGCGCGCGATGCCGAGCAACGACACCGCATCGAGGTCGAACACGGGGCGCGCCTGCGGATGGTCGCCGCGACTGACGTCGTCGCCGGTGAGGCACAGCACGTTGCGCACGCCGAGTGCCGCCGCGCCGAGCAGGTCGCCCTGGATCGCGATCCGGTTGCGGTCGCGGCAGGCAACCTGGCAGACCGCAGTGCGTCCGCTCGCCGCGAGAATGGCCGCGGCCGCCGCGCTCGACATGTGGCAGTTACCGCCGGCGCCGTCGGTGATGTTGATGGCATCCACCAGTCCGTCGAAATGCGCTGCGCGGCGCACGAGCGCCGCCGGGTCGGCGGAATCGGGCGGTGCCACCTCGACGGTGACGACGATCCGCTTCGAGCGGCACGCTTCTTCGAAGTCGCCCGTTGCCGCCGGTTCGCGGATGCCGTATTCCGTCGACCAGGCGTGCTCCTGCGGCGTTCGCAAGGAAGACGCATCGCAGATCGCCTGCAGCCAGGTCGAGGATCCGCGGCGCGAATGATCGAGCGGCGGCAGGATCCGCGTCGCCGCCGCATCGCCGCCTCGCGAGGCGATCGCCTTCTGTCCGTCCAGCGCCTCGAGCCAGACGCAGCGCATCGCCGGCTGCACCTCGCATCCGCCGTCGGCGCGCACGCCGCCGCAAGGGCCGTTGCGCATCCGCTTCGGACAGTTCATCGGGCACGCCATTCCGGTGGACGAGAGGACGCACTGCCCGCACATCCGGCAATCGAAGAAAAGTCCCTTCGCGGCGCGCTCGAGCGGGCGAAGCAGCGATTCGCTTCGCGCACGGCCGATGCGGCGCACGAGCGGCGCGCAGCGCGGCGCGCATCCGGCGAGGATGCGCCAGAGCCGCCACAGCGTGTGCGCTCGACGCACCGACCATCGGCGCAGCGCGAGCATCGGATCAGCCGACGGCGAAGGAAGGCTGCGTGTGAAGCGCTTCGCGTTCGTCCTCGATCAGCTTGTCGAGCAGGCGCCGGGCGCGAACGGCAGCGGCGTCGCCGGCGAGCATCACCGGTTTGAGGTCCCAGAAGTCGCGATCGCCCACGGCGCGCTGCTGCGCCTGCAGCATCGGGAGATCCTCGCGCTCGAAGGGCCCGGCGAGGAAGGCCAGGGCCTCCTGCGCACGCGCTTCGTACTTCGGCCCGAGTTCCTTCGGATAGCTCGCCGCGAACCAGTAGTGCGAGGTGGTCGCGGTTTCCGGCGTGAACAGATGCGCGAACGGCAGCGGCCGCTTGTCTTCGAGCGATTGCCCGCTCGGCACCCCGCCGACGAGCAGCAGCAGCGATGCCGGCGGATCCCATCGCACGTCGAAGGAACGGTCCCACAGCGCGTCGGGCTTCGAACGGTAATGGCCGAGGACGGCGGGCGGCAGCTTTTCGCCGTAGTTGCGTCGCCTCGACCAGATCGTGCGCCCGTCCTGCTCGCAGCTGTTCTCGGAGCGCCGCATGTCGTCGCTCCCCAGGCTCTGCCCGTGCACGTATGCGATGTGGCTGAGGTCCATGATGTTGTCGGTGCCGAAGCGGTAGTTGGCCTCGACGCGCAGGTATCCCCGGCCGACGTAGTTGCGGTCTTCGTCGAACAGGCCGAAGTCGGGGATCGACGCCGGGTCGGCCCGTGCCGGGTCGCCCATCCAGATCCAGACGGCACCGTGGCGCTCGACGACCGGATGGGCGGGGACGCGGGCGGCCTTCGGAATCGTTCCGTTGCCGTGCGGGTTGTGCACGCAATGACCGCTGCCGTCGAACTGCAGGCCGTGATACGGACACTGCAGCGCCTCGCCGACCACCTTGCCGAGCGAGAGCGGGGCGAAGCGGTGCGGGCAGCGATCGGCGATCGCGTGCACGGCGCCGGATTCATCGCGAAAGAGGGCGATCGCTTCGTCGAGCAGCGTGCGCTGCAATGCCGATCGGGAGGCGATCTCGCCGGACCATCCGGCGGCGTACCACGCGTTGCGGAGATAGTTCACGTCGGACTCCGTTGGGCGGGTGGCCCGGAGATCGGGTCCACGATGCAATTATATCTATTGATTGATAGACAAACAATCCGCTTCTGCGGTTACCATGCTCGCCCGCATTCCTGCAGCGAGGTGACGCTTGGCCACGCAACCGCGCCCCGAGGCGAAGTCGGCTCCCGTTCCGCCGCGCCGCTCCGCCCGCAGTCCGCGCAGGCGGGCCGACGAGGTGATCGAGGCGGCCGCGGCCGTCTTCGCCCAGCGTGGATATCACGGCGCGACGACGCAGGACATCGCCGACCGGTTGCACATCCGCCAGGCGAGCCTCTACTACTACTTCTCCTCGAAGGAAGACGCGCTCGAATCGATCTGCCAGCGAGGCGTCGAGGGCTTCATCGAGCACGCGTCGGCGGCGGCCCGTGCGCCCGGCACCGCGTGCGAGCGCCTGGCGCAGGTGATCGGAAGCCACCTGCGCGCCACCTCGGAGAGGCACGACTTCGTGCGCGTCTTCCTGAGCGAACGGCAGCATCTGTCCGACGCTGCGCGCCGGCGGATCGGAAGGTTCTCGGCCCGCTACGAGGCGATCATCCAGGGAATCTTCGAGGCCGGCGTCGCCTCCGGCGAACTGCGCGGCGACCTGCATTGCCGCCTCGCGACGCTCGCGCTGCTCGCCTTGTGCAACTCGGCGGCTGCGTGGTACGGCCGGGAACCGGGTCTGGACCTCGAGACGATCGCTTCGAACTTCAGCGTGCTGCTGTGCGGCGGCGTCGTGTCGGAGGCGGCGCGCACGACGGGCCCTGGAGCGAAGAGGCGCGCGCGCCGCCTTGCTTGACACATTCTATAGAATAATAGACGATCCCGGTCCACCTGCGTATCGGATCCGAGATGCGTCCTGCTGCCTCGCCGGTGTTCGCGATCGACGCCCGTACCCTTCGCGAATGGACGGCACCGCGCCTGCTCGTCGAACGCGCGCGGGCGACGCCCGATGCCGTCGCGTTGCGCTCGAAGGATCTCGGCCTGTACCGCGAACGAAGCTTCACGCAGCTCGCGGCGATGGTTGCGCGATGCGCCGCGGCGCTGCGATCGCTCGGCGTGCGCAAGGGCGATCGCGTCGCGATCATGGGCGATCCGTGCGAGGAATGGATCGTCGTCGACCTGGCCGCACAGGCGGCGGGCGCCATCGTCTACGGCATCTACCCCACCGCCTCGCAGGCCGAACTCGAGTACCAGATGCGCGACGGCGGCGCCTGCCTGTTCGTCGCCGAGAACCAGGAGTACGTCGACAAGATCCTGCCGATCGCGCAGCGGCTGCCGGCGCTGCGGCGCATCGTCGTCGTCGATACCGACGCGATGTTCGCGTACGACGATGCACGGCTGCTGCCGTATCGCGAACTGGTCGACGACCACCGCGGTGACGTCGATACGCTCGCGGCGATGGCCGGCGAACTCTCGGGCGCCGATCCCGCGTTCATCGTCTACACCTCGGGCACGACCGGCAACCCGAAGGGCGCGCTCGTCACGCACGGCGCACACCTCGCGGGAGCCTGCGGCATCGTCGAGCACTACCCGATTCTCGCGCAGGGCGAGCAGCGCACCGTGATCTACCTGCCGCTGTGCCACGTGCTCGGGCGCGACGTCGCCATCACGCTTCCGCTGATGTCCTCGCTGGTTCCTCACATCGGCGAGAGCCTCGACGAGATGCCGACGACGATGTTCGAGGTCGCGCCCACGGTGCTGTTCACCGTTCCGCGCTATCTGCAGAAGTTCGCCTCCCAGGTGCTCATCGCGCTGGGCAGCACGAGTCCGTTGAAGCGCCGTTGCTACGAAGCCGCGATGCAGGTCGGCCGCCGACAGGCACGCGCGCGATGGGACGGTCGTACCGAAGACCCGGATACGTTTGCCGGGCGCGTGGCCCGTGCGGCCGTCTTTCGCCCGGCCCTGTCGAAGCTCGGCTTCGACCGATTGCGCCTCGTCGTCTCGGGCGGCGCGCCGCTGCCGCCCGAGACGATGGCGCTGTGGCAGGTCTGGGGAGTGAACGTGGTCGAGATGTACGGCCAGACCGAGACCGCCGGCGCGATCATTGCCGGCCAGACCGGCCCCTTTCCCCGCCCCGGCGACGTCGGCACGCCGCCGCCCGGCGTCGAGATCGAGCTCGGCGAGCACGACGAGATCCTCGTTCGCTCGCCCGACCTGTTCGTCGGCTACTGGGGCGACGAGGAGGGCACGCGTGCCGCCTTCGATGAGCGCGGCTGGCTGCGCACGGGCGACACCGGCGCGTGGGTCGGCGGCAGGCTTCGCATCGTCGATCGCGTGCGGGATTTCATCGTGACGGCCGGCGGCAAGACGATCTCGCCGTCCTACGTCGAGAATCTCGTGCGCGGCAGTCCCTACGTCGCCGAAATCGCGGTCTTCGGGCACGCACGCAAGTACCTTTGCGCGCTGGTCGAGATCGATTTCGACGCGGTGTCCGACTGGGCGCGCGTGCGGGGGATTCCCTATACCGGATTCACCAGCCTCGCCCATCATCCGCAGGTGCGCGGGCTGTTGCAGGCCGAGATCGATCGCGCCAATGCCGGGCTGGCGCGCGTCGAGCAGATCAAGCGCTTCTGCATCCTGCCCAAGGCGCTCGACCCCGAGGAGGAGGGCGAGCCGGTCACGCCGACGCGCAAGGTCAAGCGCAAGCAGATGTACGAGCGCTTCCGCGACCTGGTCGAGTCGATGTACGACGATCGCGAGGAAGCGCTGGTGGCGGGCAGCACGGCCGGGCTGACCGGCTAGCGGCGATATCGAACGACAACGAGAAAATTGCAGGGAGGAAGACCGATGCGGATCGTTTCCAGGGCGTTCGCGCTCGTTCTCGCCGCCGCTCCGTGGGCGGCCACCATCGCACAGGATGCCTACGTCGTCGGCGTCAGCGGCGCGCTTACCGGCCCGGTGGCCGGCACCTACGCTCCGGTGGTCGAAGGGCTGCGCATCTACGTCGATCGCCTCAACGCGGCGGGCGGCATCGGCGGCAAGCCGATCCGCCTCGTGGTGCAGGACAACCAGGGCGAGCCGTCGAAGGCCGCGGCCGACGTCAAGAAACTGCTCACGCAGGACAAGGTCTCGATGGTGCTGAACGTGGCGACTTCGTCGACCTATGCGCCGATGGTCGCCGAGACGCGCCGCGCCGGCGTTCCGTTGTATTTCGCCGGTGCGGTATGCCCGCAGGAAGTGTTTCCGCCGGCCGATCCGCTGCAGTTCTGCTCCACGGCCTTCGGTGCACGCTACGACAGCCGGATGGCGCTCGGCTTCGTGAAGGAGAACAGCACCGAGCCGGTCAGGCTCGGCCTGTCGGCGATGGCGATTCCGGTCTCGCGCGGCGAGATCGACTACGCCGAAGGATTGGCGAAGGAACTGGGCATGACGCCGGTCTCCAAGGAGATCGTGCCGCCGCCCACGCCCGACTACACGCCCTTCGCCACGAAGATCAAGGAGGCAGGCGCGAACTGGACATACTCGTGGGCGCCGTGGGTCACCGAGATCAAGACGCTGGAGTCGCTGCGCAAGCTCGGATGGAACGGGCGCTACATCGCGTGGGCGCATATCGAGGCCGAGCCCGAACTGGCGCGGGTGAAGGACGGCGGCTTCTATGTCGTCGGCGCGAATGCGCTGTTCCAGGACAGGTTGCCGGTGCACGAGGAGATCCGGCAGGCGGCGACGAAGGCAGGCGCCACGCATCCGGTGGAGCAGCTCGCCGAAGGGTGGGTGAGCGGCATGGTGCTCGAGCAGGCGTTGCGCGACACTGGCTGGCCGGCCACGCCCGAGAAGATCGTCGAGGCGATGAACCGGCTGAAAGTCGACACGAAAGGCCTGCGCGGCGGGCCGATCGAGTGGACGAAGACGAACCACTTCCGCACGAAACAGTATTACCGCGTCTGGCGCTGGGATCCCGCCGGATCGGCGATCGTGCGCGCGAAGGACTGGACCGCATTCGAGATCGAGTGACGCGATCGACGCGCGTGCACCGTACGCAATCGCGCAGCGTTCGGACCGGCGCATGCAGCTCGCCGTGAATATCGTGGTACTGACGGCGATCTATGCGCTGATCAGCTGCGGCTACGTGCTCGTCTACCGGGTGAGCAGGGTGCTCAACCTGGCGCATGGCGAGCTGATGATGCTCGGCGCCTACGGGCTGCTCGCCACCGCATCGCTGTTCGGCGGGCATCCCGGGCTCGCGCTCGCGGCAGCGGGCGGCTTCGCGCTCGTCGTCGGGATTGCCGTCTACTGGGGGCTGATGCTGCGGATGACCGGCGAGTCGGTGCTCGCCGCCGTGCTGTGCACGATCGCGCTCGGCATCCTGCTGCGCGGCGTCGTTACGCTCGTCTGGGGCGCACAGCAGGAGTATCCGCTGGCCGAGCTCGGCTGGACGAATCCGTCGATCCACGTCGGCGCAGACGCGCGCATCTCGGCCGCGAGTCTCGCGCTCGTCGTTCTCACCGCGCTCGTCTATGCGGGGCTGTTCGCATTCCTTCGCCATACGCGATGGGGGATTCGAATGCGGGCCGCCGGCCAGAATCCGTTGCTCGCCGCGCAGCGCGGAATCCGCCTGCACGGCGTCTACGCGCTTGCCTGGGGCCTGGCGACCTTCACGGGCGGGTTGGCCGGCATGCTGATCGCGCTCGACTCCGGGCTGCAGGCGACGATGGTGACGATCGGCCTGAAGGCGTTCCCGGCGGCACTCGTCGGCGGCCTCGACAGCCTCGTCGGCGCGCTGATCGGCTCGCTGATCGTCGGCGCCGCAGAGGTGCTGCTGATCCAGTACGTCGATCCGCTGCTGTCCGACGTCGCGCCGTTCTTCATCCTGCTGGCGATGCTCGTCGCGCGTCCCTGGGGGCTGTTCGGCACGCGCGAGGAGATCGATCGTGTCTAGGATCCACGCGAGCGGCTACTACCGGATCGACTACGCGCAGGACCTGCGGCTGATCCAGACGCGCACGCAGCGGGGCTGGCTCTTCGCGGCGCTCGCGGCGCTGGCGACGTTCCCGTGGCTCGCCGACGCGTTCCTCCTCGATCTCGCCAACCAGGTGTTTCTCGCCTCGATCGGCGCGCTCGCGCTGATGCTGCTCACCGGCTTCGCCGGACAGATCTCGCTCGGCCATGCCGGGCTGCTCGCAGCCGGTGCATTCACGACAGGCATCCTGTTCAAGGAGCTCGGCGCTTCGTTCTGGGTGACGCTGCCCGCATCGGCCGCGGTCGGCGCGCTGCTCGGCCTGGTGTTCGGCCTGCCGTCGCTTCGCCTGCGCGGGCTGTATCTCGCGGTGAGCACGCTCGCGCTGCACTTCATCGTCGCCTACCTGGGCGGCGAGTACGAGGTGCGACGAGGCTTCTCCACGGGAATCGTCGTCGACCCGCCGCAGATCGGCGGCTGGACGCTCGACAGCGGACGCGAATGGTATGCGGTGCTGCTCGTTGCGTGCATCGCGACGCTGCTCGTCTGCATCAACCTGCTGCGCGCGAAGACCGGCCGTGCGTGGCAGGCGATCCGCGACGGCGAGGCGGTCGCCGAGGCGCTCGGCGTCGGCGTGCCCGCGTACAAGCTGCTCGCCTTCGTCGTCAGCGCAACGATGACGTCGATCGCCGGATGCCTGTTCGCCTATTACCGCGGCTTCGTCTCCGTCGAGGCTTTCTCGCTGTTCCTGTCGATCCAGTACATCGCGATGGTGATCGTCGGCGGAATGGGCTCGCTGCTCGGTGCGCTGCTCGGTGCCGCCTTCGTCGTGCTGTTTCCCTACGCGATCGAAGCGGCGATGCAGTGGATGCCCTTCGCGCAGCGCGTCTCCGGAATGGTGTTCGCGGTGAACTACGCGGCCTTCGGACTGGTGATGATCGGCTTTCTCGTGTTCGAGCCGCAGGGACTGGTCGGCGTCTGGCGGCGCATCCAGGACTGGTTCCTGCTGTGGCCGTTCCGCCAGCGGCCGCTGGCGGCGAGCCGTTGATGAGCACGGGTTTTCGCGAAACGGAAAGCGCGGCCCGGCAGCCGTCGCCGCTGCTCGAGCTCGACCAGGTCGAGGTCACCTACCACCGCATCGCCATTGCCGTGCAGGGAGTCTCGCTGCAGGTACTCGACCGGCAGATCGTTGCGCTGCTCGGCAGCAACGGCGCAGGCAAGACGACGATCCTGCGCGCGATCTCGGGCTTTCTCGGTGTCGACGACGCACGCGTGAGCGAGGGCACGATCTGCTTCGACGGCGAAGCGATCGCCAACCGCGCGCCCCACTGGGTCACCGGGCGCGGCATCGTGCTCGTGCCGGAGCGCGACAAGGTGTTCGAGAACCTCAGCGTCGAGGAGAACCTCGATGCGGTCGTCGGGCGGCGAGCCGCCGCGGGTGCGTCGATGCGCCAGGCGGTCTACGAATACTTCCCTGCGCTGGCGCGGCTGCGCGAGCGCGAGGCCGGGTACCTGTCGGGCGGCGAGCGCCAGATGCTGGCGATCGGCTCCGCGCTGATGTGCGCACCGCGCCTGCTGCTCGTCGACGAACTCTCGCTCGGGCTCGCTCCGATCGTCGTCGAGCAACTCGCCGAGCGGCTGTGCGCGATCCGCCGCGACCTCGGCATGAGCATCCTGCTCGTCGAGCAGAACGCCCCGGTGGCGCTCGGCATCGCCGACTACGCCTACATCGTCGAGAACGGCCGCATCGTGCTCGACGGCGACCGCGGCCGGCTGTCCGGACACCAGGACGTGCAGGACTTCTATCTCGGTGCGGGCGGCGCCGGGCGACGCAGCTACCGGGACGTCAAGCAGTACCGGCGCAGCCGGAGATGGTATGGCTGAGCCGGCGGCGCGCGTTGGCGGCCCTGCGCCGGCCGATGTCGTCGTTGCGCTGGAGCGCGTGTCGCTGCATTTCGGCGGACTGGCCGTGCTCGACGACGTGTCGCTCGCACTGCGCGCGGGCGAACTGCTCGCGCTCATCGGACCGAACGGCGCCGGAAAGACGAGCGTGCTGAACTGCATCTGCGGCATCTATCGTCCGCAGTCGGGCCGCATCCGTTTCCACGAGCACGATCTCGTCGGCAGACGGCCGCACGCGATCGCCGGCGTCGGCGTCGCGCGCACTTTCCAGCACGGCGAACTGTTTCCGCATCTCACGGTCCTGCAGAACCTGCTCGTCGGGCGTCACGCGCGCATCGGAACGCGGCCGCTGTCCGAGGCGCTCTTCACCCGATCGGTGCGTGAAGCCGAGGTCGTTCACCGGCGTCGCTGCGAGGAGGTGCTCGATTTCGTCGAGCTGTCGGCGCTGCGCCACCGGCGCGTGGCCGATCTGTCGTTCGCGCAGCAGAAGATCGTCGGCTTCGCGCGCGCACTCGCGATGGAGCCGTCGGTGCTGCTGCTCGACGAGCCTTCGGCCGGCCTGAACCGCGACGCGCGCGAGGATCTCGCGCGCTTCATCCTGCGCATCCAGCACGAGGCGCGGATACCGATCCTCTGGGTGGAGCACGACATGCAGATGGTCGCCGACCTCGCCGACCGGCTGTACGTGCTCGATCACGGCCGGTACCTGGTCGACGGGACTCCGCACGAGGTGCTGTCGCATCCGGACGTGGTGCGCGCGTACCTCGGCGGCGGCCCGATGCCCACCGGCGAGCCTGCCGGTGCGCGTTGCGCCGCGGCGATCGGTTGAACCGCATCGCGAGTGGATCGGACGGCCGCGAGCGGACGAGCAACAGGAGACGCGATGAAGGATCCCGACAGCGCCCCCACGATCGCCCTGACGCCCGTCGTCCCGGTCGACCGCTCCGTCCCCACCTATACCCGCTTCGCCGGCTATTTCGAGGCCTACGAATACTCGGGCTGGGTCGACGAGAGCCTTTCGTGGAAGAACGCGTGCTACGTCGGCGACTGGTCTCCGCTGGCGAAGTTCCACCTGCAGGGCGACGACGCGCTGCAGTTCTTCTCCGACGTCGCCGTCAACGGCTTCTCGTCCTTCGACGTCGGGCAGGCGAAGCACCTGTCGCTGTGCAACGACGCGGGCAAGCTGATGGGCGAAGGCATCCTGATGCGCCTGGCCGACGACGAGTTCCTGTTCACCAGCGGCCCCGGCGTGCCGTGGCTCGCGTACCTGCACGAGAAGGGCGGGTATCGCGCGCGCGCCACGCAGCTCGGCCTGTCGCAGTTCATCACGCAGGTGCAGGGCCCCAGTTCGCTCGAGCTGCTCGAGAAGCTCACCGGCGAGAGCCTGCGCGACATCGGATTCATGCGCTTTCGCCGATCGCGCATCGGCGACCGGGAGTTCCTGATCCTGCGCCAGGGGATGGCGGGCGAGCTCGGCTACGAGCTGCACGGGCCGAGCCGGCACGGCCCGGCGATCTACCGGGCGCTGCTCGATGCCGGGCGCGAGTTCGGCATCCGCCGCCTGGGCGGGCGCACGAAGATGGTCAATCACGTCGAGGCGTGCTTCCCCACGCCGTCGGTGGACTACGTTCCGGCGCTCTACGGCGAAGACGAGAAGGCGTACTTCGACTGGTGCGCGCGGCGCTTCCGCAGCATGACCGCGCCGCCCCGGACGGCGGGCAGCCTTCGCTTCGACGATCTGTCGGCCTTGTATCGCAGCCCGATCGAGCTCGGCTGGGCGAAGAGCATCCGGCTCGACCACGCGTTTCGAGGCCGTGCGGCGCTCGAGGAGGAGCTGGCGAATCCGCGACGCACGATCGTCACGCTGCGATGGAACGCCGAGGACGTGCTCGACGTGCATGCGTCGCTGTTCCGCCCGGGGCAGCCCTACGAGCCGATGGAGATGCCGCGCAGCCTGCTCGGCTGCATGCACGTCGACGAGGTGCTCGCCGACGGCCGCCCGGTCGGAGCGAGCACTTCGCGCTGCTACAGCTACTGGTTTCGCGAGATGCTGTCGCTGTGCACGATCGACGTCGCGCTCGCGAGTCCCGGAACGGAGGTAACCGTTCTCTGGGGTTCCGCCGGATATCCGCAGCGAACGATCCGTGCGACCGTCGCTCCGGCGCCGTACAAGCGCGACAACCGGCGCATCGACGTGACGCGGGTTGCGCTCCGAACGGCGAGCTAGCACCTTGGATTCGACGATCTTCCTCTTCCTCGTGCAGGATGGCGTCATCAACGGCGCCATCTATGCGCTCGCGGCGATCGCGCTGGTGCTCGTCTTCGCCGTCACGCGCGTGATCCTCGTGCCGCAGGGCGAGTTCATCGCCTTCGGCGCGATGACGGTCGCGGCCTTCGAGGCGGGCCGCACGCCGCCGACGATCTGGCTGCTGCTCGTGCTCGGCGTGCTGTCCACGGTGGCGTCGCTGATCCAGGAGCGGCACGTGCTCGGGCCGCGCGCGATCGCGCGCATCGTCTCGATCAACCTGCTGCTGCCGGTGCTGCTCGCGTACCTTGCGGCAATCGCGGCGCCGGCGAAGACGGGCACGCTCGTGCACGTCGTGCTCGCCATCGCGCTGATCGTCCCGATGGGACCGATGCTGTATCGCGTCGCCTTCGCGCCGATGGCGCAGGCGAGCGTGCTCGTGCTGCTGATCGCCGCCTTCGGCGTGCACTTCTCGCTGATGGGCCTCGGCCTCGTGTTCTTCGGCGCCGAGGGCGTCGCGACGCAGCCGCTGATCTCGCGTGATTTCTCGCTCGGCGACATCCCCGTCACGGGGCAGAGCGTCGCGGTGGTCGCGACGACGGTGGTGCTGCTCGTCGTCTTCGCGCTGTTCTTCGAGCGCACGCTGCTCGGCAAGGCGCTGCGCGCCTGTTCGTCGAACCGGCTCGGCGCGCGGCTGGTCGGCGTGCCCACCGCGCTCGCCGGCGAGATCGCGTTCGCGCTCGCCGCGGCGATGGGCGCGGTGGCCGGCGTGCTCGCCGGCCCGATCATCACCACCTTCTACGACAGCGGTTTCCTGATCGGCCTGAAGGCCTTCGTCGCCGCGATTCTCGGCGGGCTCGTCAGCTTTCCGCTCACCGCGCTCGCCTCGCTCGGCGTGGGCATCGCCGAGGCGTTCTTCTCGTTCTGGACGAGCAATTTCAAGGAAGTGCTGGTCTTCGGCCTGATCCTCCCGGTGCTGCTCTGGCGCTCGCTGCGTGCCCCGGCGCACGCGGAGGACGAGTGATGCGCGCAGGCATCGGCCGGATCACCGCGGTCCTCGTGGCCGTCGTCGTCGTCGTGCTCCCGTTCACCGGCCTGATGCCCGCGTACTGGGTCACCTTGTTCAACTACATCGGAATCGCCAGTCTCGTCGCGATCGGCCTGGTGCTGCTCACCGGCGTGGGCGGAATGACCTCGTTCGGCCAGGCGGCCTTCGTCGGCGTCGGCGCCTACACGACGAGCGTTCTCACCGTCCAGATGGGCTTCAGTCCCTGGGCGAGCCTGCCGCTTTCGCTAGCCGCCACGGCGCTCGGCGCAGTGCTGCTCGGCGCGGTCACCGTCCGCCTGTCGGGGCATTTCCTGCCGCTGGGGACGATCGCGTGGGGTGCGGCGATCTTCTACCTGTTCGGCAATCTCTCCGCGCTCGGTGCGCACGACGGCATGTCGGGCATCCCTCCGCTCGAACTCGGAGGTCACGCACTGATCGATGCGCGCCAGTATTTCGTCGTCGTCTGGCTTGCGGTCGTGCTCTCGGTCGTCGCCGCGCACAACCTGCTGCGCGCGCGCACCGGCCGGGCGGTACGCGCGCTGCGCAGGGGCGCGATCGCCGCCGAGGCGTTCGGCGTCGACGTGCCTGCGGCGAAGCTGAAGGTCTTCGTGCTCGCCGCCGTGCTCGCCGGTCTCGCCGGCTGGCTGTATGCGCATTTCCAGCGCTCGGTAGCACCGGGCCCGTTCGGACTGAACGCCGGCATCGAGTACCTGCTGATGGCGGTCGTGGGCGGCGCCGGCCGGGTGTACGGCGCGATCGCCGGCGCCACCGGAATCACCTTCCTGCGCGACCAGGTGCAGGACGTCCTCCCGCTGCTCGTGGGCAGCGCCGGCAACTACGAGATCGTCGTCTTCGGTGCCGTGCTGGTCCTCGCCCTGCAGATCGCGCCGCAAGGCGTCTGGCCGATCGTCTTCGGGCCGCCGCCCGCAGTGCAGCCGCCGCGTCGCAGCGCGGGCGGCATGCTGGGCCGGCGCGAGATGCCCGAGCGGGGGAGCGCACTGCTCGAAGTCGATTCGGTCACCAGGACCTACGGGGGCCTCGTCGCGGTCAACCAGGTGAGTTTCGGCGTTCGTGCGGGCGAGATCGTCGGGTTGATCGGGCCGAACGGCGCCGGCAAGAGCACGACCTTCAACCTGATCTGCGGCGCGTTGGCGATCGATCGCGGCGAGATCCGTCTTCGGGGCGAAACGATCGCCGGGTCGACGCCGCAGCGGATCGCGGCGCGCGGCCTCGGACGCACCTTCCAGCATGCCGATGTCGTCGCCGAGATGAGCGTGCTCGAGAACGTCGCGCTGGGAGCGCACCTGCGCGGCGAGGCCGGAATGCTGCGCGCGCTGCTGCGCCTGGATCGCGACGAGGAAGCGCGGCTGCTCGACGAAGCGATGCGACAGATCCGCCGGGTCGGCCTGGCCGACGTGGCCGAGCGCCCGGCGGGCACGCTCGCGCTCGGGCAGTTGCGCCTCGTCGAGGTAGCACGCGCCCTGTGTCTCGATCCGGTGCTCGTGCTGATGGACGAGCCGGCGGCCGGCCTGCGCCACGGGGAGAAGAAGGCGCTCGCGGCGTTGCTGCGCGAATTGCGCGGCGAGGGCGTCGGTGTACTGCTGGTCGAACACGACATGGACTTCGTGATGAGCCTGGCCGATCGGCTCGTCGTGCTCGATTTCGGCACGAAGATCGCCGAAGGCACGCCGGCGACGATCCGCAGCGATCCGAAGGTGCTCGATGCATACCTCGGCACCTGAAGCGGCGATTCGTCCCGCGTTGCGGGCGCGCGGCCTGGGTGTGCGCTACGGGCGGACGGTTGCCGTCGACGGCGTCGAAATCGAGGTGGGCGAAGCGTCGATCGTGACGATCATCGGTGCGAACGGCGCCGGCAAGAGCAGCCTGCTGAACGCCCTGATGGGCGTGGTGCCCGCACAGGGCGAGATTCTCTTCGCCGAGCGCCCCATCGGGCACCTGCCGCTGGAGGCTCGCGTCGCCGCGGGCATCAGCCTCGTCCCGGAGCGGCGCGAGCTCTTCGCCGATCTCGGCGTCGAGGACAATCTGCGACTCGGCGCGTTTCGCCGTCAGCGCAGCGAGCGCGAGCAGTCGCTCGAATCGGTCTATGCGCGGTTCCCGCGGCTGAAGGAGCGGCGGAGCCAGCTCGCCGGAACCCTGTCGGGCGGCGAGCGCCAGATGCTGGCGATGGGACGCGCGCTGATGTCCCGGCCGAAGCTGCTGATGCTGGACGAACCGAGCCTGGGGCTCGCGCCGCGTATCGTCGGCGAAGTGTTCGAGCAGCTCGTCGCGCTGCGCGAACTCGGCGTGTCGATCCTGCTCGTCGAGCAGAACGCGCGTGCGGCGCTTCGCATCGCCGATTGCGCCTACGTGCTGGAACTGGGCACCATCACGCAGCAGGGCGCGGCTGCGCAGATCGCCGACGACGAGCGGCTGATCGAGAGTTACCTGGGGATGGGCGGAACCGAGTACTGAGCACCCACCGAAAACAGCCCGCCGGAAACGACCGGCAACGAGAGCGCGACGCGAACCGTCGCAGCACAGGAGGACGAAGCGATGAGGACGACCTGCAGCACGATCCTGGCCGCGGCCGCCGCGGCCTTCACGCTCGCCGCGGCGGCGCCCGCCGGCGCGCAGATCCGCGTCGGCATAACGGTCTCGGCCAGCGGGCCGGGGGCCGCGCTGGGCCAACCGCAGATGCGTACCGTGAAGACGCTTCCGAGCGAGATCGCCGGCCAGCAGGTCACCTACGTGGCGCTCGACGACGAGTCCGATCCGACGAAGTCCGCGCAGAACGCACGCAAGCTGATCACCGAGGACAAGGTCGACGTGCTGATCGGCTCGTCGCTGACGCCGACGACGCTGCCGCTGCTCGACATCGCCGCCGAGACGAAGACGCCGCTGCTGACGCTCGCGGCGGCCGCCGCGCTCGTGCAGCCGATGGACGACAGGCGCAAGTGGGTCTACAAGGTCGTGCCGAACGACGATCTGATGGGGCGCGAGATTCTCAAGTACATCGCGGGCACCGGAGTGAAGAAGCTGGGCTACATCGGCGTGTCCGACGGCTACGGCGAGGGCTACTACAAGGTGCTGAGCGAGGAGGCGCCGAAGCTCGGCATCACGCTGACGACGCACGAGGTATATGCGCGCAGCGATGCCAGCGTCACCGGCCAGGTGCTCAAGGTGATCGCGAGCAAGCCCGATGCGGTATTCATCGCTTCGGCCGGCACCCCGGCCGTGCTGCCCCAGAAGGCGCTGCGCGAGCGCGGATACAAGGGGCCGATCTTCCAGACGCACGGCGTTGCCACCGAGGAGTTCATCAAGCTCGGCGTCAAGGACGTCGAGGGCGCGGTGTTCACCGGCGAGGCATTCACGATCGCCGACGACCTGCCCGCATCGAGCCCGTTCCGCAAGCCGACGCAGGAATACGTGAAGGCCTACGAGGCGGTGCACTCGCAGAAGCCGAACATCTTCGGTGCGCACCTGTGGGACACCATGGAGCTGGTGGCGAACGCCGCCCCCGAGGCGCTCAAGCACGGCAAGCCGGGAACCGCCGAGTTCCGTTCGTCCCTGCGCGATGCGCTCGAGCGCACCCGGAACGTCTACCTGAACAACGGCCTGTCGAACATGTCGCCGACCGACCACAACGGCTACGACGAGCGTTCGGCGTTCCTGATCCGCGTCGACGGCGGGAAGTTCCGGCTGCTCGAGCGGAAGTGAATCCATCCAGCGAGGAAAGAGGAAGCGAGATGCAAGCGACGACAACCGGGCGACCGCCCTTTCGCGCCGATCACGTCGGCAGCCTGCTGCGGCCGGCGAAGCTGCGCCACGCGTGGCGCGAGCACGCGGCCGGGCGGCTGGGCGACGACGAGTTCCGCCGTATCACCGACGAATCGATCCGCGAGGTCGTCGCGATGCAGGAGTCGGTCGGGCTGCGTGTGGTCAACGACGGCGAGTTCCGCCGCGGCTCGTACTGGCTGCACTTCGTGCAGAAGACCGCCGGCTTCGGCATTCGGCCCGCGGTATACCGGTTCCGCAACGAGAACGACGAGCTCGTCGAGTTCACCGCGCCGCACGTCGAGAGCCGGCTGCGCCGCTCGGCGCCGATCACCGTCGACGAGTACCGCTTCACGAAGTCGCTCACCGACCGCGCGGTCAAGGTGACGATGCCCTCGCCGTCGACGCTGCACTTCTGGCGCGGCACGCATTTCGCCGAGCCGGGCGTGTATCCGGACGACGAGAGCTTCTTCGTCGACCTGGCGAACGTGTTCCGCGAGGAGCTGCGCGAGCTGTACGAGGCGGGAGGCCGCTATGCCCAGCTCGACGAGGTGCCGCTGGCAATGCTGTGCGACCCGGAGATCCGCGACAGGGTGCGCGCGCAGGGCCACGATCCCGAGCGGCTGGTCGGGTTGTACGTCGATGCGATCAACGACGCGGTGGCCGAACGGCCGGCCGACATGCGGATCGGCGTGCACATGTGCCGCGGCAACTTCAAGGGCCGCTACCTGTCGGAAGGCGGCTACGGCGACGTCGCGGAACGGCTGTTCGGCCACGCGAAGGTCGACCACTTCCTGCTCGAGTACGACACGGCGCGCGCCGGAGACTTCTCGCCGCTGCGCCACGTGCCGAAGCACAAGGGCGTCGTGCTCGGCATCGTGTCGTCGAAAGTGCCCGAGCTGGAGACGGTCGACTACCTGCGCGCGCGCCTCGACGAGGCTTCGCGTCACATCGACCTGGCGCAGCTCGGCCTCAGCCCGCAGTGCGGCTTCGCCTCGACGGTCGCGGGCAATCCGGTGAGCGAGGACGACGAGCGCGCGAAGCTCGCGCGCTGCGTCGAGGTCGCGCGCATCGTCTGGGGCGACTAGGCGCGTCCATCGGACGAACCGCGTTCGGTATCCCGCGTACGGGGTCGAAGGGGAGGCTGCACCGATGAACCTGGCCCGGCTGCTGAACGAGACGGCGCGCGTGCACGGCTCGCGCACCGCGCTGCTCGACGACGAGTGCGTGCTGACGTGGTCGCAGTGGTTCAAGCGGATACGACGCACCGCCGGGATGCTCGGCGCGCTCGGCGCCGTCGCCGGTACGCGCTTCGGCCTGCTGATGAAGAACGGTTTCCGGCAGGCCGAAGCGCTGTGGGCCGGACACTGGAGCGGCGCCGTTCCGGTGCCGGTGAACTGGCGGCTCGCGGCGCGCGAGATCGCCGAGGTGCTCGACGACGCCGGCTGCGTGCTCGTGCTCGTCGATGCGGAACTCGCCGCCCGATTCGACGACCCCGCGCTCGCGGCCTGGCACGCGCGGATCGTGGTCGTCGACGCGCACGCCTACGAGGAGCGCGTGATGCGCGCTGCGCCGGCCGACATGCGCGACGCCGACGGGAACGACGAGGCGCTGGTGCTGTATACCGGCGGCACCACCGGTCGCAGCAAGGGCGTGCGGCTGTCGCACCGCAATCTCGCCTTCAACGCGATGCAGATCGGTCTCGCGCTCGGCATCCGTCCCGGCGACGTCACGCTCACCGTCGCACCGATGTTCCACGCGGCGGCGTTGTGCAGCAACATCACGACGCTGCTCGGCGGCACGCACGTGTATCTGCGCCAGTTCACCCCGCTGGGCCTGCTCGAGACGATCGAGCGCCGCCGCATCGCGTTCACGACGGTGGTACCCACCATGCTGAAGATGGTTCTCGACGAGCCGGACGCGCAGCGCTTCGACCGCTCGTCGCTGCGCGTGCTCTTCTACGGCTCGTCGCCGATGCCGGTGTCGTGGATGCGCGCGGCGATGCGGTTCTTCCCGAACGCGCAGTTCCACCAGGCCTACGGCCTGACCGAGACGGCGCCGATCCTGACGATCCTCGGCGACGACGAGCATCGCGCCGGCATCGCCGCCGACGATCCGGCGATCCTCGGGTCGGCCGGTCGTCCGCTGGTGGGCGTCGAGCTGCGCATCGTCGACGACGACGGCGCCGAGTGCCCGAGGGGGCAGCCGGGCGAAGTGGTCGTGCGTGCGCCGGGCGTCATGCTCGGCTATCACGAGCGGCCGGCGGAGACCGCGGCGGCGCTGCGCGAAGGCTGGTTCCACACCGGCGACGTCGGTGCGCTCGACGCCGACGGCCGACTGACCATCCTCGATCGCAAGAAGGACTTGATCATCTCCGGCGGGGAGAATGTATATTCGGTCGATGTCGAGGCCGTGCTCGCACGGCATCCGGCGATCGCCGAAGTCGCCGTCATCGGCGTGCCCGACGACCGCCTGGGCGAGGCGGTCGCCGCGATCGCGGTCCTGCGCAGCGGGGCCGCGCTCAGCGCCGAGGAACTGATCGCGCATTGTCGTGCGTCGATCGGCGCATTCAAGGTTCCGCGTCACGTGCGCTTCGTCGACGCGCTTCCGCGCACGCCGGTGGGCAAGGTGCAGAAGGCCGCGTTGCGCGACGCGTGGAAGGGAACGTAGGCAGGGATCGCCGAGCCGGCGTGCCGCCGGCGAGAGTGAACCGGCGCCTGCCGCCGGCGAGGATGAACCGGCGCGCGTCGCCGGCGGGAGCATTGCAGCGATGGCAGAGCGTTCGTTCACCCAGGAAGTCGGCAAGCTGCGCCTGGGCGCCGGCGAGGAGTTCGTCGGCGAGGGAATCCTGGCGGTCACGAAGGCACTGCTGCAGTCGGGCGTCGCCTACGTGGCCGGCTATCAGGGTGCGCCGATCTCGCATCTGATGGACGTGCTCGCCGATGCGCGCGAAGTGCTCGACGAGCTCGGCATCCGTTTCGAGAACAGCGCCAACGAGGCCACCGCCGCGGCGACGCTCGCCGCGTCGGTGAACTACCCGCTGCGCGGCGCCGTCACCTTCAAGGCGCCGGTCGGCATCAACGTCGCGTCCGACGCGATCGCCAACCTGGCCTCGGGCGGCGTCACCGGCGGCGCGCTGATCATCGTCGGCGAAGACTACGGCGACGGCTCGAGCATCATGCAGGAGCGAAGCCACGCCTTCGCGATGAAGTCGCAGGTGTGGCTGCTCGATCCGCGCCCGAACCTGCCGTCGATCGTGAAGGCGGTGGAGGACGCGTTCGAGCTGTCGGAGGCGAGCCGCACGCCGGTGATGCTCGAGCTGCGCATCCGCGCGTGCCACCTGCACGGCCGCTTCGTCGCCAAGGACAACCGCCGTTCGCCGTTCGCGCTCGCCGACGCGCTGGAGAACCCGCGGCGCGACGTCGACCGCATCGTCCTGCCGCCGGCGAGCTTCCTGCACGAGCGCGAGAAGGTCGAGCAGCGCTGGCCGGCCGCGGTGCGCTTCATCCGCGAGCGCGGCCTGAACGAGTTCTTCGCCGAGAACGAGCGCGACGTCGGCATCGTCGTGCAGGGCGGCCTGTACAACACGCTGGTGCGCGCGCTCGAGCGTCTCGGCCTGGCCGACGTCTACGGCCGCACGAGCGTGCCGCTGTACGTGCTCAACGTCACCTACCCGCTGGTCGACGAGGAGCTCGCGCGCTTCTGCGCCGGCAAGCGCGCCGTGCTCGTCGTCGAGGAGGGGCAGCCGAACTTCATCGAGCAGGCGATCGCCGCGTCGCTGCGCAACGTCGAGCTGCCGACCCGTGTGCTCGGCAAGGGTCTTCTGCCGATCGCGGGCGAGTACACGCCATCGGTGCTGGTCGACGGGCTGCGCGCGTTCTTCGCGACGCATGCGCCGGGCATCGTCGCGCCGGCAGCGGGGCAACCCGCGCCCGAGACCGCGGCGCTGCTCGCCGATGCGCAAAGGCAGCTCGCCGGCCAGGTGCAGCCGCGCACGCCCGGCTTCTGCACCGGATGCCCCGAGCGCCCGGTATTCGCCGCGATGAAGCTCGTGCAGCGCGAACTCGGCGAGCATCACGTGAGCTCCGACATCGGCTGCCACCTGTTCTCGATCCTGCCGCCGTTCAACATCGGCAACACGACGATGGGCTACGGCCTGGGCGCGGCGGCCGCCTCCGCGCTCGGCTCGTCTGCCGGAAAACGCGCGATCAGCGTGATGGGCGACGGCGGCTTCTGGCACAACGGGCTCACCAGCGGGGTGGCCAACGCCGTGTTCAACGAGAGCGACCAGGTGGCGCTGATCATCGACAACAACTACACGGCGGCCACCGGCGGACAGGACCTGCTCTCGTCGAAGGCGATCACGCGAAACCGCAGCACGCAGCATCCGATCGAGACGGCGGTGCGCGGCGTCGGGGTGAAATGGGTGCGCACGATCCGTCGCACCTACGACGTCGGCGCGATGCGCGAGGCGCTGCGCGAGGCATTGACCACGCGCGAGAAGGGCCCGAAGGTCATCGTCGCGCAGTCCGAATGCATGCTGAACCGGCAGCGTCGCGAGAAGCCGCAGAAGAGGAAGGCGATCGCCGCCGGCGAGCGCGTGGTGCGCGAGCGCTTCGGCGTCGATCCCGACACCTGCACCGGTGATCATTCGTGCATCCGCATCTCCGGCTGCCCGTCGCTCACCGTGAAGCCGAATCCCGATCCGCTGCGCACCGACCCGGTCGCGCACGTCGAGCAGAGCTGCGTGGGCTGCGGCATGTGCGGCGAGGTGTCGCACGCTGCGGTGCTGTGCCCGTCGTTCTATCGCGCCGGCGTCGTCCACAATCCGCGAGCTTTCGATCGCTTCGTGCACCGGGTGCGCAACGCCGTCATCCGCGCCCTGCAGCGGCGCACCGATCGCCGGCTCGCCGCGACCGCGATCTGACGATGCCGCTCTTCGAAGCCGAGCGCGTGGAACAGGAGGCGCGAGCGGGCGCGCGGGAAGCGGACACCGGCCAGCGAAACGCCGTCGTGCGCCCTTTGAGCATCGCGATCTTCGCGATGGGCGGCGAGGGCGGCGGCGTGCTCGCCGACTGGATCGTCGATCTCGCCGAGCACAACGGCTACGTCGCGCAGGCCACGTCGGTCGCGGGCGTCGCGCAGCGCACCGGCGCCACCATCTACTACGTCGAGATGTTCCCCCGCGAGCGGGCCGAGCGCGACGGCGCTGCGCCGCTGCTCGCGCTGATGCCCGCGCCGGGCGACGTCGACGTCGTCGTTGCGTCCGAGCTGATGGAAGCGGCGCGCGCCGTGCAGCGCGGCTTCGTGACACCCGATCGCACGACGCTGATCGCCTCGACGCACCGGGTGCTGTCGATTCCGGAGAAGTCGGCGATGGGCGACGGCGCGCGCGACGCCGCGCTCATGGAGCAGGCATGCGCGAGCGTGGCCCGCCGCTTCGTGCGCTTCGACATGGCCGAGACGGCCGAACGCACGGGAAGCGTGCTCAGCGCCGTGATCTTCGGCGCGCTGAGCGGCGAAGGCGTTCTGCCTTTCGGGCGAGCGCAGTTCGAGGAGACGATCCGCCGCGGCGGCGTCGGCGTCGAGGGCAGTCTGCGCGCGTTCGCTGAAGGCTTCGATCGTGCGAAGGCGTCGCCCGAAGGGCCGCGTGCCGCGGCGCGCCCGGCCATGGCCGAAGCGCCGGCCGCGCACGCCGACCCCTGCGTCGCCCGGCTGCTCGCTCGCCTGCGCGAGGAGCTCGGCGAGGCCGTGCGCCCGACGGCCACCGAGGGCGTGCGTCGGCTGCTCGACTACCAGGACCCCGAGTACGCGGCCTCGTACCTCGATCGCCTCGCGCGCATCGCGCGTCACGGCGACGACGCGCTGCTCGAGGCGGTCGCGCGGCATCTCGCGCTGTGGATGAGCTACGAGGACACGATCCGCGTCGCCGACCTGAAGACGCGATCGAAGCGTTTCGAGCGCGTGCGGGCCGAAGTGCGTACTGCGGGCGACACCGTTCTGTCGATCGACGAGTTCATGCATCCGAGACTCGAGGAGATCGCCGACACCGTGCCCGCCTGGATGGGGCGGTGGCTGCTGAAGCCCGGCCCCGCGAGGCACCTGGTCGAGCGCCTCACGACGAAGGGCCGCGTGGTGCCGACGACTTCGCTCGGCGGCTTCCTGATGCTGCGCACGATCGCGTCGATGCGGCGCTGGCGCCGCTCGACGCTGCGCTACCAGCGCGAGAACGCGCAGATCGAGCAGTGGCTCGAGCGCGTCGACCGCGTTGCGTCTTCGGATCGCGCGCTCGCCGTGGAGATCGTTCGCTGCCAGCGGCTGGTGAAGGGCTACGGCGACACGCACGAGCGCGGCAGCCGCAACTTCGCGACGTTGATGGCGTGCTGCGAGCGGCTGGAAGGACGCGGGAACGCCGCGTCGATACTGCGCGAACTGCACGAGGCGGCGCTCGCCGACGACGCCGGAAACCTCCTGCGCGAGCGCGTGAATGCGCTGCATTGATTCTCCCGGATTCGGCACTACCCCTATTCGCGGTGGCTGCCGGGCGCGTTAAGCTCCCGGATCGCCAACGAGGAGGCACTGCAATGATCCCGACGCGCCGAACCGTTCTAGCCGCCGCCGCCACCGTTGCCGCCGCGGCGGCCTCGCTCGTCGCAGCCGGCGCTTTCGCGCAGGGCAAGCCGATCCGCATCGGCGTCATGAACGACCAGTCGAGCGTCTACGCCGACTTCCAGGGGCTGGGTTCGGTGCTCGCCGCGAAGATGGCGGTCGAGGACTACGGCGGCAAGGCGGCCGGGCGCACGGTGGAGGTCGTCTCCGCCGACCACCAGAACAAGCCCGACGTCGGCAGCGCGATCGCGCGTCGCTGGATCGACGAGGATGGCGTGAACATGATCGCCGACCTGCCGAACTCGGCAGTGGCCTTTGCCGTCAGCGACGTCGTGCGCGACAAGAACAAGGTGATGATCGGTTCCGGCGCGGGCTCGGCCGAGCTCACCGGTTCGAAGTGCTCGCCGAACACGGTGCATTGGACTTACGACACCTGGTCGTACGGTCATTCGCTGGCGAAGGCGGTGATGCAGCGCGGCGGCAAGAGCTGGTTCTTCATCACGGCGGACTACGCTTTCGGCCACGATCTCGAGAAGCAGGCCTCCGACGAGGTGAAGAGCGGCGGCGGCAAGGTGCTCGGCGCGGTGCGCGCGCCGATCGGCACGATGGACTACTCGTCGTTCCTGATCGGCGCGCAGTCGTCGGGCGCCGACGTGGTGGGTCTCGCCGTGGCGGGCGGCGACACGACGACGTCGATGAAGCAGGCAGCCGAGTTCGGGCTGCCGGCGAAGCAGACGATCGCGCCCCTGATCTTCGGCATCAACAACGTGCCGGCGCTCGGGCTGGCGGCGGCGAAGGGCGCGCTGCTGGTCAACCCGTTCTACTGGGACATGAACGACGGCACGCGCAAATGGTCGCGCGAGTTCCGCAAGCGTGCGCACAACCACGCGATGCCCAACGACATGCAGGCCGGCGTCTACGCCGGCGTGTTGCATTATCTGAAAGCGGTCGACAAGGTCGGCAACGCGGAGGACGGCAGGGCGATCGTCGCCGCGATGAAGGCGATGCCCACCGAGGATCCGCTGTTCGGCAAGGGCCGCATCCGCGAGGACGGCCGCAAGCTGCACCCGATGTACCTGTTCCAGGTGAAGTCGCCCGAAGAATCGAAGGAGGAATGGGATTACTTCAAGCTGCTCTCGTCGGTGCCGGCCGATCAGGCCTTCCGCCCGATGAGCGAAGGGAAGTGCCCGCTGGTCGCCAACAAGTAAGGTCGCACGACGCGGCCCCGTAACAGGGAGGAGATACCCGATGACGACGATTCGCCTGAACCGTGTTGCCGCTGCGTTCGCCGCGGCCGCCGTGCTCGCCGCAACGGCACCCGCGCTGTACGCGCAGGAGCAGACCTTTGACCTGAAGATCTCGCACTGGGTGCCGCCGTCGCACCCGTTGCAGAAGGCGCTCGAGGAGTGGGGCGCCTCGGTGGAGAAGGCGTCGAACGGGACGATCCGTTCGAAGGTCTACCCGTCGCAGCAGCTGGGCAAGGCCTTCGACCATTACGACATGGCGCGCGACGGCATCGCCGACCTCACCTACGTGAACCCGGGCTATCAGCCGGGGCGCTTCCCGATCATCGGCGCCGGCGAGCTGCCGTTCCTGCTCTCGAACGCCAAGGGCGGCACGCAGGCGATCGACGAGTGGTATCGCAAGTACGCCGAGCGCGAGATGAAGGACGTGAAGTTCTGCTTCGCCTTCGTGCACGACCCGGGCAGCTTCCATTCGCGCACGAAGAAGATCATGGTGCCGGAGGACGTCTCGGGAATGAAGATCCGCCCGGCGCACGCGACGATGGCCACCTTCGTGACGATGCTCGGCGGCACCAACGTGCAGGCGTCGGCTCCCGAGGTGCGCGACGTCATCGAGAAGGGCGTCGCCGACGCGGTCACTTTCCCGTGGGGCTCGGTGATCCTGTTCGGCATCGACAAGGTCACGAAATACCACATGAACGCGCCGCTGTACGCGACCACCTTCGCGATGGTGTTCAACAAGTCGAAGTACAACCGGATGTCCGCTTCGCAGAAGAAAGTCATCGACGATCACTGCACGAACGAGTGGGCGGTGCGCGCCGCTTCGCCGTGGGCCGATTTCGAGCACGACGGCATCGCGAAGCTCGCCGCCGAGCCGGGGCACGAGGTGTACACGATCTCGCCCGAGCAGACGGCGGCGTGGAAGAAGGCCGCGCAGCCGCTGCACAAGGCGTGGGCCGACAACGTGCGCAAGGTCGGCGTCGATCCCGACGCGGCGATGAAGGAATTCGAGGCGCTGCTCGAGAAATACGGCGCAGCGGCGAAGTGACCAGCGGCGCAGGGACGCCGCGGACGCCCGGCTCGGGCGCGTCGCCGCCGCCGACCGACGGCGCCGGGCAGCCGCCGGCGGGCGCCGCGGTCGCGCATCCGGCGCTCGACCGCTTCATCCATGCGATCGAGGTCGCGGCGGCGTGGTTCCTCGCCGTCGTGACCGCGCTCACCTTCGTCTCGGTGATCCTGCGCTATTTCTTCGCGTGGCAGATCCCCGACACCTACGACATCGGCCGGCTGCTGCTCGCCACGCTGATCTTCTGGGGCATGGCGGGCACCGGCTACCGCGGCGAGCACATCACGGTCGACCTGGTCTGGGGAGCGCTGGGGCGCCGCTGGCAGCGCGCGCTCGACGTCTTCGCCAGCGCGCTGACGCTGTTCGCGATGACCGCGTTCGCGATCATGATGGGCAGCAAGGTGCTCGACACGCGCGCCGAGAACGTGCTCACCTTCGATCTGCGCCAGCCGGTCTGGATCTACTACGCGCTCGCCTGGCTCGGCCTGGTCGCCGCGGTGCTGCTGCTGGCGATCCGGCTGTACCGCCTGCTGCTGCATCCGCTCGCGCTCGAGGTCGGCGCCCGCGCGTCCGTCACTACCGAATGAATCGATGAACGAGCACGCGGTCGCGGTCACCGGTTTCGTCGTCCTGTTCGTCCTGATGCTGCTTCGCGTGCCGGTGGGCATCGCGATGGGGCTGGTCGGCATCGTCGGTTTCGGCTACCTGAACCAGGACTGGGCGTCGGCGATGAGCCTGCTCGCGCAGTCGCCGATCCGTACCGTTGCCGACATGCAGTTCGCGGTGATCCCGCTGTTCCTGCTGATGGGTGCGTTCGCATCGGCTTCGGGGATGAGCCGTGAGCTGTTCCGTGCGTCGAACGCGTTTCTCGGGCACTTCAGGGGCGGCCTGGGCATCGCGACGATCGCCGCCTGCGGCGGCTTCGCGGCGATCTGCGGCTCTTCGGTTGCCACCGCGGCCACCTTCTCGTCGGTGGCCTACCCGGAGATGCGCCGCTACGGCTATCCGCAGAGTTTCTCCACCGGCGTCATCGCGGCCGGCGGATCGCTCGGCATCATGATCCCACCGTCGACGGTTCTCGCCGTCTACGGGCTCATCACCGAGCAGGACATCGGCAAGCTCTTCATCGCCGGCATCCTGCCCGGGATCCTCGCCGTCTCGATGTACATCTTCACGATCAACGTCATCGGGATGGTGCGGCCCGGCTTCCTGCCGGCGGGCGAGCGGCGCACGATGAGCGAACGCTTCTCTTCGCTGCGCGACATCTGGGCGGTGGCGCTGCTGTTCGTGTTCATCATCGGCGGACTGTACGGGGGCCTGTTCACCGCCACCGAAGCGGGCGGGATGGGCGCGGCCGGCGCGTTCATCATCGGCGTGCTGCGACGCAAGCTCTCGCGCGAGCAGTTCATGCAGTGCCTGATCGAGTCGCTGCGAACCACCGCAGCGGTGTTCACCATCCTGATCGGCGCGCTGCTGTTCGGCTACTTCCTCACCATCACGCAGACGCCGCAGGCGCTCACCTCGTGGCTCACCGGGCTGGGCTTCGGCCGCTACGAAGTGCTCGCGCTGATCCTTCTGATGTACCTGCTGCTCGGCTGCATCATGGACGCGATGGCGATGATCATCCTCACCGTGCCGATCGTGTTTCCGCTGATCCTGCAGCTGGGCTTCGACCCGATCTGGTTCGGCGTCATCGTCGTCGTCACCGTCGAGCTGGGGCTCATCCATCCGCCGGTGGGGATGAACGTCTTCGTCATCAAGAGCGTCGTGCGCGACGTGAAGCTGTCGACGATCTTCCTCGGCGTGGCGCCCTTCGTCGTCACCGACATCGTGCGGCTGGTCGTGCTCGTCGCTTTCCCGGTGATCGCGACCTTCCTGCCTGCGCACATGTGAAGGCAACGCTGCTCGCGCTGGCCGCGGCGATCGCGATTGGAGGCTGCGTGCCGTTTCCGACACCCGAAGGCCGCACGGTCTCGTCGGTGCAGCGCGACACCGCCGACACGCGCCTGGGCCGCGCGGTGGCGCCGCGCGTCGAAGCGCATACCGGCGAATCGGGCGTATTCGCGCTGAGCGACGGCCGCGACGCCTTCGCGGCGCGCGCGCTGCTCGCCGCCGCCGCCGAGCGCACGCTCGACGTGCAGTACTACATCTGGCACGACGACCTCTCCGGCACGCTGCTCCTCGACGCGCTGCTGCGCGCCGCCGAACGCGGCGTACGGGTGCGGCTGCTGCTCGACGACAACAACACGGCAGGCCTCGACGGCCTGCTCGCCGCGCTCGACCGGCACCCGAACATCGAGCTTCGGCTGTTCAACCCGTTCCCGAACCGGCGCTGGCGCTGGCTCGGTTATCTCGCCGACTTCTCCCGGCTGAACCGGCGCATGCACAACAAGTCGTTCACCGCCGACAACCAGGTCACGATCGTCGGCGGACGCAACGTCGGCGACGAATACTTCGGCGCCGGGCAGGAGCTGCTCTTCGTCGACCTCGACATCATGGCGATCGGTCCGGTGGTCGACGAAGTGTCGAGCGACTTCGACCGCTACTGGGCCAGCGCGTCCGCATGGCCGGTCGGCCGCATCGTCGGCGAGGGCTACGAACCGGATGCCGGGGAGCTCGCGGCGCGTGCCGCACGCGCCGGGCTCGACCCCGCCGCGGCCGGATACGTTCGAGCGGTCGCGCAACAGCCCTTCATGCGCGAGCTTCTCGAAGGGACGCTGGATCTCGAATGGGCGCCCGCGCACCTGGTCAGCGACGACCCGGCGAAAGGGCTCGGCCGGGCGCCGGCCGACGCGATGCTGCCGGGCCGGCTCTACGAGCTGCTCGGGCATCCGCAACGCGAGCTCGAGCTCGTTTCGCCGTATTTCGTGCCGGCGGCGGCCGGCACGGACGCGCTGGCGAGAATGTCGGAGCAGGGGGTGCGGGTACGCATCCTGACCAACTCGCAGGAGGCCACCGACGTCGCGGTCGTGCACGCCGGCTACGCCAAGCGGCGCGAACCGCTGCTCGAGGCCGGTGTCGAGCTGTTCGAGATGAAGGGCGGCTTCGCACCGGCCGACGTGCGCGCCCGCGGGCTCGCCGGCAGCTCCGCATCGAGCCTGCACGCGAAGACCTTCTCGGTGGACCGTTCGCGCGTGTTCGTCGGCTCGTTCAACTTCGATCCACGCTCGGCGTTGCTGAACACCGAGATGGGGATCGTCGTCGAAAGCCCCGTGCTCGCCGGCCGGATTGCCGACGTCTTCGATCGGCAGGTTCCGCTGCTCGCCTACGAGGTGCGGCTCGACCGACGGGGCGGACTGCGCTGGATCGAGCGTACGGGCGAAAGCCGCATCGTGCACGACGACGAGCCGCACACGAGCCTTGCGCGGCGCCTGGGCGTGTGGCTGCTGTCGCTGCTGCCGATCGAATGGCTGCTGTGAGCCGCCGCGGCGCGGCTCATCCCTCGTGCAGCAGGCGGAAGTAGCGGCCCTCGCGTCGGTATTCGCCGTCGACGACCGACCAGTAGCGCTGCGAGGCGCGGCTCTGCAGGTATTTCCGGCGTTTCTCCAGGCGCCCCCGACCGACCGGGCTCTTCAGCACGACGTATCGCACCCTCGCATCCGGGCCGAGCAGGATCGTGCCGCCGCCGCAGTACGAGAATGCCGGTCCATCGGCGCCGGCGCGCACGTGTCGCAGCTGCGTGACTTCGGCCACGAGGTCGTAGGCGATCTGCCCGTCGGGCCCGATGCGGCGTGCGGTGCGGATCGACTCTACGCACGGAGGGTCGACTCGATCGCCGCCCAGACGCGGATCGTCGGTCGCGACGAGGCCGAACTCCTCGAGGCGCCCGGGCTGCGTGACGAAACGCCCGAGCGCTTCGGCCTGCCGGCGTCGCTCGCGTGCGTCGGCGACGTCGGCCGGATCGCGGCGGAAACGCCGCTCGTCGAAACCGAGCGCCGACACCGGCGGCAGGTCGATGCGCGGCGGATGCCACAACAGCGCATCCTCGGACAGGCTCGGCACCGATTCGGGATAGATCCTGCGCCGGCGGAACGCGTCGACGAGCGCTCCCCGGTAGTCCCACGGATCGTCGGGAACGAGATCGTGGTCGGCGGTGACCAGCGCGCGCAGGTAGTCGCCGAAGGTGAGACCGGCCGGAGGGCAGTAGTCGATCGCACGGATGCAGATGCCCAGGAACTGGCCGGCGAGCTTGCTCGCTTCGTCGGCGAGCAGCTGCTGCAGGTCGTGCGCGAGCTCGCCGGGCGCGAGCACGCCGCTGCCGTCGGTGGCCAGGCGCAGGTAGCGTTCGGTCTTGCGGCGATAGACGGTCACGAAGGCCTCGAACACGGCGCTCATCAGCACCGCGCCGAGCCGGTGCGCCTCGAGCCCGTCGTCGTAGATCGTCGGATGCTCGGGATCGTCGTCGACCGCGCTGCGCATCGGTCCGTCGCGATCGGTCGTGTGGCCGAATTGCTGTGCGAGACCGTTCAGCAGCGAACGGTGGGTCAGCTCGCCGCGACTGCGCCGGATCGCGTGCGCGACGACCTCGCGATAGCTGAAGTGCTGGAAGAGCGCGACCAGATCGGCGAAGGCCTCGTGGAACGCGACGACGTCGGCGCCGCTGGGCTCGGCGAGCTTCGGGCGCAGGCCGTCGAGCAGCGCGTGCGTCACCTCGTGGGCGACGATGTCGTGCGACAGGCAGGTGAAGACGATGCCGCGCGGCAGCGTCCGGTCGCTCGGCGCGTCGGCCGCGGCGTAGTAGCCGAAGCACAGCGCGCCGTAGGTACCGTGGTTCTCGTACCAGGCGTTGCGCTCTTCGCCGCCGTGCGGCCGCAGCACGAGCCTGGCCGGCCCCGGTGCCGCCGGATCTCCGAATCCCCACTCCGGATTGCGTCCGAGCGCCTTGCGGAACGCCGCGTACACGTTGCAGCACACCGCGTAGACCATCTGCTGGTGGAAGCGCGGGTCCGACGGCGACGGCGCGTATCCGTCGGCGATCAGCACGTTCGGGTCGTCCAGGTCCGCGCAGCGGTACACGGTGCCGAGCGAGAGGTCGCGGTTGTCGACGACGAACAGGCTGCCGGCCGGTCCGGGCTGCAGCGGCTCCCATGGAACGTCGATCGTCGCGATCGCGCCTTCGAGCCGTGACGCCGCCGGATCGATAGCGTAGATGCGCAGCGGGCGGTACAGCGGTTCGCCCCTTCGACGCTGGTGCGGCGAGACCGGTATCCGTTCGATCGCCGGCGAGACCGAGAATCGCGGCGTCTCGATCGAGAGGGGCACGACCTGCGGCGGCGGCCCACGCGGGCGCGTCGCGGCTGCCTCGCGGCTCTGGGCGGCTGCGGCGACGGCTTCGGTGGTCGTCGCGGCGGCGATGTCGGGGTCGGAGGCCATTCGTCGGACTCGCTCAGTGCGTCGACCTCAGTGCGTCGACCTCAGTGCGTCGACAATTGCGTGACGAGCTTTTCGATCGACCGTATCGGCTCGATCGTTTCGGCCACGCCGGCCAGCGGCTGCAGCAGCCGCAGCGCGCGGGCGTCGTCGGCGCAGTCGAGCATCGGATGCTGGCGCGGGTTCGCACCGAAGGCCTCGGTCACGCGGCGCGCGAACTGCTCGTTCGTCATCGCGTCGATGCCGTCGGCGAGCACGCGGGTCGCGCGCAGCGTGAACTCGCCGTGGCCGTCGCTCTCCCATGCGACCTCGCCGTCCAGGCAGGCCGCGAACTTCACGTCGCGCATGCGGCTGCGTCCGCCGGTTCCCCCGGGCGCCACCGTGCGCATCGCGAAGCGCGACTGCCGGCGGAAGCGCCGGTGCGCGTCGATCAGCTCGACCGTGGGCACGACGAAGCGCTTGCGCTCGCCGGATGCCGCGCCGCGGCTGCCGGTATCGGGCGCGCCGACGGCGAAGCGGGTGTTCGTGCCGGAGTGGCAGCAGTCCATGAAGAAACTCAGGTTCACTCCGTCGGGCAGCTGGCGCAGCACGCGGGCGATGTCGTCGTCGATGTACAGCGCGCCGGTGGCGAAATCCACCGGGCAGATCGCCTCGTCCTCGCGGTCCTCCTCGTCGGCGTCGAGATCGGGCAGGTGCGTTCCGTGCCCCGAATACTGGAAGACGAGGACGTCGCCGGAACGGCTGTTTCCCACCAGGCGTTCGAGCTCGCGGTCGATCGCCTCGCGCGTCGCGTCGCCGTCGGTGAGCATCGTCGTCTCGAAGCCCAGGCCCGACAGCGCGTCGGACCACATCCGCGCATCGGCCACGCAGCCGGAGAGCCGGTGGCGCGGATCGGGATAGCGGTCGACGCCGATGCACAGCGCCGTGCGCCGTGCCCTGCTGCCGGCCGGACCGATGCCCAGCGAGGTCGGTGTCGGGATCTCGCCGTTCGGCGTGATCGTGAGGATCGGCGGCGGAGCCTGCACAGCCGCCGGCGCCGCTTCGGCGGGCGGCGACCAGGTCGACGTCGCGGTCGACGGCCATTCGTACGACGCGCTGGCCGGCCAGTCGATCTCCTCGATCCACGGGCGCGGTGCACGGACGATGTCGGGCGCGGTCGCGTAGTCGACGATCGCATCCGCATCGACGCGGCCGAGCACGCGGCGGGCGACGCTGTTCATCGTCGGCACGTCGTCGTCGAAGCCGCCGTGCGTGCGCGCGGTGCTCGCCGAAGCGCCGCTGTCCGCGGCGCTCACCGACCAGACCACGGCGGCACGCGGGGAAGGCGCTTCGTCGAGCGCGAACAGCCGCTTCATCTGCGGATCGGCGCGCAGGCTCTCCTCCAGGCCGAGGATCGGCGCGCCGCGCTCGCGCTCGAGCGCGTTGGAGACCAGGTACAGCAGCGACTTGTGATAGACGCCGGCGCAGTCGTCGGCGCGCTCGTAATCGCGCTGCATGGTGAACAGGGTGACGCGGCGCACGGCACCGTCGTCGCCGATGCGCGCGGCGAGCCGGTCGCGGAAAGTGTCGATGCGCACCGCCGGCGCCAGGAATTGCGCCGACTCGAAGGTCGGCACGCCGAGCTCGTGCGCGCAGGCGAGGAAATGCGAATGGAAGATCGAGCCGGCGCTGTGTCCGGCGGCATGCAGCTCGACATCTCCCGGATGCGCGTCGCAGAACGTCTTCAGCTTCACCGCGACGTAGCGCGCGCCGCCGCCCATCGGGTCGGCTGCGTTCGGCGCATCGACCGCATGTTCGGCGCTGGCCTTCATCCCTGCCCAGATCCGCGCGCCCTGCAGCGCGCGCGCGCCGACCTCGATCAGCGGGTCGAGCGTGTGATCCCAGAAGTCGCGTGGAAGCCCGCGCATCATGCCCTGCTGCGCGCGCGTGAGCAGCTGCCCGATCGTCTCGAAGAGCCCCGTTTCCCAGACGAAATGGATCGGGTAGACGTCGTTGCGTTTCCACCAGTCGACGTGCCTCGCCGCGATCTGCAGGCCGCTCGACTCGGAGACGAGTCCGCCGTGCGCGTAGAACAGCAGCCGCAGCCTTCGTCCCTGCGCCTTCGCCGCCTGCAGTGCGCGCGGCAGCGACTGCTCGAAGATCGCATCGACGTCGGCGGGCGTCGTCGAGAGTTCGCCGCGCTCCGAGAGCCGGCCCAGCCGCAGGTTCACCAGGTGCGGTCGCAGCGCCGCGAGCAGCGCCGCGTCGATCGGCGCGCCGCGCGAACTTCGGGCCGGCGCGCGTTCGGCGCGTTCGGCACCTGAGGGTGCGGCCTGCGGCGCCGCGCCCTCGTCGTGCGACGGCTCCGCGTCTCCCGGCTCGGGAGGCCCGAGCGGCGCGCGGCTCAGCGCCTCGATCGCCTCGCGCACGACGAGATTGGATTCGTCGGGGAAAGGCCCGCGTGCTTCCTGCGCGCGCTTCGGCGATCGCCCGCGCGCCGTCGACCGTTGCTCCACCTCGGCAAGGATCTGCGCGAAGTCGAGCGAGCTGCCCGGGCAGGTCTTCGTGGACATCGCGTTGTGGAAGACCAGCGAATCCGCGGGCAGGCCGAACCTCGCCTGCACCTGCGCGACGACCTCGAGCGCCGCCTCGCGCTGTGCGCCGTCGAAGGGATCGCAGCCGCGGTCGAAGTTGCCGATCATCTCGAACATGAACGGCCCGAACTGCGCGTTGCCGTTGTGCCCGGAGGCGCTCACCGGCGGCAGGTTCCAGTTGCGACCCAGCCAGACCCAGCCTTCGGGGTCGATCGTCAGGTGCTGCGCGATGTCGCGCCAGCCCTGCTGCTGCGTGTGGAAGCGCCACATCGCGACGATCGTCTCGTGGCCGCGGAAGTCGCTTCGCTGCGGCCGCCACGTGTGGTGCATGTGCACGGCGTTGATGCGCCGCGTGAACGGGAAGCGGGCGAGAAGCTGCGAGAACTGCTCCAGCGACAGGCGCTTGAACACGGGCGTCGACATCATCGTCTCCTCGTTCACACGGCCGGTTGCACGGCGGGGACCGCCGCGGCGGCTGGGCGCGGCGCGGCCTTCCGGCGATACAGGTGGGGAACGAACCAGCCGATCGTCGCGCCGATCAGCAGCGAGGTCGCGGCCATCGTCGGTACGCGAGCGCTCATGCGCGGCGGTGCGGCGCCGACCGCGATCAGCAGCTCGACGATCATCCACTGCAGCAGCGCGAACGCGAGCGCCAGGCCGACCGTTTCGGCTGCGCGCAGCCACCTCGGCGCCTTCGCCGGCTCCGCGGCGTAGTCGTCGGCGGTCCACGCGATGGCCACCGTCGCGAAGAAGACCATCAGCAGCCAGGGCCAGCGCTCGATCGTCACCGCGAAGACGTCGCGGAAGCGGCCGGGCGAGGCGAGCGCCTCGAGCAGGTTCCCCGGGTACTCGAACACGTAGCGGAACAGCAGCGAGACGACGAATGCCGCGGCGGCGGCGAGCGCGCCCGACGCGCAGTAGCCGGCCACCGGCCGGAAGCCGACGCGGTGGATGTCGGCGAAGGCCCAGACCGCCTTCGGATAGATCGCCAGCACGACCGCGATCGCGTAGATCATCGGAACCATGACGAGCACGCGCAGGTTCGGCGCGAGCGGCACCGGCGAAACGAAGCGGCGTGCGACGAGCGTGATCAGCAGCATCCCGAAGAAGATCAATCCGGCGATCAGGAAGACCTCGTGCACGTCGAGCACCGGTCGCGACTGCCCGATGCCGGGGAAACCCAGGCGGGCGAGCGCCGCCTGACGCTGCCGGGGACTCAGCTCGACCTGCAGCACGCCGCCGGCGACGAAGTCGCACAGGCGCTGCTCGAGCTCGTCGATGTCGCGCGGAAGCCGTCGACGCAGCGGCTGGCCGGCGAGGAACTGCGGATCGCTGTCGATCGCCCGCAGCGTCTTCTCGTCGAGGCCGGACATCGTTTCGAAGCGCTCGACGAGGGCCGCGAAGCCGGCCTTCTGCTCGTCGACGTAGCGTGCGTAGCCGGCCATCTGCGACCAGGGCCTGATCGACGCGTAGAGCACGGCGGTGCGCGCCCAGCGATGAAGCAGCGACGACTGCGGCGCGAGCAGCCAGCGCTCGTCGACCTGCAGCTCGGCGAGCGTCGGGCGCAGGCGCTCGATCGAATCGGGGTACAGCACGAGCGGGGTCGCGGCGATGCGGCCCGACAGCTCGCGCGCTTCGAACGGTATGTTGCCGATGCGCTGGAACCAGCGCTTGACGGCGTCGTCGATCCTGTTCAGGTACGGGAAATGCGGCAGCAGCGAGGTGAGCACGAGCGCGGCGAACAGCGGCCCCGGCATCTGCTCGACCTCGTCCGTCACGGCCTCGACGCGCAGGAACTTCCACACGGCGTCGAGATCGAGGTCGGTGAACGCGCCGCCGAGGACGAGGAACAGCGCAAGCATCGAGAACACGTAGCCGATGCGCGCCATCCAGTAGCGAACGAAGGTCGTCGTCGGCCGCGTGGGCCCCGGCTTGTCGAAGCGGTCGAGCGCGTAGAGCCAGACGACCACGCCGCCGAGGATCCATTGGAGGACGAGCGTTCGGTTCATGGCGGCTTCCGTTTCGGGCAAAGCCATGCCATGGCGCTTCGGCCGACTGCCAGGACCACTGCGCAACCGCGGTGCTGCACGCTGCTCGCCCAGAATGACACGGGCGCCGCCGCGGGCGACTGCCCGGGCGACGTTTCATCATAGGAGCGCTCTTGCGGGAAACGACGATGAGGGGTACGGCTTTCAGGGGAATTCGTTTGCCCGGCTGGAGTGCGCGATGACGCGCGGGAGAGGCGGGCGCGGTCCCGGCCGTGCGGAGGACGCGAGCCCCGCAAGTCGCATCGCGGCGGCCCGCGTGCCGCAGACGCGGATCGGCCGCCTGGCGAACGTCGCCCTGGCGGCCGGCGAGCTCGCGCTGGCCGGATTGGGCGAGGGCGTTCGCCGCTTCCTGGCCGACGGGACCGTCGCCGGCTTCGGCGCCGGGGGCGCCTGGGCCTCGGCCGACAACGCGCGGCGCCTCGCGGCGCGGCTCGCCCGGCTGCGCGGCGGTGCGATGAAGCTCGGGCAGATGATGTCGATGCAGGGGCCCGATCTCCTCCCGCCGGAATTCGCGCAGGCGCTGGCGATCCTGCGTTCGCAGGCAGCGCCGATGCCGGCGGCGCAACTGCACGGCGTGCTCGGCCGCGAATACGGCAGGGGCTGGCGCCTGCGCTTCGAGCGTTTCGACGAGCAGCCGATCGCCGCCGCCTCGATCGGACAGGTGCACCGTGCGCGCACCGTCGACGGGCGCGAGCTGGCGCTGAAGATCCAGTACCCCGGCGTCGCGCGCTCGATCCGCAGCGACATCGACAACGTGGTCGCCGTGCTGCGGCTGGTGCGTCTGCTGCCCGCGGAGGCCGACATCGACGCGCTGGCGGGCGAGGCCGCGCGCCAGCTGTCGCAGGAAGCCGACTACCTGGCCGAGGCCGCGTCACTCGAGCGCTTCGCCGCGCTTGTCGCCGACGAGCCGCGCCTGCGGGTGCCGCGCGCGCACGCCGACCTCACTACTCCGCGCATCCTCGCGATGGACCACATGGCCGGCGAGCCGCTCGAGACACTCGCTGCACCTTCGATGCGGCAGTCGACGCGCGACTCGATCGGCGCGCTGCTCGAACGGCTCGCGTTCCGCGAACTGTTCGAGTTCCGCACGATGCAGACCGACCCGAACTTCGCGAACTACCTGTGGCAGCCCGACACCGGGCAGGTCGTGCTGCTCGACTTCGGTTCGACGACGGACTTCGACGACGATTTCGTCGCGGCGTACGCCCGGATCACGCGCGCGGCGATCGCCGGCGACCGCGCGCGGATCGCAAGCTGCGCGATCGACATCGGCTACCTCGCCGACGACGATCCACGCGAGCGCATCGAGGCGACCGTCGACGTGATCCTGCTCGTCTGCGAACCGCTGCGGCATCGCGGCCGCTACGACTTCGCCGCGTCGGACCTGCCGTCGCGCGCGCGGGCGCTCGGCTTCGACATCGGCATCCGCCAGGGGCTGCTGCGCGTTCCGCCTGCAAGGACGATGTTCCTGCATCGCAAGCTGATCGGCTCGTTCTTCCTGCTGGCGCACATCGGCGCGCGCGTGGACGTGCGTTCGCTCATCGAGCCGCTGCTGCGGCGCGCGTGAACGGATCGTCCCGGATCACCCCGGATCGCCGCGGCGGGCACGCTGTTTGTATGCGTCGCAGCACGTGTGTTTCCCTGCAAGGAGGTGCGCCATGCCCGGACGCGAGAGACTCCCCGATACGCTGAAGCGTTCCCCGGCCAAGGCGCAGCGCACGTGGGCGAAGGCCCACGACAGCGCGGTGCGCGAGTACGGTGAAGGCGGACGCGCGCACCGCGTGGCCTACGCTGCGCTGAAGCATTCCTTCGAGAAGGAAGGCGACCACTGGGTGCCGAAGGACCACAAGGGTCCGTCGGATCCGCGCGCCGAGAAGAGCGGCAAGGCGGCCCGCGAAGGCAAGGGCGAGAGTTTCGGCGGACTCGACTACGAAGGCAGTTCGCGCGACGAGTTGTACGAGCGCGCTCGCAAGCTCGACATCCCGGGACGCTCGAAGATGAACAAGAAGGATCTCGCCCGCGCGATCGCGAAGCGGCAGTGACGAGGGGGCTGCCGCACGCGCCGCGTTCAGCGACGCTGCAGGCGCCGGTACGCGTTGAAATGCCGGACCGCCTGCTGCATGTGACCGAGCTGGTCGTGCAGGCGTGCGGCGTTGAAGTGCGCGTCGGCCGATCCCGGTTCGAGCGCGAGACAGCGTTCGTAGCTCTCGAGTGCGGCCTCGCGCTCGCCGAGATCCTCGAGCGCGACCGCGAGGTTGAAGTGCAGCGATCCGAGCTCGGGTGAGCGTCGCAGCGCTTCGACGTAGACGTCGATCGCATCGGCGCTGCGGCCGAGGTCGCATAGCAGCGCACCGAGGTTCAGGCTGGCATCGGCATGCGCGGGGTCGAGCGTGATCGTGCGGCGATACGCGTTTTCGGCCTCGGCAGCGCGGCCTTCGCCTTCGAGGCGTTGCGCGCGCCGAAAATTCGTGTCGGCCGTCTCGGCGGCGCGGCCGGCGCCCCCGCGATGCTCGAGCACGCAAACGCTTCCCGGCGTGGGGACGACGTCGAAGTCGATCAGCAACTGCCCCGACTCGGGTTCCCATTGCGCGTCACCGTCTCGCACGGCGACGGTGTTACCGACGGCGGTGACACGCAGCCCGGTCAGCGGAAGCTGCGCCGGAAGCGCGCGCCGCAACTGGCGCAGCGAACGCAGGATCGTGCGCGGAGCGACTTTCGCCGCGCGCAGCCCCTGCGCCGTTCGCAGCAGCACGATGTCCTGGAACGAGAAGCGCAGCTCGTTGCGCGCGCCGCGCGACGGCGTCACGAAGCCCGCGCGCACCAGCGAGCGCACGATGCCCGGCGAGATGCCGAGCATCGCCTCGATGCCGCGGAGCGTGTACGGGGCGTCGTCCGGCTGCTGCTTCGTCACTTCTTCGAACGCGCCCGGGCGCGCGCGGCCGGCTGCTCCTCCTGCCCGGCAGCGCGCCGGGGCGACTTACGGGCGCGCGCCGCCGGCGAGGCGCCCGGCTCGGCGCCTTGCCCGGCCGGCTCCTTCGCCCTGGGCGCCGACTTGCCGCCGAGGCTCGCGCGCAGCGCCTGCATGAGATCGATCACCTGCGCGCCGGCGGCCGGCTCCTCCTCCTCGTGCACGACGATCTGCTTGCCGGCGATCTTCTCGTCGATCGCCGCGAGGACACGCTTCTTCTCCTCATCCTCGAATTCCTTCGGGTCGTAGCGGTCGGCGGCGATCTGCTCGATCAGCTGCAGCGCGAGCTTCAGCTCGGCGTCGGTGACCGGCACCTTCTCGATGTCGAGGTCCTCGAGCGAACGCACCTCGTCGGCGTACAGCAACTGCTGCAGCACGAGGCCGTCCTCCAGCGGACGCACCTGGACGACGTACTGTTTGCCCTTCCATGCCCATTTCGCCAGCGCGCAGCGCCCGCTCTCGCGCATCGCCTTCACCAGCAGGCTGTACGGCTTGGCGCCCCGCTTGTCGGGCGCCAGGTAGTACGCCTTGTCGTAGTAGATCGGATCGACCGCCTTCTCCGGGATGAAGGCGACGATGTCGATGACGTGGCTGGGGCTTTCCTGCAGCGCCTTCAGCTCGTCGGGCGAGAAGGTGACGAATCGGTCCTTCTCGAATTCGTAGCCTTTCACCATCTCGGAGCGATCGACCACACGTTCGTCGCGTGCGGATACGTACTGCTGCCGGACGCGCTGGCCGTCCTTCGTGAGCAGGTTGAAGCGGATCGTGCCCGAGCTCTCGGTAGCCGTGTAGAGCTTCACCGGGATCGAGACGAGACCGAAGGACAGCGTGAGCGAAGCGATCGAGCGCGCAGCCATGCGGATCTCCTTGCCACTTCGAGCGCAAGCCCGCTGCGCCCGAGTATACGGTGCGTCAGGAACGGCAAGCGGAGTTCCCGTCGGCCTCGCGCGCCCCGGAGAGCGCGAGCACCGACGTCGGTGTGCTCGACCCCCGGCACATGCCCGGGAACATTTGCCGCGCCCGCTCGTTCCAATGCAAGACCGGTCGTTGCCGGTCCTGCGGCTCGCAACGACTGCGCCGTGTCATTGGTCATCAGAGGAGTTCCATCATGCATGGTCTTGCCACCTTCATCGTCACCGTTTCGCTCGCCGCCGTCGCGGCGCCCGCCCTTGCCGACCAGGTGCGTTTCGTGAACAACGAGATCGGCTACGAAATCGTCGTCTCGCCGGGCACTGTAACGCGCGAAAGCGTGATCGCCGATCTGCGCCTTGCGCAGCGCCGCGGCGAGCTGGCGCGCAGCTACGAGTTCGCAGCCCCGATCGAGCGCGCGCCTTCGATGAAGACGCGCGAGCAGGTGCAGCGCGAGGCCGCGAGCGTCGGCGATCGCGAGCGCCGGGCGCAGAACGCGCTGTACGGGCCGAATGCCTGACGACAGCGATGCGGCTCGTGTAAATGCGAGGATGGTCGTCCGACGGAAAAGAGGACGACTCGCATGGACACGGCTGCACTGCTCGAACAACTTCCGGACGCGGTGATCGCCTGCGATCGCCGCGGCCTCATTCGCGTCTGGAACGCTGCCGCTGCGCGGCTCTTCGGCCCTGCAGCGAGCGAGGCAATCGGACAGTCGCTCGACATCATCATCCCCGAGCGACTACGCGAGGCGCATTGGAGAGGCTTCGAGGCGGCGATGGCGGCCGGAGCGACGAAACACTCCGGCAGGCCGCTGACGACGCGTGCCGTTTCGAAGAGCGGGGAGAAGTTGTACGTCTCGATGAGCTTCGGCATGCTTCACGACGCGGACGGGCAGGTCTGCGGCGCGGTTGCAGTGGCTCGGGAGGCGGAGCGGCCGTAAATCGGCGCGCGCATCGATTGCTTCGAGGCGATCGCGACGGAGGAGGACTGCCCCCCGCCGCGCGGGCGACGCCCTGGCGGTGCAGGCCGTCGCTCGTGCGTTGCGAAGCGGGGGAGCGATGAGTCAGTGGGCGTGACTCCACCAACCGCCGATCTGCTCGTCGGTGCCGAGTTCCCACAGCGCGAGGATGAAGACGATCGCGCCGAGGACCCAGGCGCTCCAAGCCGCCGCCGCGACGCCGGCGAAGCCGAGCGCCCAGGGCGAGATAAAGAGCCACGCGCCGAAGATGACGTTGATCCATTCTTTCCAGGCGGTCAGGTTGACCATCGCGGCGATCGCCGCCAGGCCGATGAGGATCCCGAAGAGCACTGCGTTGTCCGTCGCGCGGCCTTGCGCCACGTGATAGCCGAGCACCCATGGCGAGATCAGCATCAGGATGCCGAGGATCAGGTTGACCGGATCCTGCCAATGTCTTGCGGAGTTTTCAGCCATCGTTCTACCTCCATTGAAAGCGGGTCGTCCTGCGACCGATAGGTCGGATATGTGGGGACGAAACGGGCGGGTTTCAAGGAGAATCCGGAGGCGTCGAGGCAGGCTGCGGATCGCGGCCGCATGCGCAGTACGACCGCATCGACGTGGAGAGAGCGTGAATGACTATCAAGCGAACCGGGGATCGATATTGAAACAGCGAACCGCTTCCGAGCGAGCGACCAGGGAAGCGAAGCTCTCCCGCACCCATTCGCCGGCCGATCTCGCCCCCGCCGACTGGCAACGCGGTCTGCGCCGCCAGTTCGGGCGCGAGCAGGCGTTCGTGCTGGAGAACCGGGGCGATCAACCGTTCTTCTCGGAGTTTCTCGTTCGCAACCCGCAGTCGAAGATGAGCTATCACGTGGCGATTCGCGGACTCGAGCCGGGCGACAACTACTGTTCCTGCCCGGACTACGCCACCAACGAACTGGGCACCTGCAAGCACATCGAGTTCGTGCTCGTCCGGCTGGAGAAAAAGCGCGGGGCAAAAGCGGCGTTTGCGCGGGGATGGCGCCCCGCATTCTCGGAGCTGTATCTGCGCAACGGCAGTACGCGCACCGTGCACTTCCGGGCCGGATCGGATTGTCCACCGACCGTCCTCCGTGCAGCTTCGAAGCTCTTCGACGCTGCACGGGGCGACTTCCTGCCGCAGGAGCGCTTCGACGAACTGGAACGCTTTCTCGCTACGGCCGCCCGCAGCGGCCACGAACTGCGTGCCTACGACGATGCGCTCGACTTCATCGCCGGTCGCCGCGATGCGGCGCGGCGCGAAGAGATGCTCGACCGTCTGTTCCCGCGCGGTGCTTCCGACGGAAAGTTGACGAAGCTGCTCCGGGTGCCGCTGTACCCGTATCAGGCGGAAGGGGCGCTTTTCGCGGTGCGCGCCGGTCGTGCGCTGATCGGCGACGAGATGGGTCTGGGCAAGACGATCCAGGCCATTGCCGCGACCGAGATCCTCGCGCGGCATTTCGGCGTCATGCGTGTGCTCGTGGTCTGCCCGACCTCGCTCAAGTACCAGTGGCAAAGCGAGATCAACCGCTTTTCGGGCCGTGCGGCGCGAGTGATCTCCGGCGGCCGGGCGCAGCGGCAGAAGGATTTCGAGGCTGACGATTTCTGCAAGATCACCAACTACGAGAAGCTGAAATCCGACCTGGATCTCATCGCGGCGTGGGCTCCGGAACTGGTCATCGTCGACGAAGCGCAACGCATCAAGAACTGGAACACGATCGCTGCGCGGGCGCTCAAGCGCATCGACAGTCCGTACGCGCTCGTGCTCACCGGCACGCCGCTCGAGAACCGGCTCGAGGAGCTGATCTCGATCGTGCAGTTCGTCGACCAGCACCGGCTGGGGCCTACCTGGAAGCTGCTGCACGAGCATCAGGTTAAGGACGAATCCGGACGTGTCACCGGCTATGCGGATCTCGAAAGAATCGGCCAGACGCTGGCGCCGATCCTGATCCGCCGCCGCCGCTCGGAGGTGCTGACCCAGCTGCCCGCTCGCACCGACCAGAACCTGCTGGTGCCGATGACGGAGATGCAGATGGTGCATCACCAGGAGAACGCGGACACCGTTGCGCAGATTGTCGCGCGCTGGCGGCGGACGAAATTCCTGTCCGACAAGGACCAACGGCGGCTCACCTGCGCACTGCAGAACATGCGGATGTCGTGCAACAGTACGTATCTGCTGGATCAGGAAACCGACCACGGCGTCAAGGCCGACGAACTGGTGGCGCTGCTCGACGGCATCTTCGTGCAGCCGGACGCGAAAGCGGTCGTGTTCAGCCAATGGACCCGCACGCACGACATCGTCATCCGCAGGCTGGAAGAGCGCGGCATCGGATATGTGAGCTTCCATGGCGGCGTGCCTTCGGAGAAGCGCCCGGCACTCGTCGAACGCTTTCGCACGGACGCGCACTGCCGCGTCTTCCTGTCCACCGATGCGGGTGCGACCGGACTGAACCTTCAGCACGCCTCGACGCTGGTGAACATGGACCTGCCGTGGAACCCGGCGATTCTGGAACAGCGCATCGGGCGCATTCACCGCATGGGTCAGGCTCGCCCGGTCCAGGTCGTCAATTTCATCGCCAAGGGCACCATCGAGGAGGGAATGCTCTCGGTGCTTGCCTTCAAGCGCTCGCTTTCGGCAGGCATACTCGATGGCGGTCAGAGCGAGATTTCGCTCGGCGGTTCGCGCCTGAGTCGCTTCATGAAGGAGGTCGAAAAGGTAGCCGGTCGGATTGGCGAGGGTGAGGCCATGGTGGCGGCGGAAGAGGCGGCGAGCGTCGCCGGCGCAGCGGTGGAACCGCCGTTCGAGGCAGTTGCCGTCGACGGGCCTGTCGCGGCGGCGGTCTTCGCATCGACAACCGACGCTGGAGCAACGCAAGTCAGCGCACCAGCATCGAAGGGAGCAGACGTCGATCCATGGACCGTACTGCTGCAGGCCGGTGCGCAATTCGTTTCGGCGCTGGGCGCCACAGCCGCGGGCGCAGAGGGAGCATCGCATCCCTGGGTCGAGTGCGACCCGGTGACGGGTGCACACACGCTGCGGTTGCCGCTGCCCGCGTCCCAGGCGACCCGGCGACTGGCCGACGCGCTCGCAGCGATGGCCGACTCGTTACGCGGAACGAAGACGGGCGGGTGAGCACGGCCGAGCTGGAGGCACACGGCCCGGATATGGGGCCTCCTCTGCTGATACGTTGTACTCACTGCGACGCCATGTTAATCTGGTCAGCATGACCAGAAAATCGGCAGCGCAAGCAACCGCCCTTGCAGCACCGCCGCGCGCTCGATGGCGTCTTCAGGACGCCAAAGCGCGCTTCAGTGAACTCGTGCGCCTGGCGCGAAGTGACGGACCACAGCACGTCACGCTGCACGGCCGCGAGGCCGTCGTTGTCGTGGACGCAGAGGAGTTCGAGCGCCTGAAGGGAGAGCGCACGGGGCAACTGCTGATCGACGCGCTGCAGGTATCGCCGCATCGCGAGATCGAACTCGAGCCGCGCCGGTCGGTCATGCCGGTGAGGGCGGTCAGGTTGTGAGCGGCTGGCTGCTCGATACCAATGTGATTTCGGAGTTGCGTCGGCGGCGCCCCGATCCGAAGGTTCGCGCATTCGTCGCTGCTCAGCCGCTGGAGGACTTGTTCGTCAGCACGGTGACCTTTGCCGAGATCCGCTACGGCATCGAGATGGTTGGCGATCCGATCCGCCGCGTCGAGCTCAACGACTGGCTGGTGCACAAGGTGCGTCCGATGTTCGATCAGCGTGTACTCGAAGTTTCGGAGGATGTAATGTTCAAGTGGCGCCTGCTCGTCGAGGAGGGGCGCAAAGCCGGTCATACGTTTTCGCAGCCCGATCTGATCATCGCGGCAACCGCCCTCCAGCACGGCTTGACGGTGGTGACGCGAGACACCGGCGACTACGAGCTTGCACGAGTTTCACTCGTGAACCCGTGGATCGAATAGCGGCGGGGAGCTGCAAACTCCGTCGTACCGCCGGAGCTCGCCGACCGCTTCGAGACCGAGGCCGTCGAAGTAGAGGCGGAAATGGTGGGCGGTACTGGGATCGAACCAGTGACTTCCACCGTGTGAAGGTGGCACTCTACCGCTGAGTTAACCGCCCGGGAGAGGAGGCGAGATTGTAATCGCATCGGCTCGCCTCGCCAATTTCAGCCGCCCCGCTTCAGATCGGCCGGATCTCGATGTCCGAGGGTACAGGCATCGGATTCGGGCAGCGCTTGACCCACGCGACGGCGTCTTCGATGGCGGGCAACTCCCAGAGCCAATATCCGGCGACCAGTTCGCCCTCGAATGGCCCGTCGATGACGCTGCGCGACGAGCCGTCGAAGCGCACCCGCTTGCCTTCGCGGCTCGGGCGCAGACCATCGCAATCCTTCAACACGCCGGCCTTCTTCAACTCCTCGTTGAAGGCGCTCATCCGGGCCATCGACTCCTTCATCGTTGCATCGCTCATGCCGCCGAGGCGCTTCTCGATGCTCGGGTTCGACTTGACGAGGATCATGAATTTCATCTCGGACTCCCGGGTTGATGACGTTTCGCCGGGTGCGCCAGACTCAGGCTCGGCGTTCCCAGACGATGCATCGGTTGTTGGCCGGCATCGCGCGGTCTTCGACCAGCTCGAAGCCCGCGGCTCGTGCGAGCGCGTCCACGCTCTCGAAGTCGCGCAACCCGCACTTGGGGTCTTCGCTGCGCAACCATCGGTCGAACTGCGCGTTGCTGTCGCTCGTCGCCCGCCCGTCGTAGTTGAAGGGACCGTAGACGACGAGGCGCGCGTCGTCGGTCGTCATCCCGGGCAGCGTCGAGAACAGGCGCTCGACTTCCTCCCAGCCCATGATGTGCAGCGTGTTCGCCGTGAACACACCGTCGAAGCCGCCTGCAGGCGGCGCGTCGCGTACGTCCCAGGCAAGCGGCGCGGGCGTGTTCGGCAGCGCCGCCTCGTCGAGCCAGGCGCGGATCCCCGGAAGGTTCTCCTCGACGTCGCTCGCCTGCCAGTCGAGGTGCGGCAGCGCGTCGGCGAAGTGCACGGCGTGCTGCCCGGTGCCGCTGCCGACTTCCAGAACGCGGCTGCGGTCCCCGAAATACTGCCGGAGAACGCCCAGGATCGGCTCGCGGTTGCGTTCGCAGGCGAGCGAGAAAGGCTTGTCCATTTGCACACGATACTGAAATCGGAAGCGGGGGCTCGGCGCGCACGAAGCCGACGCAATCCCCGGAACGCCGCGTTTCGCATCGTTTTCGGCCGGGAAGACCGTTTCCCTCATCGAAGCGCTGCATTGCGCAGCGGATCCACTCGTGGGCGAAAGCGGAACCGGACCCGGCTGCCGGTCGAGAGCTGGCCCTCGCGTAGAATCGGTCCGTCAGCTGTTGACCGTCAGACGTTCTGTTCACACGGTTGACTTCGATCGTCAGTCCGTTCACCCGGTTCTCCGAAAGACCCCCCGCGCGATGGTCCGCACGCGTTTCGCTCCCAGTCCCACCGGCTTCCTGCACATCGGCGGCGCGCGTACGGCGCTCTTCGCCTGGGCCTACGCGCGCCATCACGGCGGCACCTTCATCCTGCGCATCGAGGACACCGACGTCGAGCGCTCGACGCCCGAGGCGACGCAGGCAATCCTCGACGGCATGCGCTGGCTCGGCCTGGACGCCGACGAAGGGCCGTACTACCAGATGCAGCGCATGGACCGCTATCGCGAGGTCCTCGCGCAGATGCTCGCGGAAGGCACGGCGTATCGCTGCTGGTGCACGAAGGAGGAGCTCGAGGCGATGCGCGCCGGGCAGGAGGCGAGGGGCCTGAAGCCTCGCTACGACGGCCGCTGGCGTCCGGAGCCCGGTCGTGTGCTGCCCGAGCCGCCGGCCGGCGTCGATCCCGTCGTTCGTTTCCGCAATCCGCTCGACGGGGCGACCGGCTGGAACGACCTGGTCAAGGGTCCGATCGCCTTCGACAACGCCGAGCTCGACGACCTGATCATCGCGCGCTCCGACGGCACGCCTACCTACAACTTCTGCGTCGTCGTCGACGACCGGGACATGCGGATCACGCACGTGCTGCGCGGCGACGATCACGTGAACAACACGCCGCGCCAGATCAACATCCTGCGCGCGCTCGGCGCGCCGGTGCCCGAGTACGGCCACCTGCCGATGATCCACGGTCCGGACGGGCAGAAACTGTCGAAGCGCCACGGAGCGGTGTCGGTCATGCAGTACGACGACGACGGCTACCTGCCCGAGGCCGTCGTCAACTATCTCGCGCGGCTGGGCTGGAGCCACGGCGACGAGGAAGTCTTCACCCGCGAGCAACTGGTGCAGTGGTTCGACGGCTCGCACATCAGCCGCTCGCCGTCGCGTTTCGACTTCGACAAGCTGCGCTGGCTGAATGCGCACTACCTGAAGGCGACGTCCGACGCCGACCTGGCCGTGCTGGTACGGCCTCGCCTCGAGGCGGCGGGCATTTCGATCGCCGCCGACGACGCCGATCTCGCGCTCGTCTGCGGGTTGCTGAAGGAGCGGGCGCAGACGCTGAACGAACTGGCGGCGCAGGCGCGGATGTTCTACACGGAGCCCGCGATCGGCGACGACGACCGCGCCCGCCACCTCGATTCCGCGCCGCCTGCGCTGGCGGCGGCGCTCGGCAGTCTCGCTGCGAAGCTGGCGTCGTCCGACTGGACTCCGGCGGCGATCGGGGCGGCGCTGAAGGCGACGCTCGCCGAGCATGGGCTGAAGATGCCGCAACTCGCGGTGCCGGTACGGCTGCTCGTCTTCGGCGTGGCGCAGACGCCGTCGGTCGATGCGATGCTCGCGGCAATGCCTCGAGCGACGGTCCTGGCGCGCTTGCGCAGTGCCGAGGGACTGGCGCGCTGAGCCGAACATTCTCCTGAGGAACCCACCTTGTCCGGCAGCACTTTCGGCCACGTCTTTCGCGTCACCACCTTCGGCGAGTCGCACGGCCCGGCGATCGGCTGCATCGTCGATGGCTGCCCGCCGGGGCTCGTGCTGTCGGAGAGCGACATCCAGCCCGAGCTGGATCGCCGGCGCCCCGGCACTTCGCGTCACGTGACGCAGCGCCGCGAACCCGATCGCGTCGAGATCCTGTCGGGCACTTTCGAAGGCCGCACCACCGGCACGCCGATCGCGCTGGTGATCCGCAACGAGGACGCGCGCAGCAGCGACTACGCGGAAATCGCGCGCACTTTCCGTCCCGGCCACGCCGACTACGCCTACTGGCAGAAATACGGCATCCGCGATCCGCGCGGCGGCGGGCGCTCGTCGGCGCGCCTCACCGCGCCGGCGGTGGCCGCCGCGGCCGTCGCCAGGAAGTGGCTGCGCGAACGCTACGGCACGCGCATCCGAGGCTGCATGACCCAGCTGGGCGAGATCGTCGTTCCGGTGAGCGACTGGGACGAGGTGCCGAACAACGCGTTCTTCGCCGCCGATGCGGGCGTCGTTCCGCAGCTCGAGCGCTACATGGACGAGCTGCGCAAGGCGGGCGACTCCTGCGGAGCGCGCGTGCGCGTCGTCGCCGAAGGCGTTCCGGTCGGGCTCGGCGAGCCGCTCTACGACAAGCTCGACGCCGACATCGCCTACGCGATGATGGGGATCAACGCCGTCAAGGGCGTCGAGATCGGCGCCGGCTTCGGCTGCGTCGCGCAGAGGGGCAGCGAGCACGGCGACGAGCTTACGCCGCAGGGCTTCGCGACCAACAACGCGGGCGGCGTGCTCGGCGGCATCTCCACCGGCCAGCCGATCGTCGTCGAACTGGCGATCAAGCCGACCTCGAGCATCCGCCTGCCGCGCCGCTCGATCGACCTGGGCGGCGCGCCGACCACCGTGCAGACGCACGGCCGGCACGACCCCTGCGTCGGCATCCGGGCCACGCCGATCGCCGAGGCGATGCTCGCGCTCGTGCTGATCGATCACGCGTTGCGCGATCGCGGGCAGAATGCGGACGTCGACGTCGATACCCCGCGCATCGGCGGCGCGCCGCGCAGCACGGGCTCGCGCGCGGGCAGCTGAGTTGCTGCTCGTTGCGACCGCTGACGTTCCGGAAAATCAGCCTGCGACCATGAAGATCAAGCGCCTGCTTGCCGCGATTACCGCCGCTGCATCGCTTTTCCTGGCGGCCTGCAGCACCGTGCAGACCACCAGCCCCGGCGCCGTGGGCGTCGATCGCACGCAGCGGATGTCCTCGCTCGTCTCGGAAGCGCAGATGCGCCAGGAGGCCAACCAGGCCTACGCGCAGATCGTCCAGCAGCAGCGCCAGAAAGGCACGCTGAACGACGATGCGGCGCTGACCAGCCGCGTGCGCACGATCACGTCGCGGCTGATTCCGGCCAGCGCCGCGTTCCGGCCCGAGGCACGTTCGTGGAACTGGGAAGTCAACGTGTTCGATTCGCCCGAGATCAACGCGTGGGTGATGCCGGGCGGCAAGATCGGCGTCTACAGCGGGCTGGTGAAGAAGCTGAACCTGACCGACGACGAGATCGCGGCGGTGCTCGGCCACGAGATCGCGCACGCGTTGCGCGAGCACGCGCGCGAGCGCGCCTCCGAGCAGGTCGGCGCGCAGGTGCTGATCAGCGGCGCAGCCGTGCTGCTCGGCGCCGGCGATGCGGCGAGCGATCTGGGGAACGTCTTCTACAAGACCTTCTTCGGCTTGCCGCACAGCCGCCTGCAGGAGACCGAGGCCGACCGCATCGGCGTGGAGATCGCCGCGCGCGCGGGCTACGATCCGCGCGCGGCGATCACGCTGTGGCAGAAGATGGCCCAGAAGGCCGGAGGCAGCGGCGGTCCCGAGTTCCTCAGCACGCACCCGTCCGCGGAGAACCGGCTCAAGGACCTGCAGGTTTATGCGCAGCGGGTGATGCCGCTGTACCAGCAGGCGAGCCGCTGACGCCGGCGGCGGAGCGCGCAGGCGACTGCGCCGCGGCGCGCGGGGACCGGGCCGGCGCCGTCGCCACCGGACGCGCGGCGGCGGACGCGCGGCGGATTTCTTTTGATGCAGTGCATCAAAACGGCCCGCCGTGGCATAATTGCGACTCTGCCGCAACCCCGCCACGGCCCGCCGTCCTGCTGCGGCCGCAGGCCCGAATCCGACCGTCATGCCGCTCGCCGCTCGCACGCTGTACGACAAGCTGTGGGACGCCCACGTCGTCCACCAGGAGGACGACGGCACCGCCCTGATCTACATCGATCGCCACCTGGTTCACGAGGTCACCAGCCCGCAGGCTTTCGAGGGGCTGCGCCTGGCCGGCCGCAAGCCGTGGCGCGTATCGGCGAACCTGGCGGTGGTCGACCACAACGTGCCCACCACCGATCGTTCGCTCGGCATCGCCGATCCGATCTCCCGTCTGCAGGTCGAAACGCTCGACGCCAATGCGCGCGAGCACGGCATTCCCTATTTCGACCTGCTCGATCGCCGCCAGGGCATCGTGCACGTCATCGGCCCGGAGCAGGGCGCAACGCTGCCCGGCATGACGGTCGTCTGCGGCGATTCCCACACCAGCACGCACGGCGCCTTCGCCTGCCTGGCCTTCGGCATCGGCACCTCCGAGGTCGAGCACGTGCTCGCCACGCAGACGCTGGTCGCGCGCAAGATGAAGAACATGCTGGTGCGCGTCGAGGGCTCCTTGCCGCGCGGCGTCACCGCGAAGGACATCGTCCTCGCGATCATCGGTCGCATCGGCACCGCCGGGGGCACGGGCTACGCGATCGAGTTCGCCGGCTCGGCCATCCGCGCGCTGTCGATGGAAGGCCGGATGACGATCTGCAACATGGCGATCGAGGCCGGCGCGCGCTCGGGCATGGTCGCCGCCGACGAGACCACCTTCCGCTACCTGAAGGGCCGTCCGATGGCGCCCGCGGGCGCCGACTGGGATCGCGCCGTCGAACACTGGCGCACGCTGCATTCCGATCCCGATGCGCGCTTCGACCTCGTCGTCGACATCGACGCGACGAAGCTCTCGCCCTACGTCAGCTGGGGCACCTCGCCCGAGATGGTCACGACCATCGACTCCCGCGTACCCGACCCCGACCGGGAAAAGGATCCGGTGCGCCGCGAGGGCTACGAGCGCGCGCTGCAGTACATGGGCCTGAAGCCGAACACGCCGATCGTCGACATCCGCATCGACAAGGTGTTCATCGGCTCGTGCACGAACTCGCGCATCGAAGACCTGCGCGAAGCCGCCGCCGTCGTGCGCGGAAAGCGCAAGGCGCCGAACGTCAGGCTCGCGATGGTCGTCCCGGGCTCGGGCCTGGTGAAGGCGCAGGCCGAGCGGGAAGGGCTCGATCGCATCTTCCTCGATGCCGGCTTCGAGTGGCGCGAACCGGGCTGCTCGATGTGCCTGGCGATGAACGCCGACCGCCTCGAGCCGGGCGAACGCTGCGCGTCCACGTCGAACCGCAACTTCGAGGGCCGCCAGGGAGCGGGCGGGCGCACGCATCTGGTCAGCCCCGCGATGGCCGCCGCCGCCGCGCTCGCCGGTCATTTCGTCGACGTACGTTCGCTGCGTTGAAACGGGAGGAGCGATGAATCGAGCCCTGATCGTCGTCGCCGCCGTGTTTTGCGGCGTCGTGCTCTCGGCGTGCAACACCATGGCCGGCATGGGCAAGGACATCCAGCGCGCCGGCGAATCGATCCAGGGCGCGGCCAGGCGATAAGTCATGCGAAGCATCACCGTCCACCGCGGCGTCGTCGCGCCGCTCGATCGCGCCAACGTCGACACCGACGCGATCATCCCGAAGCAGTTCCTGAAATCGATCCGCCGCAGCGGTTTCGGTCCCAACCTGTTCGACGCCTGGCGCTACCTCGACCCGGGCGAGCCCGGCATGGACAACGCCCGCCGGCCGTTGAATCCGGATTTCCCGCTGAACCAGGCGCGCTACCGCGGCGCGTCGATCCTGCTCACCCGCAAGAACTTCGGTTGCGGCTCGTCGCGCGAGCATGCCCCGTGGGCGCTCGAAGACTACGGCTTTCGCGTGATCGTCGCGCCTTCGTACGCCGACATCTTCTACAACAACTGCTTCAAGAACGGCCTGCTGCCGGTGCGGCTGTCGGAATCCGAAGTCGACTGGCTGTTCGACCAGGTGAACGCCTTTCCCGGCTTCGAGCTGATCGTCGACCTGCCCGCGCAGCAGGTGCGCACGGTCGACGGCGCGCGCGCGTTCGGCTTCGAGGTCGACGCGTTCCGCAAGGAATGCCTGATCCACGGTCTCGACGAGATCGGCCTCACGCTGAAGCACGCCGACCGCATTCGCGAATACGAGCGAAAACGGCTGACCGAACAGCCCTGGCTGGCGAAGACGCTGGCCGGCTGAGCGCCAGGCTGGCGAGCGCCCGCAGCACGAAGGCGGCCCGGCTTGGCAGGCCAGCCGGGCCGCTTAGGTTCGGGGCGGTCGGAAGCGACTCGAACGAACATCGAACGAACGAACACGCAACGACATCGAGGAAATCCGGATGAGGATCGCAGTCCTGGCAGGAGACGGAATCGGCCCCGAGATCACCGCGCAGGCGGTGCGCGTGCTCGAGGCGCTCGGACGCGACGGGCTCGAGCTGGCCATCGACCGCGCGCCGGTGGGCGGCGCCGGATACGACGCTGCCGGCGACCCGCTGCCGGAGGCCACGCTGAAGGTCGCCGAGCGCGCCGATGCCATCCTGTTCGGCTCGGTGGGCGGCCCCAAATACGACGCGCTGCCGCGCGCCAAGCGCCCCGAGCAGGGCCTGCTGCGGCTGCGCAAGCACTTCGATCTGTTCGCCAACCTGCGCCCGGCGATCGTCTATCCCGAGCTGGCGCACGCGTCGACGCTGAAGGACGAGGTGGTCGCCGGGCTCGACCTGCTGATCCTGCGCGAGCTGACCAGCGACATCTATTTCGGCCAGCCGCGCGGCGTGCGCGTCAACGAGAACGGCGAGCGCGAGGGCTTCGACACGATGCGCTACACCGAGGGCGAGATCCGCCGCATCGCCGTGCTCGCCTTCGAGACGGCGCGCCGGCGCCGGCGCCGCGTCTGCTCGGTGGACAAGGCCAACGTGCTCGAGACGACGCAGTTCTGGCGCGACGTGGTTAGCGAGGTACACGCCGAATACCGCGACGTGGAGCTGGTCCACATGTACGTGGACAATGCGGCCATGCAGCTCGTGCGCAATCCGAAGCAGTTCGACGTGATGGTCACCGGCAACATGTTCGGCGACATCCTGTCCGACGAGGCGTCGATGCTCACCGGTTCGATCGGCATGCTGCCGTCGGCGTCGCTGAACGCGCGCGGCTTCGGGCTGTACGAGCCGATCCACGGATCGGCGCCCGACATCGCGGGCCGCGACGTCGCCAATCCGCTGGCGACGATCCTGTCGGCGGCGATGCTGCTGCGGTACAGCTTCGGCAACGAGGCCGGGGCGCACCGCATCGAGCGCGCGGTGCGCAAGGTGCTGGCGCAGGGCTATCGCACGGCGGATATCGCCGAGCCGGGCAAGCGCACGGTCGGCACGAAGGAAATGGGCGACGCGGTGCTCGCCGCGCTGTAAGAGCGCACCGCACGAGGGCCTCATCGGCCAATGGATGGAGCAATCATGTTGAAGGTCGCAATGGTCGGGTGGCGCGGAATGGTCGGTTCCGTGCTGATGCAGCGCATGCGCGAGGAGAACGATTTCGCGCACGTCGAGACGGTGTTCTTCAGTACGTCGAACGCCGGCGGCAAGGCGCCCGAGGTGCCCAACCTGGGCGACACGAAGCTGCACGACGCTTCCGACATCGAGCGACTGAAGGCGATGGACGTCGTCCTCACCTGCCAGGGCGGCGACTGGACCAACGAGGTCTTCACGAAGCTGCGCGCGGCAGGCTGGAAGGGCTACTGGGTCGACGCCGCCTCGGCGCTGCGCATGAAGGACGACGCCGTCATCGTCCTCGATCCGCTGAACCTGCACGTGATCCGCGATGCGCTCGAGCGCGGCACGCGCAACTTCGTCGGCGGCAACTGCACGGTGAGCCTGATGATGATGGCGCTCGCCGGATTGCTGCGCGAGAACCTCGTCGAATGGATCGCCGCGACGACCTACCAGGCCGCCTCGGGCGCGGGCGCGCAGAACATGCGCGAGCTGCTCGCGCAGATGGGCGCCGCGCATGCGTCGGTCGCATCGCTGCTGGCCGATCCGGCTTCGGCGATCCTCGAGATCGACGCGAAGGTTTCCGCGACGATGCGCGCGGAATCGTTCCCGAGCACGCATTTCGGGGTTCCGCTCGCCGGCAGCCTCATTCCATGGATCGACAAGGATCTCGGCGACGGCAGCTCGCGCGAGGAGTGGAAGGGCGACGCCGAGCTGAACAAGATCCTCGGGCTGCCCGCCTCGGGCCCGGGACGCATACCGGTCGAGAGCCTGTGCGTGCGCATCGGCGCGATGCGCTGCCATAGCCAGGCGATGACGATCAAGCTGCGGCGCGACCTGCCGCTGTCCGACGTCGAGTCGCTGATCGCTTCGGGCAACGAATGGGTGAAACTCGTGCCGAACACGCGCGAAGCATCGATTCGCGCGCTGACGCCCACGGCGGTGAACGGTCGGCTCGACATCCCGGTGGGACGGCTGCGCAAGCTCTCGTTCGGTCCGGGTTATTTCGGCGCGTTCACCGTCGGCGACCAGCTGCTCTGGGGCGCCGCCGAGCCGTTGCGGCGGATGCTGCGCCTGCTGGCCGACTGAGAAAGAGCGTCGATTCCGCGTATCCGGAGGGGCGGGCGGCCCGCGGTGTCTCCCGCGAGACGCCCGGGCGCCGCCAGACCCTCCGGAAGATGCCGTTCGTCACATGCCGGCCACAGGCGCGACTTCAGCCAACGCGCGATCTTGCACCTGTAAATGGCTGATGTTAGCCTCAAAATATCATTTCCAGCGTCCGGGGAATAACGTGGCAGCAGGCGAAAAACAACCGATCTCGGAGCGCTTCACGGGGGGGCCGAAGCTGCTCGCCGCAGCGATCGCAGCGGCGCTGTCCGGCACCATACCGTTCACGGCCGACGCCGCAGGGCTCGGCCGGCTCACCGTCCAGTCGGCGCTCGGGCAGCCGTTGCGCGCGGAGGTGGAAGTCACCGCCCTCGGCCGCGAGGAAATCGGCTCGCTCACGGCCCGCCTGGCCCCGCCCGAGGCGTTTCGCCAGGCCGGGCTCGAATACAACCCGACGCTCGGCAATCTGCGTTTCGCCATCGAGCAGCGTCCGAACGGCGGAGCCGTCGTCCACGTCACTTCGTCGCAGCCGGTCAACGAGCCTTTCGTCGACCTGCTCGTGGAGTTGAACTGGGCGTCCGGCAAGTTCGTTCGCGAATACACCTTCCTGCTCGATCCGCCCGAATTGCGGATGGGCCGCGACACGCTGGTCGCCGGCGGCGCTGCAACGTCCGCGCCGGCGTCGGTCGTGCGAACCGCTGCCGTGTCTGCGAGCGCGGCGCCGGCGGCCGCACGTCCGGTTTCGGTCGCGCCCGTCGCTGCGTCGAATGCAACGGCGCGCGCCGTGCCGTCGACCGCTCCCGCTCCTGCGTCCGCGCCTGCGCCTGCCGCGGCGCCCAACGGCGGCGCCGGTGCTCCTGCCGCGGTTCGGGTGCAGACGGGCGACACGCTCGCGAAGATCGCGGCCCGCGTCAAGCCGGCCGACGTCAGCGTCGAGCAGGCGGTGATGGCGATCTATCGCGCCAACCCACGTGCGTTCTTCGGAACGGTTCACCAGTTGCTGGCCGGCGTCGAGCTGAAGATCCCCGACGTCGATCAGATGAAGGCGATCGACGCCGCCGACGCGCGCCGCGAGATCCGCGCGCAGGCTGCCGAGTTCAACGCCTATCGTGCGCGGCTCGCTTCCGCGGCGCGTGCGGTCGAGCCGACGAAGGCGGGACGGACCGTCGAAGGATCGGTCGCGGCCCGGCCCGACGAGTCCAGTCCGTCGGTTGCCAGCGGCGACCAGTTGAAGCTCTCCCGTTCGGGGGAATCGACGGCCGCCGCAGCCGGTTCCGCCACCGGCGCCTCGGCGCCGTCGAATGCGGAGATGCAGGTCGCGCGCGACGCCGCGCTGCGCGAGCAGCAGGAGCGCGTCAGCGCTCTCGAGCGCAACGTCGCCGACCTGCAGCAACTCGTCGAGTTGAAGAACCGCCAGCTTGCTGAGTTGCAGCGCCAGGTCGAAGCGGCGCGCGCCGCGGGAGCGACCGCTACCGGCACGATCGGCGCCGCGGCCTCGGGTGCGGGCGCCCAGGCGCAGGCCGATTCCACGGCGCCGGCTGCCGCTTCCACGACGGCGGCTGCCGCTCCGAGCGCGAGCGCGGGCGCGAGTGGGAGCGCAACCGCGGGTGCGAGTGGAGGCGCGAGCGACGCGGCGGCCTCTGCCGCACCGGCGCCCGCCGTCTCCGACACGTCTCCGTCGTCCCCGACGCAGGCATCCGGCGACGCCGTCTCCCCGGCCGACACGAAGCCGGCCGCCGAAACGAGCGCCGCGGCTTCCGAGCCTTCCGCTGCGCCCAAGGCCGAGACAACGCCGGCTCCGGCGCCTGCCTCCGCGCCCGAGCCCGGCGTGCTCGACTCGCTGATGGAAAACCCGCTCGTCCTGCCCGCGCTGATCGCCATCGCGCTGGGGCTCGGCGCCTATGGCGTCTACTCCACCCGCAGGCGCAGGAAGGGTGAAGAAGTCGAGGACACGCTCAGCTCCGCCGACGCGTTCACCGCGAACTCGCTGTTCGGCTCCACCGGCGGACAGTCGGTAGACACGCACGCGAGCCTGTTCGCCACGAGCGGGCGCGACAGCGGCGTCGACGTGCACTCCACCGAAGTCGACCCGATCGCGGAAGCCGAGGTCTACATCGCCTACGGCCGCGAGGCGCAGGCCGAAGAGATCCTCAAGGAGGCGCTCAAGCGCCAGCCCGAGCGCCAAGCGATTCGCCTGAAGCTGCTCGAGATCCACGCCGCGCGCAAGGATCCGATCGCCTTCGGCGCACTGGCACAGGAGATGTACGACCAGTCCGGCGGACTGAACGAGGAGTGGCCGAAGGTCGTCACGCTCGGCCTGGCGATCGATCCCGCCAACCCGCTGTACACCGGCCAGGGCGCCACCGTCTCTTCTCCGCAATCTGCAGCGGATGCGCCGCAGCAGGCGTCGGGCGCTGCCGTGGACGAGGTCCCCGCGATCGCCGATCTGGGCGAGGAGGCCGATGCGGCGGCTGCGGTGTTCGGCGAGCCCGCCTTCGATCCGGCCAGTGCCGCGCAGCGCGCCTTCGGCGAGTCGTTCGCCGAGACGGTGCCGATGGACGGCGCCGACGCTGCTTCGGCGGCCGACCGCGCCTCGCTCGAAGACGAGATTCCGGCGCTCGATTTCGACCTCGACCTCGAAACGACGATCGGCCGCGCCGGTAACGCGCTGGGCGCGAACGATGCCGATCGCATCGAGCCCGCGCCCTCCGATTCGGCGCTCGAGCGAGCGATCGACGGTCGCTTCGAGTTGCCGACGCTCGATCTGGACGTCGCGTCGGCCGCCGGCGAGAGCGGTGCGGGGCGTGCCGGAGAGCCGCAGCGCGCCGACGAAGAGATTCCGGCGCTCGCCGACCTCGGCGACTTCGAGATCGACCTGCCGTCGCTCGAGGGCATCGACGCGCGCGTGCCCGAGCACGACGACGAGCGGCCGGCGGTCGATCTGGCCGACCTGGAGAGCGGGGCCGGGCTGGGCAATCTCGATTTCTCGTCGGTCGATCTCGAGCTGTCCGACGGCGACGTCGGCCTCGCGGCCGCCGACACGGCCGTCGCTCCGACCGTGGCGTCGTCGCGCTGGCAGGAGATGGCCACCAAGCTCGATCTCGCCTCGGCCTACGAGGAGATCGGCGACAAGGAGGGCGCGCGCGAACTGCTGCAGGAAGTGCTCGACGGCGGCGACGCCTCGCAACAGCAGAAAGCGCGCACGATGCTCGCGAAGATCGGCTGACGGAGGTTGTCGCGCGCTACGCGCTGACCGTCGCCTACGACGGTAGCCGCTTCTCGGGCTGGCAGACGCAACCGGCCGGGACCGCCGCGCAGGACGCGCTCGAACGCGCGCTGTCCACCGTGGCCGGCGAGACGATCCGCACCGTGTGCGCCGGGCGCACCGATGCCGGCGTGCATGCACTGCGCCAGGTCGTTCATTTCGATAGCGCCGCGCGCCGGCCGCTTTCGGCCTGGGTGCGCGGAACCAATGCCCGTCTGCCGGCGGCGCTCGCGGTACGCAGCGCCACCGCTGTTGCCGATTCCTTCCATGCGCGCTACGGTGCGGCTCGCCGGCGCTATCGGTACCTGCTGTACCGTTCGACGGTGCGCCACCCGCTGCTCGCGCAGCGCGCGGGCTGGAGCTTCCGCGAGATCGATGTCGCCCGGATGCGCGCGGCAGCCGCAGCGCTCGTCGGCGAGCACGATTTCTCGGCGTTCCGTTCCGCGCAATGCCAGGCCGCCTCGCCGGTGCGCCGGCTCGAGGAGCTGTCGCTGTGCGAGCGCGGTCCCTTCGTCGTCTTCACTTTCGTCGCCAACGCATTCCTGCATCACATGATCCGCAACATCGTCGGCTCGCTGCTCGCCGTCGGCGAGGGGCGGCGCGCTCCGCCATGGCTCGCCGAACTCCTCGCCGGACGAGACCGCACGCTTGCCGCCGCCACCTTCGCGCCCGACGGCCTGTATCTGGACGGCGCGCAGTACGACGAGCATTACGGAGTGCCGTCGTGGAGCGCGGGCGACGACGCGCTGCTGGAGACGCTGCGATGAGTCGCGTCGACTCCGCTCCCGCCGCGGCGGGCGGCGCTGCGCGATGAGCCGCACGCGCGTCAAGTTCTGCGGCATCGTCGACGCGCGCGATGCGCGCGACGCCGCCGCGCTCGGCGTGGATGCGATCGGCCTCGTCTTCTATCCGCGCAGCCCGCGCGCGCTCGATGCTGCGCATGCCGCCGGCATCCGCCGCGCGCTGCCGTCGTACGTGGCCGCGGTCGGCCTGTTCGTCGATGCGCCGCCCGACGCGGTGCGGCGCATCGCCGGCGCCGTCGGCCTCGACGCACTGCAGTTCCACGGCAACGAGTCGCCGGACGAATGCGAGGCTTCGACGCCGGCCGGCGTGCGCTGGTGGCGCGCCGTGCGAATGCGCGCCGAGGTCGATTTGCTAGAATCGTTCGTTTGCTTCGAGCGCGCCGAGGCTTTGTTGCTCGACTCGTTCAGTCCCGCGTACGGCGGCAGCGGCACGGCCTTCGACTGGTCGTTGATTCCCGCGCAGCGACCGCTGCCCATCGTTCTGTCGGGCGGCCTGTCGCCCGACAACGTGGCCGACGCGATCGAGCAGGTGCGACCGAACGGCGTGGACGTCTCCAGCGGAATCCAGGCCGACGCGGTCGACGGAACGCCCGGCGGCGAGCCCCGCCGCAAGTCGTTGCAGCGCATGGAGCGATTCATGGCACAGGTATTGCGCGCCGACGCCGCACGCCAGTCTCGATGAAGCCTTACGACCTTCCCGATGCCAGCGGCCATTTCGGCCCGTACGGCGGCCGCTTCGTGGCCGAGACGCTCGTGCAGGCGCTCGACGAGCTGCGCGACGCGTGGGAGCGCTATCGCGCCGATCCTTCCTTCGTGCGTGAACTGCAGTACGAACTGGCGCATTTTGTCGGCCGGCCTTCGCCGGTCTATCACGCGCGACGATGGTCCGAGCGGCTGGGCGGCGCGCAGATCTGGCTCAAGCGCGAGGACCTGAACCACACCGGCGCTCACAAGATCAACAACACGGTGGGGCAGGCGCTGCTGGCGTCGCGCATGGCCAAGCCGCGCGTGATCGCCGAAACGGGCGCCGGCCAGCACGGCGTGGCCACGGCCACCGTGGCCGCGCGTCACGGCATGCGCTGCGTCGTCTACATGGGCGCCGAAGACGTCGCGCGGCAGAAGCAGAACGTCTACCGGATGAAGCTGCTCGGCGCCGAGGTCGTGCCGGTGGAAAGCGGCTCGCGCACGCTGAAGGACGCGCTGAACGAGGCGATGCGCGACTGGGTCGCCAATGTCGAGGACACCTTCTACATCATCGGCACGGTGGCCGGCCCGCATCCGTATCCGGCGATGGTGCGCGACTTCCAGTCGGTGATCGGCGAGGAGTGCAAGCGCCAGATGCCGGAGATGATCGGGCGCCAGCCCGACGTCGTCGTCGCCTGCGTCGGCGGCGGCTCGAATGCGATCGGCATCTTTCATCCGTACATCGACGTCGACGGCGTGCAGCTGGTCGGCGTAGAGGCGGGCGGCGACGGTCTCGACACCGGGCGTCATTCGGCTTCGCTCACCGCCGGCATCCCCGGCGTGCTGCACGGAAACCGCACCTACCTGCTGCAGGACGAGAACGGGCAGATCCTCGATACGCATTCGGTTTCGGCCGGCCTCGACTACCCGGGCGTCGGGCCCGAGCACGCGTGGCTGAAGGACAGCGGGCGCGCGCAGTACGTCGTCGTGAACGACGACGAGGCGCTCGCCGCCTTCCACGACTGCTGCCGCATCGAGGGAATCATTCCCGCGCTCGAATCGAGCCACGCGCTCGCTCATGCCGCGCGCATCGCACCGGCGATGGCCAGGGAGCGCGCGATCCTCGTCAACCTGTCGGGCCGCGGCGACAAGGACATGCACACCGTCGCCCAGCGCGCCGGCATCGTTTTCGAATGACCCGTCTCGCCGCCACTTTCGAGCGCCTGGCCGCGGCAGGGCGCAAGGCGCTCATCCCGTACGTCACCACCGGCTACCCGCGGCCCGAACTCGCGCTGCCGATCCTGCGCGCGCTCGTCGAAGGGGGCGCCGACGTGATCGAACTCGGCGTTCCGTTCTCCGATCCAATGGCCGACGGGCCCGTCATCCAGCGCTCGAACGAGCAGGCGATCACGCTCGGCATTGGCCTGCGCGAGGTGCTCGGCATCGTTCGCGCGTTCCGCCGCGACGACGCCGAAACGCCGATCGTGCTGATGGGCTACGCCAATCCGATCGAGCGTTTCGGCGTGCAGCGCTTCCTCGCCGAGGCGGCCGAGGCCGGCGTCGACGGCGTGCTGGTCGTCGATTACCCGCCCGAGGAGTGCGAATCCTTCGCCGAAGCGGCGCGCGCCCGCGGCATCGATCCGGTGTTCCTGCTCGCGCCGACCTCCACCGACGCGCGCATCGAGCGCGTGCTCGGCGCGGCGAGCGGCTACGTCTACTACGTGTCGATGAAGGGCACGACCGGCGGCACGCTCGATGCCGATGCAGTGGTCACCCGCGTCGCCGCGATCCGCGCGCGAACATCGCTGCCGGTCGGCGTCGGCTTCGGCATCCGCGACGGCGCCACCGCGCGAGCCGTCGCGCGCGCCGCCGATGCGGTGATCATCGGCACGCGCACGATCGAGGTGCTGCGCGACGGGCCGGTCGAACAGGCGCCGCAACGCGTGCGCGATTTCGTCGCCTCGATCCGCGCGGCGCTCGACGCGCCCGAACCGCTTCCTGGAATTCTCCGATGACCTGGCTCGACAAGCTGCTGCCGCCGCGCATCAAGCGTTCGCCTGCAGGCGGCAAGAAGGTTCCCGAAGGCGTCTGGGTCAAATGCCCGTCGTGCGACGCCGTGCTGTATTCGGCCGACCTCGAGGCGAACCTGAACGTCTGCCCGAAGTGCGCGCACCACATGCGCCTGCCGGCGCGCAAGCGGCTCGACCTGCTGCTCGACGCGGAGGGCCGCTACGAGATCGGGCACGAAGTGCTGCCGGTCGACGCGCTGAAGTTCAAGGACAGCCGCAAGTATCCCGAGCGGCTGCGCGAGGCGATCGACGAGACCGGCGAAACCGACGCGCTCGTCGTGCAGGGCGGCGCGATCCGCACCATCCCCGTCGTTGCCGCCTGCTTCGAGTTCGATTTCATGGGCGGCTCGATGGGATCGGTGGTCGGCGAGCGTTTCGCGCGTGGCGTGCAGGCGGCGATCGAGCAGCGCGTGCCTTTCGTCTCCATCGCGGCCTCGGGCGGCGCGCGCATGCAGGAAGGGCTGCTGTCGCTGATGCAGATGGCCAAGACCACGGCGATGCTCGCCCGCCTGTCCGAGAAGAAGCTGCCCTATGTCTCGGTGCTCACCGATCCGACGATGGGCGGCGTGTCGGCGAGCTTCTGCTTCCTGGGCGACGTCGTGATCGCCGAGCCGCGCGCGCTGATCGGCTTCGCCGGCCCGCGCGTCATCGAGCAGACGGTGCGCACGAAGCTGCCCGAAGGCTTCCAGCGCGCCGAATTCCTGCTCGAGAAGGGCGCCATCGACCGCATCGTCGACCGCCGGCAGATGCGCGACGAGATCGCGCGCATGCTCGCGATGCTGTGCCGCCAGCCGAGCGAGGCGCTGGCCTGATGTCCGCTTCGCTCGCCGAGTGGCTCGCGCGCATCGAGACGCTGCACCCGAAGACGATCGATCTCGGCCTGGAGCGCGTTCGCGAGGTCGCGCAGCGCATGCAGCTCGCGCTGCCGGCCACGATCTTCACCGTGGGCGGCACCAACGGCAAGGGCTCGAGCTGCGCGATGCTCGAGGCGATCCTGCTCGCCGCCGGCTACCGGGTGGGTCTGTATACGTCGCCGCACCTCGTGCGCTTCAACGAGCGCATCCGCGTCGGCGGCCGGCCGGCTTCGGACGAGACGATCGTCGAGCAGTTCGAGGCCGTGCAGGCGGCGCGCGGCGACACCCCGCTCACGTATTTCGAATTCTCCACGCTGGCCGCCTTGCGCCTGTTCGCGCGCGAGCCGCTCGATGCGGTGATCCTCGAGGTGGGCCTGGGCGGCCGGCTCGACGCGGTCAACATCGTCGATGCCCACTGCGCGATCGTCACCAGCATCGACGTCGATCACGCCGAATATCTCGGCTCCGACCGCGAGCGCATCGGCTGGGAGAAGGCGCACATCTTCCGCAGCGGCCGCCCCGCGATCTGCAGCGACCCGATCCCGCCTGCGTCGCTCGTGCAATACGCCGAGTCGATCGGCGCCGACCTGTGGCTGTGCGGACGCGACTTCCATTACGTGGGCGACCGGCAGCAGTGGTCGTATCGCGGCCGCGCGCAGCGGCGCAGCTCGATCGCCTATCCGGCGCTGCGCGGCGCGAACCAGCTGCTGAACGCCTCGGGCGTGCTGGCCGCGCTCGAGGCGATACGCGAGCGGCTGCCGGTGAACCAGCAGGCGGTGCGACAGGGCTTCGCCGAGGTCGAGCTGCCCGGGCGCTTCCAGGTGCTGCCCGGCGTTCCCACCGTCGTGCTCGACGTCGCGCACAATCCGCACGCGGTCGCGCACCTGGCGAACAACCTCGATTCGATGGGAAGGGGCGGGCGCAATTACGCGGTGTTCGGCGTCATGCGCGACAAGGACGTCGACGGAATCATCGCGGCGGTGAAGGATCGCTTCGACGCCTGGTTCGTCACCGACCTGCCGGGCACGCGCGCGGCGAGCGCCGCCTGGATCGCCGAGCGCCTGCAGGCCGGGGGGGTGGTCGCGCCTCGCGCCGAGAACGACGAGGCGGGCCGCGCGGCGCATGCGGAAGCCAGCTGCGCGGCGCGCGTGGAAACCCATTCCTCGCCGAGCGCCGCGCTCGCCGCCGCACGCGCTGCGGCGCAGCCGAATGATAGAATCATCGTCTTCGGATCTTTCCTCACTGTCGCGGACATTCTTGCCACTCGTGCCAGCTCGCCGGATCCGTCGTTGCGACGTCCCCGCTGAAGCGCAGCCCGCCGCCGTCGCCGTCCCGATATTCCGTTCCGCCGATGGCACGTCGTAACCCCGCCGACGGCGCCGCGCTCGACCCGGCCGTCACGCAGAAGAAGCGCGCGCGTCGGCGCCTGGTGGGCGCCCTCGTGCTGGGAATCGCCGCAGCCATCGTCCTTCCGCTCGTGCTCGACTCCGAGCCGAGGCAGACGATCACCGACGTCGAGATCGAGATTCCGCCCCGCGAGGCGGCATTGCCCTCGCTCGATTCCCCGTCGCATGCCGAGGCGGCCGCGCCGTCCGCGGCAGCGCCGTCCGACGACGCTGTCGTGCCGCCCGTGCCGGTCGAGCCGCACGCGTCCGTGGCAGAGCCGAACGTCGACGTGCCGGCGAAGGCCGACGCGAAGCCGCCGTCCCGATCGCCGGAGACGCGCGCGCAGGCCAGGCCCGATGCGGCAGCCGGCGCGGAGAAGCGCAGCAGCGCGAAGACCGAAGCGCCGAAAGTCGCCACCGCGAAGCCGCGCGCGGATGCGGGCGCACCGGCGCAGGGCGAATCCGCCGCCGCGAAATCCTCTACGAAATCCGCGGCCGCGGCGCCGACGGGCTTGCGTTTCGCGCTGCAGCTCGGCGCCTTCGCCAACGCCGGCAGCGCGCGGGCGCAGCTCGACAAGGCGCGGCGCACGGGGCTGCGCGCCTACACCGAGACGGTGAGCACGGCGCAGGGCGAACGCACGCGGGTGCGCGTCGGCCCGTTCGCCACGCGCGAGGAAGCCGAGAAGGCGCGCGCGACGCTGAAGCTCTCGGGCATCGATTCGTCCGTCGTGGACGCTCGGTGAGCGTCGAGCAACTCACGGGTTGGGACTATTTCGTGGCAGCGACGCTGGCGATCTCGATCGCGCTCGGTGCCCTGCGCGGGCTCGTGCGAACGGTGTTCGCGCTCGCGGCGTGGATCGTCGCGCTGCTCGGCGCGCCGCTCGCCACGTCGCCGCTGATCGCCTTCACCGGCTGGAGCTTCCCGCCGCTGTTCGTCGGCGTGCTCGTCTTCTTCGTGCTGCTGGTGGCGGTGCGGCTGCTCGGCTCGCTGCTCGCGCGCGCGCTGTCGCGCGTGGGCCTGGGTTTCGCCGATCGCACGCTCGGCTCGGCGCTCGGCGTGCTGCGCGCCCTCGTCGTCATCGCGATCGTCGCGCTGGTCGGTCGCCAGATCGGCGCCGACCGCGAGGCGGCCTGGCAGCAGGCGCTGTCCAGGCCGCTGCTCGATGTGCTCGTGTCGTGGGCCGATCCCTGGATCCCGACTCGCGCAGTGCCGCGTCAACCCGTGCGAACCACCGAACGAGGCCCGACATGTGCGGAATCCTGGGCGTCGTAGCGCGCTCCCCGGTCAATCAGTTGCTCTACGACGGGCTGCTGCTGCTGCAGCACCGCGGCCAGGACGCCGCCGGCATCGCCACCGAACAGGGCAAGTCGTTCCAGATGCAGAAGGGCAACGGCCTGGTGCGCGACGTCTTCCGCACGCGCAACATGCGCTCGCTGCCGGGAACGACGGGCATCGCGCACGTGCGCTATCCCACCGCCGGGTCGGCGGGCAACTCGGCCGAGGCGCAGCCGTTCTACGTGAACGCGCCTTTCGGCCTGCTGCTGGCGCACAACGGCAACCTCACCAACGCCGAGCAGCTGAAGGACGAGATGTTCCGCCGCGACCGGCGGCACATCAACACCGATTCCGATTCCGAAGTGCTGCTCAACGTGCTCGCCAACTCGCTGCAGGCGAGCGCGCGCGGCGTCTCGCTCGATCCCGACACGATCTTCGACGCGGTGCGCGAAGTGCATCGTCGCGCGCGCGGCGCCTACGCCTGCGTGGCCGAGATCGCCGGCTACGGCATCCTCGCCTTCCGCGACCCCTTCGGCATCCGGCCGCTGTGCTACGGCATCTCCGAAACCGAGTACGGCACCGAATACCTGGTGGCCTCCGAATCGGTCGCGCTCGAAGGACTGGGCTTTCGCCTGGTGCGCGACGTCGCTCCGGGCGAGGCCGTCTTCATCGATCTCGACGGGAATTTCCATTCCCGCCAGTGCGCGGACAATCCGCGGCTCGTGCCCTGCGTGTTCGAGTACGTCTACTTCGCGCGACCCGATTCGATCCTCGACGGCGCGAGCGTGTACGCCGCGCGCCTGCGCATGGGCGAGCACCTGGCCGAGCGGCTCGCGCGCGAGCTGTGGCGCGGCGACATCGACGTCGTGATGCCGATCCCCGACACCTCGCGCCCGTCGGCGATGCAGCTGGCAATGAAGCTCGGCCTCACCTATCGCGAGGGCTTCCTGAAGAACCGCTACGTCGGCCGCACGTTCATCATGCCGGGGCAGGCGGTGCGCAGGCGATCGGTGCGCCAGAAGCTGAACGCGATGAGCGTCGAGTTCAAGGGCAAGAACGTTCTGCTCGTCGACGATTCGATCGTGCGCGGAACGACCTCGCGCGAGATCGTGCAGATGGCGCGCGACTCGGGCGCGAACAAGGTCTATTTCGCGTCGGCGGCGCCCCCGGTGCGCTTTCCGAACGTCTACGGCATCGACATGCCCACGCGCGGCGAACTCATCGCCTACGGCCGCAGCGACGAGGAGATCCGCCAGGCGATCGGCGCCGATGCGCTGCTCTACCAGAGCGTGGAGGCGATGGAGCAGTCGGTGACCGACGTGGCCCCGCATCTGGTCGAATTCGAGGCATCGTGCTTCGACGGCCACTACGTCACCGGCGACATCACGCCCGAATATCTCGACCGCATCGAGCGCGAGCGCCTGGCCGGAGCCGGTCCGATCGACGACGACCTGCCGCGCAACCAGATGAGCCTGCATTTCCAGGCTACCGAGTGAGAGCGCGATGAGCGATCGTCCGGACGACGACGACCCGCACGGCGGCGATCGACACGGCGGCGAAGCCGCGGGCGACGACGCTTCCCGCTGGGGCTTCGAGACGCGCGCCGTGCGCGCCGGTTTCGCGCGCACGGGCTACGGCGAGCACGACGAGCCGATCTTCCTCACGTCGAGCTTCGTGCACGACAGCGCGGCGCACGCGGCGGCCAAGTTTGCCGGCGAGGCCGAGGGCTACATCTATTCGCGTTTCGGCAACCCGACGGTGCGCCTGTTCGAGCAGCGCCTGGCGTCGCTCGAGGGCGCCGAGGAATGCCGTGCCACCGCCTCGGGCATGGCGGCGATCCAGGCCGTGCTGGTGAGCCTCACGCACGCAGGCGACCACATCGTCTGCGCGCAGGGCGTGTTCGGCACGACGCTGCAGCTGTTCGCGCTGTTTCGACGCTACGACATCGAGACCACCTTCGTTCCGCTCGCCGACGCGCAGGCCTGGCGCGACGCGATCCGGCCGAACACGCGGATGCTGTTCGTCGAGACGCCGTCGAACCCGCTCACCGAGGTCGCCGACCTGCGCGCGCTCTCGGCGATCGCGCGCGAACACGGCGTCGCGCTCGTCGTCGACAACTGCTTCTGCACGCCGGCGCTGCAGCGCCCGCTGGAACTGGGCGCCGACATCGTCGTGCATTCGGCCACCAAGTACCTGGACGGGCAGGGCCGCGTGATCGGCGGCGCCGTGCTCGGCTCGAAGCGCTACATGGACGAAACGCTGCAGCCGGTGCTGCGCTACGGCGGGCCGACGCTGTCGGCGTTCAATGCCTGGGTGCTCGCCAAGGGGCTGGAGACGCTGTCGGTGCGCATGGAGCGGCACGCGCAGAACGCGCTGGCCGTCGCGCGCTGGCTCGAGGCGCAGCCGGCGGTGGAGCGCGTGCGCTATCCGTGGCTCGAATCGCATCCGCAGCACGCGCTCGCCCGCGCGCAGCAGCGCGGCGGCGGCGCCGTGCTCGCCTTCGAGGTGCGCGGCGCCGACGACGCGCAGCGCAAGGCGCGCGCCTGGCGAATCGTCGACGCCTGCCGACTGCTGTCGATCACCGCGAACCTCGGCGACGTGAAGTCGACGATCACGCACCCGGCCAGCACGACGCACGGGCGCATGCCGATCGAAACGCGCCGCGAGACGGGCATCGGCGAAGGCATGCTGCGCGTGGCGGTCGGCCTGGAGGATGTCGGCGACATCTGCGCGGACCTGGCGCGAGGGATGTGAACGGGGTCGCGTGAGCCGGCCCTGCACCCGATCGCAGCATCCGCATGATTCTCCTCTTCAAGCTCACGCTCGCGCCGGCTTCGATCCTGCTCGCCACGCTCGTCGCACAGCGCTTCGGACATGGCGCGGCGGGCTTCCTCTCGGGCTTTCCGGTGATCTCCGGCCCGATCGTCGCCGTGCTGATGTTCTCGCTGCCGGCCGAGCAGGTCGAAGGCATCGCGCGCGCGACGCTCGCCGCGAGCCCGGCGACCTTCGCGCACATCGTTGCCTTCGCCTGGCTGTCGCGATGGCTGCCGTGGTGGGGCTCCCTGATCGGCGCTGCCGCCGCCTTTTTTGCCGTCGGCGCGTCGACGACTGCGTCGTGGGTACCGGGCGCGCTGCAACTCACGCTGGCAATAGCCGGCCCCTTCGCCGCGCTGGCGGCAATGCCGCGCGCAAGCGCGGTCACCGGTACGGTGCCGGTGCCGCGCATCGAGATCGCGATGCGGGTCGCGGTCACCTTCGTGCTCGCCGCCACCGTGATTCTCGGCGCACCGCACGTGCCGGCAGCGGTCAGCGGCCTGCTGCTCGCCTGGCCGATCAGTGGGACCATCCTCCCGTGCTTCACACTGCCCGCCTACGGACATCCGGCGACGGTGACGCTGCTGCGCGGCCTGTCGATCGGGCTGGCGGGCTTCGTCTGGTTCTATGTCGCGCTCGCGTTCCTGCTCGGTGCAGGCGTCGGCGGCTTCGTCGCGTTCGTCGTGGCCGCGCTGGTGTCGGGGGTCGTGGGGGTGCTGTTCAAGAGATAGACGCGCGACACGCCGGCTCGTCATCCGTCGCGCTGCGCGGTGCAGCGTTATCGGCTGCGTAGATCGTTACGGGTACGGAAGCGCTGCAAGTCGCAGCGTCGTGGGATGCCGGCGCCGGCTCATTCACCTCCTCATCTGAAATCGCGGCTCGACACCTCCAGTTCGCCGAGCCACTGCGAGTGATCGACGACCTGCTGCGCCAGCAGGTGCCGCACCTGGCCGCCCGTTTCCGTGTCGCGCTGCCAGCGGCCGTAGACGGTCATCAGTTTCGACGCGAGCACTGCGCTGCGATGGCGTTCGAAGACGTCGGGCCAGACGATCACGTTGACCGTCCCGGTTTCGTCCTCGAGCGTGACGAAGATCGTGCCTGCCGCGGTGTCGGGACGCTGCCGGTGCGTGACGAGGCCGCTCGCGCGCGCCAGGCGCCCGTCGGGGAATGCGCGCAGCGCTTCCGAAGTGGATACGCGATGGCGTGAGAGGCGACCGCGCAGCAGCGCAAGCGGGTGGCGGCCCATCGGGATGCCCAGCCCGCGATAGTCGGCGATGATCTCGCGCGCTTCCGACAGCGCCGGCAGGCGCGTCGGCATCTCGTCGAAGCGGGCTTCGGCGAGCAGCTTCGGCATCGGCCGGATTGCCGCGGCTTCCCAGTGCGCCTGCGCGCGATGGCCGGCGAGCGAGCGCAACGCGTCGGCCTGCGCGAGCGCCTGGAGCGCACGCGTATCGAGCGCTGCCTCGCGAGCGAGATCTTCCACGCTGTCGAAAGCGAAGCGGCCGGCGCCGCGCTCTTCGCGTCGTCTGCTGCGCGCCTCGACGATGCGCCCGGCGGTCGCGGCGGGCAGCCCTCGCACGCGGTTCAGTCCGAGGCGCACCGCGGGCTGCGGGCGCCGATCGATCGCGCTGCCGTCGGCGGGCGCGCGATACGCGGAGGGTGTGCGGCAAGTGGCCGATTCGCCGCCCTGCGTGGCCGCGAAGAAACTCTCGCCGTCGACGCGCTCCTCGAGCGTGCTTTCCACTTCGCTCAGCAGCACGTCGGCCCCGCGCACCTCGACGCCGTGCTCGCGCGCATCGCGCACGAGCTGCGCCGGCGCGTAGAAGCCCATCGGCTGGCTGTTCAGCAGCGCGGCGAGGAAGGCCGCCGGTTCGTGCCGCTTGATCCAGCTCGACACGTAGACGAGCAATGCGAAGCTCGCCGCGTGGCTCTCGGGGAAGCCGTATTCGCCGAAGCCCTGGATCTGGCGGAAGATCGCTTCGGCGAAATCGCGCTCGTAGCCGCGTGCCATCATGCCGTCGACGACGCGCCGCTCGAAGGGCTCCAGGCCGCCGCGGCGGCGCCACGCCGCCATCGCGCGGCGCAGCCCGTCGGCCTCGCCGCCCGAGAAGCCGGCGGCGAGCATCGCGATCTGCATCACCTGTTCCTGGAAGATCGGCACGCCGAGCGTGCGCTCGAGCGCGGGGCGGATCTCGTCGCGCGGATAGACGACGGGCTCCAGCCCCTGGCGTCGGCGCAGGTACGGATGCACCATGCCGCCCTGGATCGGCCCGGGGCGCACGATCGCAACCTCGACGACGAGATCGTAGAAGCACTCCGGCTTGAGCCGCGGCAGCATGCTCATCTGCGCGCGCGATTCGATCTGGAAGACGCCCACCGTGTCGGCGCGCGAGATCATCTCGTAGGTGGCCGGGTCTTCGGCCGGGATGTCCTCCATGCGGAAGGTGCCGCTGCGCCGCTGACCGATGAATTCGAGCGCGCGCCGGATCGCGCTCAGCATGCCGAGCGCGAGCACGTCGACCTTCAGCAGCCCGAGCGCATCGAGATCGTCCTTGTCCCATTCGATGACGCTGCGATCGGGCATCGCCGCGTTCTCCACCGGGACGAGTCGCGTGAGCCGGTCGCGCGCGATGACGAAGCCGCCGGTGTGCTGCGACAGGTGGCGCGGGAAGCCGCGCAGGGTCGAGGCCAGTTCGAGCCACTGGCGCGCGACGCGCGAATCCGGATCGAAGCCCGCCTCGCGCAATCGTGCCGGCTGCATGCCGGCGTCCCACCAGGAGTATCCGCGCGCGAGCTGCTCGATGCGCCGCGCATCGATGCCCAGCGCGCGGCCGACGTCGCGAAGCGCCGAGCGCGAGCGGTAGCAGATGACGGTGGCGGTGAGCGCCGCGCGATCGCGCCCGTATTTCCTGTAGAGGTACTGGATGACCTCCTCGCGGCGCTGGTGCTCGAAATCGACGTCGATGTCGGGCGGCTCGTTGCGCTCGCGGCTGAGGAAGCGTTCGAAGAGCACGCTCGCGCGCGCCGGATCGACCTCGGTGATGCGCAGGCAATAGCACAGCGCCGAGTTCGCCGCCGAGCCGCGTCCCTGGCACAGGATCCCGTGGTCGCGCGCGAAACGCACGATGTCGGCGACGGTGAGGAAATACGGCTCGTATTTCAGCTCGGCGATCAGCGCGAGTTCGCGCTCGACCTGTTCGAGCACTTTCGGCGGCGCGCCGCCGGGATAGCGCGCGGAAAGCCCTTCGAAGGCGAGCGTGCGCAGCCAGCTCGTCGGCGTGTGCCCGGGCGGGACGATCTCCTCGGGATACTCGTAGCGCAGCTCGTCGAGCGAGAAGCGGCAGCGGGCGGCGATCTCGACCGTCTCGTCGAGCAGCTCGCGCGGATACAGCCGCGCCAGTCGCAGTCGGCTGCGCAGATGCTGCTCGGCGTTCGACGCGAGCGCGTAGCCGAGCGACTTCAGCGGCGTGTTCAGCCGGATCGCGGTGAGCGTGTCCTGCAGTGCCTTGCGCGAGCGCACGTGACACAGCACGTCTCCCACCGCCGTGCGCGGCAGGCCGGCTGCGTCGGCGATGGGGCGCGTGGCCTCGAGCAGCGCCGCGTCGTGGCCGCACACGAGCAGCGGCACGCCGAGCCAGCAGCGGTCGTCGAAGCGTTCGCGCAGGAAGCGCGCCTGCCCGAGCAGGCGTTCGGCGGCGGGCCCGGCGCCCGGCCCGTCGACGGCGACGGCGGGCGAGGGAACGAGCAGCGCGAGGCAGTCGTCGACCCCTGCGTCGAGGTCTTCGGCGAGCAGCCGGTATCTGCCCTTGTCGGCGCGCATGCGCGCGCGCGTGATCAGCTCCGACAGGTTGCCGTAGCCGTTGCGCGTGGTGGCGAGCAGCACCAGCCGCGCATCGTCGTCGAAGGCGTCGCGCAGCGAGAATTCGGCGCCGACGACGAGCGGCAGGCCCGTCTCGCGCGCGCGCAGATGCGCGCGCACGGCGCCGGCGAGCGAGCATTCGTCGGCGATTGCCAGCGCGGAATAGCCGAGCGCCTGCGCGCGCTCGACCAGCTCTTCGGGATGCGAGGCGCCGCGCAGGAACGAGAAGTTCGAGACGCAGTGCAGTTCGGCGTAGGAGGGGAGCACGGGCTGCGGGGCATGATGCTGTATCGATATACAGTATCATGTCCGTCCCGGTTCGCCGGGTAGCGCCCGGCCGCTCAGCTGGGCAGCTTCGCCTGCAGGATGCCGAAACGCTGGAGAGTCTTCACCGCCTCGTCGATTTGACGCTGCGGCGCAGGCGACAAGGGTGGGCGCACCGGCCCGGAGGCCATTCCCACCAACCCCGTGAGGTGCTTGGTCAGGGCGATGTTGTGATTGCCCTCGCTCAGGTACTTGCTGTGCAGGGCGTTGGCCATCTTCACGATAGGCTGCAGCGCGCGCCCGGCCTCGCCCAGGTCGCCTCGTTCGACGGCTTTCCAGTAGTTCGCGCAGTACGGTCGATCTTTCGTCTGCATATACATGGGGCGCGAATTTCCCAGGAGGAAGTCGGGCGTCAGCTCCGGATAGGCGCAGCGGCCGAAGTAGTGATACTCCTCCAGCGGCGAACTGATGGCGACCTTGTGGCCGGCGATCTGGAGCATGTTCGTGTAGCCGCTCAGGCTCAGCGACACTTCCTTCACCGCACATATGTTGTCGATGTCCGCCAGCCGAAGCACCGCTTCCGGCGTCAGGAAATGTCCCAATTCGGGAAGCGTCGTGCTGTAGATGCACATCCCGATGTCGATCCGCTCGGCAACATATTCGTAATACGCGTAGACACCCTCTTCGGTGCGTACCCCATAGTAGGGGGGCCAGACCATGACGAGATCGGCGCCGCATTCCTGCGCATGCCTGGCGAGCGACACGGTGTCGCGCACCGACGTGTGATTGCATCCGACGATCACCGGCTTGCGGCCGTCCACTGCCTCGATGACGATTTCAGTGACCTGCCGCTTCTCGGCGTCCGTCATCGTCCAGAACTCCTGGTAGATCGAGTTCAGGTAGATCCCGTTGACACCGGGAAGGTCGAGCAGGAAGTCGACGTTGCAGGCCAATCCGTTCCAGTCGATCTCGCCGGACTCGGTCATCGGCGTCGTAGTGACTGCCAGATACCCCTTGAGGTTGGCATTAGCCCATTCCTTGGACTCGGAAGTCGGGTATTTCATGTGCGGTCGTTCGTTCGGGGATGGGGGATAGGCGCCCTCAGGCGCCGTTCTGCAGGATGAGGTTCAGGTCGTCGTCTACGTGTGCAACCAGTCCCGGCTCGATCACCACGGTGGTGTCGGTCTGCTCGACGATCGCCGGACCGCGAATCGCGCTGTCCGGCGGCAGGCGCGAGCGTTCGTAGATCGCCGTGTCGACGAACCTGCCGGCGAACCACACGTTGCGATGACCGAGCAGCGCGTCCTTGTCGGATCTGCCGACCAGTTCGCGCAGGCCGGAGAAGTCGAACTGGTTGCGCACGCCGATGATGGAAGTGCGTACGTTGGTGATCGAAATCGGAAGGTCCAGCGCGATACCGAAGTTGTTCATGTAGCGCTCGGTGAACGTCGCGCGGATCTCGGCCATCGACTGCGGCCGGCCCTGGAACTTCACCAGCAGCGCATGGGTCTGGCCGACGAACTGCATATCCGCGCTGTAGACCGTGCGTATCTCGGTGATGAAATGATTGCCTGCTTCGAGCACCTTCCTGCCGGTGCGCGACTGTTCGTCCCAGATGCCGAACAGCGCCTCCCCGTTGCCGTCGTCGAGGCGCCGATGGAAGGTCTGGACGAAGTCGTACTGCACGTTGCCCACCGCGCAACCGATCGCACTCGTCAAACCCGGAAAGTAGGGAACCAGGGTGCGCGCGATGCCTGCCTCGCGCATGACCGCTCCGGCGTGCAGCGGGCCCGCGCCGCCGAAGGCCACCAACGTGAACTTGCGCGGGTCGTGCCCCTTCTCGACCGTCGCCAGTCGTACCGTTCCAGCCATGCGGGTGTTGGCTACGGTGGTCACCGCCTCGGCGGCGGCGTGCGTGGACAGCCCCAGGGGCTTGCCTATGTTCTCCAGCAACGCGCGTTCGGCCGCCTCTAGGTCGAAACGCGCTACGGCGCCGCCGATAGGACGATCGACGTTGATGCGGCCCATGACGATGTTCGCATCGGTCACCGTGGGGCGGTTGCCGCCTCGGCCATATGCCACCGGACCCGGATCGGCCCCGGCGCTTTCCGGGCCGATCTGCAGGAAGCCGCCGCGATCGATCGATGCGATGCTGCCTCCACCGGCGCCCACCGTGGTCATCTGAATCATCGGAATCTTCAGCACTACGCCGAAGTCGATCGTCGTTTCCGAGGTGAGGCACGGTTCGCCGTCCAGCACCACGGCAGCGTCGAGACTGGTGCCGCCCATGTCGAAGGTGACGATGTCTTTGAAGCCCGCCCGTGCCGCGATGTAGTTTCCCCCGGTTACCCCTGCGGCAGGGCCCGAAAGGATCGTGGTGGCGGGCTTCTCCCGCGTGGCGGCCACCGAAGCGATGCCGCCGTTGCTTTGCACGATCGACAATTGTGCGTTGCAGCCGTTTGCGTGCAGCTTCTTTTCGACATCACCGAGGTAACGGTCGATCACCGGTTGAACGGCCGCATTCAGTACCGTCGTCGAGGTCCGCTCGAATTCCTTGATTTCGGGGAGTACGCTGGACGAACTGCAGACGAAGGCGTCGGGCCAGAGGCGCTGGACGATCCGGGCGGCCCGGATTTCGTTGATCGGATTGGCGTACGAATTGATGAAGCAGATGGCCAGCGCTTCCGCGCCGCCGGATCGCAGCTGCCCGATCGCAGCCGTGAGCTCGCTTTCGTCCACGTCTGTCTGAACTTCGCCGCTCGCGCTCACGCGCTCGCGTACCTCCACACGCATGTGGCGCGGCACGAGCGGAGAGAAGGACCCGTACATGCCGTAGGTCTGCGGCCGTTGACGCCGACGCATTTCGAGCACGTCGCGGAAACCGGCCGTCGTGATCAGGCCGACCACGCCGGTCTTTCGCTCGAGCACGGCGTTGGTGGCCATCGTCGTGCCGTGGATGATCGTCGCGATCGCGTTCGGGTCGTCCGTGATCCTGCGGATCCCGTTGATCAGGCCGTCGGCCCGGTTCGGCAGCGTGGTGGGCGTCTTCACTACAGCCACTTCTCCGGTGCGGGGATCGAGAGAAATGACGTCGGTATACGTTCCGCCGATGTCGATGCCGAGGATGAGTCTTCTATCGATGGTTGCAGCAGACATGTCGGCTTCAGTTGCGGTCGTGGGTCACGTAGCCGCGCACGCGGTCGAATTCGATTGCAGCCCGCCCACGCCGGCTGGGGTCGCCATAGCCGCCGCCGCCAGGAGTCCGCACCGTGACCCGGTCGCCCCGCTTCATCGGAATACGTTCGGCCTTGCTCTTAAGAGGCGGGACGAAATCGGTGCCGCCGAGGCGATAGGCGAGGACGGTCGAGGCGCCCGGTCGTCCGCCCATCACTCCATACGGCGGGAAGACGGCGCGTTCACCGACGAAGAACGACTCCGCGGCATCGCAGAGAAGCTCGAGTTCGTAGATCGATCCGAGCCCTCCGCGGAACTCTCCGTCTCCACCTGAATCCGGGCGAAGCGCCCACTGATGGAATCGGAACGGGAATCGCGCCTCGACCATTTCGACCGAGGCGATGTAGGAATTCGACAACGCACTCGCGCTGTGATTCATCCCGTCGCCGCGCGGGCTTCCGCCCAGGCCGCCGCCGAAATAGAGAAACGAGACGAAGGTCTGTCCCTCGTGCTGCCCGCTGAGCACGAGGCTGCCCACCGTATTGAAGGCGCAGCCCCACAGCAGCTCGGGTATTGCCCTGGCCATGGCGCCGCTGATCGCGTCGATGACGCGCAGCGAGACCTCGGTATACGCACCTACGGCCGCCGGCCATTCGACGCACAGGAACGAGTCTGCCGCGGTGACGATGCGCACGGCATCCATCACGCCCGCATTGGCGGGAACCTCGGCAAATACGTGCTTTATCGCGACGAAACAGGCTGCCTCCAGCGTGGCTCGAGAGATGTTGTACGGGCCTTTGCCGCGTTGGGTCGTGCGCGAGAAGTCGAGGGTCAGTTCGTCGCCGCGCACCACGACGTCGACGTTCAGCTCCAGCGGCTCGGCCGTGACGCCGTCGTTGTCCAGGAATTCCTGGAACGAGTAGGTGCCATCGGGTACCTCGCGGATCTGCTGGCGGAGCATGGCCGCCGTCCGGGTGATCAGCGTATCGATCGCCGTTCTCACGACCCCCGCGCCGTACTCCTCGCATAGCCGCCCGATTCCCCGCGCCCCTAGCGAGAGCACCTGGATCTCGGATTGCAGGTCCGACGCTGCCCACGTCGGAAGCCGTACGTTCGCCACCACCACGTCGAGAACGTCCTGGAGAAGCACGCCCCCGGAGACGATCTTGACGAGCGGAATGCGCAAGCCTTCCTGGAAGATGGTGCCTGCGCTCGGGTTCCAGTTGCCGGGAGCGGGGCCTCCGATGTCCGTCCAATGGCCGCAACCGCCCATGTAGCAGAAGATCTCGCCGTCGACGAAGACCGGCACGATCACCTTGACGTCCTGGACATGCGTTCCCGCGATGTACGGGTCGTTGATCAGGAACACGTCGCCAGGCTGGATGCTCTGCGACTCGCGCCGTTCCAGCAGGTATCGGACCGCGCGGGACATCGCGCCGACGAAGATCGGGTGTCCGTACGCCCCTTGAGCAACCGTGCCGCCGTGAACCGGGTGGTAGATACCGTGACAGGCATCGTGCGAGTCCGCGATCACGGGGCTGAGGGCCGTACGAAACATCGTGACGTCCATCTCGTCGGTGATCACCTCCAGTCGCGCACGAATGACGGACAGCGTGACGCTGTCGATGCAGTCGTCGTTCATGAACGTTTCCAGGGTATCCGGCATCTACTTGCCGGAAGTGATGTACGGGCAACCGCCGTCGGCCAGAGGCCGGAAGGCCTGCTCACCGGGAGTCGACATCACGTGCTCGTAGAGGTCCCATTCCCCCTTGGAGTCCTTGGGGGCCTTGACCTTGAACAGGTGCATCGGCAGGAGCACACGGCCGTCTTCGCGGATCCTGGTTCCGTGATGGAAGAAGTTCTCGACCGGCATTTCACGCATCTTCTTCGCTACGGTCGGGCCGTCGTCCGTTCCCGCGGCTGCCACAGCCTTCAGGTAATGGTGAACCCCGGCGTAGACCCCGGCCTGCACCATGGTCGGCGGCCGGCCCTTGTTGCGCTCCATGAATCGCCGACTGAAGTTGCGCGTCTGCTCGTCCAGGTCCCAGTAGAAGGACTCGGTGATGTAGGTACCCTCGGCGACAGCAAGCCCTACCGCATGGATGTCGCTGATCATGCCGGACAGGCTGACCAGCTTTTTGCCGCGGTTGGTGATCTTGAACTCGGCCGCCTGCTTCAGCGCCTGGCTGAAATCGGTGCCGCCGTTGGCCAGCCCTATCACCTGGGCCTTGCTGGCGTCGGCGGTCATCAGGAACGAGGAGAAGTCGTGCGTACCGAAGGGGTGGCGGGCATAACCGACCACGCTGCCGCCGTTCCGGGTCAGGAAATCCCTCGCGTCCCGCTCCAGTGCCAAGCCGAAAGCGTAGTCGGCCGTCAGCATGAACCAGTTCTTGTAGCCCTGCTTGACCATCGCCGCGGTCGTGCTGTTCGACAGGCCATACGTGTCATAAGCGAACTGGAACCCGGTCGGCGAGCACGCTTTCCCGGTGAAATCGCTCGATCCGGCCCCCGAAATCAGGAACACCTTCTTTCGTTCGCGTGCAAGTTCCTGCACGGCGAGCGCGGCGGCGGACGATGCCCCGTCGGCCACCGCGTCGAAGCCTTTCGCATCGAACCATTCGCGAACAATGAGGGACGCGAGGTCGGGCTTGTTCTGATGGTCACCCGAGACGATTTCGATCGTCGCGCCGTTGATCTTCCCTCCCAGATCTTCCGCGGCCATCTGCGCCGCCAGCGTGGACCCCGGGCCGCCGGTCCCTGAATAGACTCCGCTCTGGTCGTTGATGATCCCGATACGAATGACGTTGTCGGAGATCTGCGCGCTCGCCGGAGCCACCGATACGAGGGCCGCCAGCGCGGCGATTCCGGCGATGCGCGGATCGAAGAAGGCGCGATGTGGTCCAGCCATGGTTCGTCTCCTCTGTTCCTGTTGGCCTCGAAGCCAGCCTACCGCACTGCTATCATGCAATCAAAGACTGATTCAGAATCAATCAATTCAATTTATGAATAAACCACACCCCGCCGCGAGGTTGCGCCCCAACCATGAAACTCAACGAAATGCGATCGGTACGGGCGGTGGCCGGAAAGAGCTTCTCGATCTCGCGAACCGCCGAAGCGCTTCACATATCGCAGCCGGGAATCAGCCGCCACGTGATCGAGGTGGAAGAAGCGCTCGGCGTGACGCTGTTCCTCCGAAGGAAGAACCGGCTCGTCGGACTCACGCCCGCCGGCAAGGTGTTGATGCCGCTGATCGAGCGGATCCTGAACGGAGTGGACGATCTGCAGCGCATCGCCAGCCAGTTCGCCCGTGGAGAAAGCGGCGGGCTGACGGTTGCCACGTCTCATACTCATGCGCGGTATCTGCTGCCGGCGATCATTCAACAGTTCATCCGCGAGTTTCCGAACGCCGATCTCCGAATCAGGCAGGGCTACGTCAACCAGATTGCGGAGTGGATCGATGCCGGACAGGCCGATGTCGCGGTCTCGGCTGCCCCGATCCGCTCGTTTCCTGAACTGGAGTTCCATCGATTCAGCGAAATGCACCGCATCGTCCTGACGCCGAAGGGGCATCCGTTGCTGTCGCTGGCTCGTCCGACGCTTCGCGACCTGGCGAATTGGCCGATCGTCACCTACGAGCGGGAATACATTGCTTACGCGGACATCATGGGTGCGTTCCGGAAAGCGCAGCTGGAGCCGCGCATCGCGCTGAGCACGGGGGACACCGACATCATGAAGAGCTATGTCCAGTGCGGACTCGGCATCGCCATCGTTGCGGACCGCGCTTTCGACTCCAGGCTGGACAAGCACCTGGCCAAGGTCGACGTGCGCAGATTGTTCCCGTCTACGCCCGAGTACGTCGGCGTGAAGCGAGGCCGGCCACTGAGCGTGCAGGCACTCCGTTTCATCGAACTCGTCGCGCCGGCACTCGGCTTTAGCCGGCGTTCCGCCGGCTCCTGTTGACGGCCGCAACGGGAACGAAGATCGATTCGCGCCCCCACCGATCCACGCCCGGAATCACTGTAGCGCTCCGGTTCCGGGTGATGGGGAGCGGGATGGGGCCGACGATGTACGGGAACTTGGGCGTAGCATTGGGTGAGCCATGCCTGCGCGAGAATCGGACTCTTCCGCCCGTGACGAGCTCGTTGCCTTGCGCGACGCGCTGCAACGCTGCCGCGAATGCCCGCTCGGCTACTTCGCCACGCAGGGCGTCGCCGGCGAAGGCGCATTGCGTCCCGCGCTGATGCTCGTCGGCGAGGTGCCGGGCGACCAGGAAGACCTGCAAGGCCACCCCTTCGTCGGTCCGGCCAGTCAGCTTCTCTTTCGCGCGATCGACTCGCTCGGCTGGCCGCGTGAGTCGCTGTTCGTCACCAACGCGGTCAAGCATTTCAAGTTCGAGCTGCGCGGCAAGCGGCGCATCCACAAGACGCCTTCGCAGCGCGAAGCGGCTGCCTGCCTGCACTGGCTCGAGGAAGAGATCGGGCTCGTCGAGCCGCGTGCGGCCATCGCGCTCGGCGCCACTGCGGCGCGCTCGCTGATGCGCCGCAGCGTCGCAGTGACGCGGGAGCGCGGAAACTGGCTGCAGAGGGATGACGGCCTGCGCGTGCTGATCACGCTGCATCCGTCGGCACTGCTGCGCCTGCGCGGCGACGAGCGCGAATCCGCCTACGAACTGTGGCTCGACGATCTGCGCAAAGCGGATTCGATCTTCGGCTCTCGCTCGTGATGCGGATCTTCGTTCACAGCTTCAGGCCGCCAGGGCCGCGGCAGGCTCGTCTCGTCCCCGCTGTACGAAACGCATCATCTCCTCGACGGTCATTACATGCGCGGTCGAGAACGCCAGGATGCTGAGCGTTGCCTGGTGCACCTGTTCTGCGCTCATCGCGCCGTAACCGACGTCCGGGTAATCGAAGGTGCCGGTGACGTCCGACAGGAAGGCAACCTTGTAGTTCCGGAACATCGCATCGCGAGCCGTTGCGTGGCAGCAGTTCTCGGTAGTGGTGCCCGAGATGATCACCGACTCGATTCCCCATTCGCGCAGGATGAGATCCAGGTCCGTTGCGAAGAATGCGCTGTAGCGGTGCTTCTTGACGACGTGTTCGCCGGGGGCGGGCGCAAGGTCCCCGAAGATTTCCACGCCTTGCGTGTCGTCGACCAACGCAGATCCATCGGCGATCGGCGGGTACAGATCATCGAACAGGCCCATGTCGCAGCCGTCTTTGCGGTGTACATGTGCGGTATAGACGACACGGATGCCCTGCTCGCGGCAGAACTTCAACGTGGAAGCGAGTTTCGGCACCATTCGGTGTGCCTGCGCCGATTGCAGTTTCGCGCCGGGGGAGACGAAGTCGTTTTGCATGTCGACCACGATCATGGCGGTGCGCGAAGGATCGATGCGATCGAAACGATATCCCATGGCCGTCTCCGGTTGTGATCGGGCTGGTCGATTATCGGAGTGATCGAGTGCCGGTGCAACGTCGGCGCTGCCCGCGCGAAACGTCGACAGCCAGGGCGCAGTCAGGATTGTTTCACCTGCCGCGGGGATCGACGGTCGGGCGGGGCGATTGGTTCACGCGTTCCGAGCGGTCGCCCAATCGGGACGCCCCTTGTTGCGCGGCGTTCTTTGGTCTGTCACATTTGGCGGCGCATCATTTCGGCTGCCCGCAACGGGCGAACCGGCGCCGCATGCGTCGTGACGAAATCGAAGGAGACCCAGATGAACCGAAGGCAAGGTCGCAGCGCCGCCTCGTGGACGCGTGCGTCGCTGGTGGCGATGACGCTCGCCGGTGGCGCATTCGCATGGACGTCGGCGGGCGCCGTCACCGAAATCCAGTGGTGGCACTCGATGACCGGCGCGAACAATGACCGCATCAACAGCCTGGCCGAGCGCTTCAGCAAGAGCCAGTCCGATTACAAGGTCACCGCGGTCTACAAGGGCTCCTATCCCGAGTCGATGACGCAGGCGATCGCCGCGTACCGGGCGGGCAACGCGCCGCACATCGTCCAGGTGTTCGAGGTCGGCACCGCGACGATGATGGCGGCCAAGGGTGCGATCGTCCCGGTCGAGAAGCTGATGAAGGACGCCGGCGAGAAGTTCGACCGCAGTGCGTACGTGCCGGCGGTGGCCGGCTACTACACGACGCGCAAGGGCGAGATGCTGTCGTTCCCGTTCAACAGCTCGACCACGGTCTTCTACTACAACAGGGATGCCTTCAAGAAGGCGGGCATCGACGAGGCGCCCGAGACCTGGAGCGAGTTCGCCGCGGCCGCGGCGAAGATCAAGGCGTCGGGCGCGTCGTCGTGCCCGTACACGACGAGCTGGCCGAGCTGGGTGCACCTGGAGAGCTTCTCGGCCTGGCACAACACGCTGTTCGCCACCGAGAACAACGGCTTCGCCAGCCTGAAGGCGCGGCTCGCGGTCGACAAGCCGCTGTTCGAGCGGCACATGAAGAACCTGCTCGAGTGGTCGAAGAACGGGTTGTTCACCTACGCCGGCCGCACCACCGAAGGCGATTCGAAGTTCTACAGCGGCGAGTGCGCGATGTTCACCGGCAGCTCGGCCACCTACGGCAACATCAAGCGCAACGCGAAGTTCGATTTCGGCATCTCGAAGCTGCCGTACTACTCCGACGTGGAAGGCGCGCCGCAGAATACCGTCATCGGCGGGGCGAGCCTGTGGGTGATGAGCGGCAAGTCGAAGGACGAGTACAAGGGCATCGCGAAGTTCTTCGGTTTCCTGTCGTCGCCCGAGATCCAGGCCGAATGGCACCAGGCCACCGGCTACCTGCCGCTGACGATCGCCGCCTACGAGCTGACGAAGAAGTCGGGCTTCTACGAGAAGAACCCCGGCACCGACGTCGCCGTGCAGCAGATGATCGTCAAGACCACCGACAAGTCGCGCGGCGTGCGGCTGGGCAACATGGTGCAGATCCGCGACATCGTGCACGAGGAGATGGAAGCGATGCTCGCCGGCAGGCAGGATCCGAAGACGGCGCTGGCGAACATGAAGCGGCGCGGCGACGAGCAGCTGGTGCGCTTCGAGCGCACGGCGCGGGAGTAGGGCGCCCTGGAAAAGCGCGTGCTCTTCGGCGCGGCCGGGTGGCTCCCGGCCGCGCTGCTCGCGCCGCAGCTGGCGATCGTCCTGGTCTTCTTCTACTGGCCGGCGCTGCAGGCGCTGTTCCAGTCGGTGTTCATCCAGGACGCCTTCGGCGGCAGCCTGCAGTTCGTCGGCCTGGAGAACTTCCAGTACCTGTTCTCCGACGAGCTGTACCTGTACTCGTTCCAGGTCACCGCCGTGTTCTCGATCGCCGTCACCGCGATCGGGCTCACACTGAGCCTGGCGCTGGCGTATTTCGCCGATCGCGCGATTCGCGGCGCCTATGTCTTCCGCACGCTGCTGATCGTGCCTTATGCCGTGGCGCCGGCGATCGCCGGCGTGCTGTGGATCTTCCTGTTCAACCCGACGCTGGGCATCGTCTCGCACTGGCTGCGCGGCGTCGGCGTCGACTGGAACCACGTGCTCAACGGCGGGCAGGCGATGATCCTGATCGTCGTCGCGGCCGTCTGGAAGCAGATCAGCTACAACTTCATCTTCTTTCTCGCCGGGCTGCAGTCGATCCCGAAATCGCTGCTCGAGGCCGCGGCGATCGACGGCGCCGGCGCCTGGCGCACGTTCCGCTCGGTGATCTTTCCGCTGCTGTCGCCGACCACCTTCTTCCTGCTCGTCGTCAACGTCGTCTACGCCTTCTTCGACACCTTCGCGATCGTCGATGCGGCCACCGGCGGCGGTCCGGCGAAGGCCACCGAGATCCTCGTCTACAAGGTGTTCAACGACGGCTTCAAGGCGCTCGACATCGGCGGCTCGGCCGCGCAGTCGGTGATCCTGATGATCATCGTGCTCGCGCTCACCGTGATCCAGTTCCGCTACGTCGAGCGGCGCGTGCGTTATTGACCTGCGATGCCCGGCCGCAGCCTTTCCGCACGCGCATTCACCTACGTCGTTCTGGCGCTGGGCGTGCTCGTCGTCGCCTTCCCCGTGTGGGTGACTTTCGTCGCGTCGACGAAGACGCTCGACGAGGTGCAGAGCGTGCCGATGTCGCTGCTGCCCGGCACCCAGTTCCTGAAGAATTACGCCGAAGTGCTCGCCTCGGGCGCCGGCAACACCACGGCGCCGGTGGCGCGGATGATGGGCAACAGCCTGGTCATGGCGCTCGCGATCGCGATCGGGAAGATCGCGATCTCGCTGCTGTCGGCCTTCGCCCTGATCTACTTCCGCTTCCCGCTTCGGCGCACCGCCTTCTGGCTGATCTTCGTCACGCTGATGCTGCCGGTGGAAGTGCGCATCATGCCCACCTACCAGGTGATGGCCGACCTGCACCTGATCGACACCTATGCGGGGCTCACGCTGCCGCTGATCGCTTCGGCCACGGCCACCTTCCTCTTCCGCCAGTTCTTCATGACGGTGCCCGACGAGCTTGCCGAAGCCGCCAAGATCGACGGCGCCGGGCCGATGCGCTTCTTCTGGCACGTGCTGCTGCCGCTGTCGCGCACGAGCATCGCGGCGCTGTTCGTCATCCAGTTCGTCTACGGCTGGAACCAGTACCTGTGGCCGTTGCTGGTCACCACGCAGGAATCGATGTATCCGGTGGTGATCGGCATCAAGCGGATGATCGCCGGGGGCGACGCCGCTACCGAATGGCAGCTGGTGATGGCCACCGCGATGCTCGCGATGCTGCCGCCGGTGATCGTCGTCGTGGCGATGCAGAAGTGGTTCGTCAAGGGCCTGGTGGAGTCGGACAAATGAGCGACGTCACGTTCTCCGACTGGCCGTACCCGGCCTTCGTCGCGCACCGCGGCGCCGGGAGCCTGGCGCCCGAGAACACGCTCGCGGCGCTGCGCACCGGCCGGTCCTTCGGCTACCGGATGTTCGAGATCGATGCCAAGCTCTCGGGCGACGGCGTCGCGCTGCTGATGCACGACGCGACGCTCGAGCGCACGACCGACGGACGCGGACGCGTCGATGCGCAACCGTTCGCCGCGCTCGCGCGGCTCGACGCCGGCAGCTGGCATTCGGCGGCCTTCGCCGGCGAGGGCATTCCGACGCTCGGGCGCGTCGCGCGCTGGGTGCTCGCCAACGACGCGATGCTGAACATCGAGATCAAGCCGACGCCGGGCCGCGAGCGCGAAACCGGAGCGGCGGTCGCGCTCGATGCACGCGCGGCCTGGCGCGATGCCGGCGTGCCGCCGCTGCTGTCGTCCTTCTCGCCGATGGCGCTCGCCGCGGCGCGCGAGGCCGCGCCCGAGCTTCCGCGCGCGTTGCTGCTCGACGAGCTGCCCGCCGACTGGCTCGAGCGCTGCACGGCACTCGGCTGCGTGGCGCTCGATGCCGATCATTCGCTGCTGGACGCGGCGCTCATCGCGCAGGCACACGAGGCGTCGCTGCGCGTGCTCGCGTGGACGGTGAACGACGAGGCGCGGGTCGACGAACTGTTCGCTGCGGGGCTCGATGCCGTGATCACCGACGCCGTGGACCGGATCGCGCCGGGCCCTTCGCGACGCGGCCCGGGCACGTCGGGTGCACCGTGTTGACGCCGATCAACGCCGATATCGGGCGCGCCCACGTACGATCGGCCCGGGAGGTGCCCGAATGTCCTTGTCCGAAGCTCAGCTCGAGCAGATCGTCGCGCAGATCCGCGGCCGTCTGGCCGTGCTGGAAGAAGAGATCGCACGCAAACTCGGCGAAAGCGCCGAAGGTTTTTCCAGTTTCGACGGCGTCGGCGACGCCGGAGACCTCAGTTCGATCCTCACCGAGAGCGAGGTCGATCTTTCGGAAGCGAAGCGCGACGTAGACGAATGGCGCGCGCTGCGTGCGTCGCTGCGCCGCGTCGAGGAAGGCACCTACGGCGTCTGCACCGAGTGCGGCGTCGACATCCCCTTCGAACGGCTCACCGCCGCGCCGCTCGCCCACCGCTGCATCGATTGCCAGGCGGTGGCGGAGAAGCGCGAGCGCACGTTCCCGGGAGCGTGAAGGGTCGAGGGTGAAAGCCGTTCACCCGAATTTGCCCTGCACGAACCACCCGCGGCGGCCGTCGGTTGCCGTTCGATCCCGGTAGATCCAGTACAGCGCGTGCGCCTCGTCTTCGGCGATGAAGTAGTCGCGCTGCGTCAGCGAGTCGTCCCACCAGCCGCCTTCGATCCGTTCCGGGCCGGCCAGCAGCCGCAGCGGCGAATGCCACCATGGGCGGTTGTTGCGTTCGGCCAGGGCGATCGGACGATCGAGCAGCCACAGGGGGCGAGGCAGCGACGCCAGCGGCAGTGATTCGGGCAATGGCGATGCGTCAGGCCGGGATGGGTCCGGCGCAGAGGCTTTCGACTCCGACGCCCCCGGCAGAGATCCGGGCGGCTTGCGTTGCAGGGCGAGCCCGGATGCATCGATCGGCTCGATCCGGTAGGCCGCTTCCGGCCGGTGGTCGGCGACGAGCCGCAGCCGCTGCACGTGCCCCGGCCCGAGGCGAGCCTGCAGCCGTTCGGCGAGTCGGCGCAGGTTCTCGTGCGCCGCGCCCGGCGCGGGGAACAGCTCGCCATTGCCGTCGGGCAGCGCGACGATGTCCTCGCAGCGCAGGCGCAATGCATGCGCCGCTTGCGGCAGGCGCGTGACGGCCAGCTTCTCGCGCAGCAGCCCGAGCAGTCGTTCGGGATCGCGCGACGGATCGGCGAGCCGGATCTCGAGCCGCGTGTCGTCGTGCTCGTCGTGTTCGGCGTGCAGCGCGAACGAGCGGGTCGCTGCATGATGCGCGGCGAGCCAGCCGGTCATCGGATCGAGCAGGCGGCGTGCGGCGAACACGAGCGTCTCGGCGTGCTCGACGTTCGCGAGCAGCTCGATGCGCAGGTCGAATTCGGCGGGCACCTCGAACCATCGTCTGGGCTCGGGCAGGCGGCCGAGAGCGCGATCGAGTTCGTCGAGCAGCGCGCTGCCCAGGCGTCGGGCGATCGCGGCGCGCGGCAGCGCGAGCAGGTCGCGCACCTGGCGCACGTCGATCGAATCGAGCAGCTCGCGCTGTGCGCGCGTGCGCGCGAGCAGCCGCGCCGGCAGTGCGCCCACGCGCTGTCCGAGCCGTGTCTGCGAGGCGAACGAAGCGTCGCGATGGCGCGCGAGGAGCCAGGCGGCGCTCGCCGTGGGCGCGGCGCCGATGCGCACGCGATAGCCGAGCGAGCGCAGGCCGTCGCGCACGCGGGCGAACAATGCCCGGAAGCCGCCGAAATAGCGCAGGCTCGGCGCCACCTCCGCGAGCAGTCCACACGGCGACGGGGCGTCGTCGAAGGACTCGAAGGCAAGATCGGATTGCAGGCTCACCGACGGAGTGAACTGCTGCATCCAGGCGGCAACGGATTCGAGCGTCCGTCGTTCCATGTCCGGATCGCGTTCGAGCAGCGGCAGCGAAGGCACGAGCGCCTGGGCCGCCGCGCGCTTCATTCCGGGGGCGATGCCCCGTGCGCGGGCGGCATCGGTGGCATCGAGCACGAAGTGCCGGTCGCACAGCGCGAGCGCCGCATCGGGAGCGACCGAGCCGCGCTCGACGATGTCGAGCGACAGCCGTTCGAAGAACAGACCCAGCCACCACACGGGAGAGGCCTCACCGCACGGCCGATTCGGCAGAACGCGCAGGCTTCGTCTCCTGCGGCGAAGCCTCGGCCGCTGCGCCGGGGATGGTTTGCATCGTCATCGACGCCGCCGTTTCGGCAGGGCTGTGCGAGCGCAGCCGGATCGACGACAGCGGCCGGGGCAGGTCGATGACGATCGGGTCGGCGACGACCGGTCCCCGGCGCTTGAGGATCTGCACCGAAAGGCGCTGTTCGGCACGCGGCAGCAGCAGCAGGCGCAACGGCGCCGGAGAGGCGTCGAACTGCGCCTCGAGCGAACGGAACAGGAACACCGGACCCTGGGTGCCGTGCGCGGCGAGCTGCATGCGGCGCAGATGCTCGGGGCGGGTGCGCGGCTGCGGCAGCCAGGCGAGCAGCGCGCCGAAGCCGCTGCTCTTCAACGTCTGCTCGACGGCCCACAGGCGATCGGCGGCGTGAGGTGCCTGCACGATCAGCAGGTAATCGAGATCGATACCGTGGTCGGCCAGCGCCGGTGCGTAAGGAGTCTGCGGCGGACCGAGCACGACGACGAAGCGACGTTCGCGGGTGAGCCGACGCAGCAGCGGCACGAGCATCCGGAGCTCGCCGATGCCCGATTCGCGGCTGATCAGCTCGGTGAGCATCCCGGCGGGCCAGCCTGCGCCGGGCAATTCGGCATCGAGCGCAGCGAAGCCGCTCGGCAACGCCTGCACGGCTGCATGGCCGATGCGGCTGGCTTGCCAGACCGCACTGGGCAGGGGCGAGGACATCGTCGTTGCCTCACAGCTTGCCGCTGCGCAGCAGTCCGACGGCGATGCCCTCGAGCGAGAAGGCATCGGTGCGCGAGTCGACGACGATGGGGCGGAAGTCGGGATTCTCGGGCAGCAGCTCGACCGTGTTGCCCCGGCGCCGCCAGCGCTTGACGGTGACGTCGTCGCCCACGCGGGCGACGACGATCTGCCCGTTGCGCGCCTCGTGTGCCTGGCGCACCGCGAGCAGATCGCCGTCCAGGATGCCGGCGTCGCGCATGCTCATTCCGCGCACGCGCAGCAGGTAGTCGGGCGTTTCGGCGAACAGGTTCGGATCGATCGCGTAGCTGGCCTCGACGTGCTCCTGCGCGAGGATGGGGCTGCCGGCGGCAACGCGTCCGATGAGCGGCAGGCTGGACACCACCTGTACGGCGCTCGACGGCGCGTCGGGCGCATCGGCCATGCGCCTGAGTCGAATGCCGCGCGAAGCGCCGGCCGTGAGTTCGATGACGCCCTTGCGCGCGAGCGCCTTCAGGTGCTCCTCGGCCGCATTGGCCGAGCGGAAGCCGAGCTGCGCGGCGATTTCGGCCCGGGTGGGCGGAAAGCCGGTATCGGCGATGTGCTGGCGGATCAGCGAGAGGATCTGCTGCTGGCGGGGGGTGAGGTCGCGCATTTAGGAAGAGAAGGGTGAAGGGTGAAGGGTGAAGGGGAAACCCGTTTGCGCGAGTCTCTCCTTTCCTCTCGTCGACTGTGTTTCTATACAGTACACTCTTCCTGGCAAAATTGCACCTCACCCCCGATCACGGGACGCGGTTCCCCTTCACCCTTCACCCTTTCCCCTTCACTGCCTTCAGGCCCCCCACTTGCTACGCCATCCCGCGATGGCGCCTCTCCCGTTCATGCCTGTCCCCGGTTCCGCAGTCGACTGCGGGTCTGCCTGTGCATTCGTGAGCGTTTGTGGCAAAGTCGAAAACCGGACCGGTCCATCCGGCTCGCGGAGTTGCATTTCTCGGTCTGCTGGATCGGTGTTCCTCGAAATGCAATGAGGCTAACGGTTCGAGGAAACTCTCTCGATGGGTACGAAGATCTATGTAGGCAACCTGCCGTGGCGCGCAACCGATGCACAGTTGTCGCAG
>JAJPEN010000033.1 GCA_021166835.1 Burkholderiaceae bacterium | reverse complement strand
AACGGGCCGACGCGCACGCGCGTGCGTTCGCCTTGCGTGGTGCTCACCTTCTCCGTGTAGGCGCGCAGCCCGGTGCGGCGCGCCTTGTCGAGTTGTGCCCTGGCGCTGCCGGCGTTGGCGAAGGCACCCACCTGCAGCGCGAAGCGACCGGCGCCCGCCGGCGCTGCCGCCGTTGCGGTCGGGGTCGGCGACGGTTTCGCCGGCGCCTTCGCCGCACCGGCTTCGCTGCGAGCCGATGTACTCGCATCGGCGTGCGGCTTTGCACTGGCGACTTTGGGCGCTTCGGTCTTCGCGCTGCCGCGCTTCTCCGCCACGGCAGGTGCATCGGTACGGGCCTGCGCCGGCGTCTGCGCCGATCGCGGCGGTGAAGGCGAGCCGGCCTTCGCCGGTGCGTCGTCCTTCGCCGGCGCATCGGCTTTCGCCGGCGCATCGGCCTTCGCATGCGCAGTCGGCGCCTGCGCCTCGACCGGTGTCGGCGGCACTACCGCGTCATCGGCAGGCGCTGCAGCGGCCGACGCGGCCGCGTCGGCATGCGACGGCGGATCGAGCGAGGGCAACGCCGCCTCGCGCGGCGGAATCTCGATCTCGACGTCGGTGATCGTCTGCCGCGGCTCGGAGTCGAGCACGAGCGGAAGGACGATGGCTGCGGCGATGCCCAGCACGAGGGCGCCGACAAGGCGTCGACGCGCACGCTTCTTCTGGGTGACGGCCGGGTCGAGCGCGGCGCCGTCGGCGGGATTACGACGCGCCATCGGCGAAACGGAATATTGCGACGGCGGCGGGGGTGGCTGCGGCGGCGGGTGGCGCTTCAGCGGGGACGTCGCAGCGACGGATCCGGCGAGCTGGCACGTGTGGCAAGAATGTCCGCGACAGTGAGGAAAGATCCGAAGACAATGATTCTATCATTGGGCTGTGCTGCCGCACGCGCGGCAGCCAGTGCGGCGTTCGGCGCGACGTGCGTTTCGATGCGCGCCGCGCCACCCGTCTGGGCGTCCTCGGCCGCGGGCGCGCTGACGCCGACCGCCTGCAGCCGCTCGGCGATCCAGGCGGCGCTCGCCGCACGCGTTCCCGGCAGGTCGGTGACGAACCAGGCGTCGAAGCGGTCCTTCACCGCGGCGATGATCGCGTCCACGTCCTTGTCGCGCATTACGCCGAAGACCGCGTAATTGCGCCCGCCCTTTCCCATGGAGTCGAGGTTGCTGGCCAGGTGCGCGACGGCGTGCGGGTTGTGCGCGACGTCGAGCACGACGGTGGGCACGCCCGGGAGCACCTGGAAGCGTCCCGGCAGTTCGACCTCGGCGAAACCCTGCCGCACCGCCTGCTGGCTCACCGGCAGCCGCTCGCGCAACGCTTCGAGCGCGGCCAGCACGCCCGAGGCGTTGAGCAACTGGTTCGCGCCGCGCAGCGCCGGATAGGCGATCGAGCTGCGCCGCTGCGCGCGCCCGCGATACGACCACTGCTGGCGGTCGCCCACGTAATGAAAGTCGCGTCCGCACAGCCACAGGTCGGCGCCGATCGATTCGGCGTATTGCACGAGCGATGCGGGCGGAATCGGATCGCTGCAGATCGCCGGGCGGCCGCTGCGGAAGATGTGCGCCTTCTCCCAGCCGATGCGTTCGCGATCGCCGCCGAGGTATTCGACGTGGTCCACGTCGATGCTGGTGACGATCGCGCAATCGGCATCGACGATGTTGACGGCGTCGAGCCGGCCGCCCAGCCCCACCTCGAGGATCACCGCGTCGAGCGGCTCGCGCGAAAACAGGCGCAGCGCAGCCAGGGTGGAGAACTCGAAGTAGGTGAGCGCCGTGCCTGCGCGCGCCGCGTCGACCGCCTCGAACTGCTCGACGATCGCGGCATCGGACACCGATCGTCCGCCGACCCGGATGCGCTCGTTGAAGCGCACGAGGTGCGGCGACGTGTACAGGCCGACGCGATAGCCGGCAGCAAGCAGGATCGCCTCGAGCATCGCGCAGCTCGAACCCTTGCCGTTGGTGCCGCCCACCGTGAAGACGGTGGCCGACAACGCGAGCGACAGGCGCTGCGCCACCGCGCTAACACGTTGCAGTTCGAGATCGATCGTCTTCGGATGAAGCGTCTCGATCCGGTCGAGCCAGTCGGCGAGCGAAGCGGACATCAGGCCAGCGCCTCGCTCGGCTGGCGGCCCAGCATGGCGAGCATGCGCGCGATCTCGTCGCGCATCTGCCGGCGATCCACGATGCGATCGATCGCGCCTTTCTCGAGCAGGAACTCGGCACGCTGGAATCCTTCGGGCAGCTTCGTGCGCACGGTCTGCTCGATGACGCGCGGACCGGCGAAACCGATCAGCGCGCGCGGTTCGGCGACGACGATGTCGCCCAGGAAGCAGAAGCTCGCCGAGACGCCGCCCATCGTCGGATCGGTGAGCACCGAGACGTAGGGCAGCTTCTTCTCGGACAGCCGGGCGAGCATCGCCGTGGTCTTGGCCATTTGCATCAGCGACAGCAGTCCTTCCTGCATACGCGCGCCGCCCGAAGCCGCGATCGAGACGAAGGGAACGCGCTGCTCGATCGCCGCCTGCACGCCGCGCGCGAAACGCTCGCCGACCACGGAACCCATCGAGCCGCCCATGAAATCGAACTCGAAGCAGGCGGCAACGACCGGAATGGTGCGGATCGCCCCGCCCTGCACTACGAGCGCGTCGGTCTCGCCGGTCTCGTCGATCGCCTCGCGCAGCCGCTCGGGGTACTTACGACTGTCCTTGAACTTCAGCGCATCGACCGGAAGCACCTCGTGGCCGATCTCGTAGCGCCCCTCCGGATCGAGCAACAGGTCGAGCCGCTTGCGCGCCGACAGGCGCATGTGGTGCGCGCACTTCGGACAGACGTTCAGGTTCGCCTCGAGGTCGGCCGAATACAGCACGGCGTCGCACGACGGGCACTTGACCCAGACGCCTTCGGGTACCTTCTTGCCGCCGGCCGGCGAACGCTTGATGCGCGGCGGCAGCAGTTTGTCGAGCCAGGTCATCGTCGGATTTCCGGAAACGGTTCGGGCGCATCGAGCGCCGCACGGATCGACGCGACGAAGTCGCGCGCGCGCTGCGGCGCCTGCTCGAGCGGGCCGTCGTGCAGTACCTCGATCGTTCGCGTGCCGATGATCACTGCATCGGCGGCACGTGCGACGGCGCGCGCCGCGGCGCCGTCGCGAATGCCGAAGCCGACACCCACCGGCAGCGACGTACGTGCGCGGATCGCGGCGACGCGCGCGACGACCGCGTCGGCGTCGAGCGTGCCGCCCGTCGTGCCTTTCATCGACACGTAATAGACGTAGCCGCTCGCGGCGCGGAGTACGCGCTCGATACGGGCATCGGTGGAAGTCGGCGCGAGCAGGAACACCGGATCGATGCCGCAGGCGCGCGCGGCTTCGGCGAAGGATTCGCACTCCTCGGGCGGATAGTCGACGACCAGCACGCCGTCGACGCCGGCTTCGGCCGCCTGCGCGAGGAAGCGCTGCACGCCGAAGCGCTCGATCGGATTGGCGTAGCCCATCAGCACGATCGGCGTCTGGGCGTCGCCCGCGCGGAACGCGCGAACGATGCCGAGCACTTCGTTCAAGCCGACGCCGAGCGCGATCGCCTGCTCGTTCGAGCGCTGGATGACCGGTCCGTCGGCCATCGGATCGGAGAACGGCACGCCGAGTTCGATCGCGTCGGCGCCGCCCTCGACGAGCGCGCGCAAAACCGGCAGTGCGAGTTCGGGCCGCGGATAGCCGGTGGTGACGTACGGGATCAGCGCCTTGCGCCGTTGAGCGGCGAGGCGCACGAAAGTGGAGGCGAGTCGGGTCATTCGAAGGAAAGGCCGGCGCGCTGCGCAACGGTGTGCATGTCCTTGTCGCCGCGGCCCGACAGGTTGACGAGGATTGCACGGTCTTTCGCCATCGCCGGCGCGATGCGCGCGGCGTGGGCAAGCGCATGGCTCGATTCGAGCGCGGGAATGATTCCCTCGATGCGGCAGCAATCGTGGAAGGCCGCCAGCGCTTCGTCGTCGTTCACGACGACGTACCGCGCGCGCCCGCTGTCCTTCAGCCACGCATGCTCGGGGCCGACGCCCGGGTAGTCGAGGCCCGCCGACACCGAATGCGTATCCAGGATCTGCCCGTTCTCGTCCTGCAACAGGTAGGTGCGATTGCCGTGCAGCACGCCGGGAATGCCGGCGGTGAGCGATGCCGAATGCCGCCCGGTGTCGACGCCATCGCCACCCGCCTCGACGCCGACGAGTTGCACGCCTTCGACGTCGATGTACGGATGGAAAATGCCGATCGCGTTCGAGCCGCCACCGACGCAGGCGACGACGACGTCGGGCTGGCGTCCGATCATCTCCGGCATCTGGCGCTTGCACTCCTCGCCGATCACCGACTGGAAGTCGCGCACCATCGCCGGATAGGGATGCGGACCGGCCACCGTGCCGATGATGTAGAAGGTGTCCTCGACGTTGGCGACCCAGTCGCGCATCGCCTCGTTCAGTGCATCCTTCAGCGTTCGCGAGCCGCTTTCCACCGGCACCACCTCGGCGCCCAACAGCCTCATCCGGTACACGTTCTGCTTTTGCCGAGCGACGTCTTCGGCGCCCATGTAGACGACGCAGCGCATGCCGTTGCGCGCGGCGACGGTGGCGGTGGCGACACCGTGCTGGCCGGCGCCCGTTTCGGCGATCACGCGGGGCTTGCCCATGCGCGCGGCAAGCAGCGCCTGCCCGACCGTGTTGTTGATCTTGTGCGCGCCGGTGTGGTTCAGGTCCTCGCGCTTGAACCAGATCTGCGCACCGCCCAGCCGCCCGGACCACCGGCGCGCGTGATAGACCGGCGAAGGCCGGCCCACGAAGTGCGCCAGTTCGTACCGAAGTTCCTCGACGAAGGCAGGATCGGCGCGATAGTGCTCCCAGGCGTCGCGCAACTCGTCGAGCGCGTGCACGAGCGTCTCGGCCACGAAGCGGCCGCCGTACGGGCCGAAATGGCCGCTGGCATCGGGAAGGTCGTAGGGCTTCATCGAAACTGCAATGCGGCGTCGGCGCGCAACACCTCGGCCATGAATCGCTCCATGCGCTGCAACGACTTGCGTCGGGGCTCGCCGCGCGGCGTTCCATCGGCGGCGTCGGCCTGGATTCCGCTGGAGACGTCCACCGCGTCGGGCCGCACCTGCGCGATCGCGTCGGCTACGTTGTCAGGCGACAGTCCGCCCGACAGGACGATGGGTCGCGGCCGGTGCGCGGGAATCAACGACCAGTCGAAGGCAGTGCCGCTGCCGCCGTACGCGGGGCTGAACGAGTCGAGCAACAGGGCCTCGGCGTGCTCGAAGCAAACGAACGATTCTAGCAAATCGACCTCGGCGCGCATTCGCACGGCGCGCCACCAGCGCACGCCGGCCGGCGTCGAGGTCTCGCAGTCGGTCGGCGATTCGTTGCCGTGGAACTGCAGTGCGTCGAGCCCGACCGCGCCCGCCACGCGCCGCACCTCTTCGGGCGGCGCGTCGACGAAAAGGCCGACCGCGGCGACGTACGACGGCAAGGCGCGACGGATCCCGGCGGCATGCGCGAGATCGAGCGCGCGCGGGCTGCGCGAATAGAAAACGAGACCGATCGCATCCACGCCGAGCGCGACCGCGTCGCGCGCATCGCGCGGGTCGACGAGTCCACAGAACTTGACGCGCGTGCGGCTCATCGCACGGCACTGCTCCGAGCGGCGCCGACGGGCGCGGTGCCGCTCACCGCATCGCCTCGAACGGCGCGTCGAACAGCGCGTCGTCCCCGCCGCCCCACGACGGCACGCCGTGATGCTCGTCGTACTGCGCGCCGTCGAGATAGAGGCCGTGGGGCGCGAAGGTGGCCGCGGCGCGCGTGCGATCTCGCCCGGCGAGGAGTTCGGCAAGCCATTGCGGATCGCGCCGTCCCTCGCCAACGGCGAGCAGCGAACCGACGATGTTGCGGATCATGTGGTGCAAGAAAGCGTTCGCGACGAAGGTGAAGACGACGAAGGGTCCGCGCTCGCACAGCGAGAGTTCTTCGAGCCGGCGTACCGGCGAGGCGGCCTGGCATTGGGCGGAACGAAACGCGGAGAAGTCGTGCTCGCCGATCAGTGCCGCCGCCGCCGCCCGCATCCGCTCGACATCGATCTGGCGGAAGGTCCAGCCCACCCGCTGTGCGAGCAGCGGATGGCGCACCGGCGAACGGTACAGCAGGTATCGGTAGCGCCTTCGTGCCGCGCCGTAGCGCGCGTGGAAGGAATCGGCCACGGCGGTGGCGCTGCGCACCGCGAGCGCGGCCGGCAGATGCGCGTTGGTCCCGCGTACCCACGCCGCAAGCGGCCGCTGCGCGGCGCTGTCGAAATGCACGACCTGGCGAAGCGCGTGCACGCCGGCATCCGTGCGCCCGGCGCAGACGGTGCGGATCGCCTCGCCGGCCACTGCCGATAGCGCACGCTCGAGCACGTCCTGCGCAGCGGCCGCGTCCGGTTGCGTCTGCCAGCCCGAGAAGCAGCTACCGTCGTAGGCGACGGTCAGCGCATAGCGCGCCAACCGTGTCGTCAGCCGATCTTTGCGAGCATCGTGCGCGCCTTCTGCTGCTGCGACACGTCGCCGCCGTCGAGCACTTCCTGCAACAACTCGCGAGCGCCTTCCTTGTCGCCTATCTCCTCGTAGGCCGAAGCGAGATCGAGCTTGGTGGCCATCTCCTGCCAACGCGACGACGCCACCACCGGCGCCACTGCGGTGTCGGCCGCCGCCAGCCCGACGTCGCCGTCGGACAACTCCAGATCGACCGACGAGAGGTCCAGGTCGCCCAGGCCGCCGCTTTCCAGGTCGGCCAGATCGACCGCCGGCCGCTCGTCGTCGTGCGTCTCGGCGTGCGAACCGACTTCCTCGAGCGACGGCAGGTCGATCTCGAAGTCGCCGAGATCGGCGAGCGCGGGGATGTCTTCGGCTCTGTCGTGCGACTCACCGGGGGCTCCCGCGCCGCTCCTGCCTGCCGGCGACGCCAGGTCGAGATCGAGCGACGGCAGGTCGAAGCGCCCGTCGATCGCGCGCTCGAGCGCCGAATCGGACGACGCAGCGGCCTGGTCGGCATCGCGCCCGAGGGCGTCGCCTGCACGTCCGACCGTCGTTTCGAGGTCGAGATCGAAATCCAGCGCCGGGATCTCGTCTTCCGGCAGCGCGCGGTCGGCGGAAGCAGCGCCGGCGCCGTCCATCGGCACCGTCTCGGCGAACGATTCCCCGAAGGCACGCTGCGCCGAAGCGGCCGCATCGAACGCGGGCTCGCCGAACATCGCAGCCGCTGCGTCGGCTTCCCGGCCGAGGTCCGCCACGGCAGGAATATCGTCCACCGGAGCGCTCGGCGATTCCGGCGGCGCGTCAACGGCCGGATGAGAAGTCGAAACGGTGCCACCCTGGCCGGTGTACAGCGGATTCGCCGGGTCGATTGCCAACCCGAGGGTGACCACTTTCGCCCACTCCTCGTTCAGGCCACCGGCCTGGTCGTACATCTCCTGCGCGAGCGCGCCGAATGCCACCGGGTCCTTGCGCGCGGCGTGAATCTCGAGCAATTTCAGCCGGATCGCCTGGCGCTCGGGCTGGCGCTTGAGCGCCTCCTTCAGGATTTCCTCGGCCTGCGCCTCGCGACCATAGGCGATGTAGACCTCGGCCTCGGCGATCGGGTCGACCTCGGTGGAATGAACGTCGACTCCGCTGTCACGTGCACTGGTGGCGAAAAGGCTCGCGTGCGTGTCCACCGACTGGCCGCCGGTGGAGCCGAACAACGAATTCGCCGTGAAAGCATCGGCCGAACTGAGCGTGTCCTCGGCCTCTTCGCCCTTGCGGCGCCTGCGAGCGGCGTAGACGCCATAGGCGCCCAGGCCGAGCGCGATCGCGACCAGCGCCGGCAGCACGAGCGGATTGTCCATCAGCGTGTCGAGCACGCTCGGCGCGTTTGCGGCCGCAGGCGCAGCCGCAGGGGCCGGAGCCGGCGTCGCTGCAGGCGTGGCCGTTGCGGAAGACTCGCTCGTGACGGACGCGGTCGATTCGGCAGCCGGCTTCGGCTCTGCGCTCGATATCGCTTCACCCGATGCGGGCGGCGCAACCGAGGCGGGTGCTTCCGAAGCTGCGGGCGCCGCCGCTGCCGCAACGGTATCGGTCATCGGCGAGCGGTCGGTCGATGGAACGGTACCGGTCGACGGGGCGGTGTCGGTCGCGGCCGGGGTAGCGGCAGCGGGAGTCTGCACCGACGAGTCAGGCGCCCGGGCATCGGCGAGCGATGCAGCGCCGGGAGCGGCAGCCGATGCGGCGGCCGGCGCCGCACCGGCACCGGGGGCGCCGATCGTGCCGGTGGCCGTTGCGCCGGCAGCGCGTGCCGCTTCGACCTGGCGCTGCAGTTCGGCCAGCTGGCGGTTCTTCAGTTCGACGAGCTGCTGCAGATCGGCGACGTTACGTTCGAGGGCGCTGACGCGCTCCTGCTGCTCGCGCAGCGCGGCATCCTGCGCCACCTGCATCTCGGCGTTCGACGCGCCGGCCGAGCCGGTGGCGGAAGCGCCCGCGGCCGCCTTCTGCCCGGCCGAGCGGGAGAGCTTCAATTGATCGCCGCTGGCCACCGGCGGACTCGACTCGTCGGCCCTGGCAGCAACCGAGCCTTCGGCGGACTGCCCCGCCTTCGTCGGCTCCACCGTGCGCGCCGCAGACGCGAGCCGCGAGCGGTAGGCATTGAACTCGGCCGCCTGCGCGCGAATCTCGCGACGCGCTTCGGCGGTATCGATCGCCTTCATCTGCGCGACGTCGGGGATCGCAAGCTCGGCGCCGGCAAACAATTGATGGACCGTTCCGAAGAACGCGCGCGGGTTGGCGCGATAGATCGCCATTGCCGCCTGCTCGACGCTGACGTCGGCCGGCCTGACCCGTGCCGCGATTTTCGCGAGCGTGTCGCCCGCCTGGACGCGGATCGTTGCCGGCGCGAGCAAGCCGCTACTGGCTGCCGGCGACGGTGCCGGTGCCGACGCGACTGCCGGCACCGCTCGCGCGGCGACATTCGACGAAGCTACCGGCGCGACCGCGACCGGACGCGTGGCGGCAGCGGCTGCGCCTGCGGGCGCAGAACTTGCGGTCGGCGCCGCCGTTCTGACCAGCGCCGGCGTGGAAGTCGCGGCGCCGCCGGCGACCATCGCGTCGCGGCCCATCCGCAACTCGGGCGGATCGAGCAGGAAGGTGTATTCGCGCACGAACTTGCCGGAGGCCCAGTTCAACTCGACCAGCAGGTCGACGAAAGGCTCGTTGACCGGCTGCGACGACGTGACGTGAACCACCGCGCTGCCGTTCGGGCGCTGCTCGACGGCGAATCGCAGCCCGCCGAGCGCCGGGTTGTATTCGAGTCCGGCCTGGCGAAACGCCTCGGGCGGCGCGAGCCGTGCGGTGAGCGAGCCGATTTCCTCGCGTCCGAGAGCGGTGACTTCCACCTCGGCACGCAACGGCTGGCCGAGCGCCGACTGGACGGTGAGCCTGCCGAGGCCGGCGGCGTCGGCAGAGAGCGGCACGGTACCGGACAACGCAGCTGCGATCGCTGCGGCCAGAAGCTTCGTCCCGCCCGTGAAGCGTTCCGAGATCGGTTGTTTTTCGCCTTCAGCCACGCTATTCCCCGGACGCTGGAAGTGATTTTTTGAGGCTAACATCAGCCATTTACAGGTGCAAGATCGCACGTTGGCTGAACTCGCGCCTGTGGCCGTCATGTGACGAACGGCATCTCTGAAGGGTCTGGCGGCGCCCGCGCGTCTCGTGCAAGGCACCGCGGCGCGCCGGGCCGGGCCGGGCCGAACAGCGTGAGACGGCCTGCCGGCTCAGGCCGCCAGCAGGCGCAGCATCCGACGCAACGGCTCGGCAGCGCCCCATAGCAGCTGGTCGCCGACGGTGAACGCGCCCAGGTAGCCCGGACCGAACGAGAGCTTGCGCAGTCGCCCCACCGGGATGTCGAGCCGGCCGTTCACCGCCGTGGGCGTCAGCGCACGAATCGACTCTTCGCGGGTGTTCGGCACGAGCTTCACCCAGTCGTTGCCCGAAGCGATCAGCGATTCGACTTCGGACAGCGGCAGGTCGCGCCGCAGCTTGATCGTCATCGCCTGGCTGTGACAGCGCATCGCGCCGATGCGCACGCACAGGCTCTCGACCGGGATGCGGGCGGAGCCGGAGGGCGCCAGCCCGAGGATCTTGTTCAGTTCGGCGTCGCCCTTCCACTCCTCGCGCGAACTGCCGTTACCGAGATCCTTGTCGATCCAGGGAATGAGGCTGCCGGCGAGCGGAACGCCGAAGTGCTTCGTGGGGAACGATTCGGCGCGCATCGCCGCGGAAACCTTCGCATCGATCTCGAGGATCGCCGAAGCGGGGTCGGCCAGCAGCGGCGCGACCGACTCGTGCGCGGCGCCCATCTGCGCGAGCAGCTCGCGCATGTTCTGCGCGCCGGCGCCCGAAGCCGCCTGGTAGGTCGTCGCGGCGATCCACTCGACGAGGTTCTCGCGCAGCAGTCCGGCGAGCGCCATCATCATCAGGCTCACCGTGCAGTTGCCGCCGACGAAAACGCGCGTGCCGCGCTCCAGCGCATCGCGGATCACGTGCAGGTTCAGCGGATCGAGAACGATGACGGCATCGTCCTTCATGCGCAGCGCCGACGCCGCGTCGATCCAGTAGCCCTTCCATCCGGCGGCCCGCAGCTTCGGGAAGACCTCGTTGGTCCAGTCGCCGCCCTGGCAGGTGAGGACGACGTCCATCGCCTTCAGCCGCTCGATGTCGGACGCATCGTGCAGGCGCTCGTCGCCGAGGTTCGGCACGGTCGGCGCCTTGCCGCCGGCGTTCGACGTGCTGAAGAACACCGTCTCGACGTGGGCGAAGTCGTCTTCCTCGCGCATGCGCTGCATCAGCACGGAACCGACCATTCCGCGCCACCCGACCATTGCGACCTTCAACATGATTGCTCCATACCTTGGCCGATGAGACCGTCCTGCGGTGCGCTTCGATCAGAGCGCGGCGAGCACCGCTTCGCCCATTTCCTTCGTGCCGACCGTGCGCTTGCCCGGCTCGGCGATGTCCGCGGTGCGATAGCCCTGCGCGAGCACCTTGCGCACCGCGCGCTCGATGCGCTGCGCCGCTGCTTCGTTGCCGACGCTGTGCCGCAGCAGCATCGCCGCCGACAGGATCGTCGCCAGCGGATTGGCCGCGTCACGCCCGGCGATGTCGGGAGCGGACCCGTGGATCGGCTCGTACAGCCCGAAGCCGCGCGCGTTCAGCGATGCCGACGGCAACATGCCGATCGAGCCGGTGAGCATCGACGCCTCGTCGGACAGGATGTCGCCGAACATGTTGCCGGTGACGATCACGTCGAACTGCTTCGGGTTGCGCACGAGCTGCATGGCGGCATTGTCCACGTACATATGGACCAGCTCCACATCACGGTATTCGGTGTGTACCTCGGTGACCACGTCGCGCCAGAACTGCGTCGTCTCGAGGACGTTGGCCTTGTCCACCGAGCAGACGCGGCGGCGGCGCTTGCGCGCCGCCTCGAACGCGAGCACGGCGATGCGACGGATCTCGCTCTCCGTATAGCGCATCGTGTCGAAGCCCTCGCGCTCGCCGTTCTCGTTGACGCGTACGCCGCGCGGCTGTCCGAAGTAGATGTCGCTGGTCAGCTCGCGCAGGATGAGCAGGTCGAGTCCGGCGACGACCTCGTCCTTCAGCGTGGACGCGTGCGCGAGTTCCGGATAGACGATCGCCGGACGAAGGTTGGCGAACAGGTCGAAGTGCTTGCGCAGCCGCAGCAGCCCCTGCTCGGGACGCTTGGCGCGCGGCAGCGTGTCGTACTTGGGCCCGCCCACCGAGCCGAACAGGATGGCGTCGGCGCGCTCGGCGAGTTTCAGCGTTGCCTCCGGCAGCGGATCGCCGGCGACGTCATATCCGGCACCGCCCACCGCCGCGTGCTCGATCGCCAGTTCCAGCCCGTCGCGCCCCAATGCCTCGAGCACGCGCACCGCCTGCGCGGTGATCTCGGGGCCGATTCCGTCTCCTGCCAGGACTGCGATCCTCATCCGGATGTTCCTCGATGTCGTTCTGCGTCGTTCGTTCGATTCGCTCGCCGAGCCGACGAAAGGAAACGGCCCGGCTTGCCTGCCAAGCCGGGCCGCCGTCGGGTGGCGCTCGCCAGGCTGGCGTTCAGCCGGCCAGCGTCTTCGCCAGCCAGGGCTGCCCGGTAAGCCGTTTGCGCTCGTATTCGCGGATCTGGTCGGCGTGCTTGAGCGTGAGACCGATCTCGTCGAGCCCCTGAACCAGGCACTCCTTGCGAAACGCATCGACGTCGAAGTCGAACACGCGCGCACCGTCGACGGTGCGTACCTGCTGAGCGGGCAGGTCGACGATCAGCTCGAAACCGGGGAACGCGTCCACCTGATCGAACAGCCAGTCGACGTCAGGTTGCGCCAGTCGCACGGGAAGCAGGCCGTTCTTGAAGCAGTTGTTGTAGAAAATGTCGGCGTACGAGGGAGCGACAATCGCCCGGAAGCCGTAGTCTTCCAGCGCCCACGGAGCGTGTTCGCGCGACGAACCGCAGCCGAAGTTCTTGCGCGTAAGCAGGATCGACGCATTGCGATAGCGCGGCTGGTTCAGCGGGAAGTCAGGGTTCAGCGGCCGACGGGTGTTGTCCATGCCGGGCTCGCCCGGGTCCAGGTAGCGCCACGCATCGAACAGGTTCGGGCCGAAGCCGCTGCGCCGAATCGATTTCAGGAACTGCTTGGGGATGATCGCGTCGGTGTCGACGTTCGCTCGATCGAGCGGCACGACGACGCCACGATGCACGGAAAGACTTCGCATGGCTATCGCTTGGCAGCGCCCTGGATGGTTTCGCCGGCTCGCTGGATGTCCTTGCCCATGCCGGCGAACGTGTTGCAGCCGGCCAGCACGATGCCGCACAGCGCGATCGCGATTGCGTACAGGGATCGTTTCATCCGCCGGCTCCGCAGTCAGCGCAACGCGCGCACGTCGACGAAATGACCGGCGAGCGCGGCAGCGGCCGCCATCGCCGGGCTGACCAGATGCGTGCGCCCGCCCGCGCCCTGGCGACCTTCGAAATTGCGGTTCGACGTGGAGGCGCAGCGTTCACCCGGTTCGAGGCGGTCGGCGTTCATCGCCAGGCACATCGAGCAACCCGGCTCGCGCCACTCGAAACCGGCGTCGAGGAAAACGCGGTCGAGCCCTTCCTGCTCGGCCTGCGCCTTCACCAGGCCCGAGCCGGGAACGACCATCGCGAGCCTGACGTTCGACGCCTTGCGCTTGCCGCGAACGACGGCGGCAGCTTCCCGCAGGTCTTCGATGCGCGAGTTCGTGCACGAGCCGATGAACACCTTGTCGATGCGGATGTCGACGATCGGCGTATTCGGCTTCAAGCCCATGTACTGCAGCGCGCGCTCGTAGCCCTCGCGGCGCACCGGATCCTTCTCCTTCTCGGGATCGGGCACGCGCGAGTCGATGGTGGTGACCATCTCGGGCGAGGTGCCCCAGCTGACGTACGGCGAGAGCTTCGTCGCGTCGATGTCGACGACCAGATCGAAACGCGCTCCCTCGTCGGAATGCAGCGTGCGCCAGTGCTCGACCGCGCGGTCCCAGTCGGTGCCGGCGGGCGCCATCGGCCGACCCTTCAGGTAGCGGATCGTGCTTTCGTCGGCGGCGACCATCCCGGAGCGAGCGCCGGCCTCGATCGCCATGTTGCAGATCGTCATCCGGCCTTCCATCGACAGCGCCCGGATGGTGGAGCCGGCGAACTCGATCGCGTAGCCCGTGCCGCCGGCGGTTCCGATGCGGCCGATGATGGCGAGAACGACGTCTTTTGCGGTGACGCCGCGCGGCAGCGCTCCCTCGACGCGCACCAGCAGGTTCTTCATCTTGCGCGCGACCAGCGTCTGCGTGGCGAGCACGTGCTCGACCTCGGAAGTGCCGATGCCGAAGGCCAGGCAGGCAAAGGCGCCGTGCGTGCTGGTGTGCGAGTCGCCGCAGACGACGGTCATGCCGGGCAGCGTCGCGCCCTGCTCGGGTCCGATGATGTGGACGATGCCCTGGCGGCGGTCGAGCAGGTCGAAATAGGTGATGCCGTGCTCGCGCGCGTTCGCATCGAGCGTCTCGACCTGCAGGCGGGAGATCGGATCGGCGATGCCGCGCGAGCGATCGGTGGTGGGCACGTTGTGATCGACCACCGCGAGGTTGGCCGACACGCGCCACGGCTTGCGCCCGGCCAGGCGCAGACCTTCGAAAGCCTGCGGACTCGTGACCTCGTGAACCAGATGGCGGTCGATGTAGATCAGCGCTGTGCCGTCGTCCTCCTGATGGACGACGTGAGCGTCCCACAGCTTGTCGTACAGCGTGCGAGCGGCGAACGGCATGGCGGTCGGATCCGGGCCCGGCGGCCATCGGAAACGGCGGGCCGCGGCGGTATTGCAACAGAGTCTCGATTATGCCACGTGCAGCGCAGTTATTGCACTGCACCACGCAGGTGGCTGCCGAGCGCGCAGGGCGACAACGCCCGGTGCCCGCCGTCCGCAATGCGGCAGGCGGCGCGCGCGATCGATATCGGCAACCGTCGGAACGTCAGCGACTGGCCTGTTGGTACAGCGGCATCACGCGCTGCGCGTAGACCTGGAGGTCCTTCAGCCGGTTCTCCGCGGACGGGTGCGTGCTGAGGAACTCGGGGCCGCTGCTTCCGCCCGCCTTCTGGGCCATCTTCTGCCACAGCGTGACCGCCGCGCGCGGATCGTAGCCGGCGCGCGCGGCGATTTCCACGCCGATGCGGTCGGCCTCGGTTTCCTGAAGGCGGCTGTGCGGCAGGCCGAAGAAGGTCTTGTAGAAGACGTTGCCGAGGTCGGTGGCCGCGTCGCCTGCGCCGAGCAGCACCGCGGCGCCGCTGATCAGCACCTGGGCGCCGACCTGCTCGGACGCCCGCTCGCGCGCGTGCTCGCGCAGCGCGTGCGCGATCTCGTGACCGAGCACCGCGGCGATCTCGTCGTCGGTGAGGTTCAGCTTCTTCACCAGCCCGCTGTAGACGCCGATCTTGCCGCCGGGCATCACCCAGGCGTTGATCTCGGGCGAATCGAACACGTTGACTTCCCAGTTCCACGACCGCGCATCGGGCCGGAACGCCGTGCTGGCCGGAATCAGCCGCGACGTGATCGCACGCACGCGGCGGGTCAGCGCCGGGTCGTCGTTCAACGTTCCCTTCTGGCGCTGCTGCTGGACGATCTGCGCGTATGCCTGGTTGGCCTCCTGCTGCATCTGCGCTTCGGAAACCAGCGAGGACATCCGCTGCGTGCGATCGACGCCGACCGCACCCGGATTGGTCGTCTGGACGGTGCTGCAGGCTGCAAGGAAGAGCGACGCCGCGGCGGTGATCGCGGCGAGCAGGCGCATGGCTTTCATGGTCACGGGCTCGTTGTCGAAACGTCGGCGGTCCGCAACGCGAGCAACTCACTTGCCCGCACGGCCACCGGTACTGCGCGGCGCGCCGCCGATGCGCGGCGTGCCGACGGCGACGTCGGCATTCTGCCCGCGATCGCGCAACGCGTGGTCGATCAGCACGAGCGCGAGCATCGCCTCCGCGATCGGAGCGGCCCGGATGCCGACGCAGGGGTCGTGTCTTCCATGCGTCTGCACGGTAGTGAGCGCGCCGTCCAGATCGATCGATCGCCGCGGCAGGCGGATGCTGGAGGTCGGCTTGATCGCCAGTTCGACGACGATCGGCTGGCCGGTGGAAATGCCGCCCAGCACGCCGCCGGCATTGTTCGTCGCGAAGCCGTCCGGCGTGAGCTCGTCGCCGTGCTCGCTGCCCTTTTGCGTGACGCAGCGGAATCCGGCGCCGATCTCGACGCCCTTGACCGCGTTGATGCCCATCATCGCGTAGGCGATGTCGGCGTCGAGCTTGTCGTAGAGCGGCTCGCCGAGCCCCACGGGGACACCTTCGGCGACGACGCGCACACGCGCGCCGCAGGAATCACCCGCCTTGCGCAGGTCGTCCATGTAGCGCTCGAGTTGCGCGACGACGGCCGCGTCGGCAGCGAAGAACGCGTTGTTCGCCACCTCGTTCCAGTCGTTGACCGGAATGGCGATCTCGCCGAGTTGCGTCATGCAACCGCGGATGCGCGTGCCGTAGCGTTCGTGCAGCCACTTCTTCGCAATGGCAGCGGCGGCGACTGCCGGCGCCGTGAGGCGCGCCGACGAGCGCCCGCCGCCGCGCGGATCGCGAATGCCGTATTTCTGCCAGTACGCGTAATCGGCGTGCCCGGGTCGGAAGGTGCGCGCGATCTCCGCGTAATCGCTGCTGCGCGCGTCCTCGTTGCGGATCGCCAGCGCGATCGGCGTGCCGGTGGTGCGCCCTTCGAAGACGCCCGACAGGATCTCGACGCGGTCGGATTCACGCCGTTGCGTGACGTGCCGCGAGGTGCCGGGGCGGCGGCGATCGAGTTCGGGCTGGATGTCGGCCTCGGACAGCACGAGCCCCGGCGGGCAGCCGTCGACGATGCAGCCGATCGCCGGGCCGTGCGACTCGCCGAAGGTGGTGACTCGAAAGACGTGGCCGAAGCTGCTGCCGGACAAGGTTGTTTCCTCGAGAGAAATCGGGTCAGCGCGCCCCGTTCGTCACGCGCAGGCCCTCCACGCGCTCGAACTCCCCAATCTGGTTCGTGACGAGCGTAGCGCCGATCGAGCGCGCGCGGCGGAAAGCCGGAAGCCGGGCGGGACCATGTACATGTCGGAGCCTCAGTCGCCGCGCAGCCTTGCCAGGACGGTCGGCCGCGGCATCGCGGCGAGCATCGCGTCTACCGAGGGCGTCTGCGCTACGCCGAACACGAGCAGCCGCACCGGCACCGCCAGTTGCGGCATCTTCAGTCCGTGCTCGGCCAGCGTCGCCTTCAGCGACGCTCCGATCGCCGCGGGCGTCCAGTCGGACGATTCCAGCCTCGAAGCCAGACTGCCGAGCGCCGCCGCCAGCGCGGGCGGCGCGGAATCGAGGTGACGCGCGCGATCGTCGTCGCCGATCGCTGGCTGCGCGTAGAACATTCGCGCCTGCATCGCCAGTTCGTTCAAGGTCTGCGCCCGCTCCTTCAGCAACGCGCAGACGAGCGCGAGGTCGGCGGCGCCGGCCTCGATCGAGACGCCTGCCGCCTCGAGACGGGGCCGCACGAGCACGGCGAGGTCCTCGTCCGACGTCGCTTTCAGGTAATGCGCATTCAGCCAGCGCAGCTTGTCGAAGTCGAAACGCGACGGCGAGCGGCTGATGTGCGAGCCGTCGAACCACTGCAGCAGTTGCTCGCGCGAGAAGATTTCCTCGTCGCCGTGGCTCCAGCCCAGCCGCGCGAGATAGTTGACGACCGCGTCGGGAAGGTAGCCGTCGTCGTCGTACTGCATGACCGACACCGCGCCGTGGCGCTTCGACAGCTTCTGCCCGTCGGGACCGTGGATCATCGGCAGGTGCCCGTACTCGGGCACCGGCGCGCCGAGCGCGCGCAGGATGTTGATCTGCCGCGGCGTGTTGTTCACGTGGTCGTCGCCGCGCAGCACGTGCGTGATCCGCATGTCGCGGTCGTCGACGACGACGCAGAAGTTGTAGGTCGGCGTGCCGTCGGAGCGCGCGATGATCAGGTCGTCGAGTTCGGCGTTGTCGAAGGCGATCGGACCCTTGACGAGGTCGTTCCAGCCGGTTGAGCCGTCGAGCGGATTGCGAAAGCGCACCACCGGGTCGACGCCGGCCGGCGGCTCGGGCAGCGTGCGACCCGGCTCGGGACGCCAGCGCCCGTCGTAGCGCGGCTTCAGGCCCTTCGCCTCCTGCGCGGCACGCATCGCATCGAGTTCCTCGCGCGTGCACCAGCAGCGATACGCAGTGCCGTTCCCGAGCATTTGCGCAATCACTGCGCGATAGCGATCCATCCGCTGCGTCTGGTAGTACGGTCCCTCGTCCGCATCGAGCCCCAGCCAGCGCATGCCGTCGAGGATCGCCTGCGTGGCCTGGGGCGTCGAGCGCTCCAGATCGGTGTCCTCGATGCGCAGGACGAAGGTGCCGCCGAAGTGGCGCGCGTAGGCCCAGGCGAACAGCGCCGTGCGCGCGCCCCCGATGTGCAGGAAGCCGGTGGGACTGGGAGCGAAACGCGTGCGGACCATCGCGCGGAGCGTGCCTCGGGGGCTGCGGGAGACGTCCGATTCTACGTGAGCGCCCGCAGGCCCCGACCGACCGGCGCAGGCGAAAAGCGCCCGGCCACCTCCCGCGCCGCTGCGCACGAGAACGCGCACAACGAGCCCCGGCACCGATTTCAGTATCGTGCGCGAATGGACAAGCCCTTCTCCCTCGCGTGCGAGCGCAATCGCGAACCGATTCTCGGCGTGCTGCATCAGCATTTCGGCGATCGCGGCCGCGTCCTCGAAGTCGGCAGCGGCACCGGACAGCACGCAGTGCACTTCGCCGACGCACTGCCGCACCTCGAATGGCAGGCGAGCGACGTCGAGGAGAATCTTTCCGGCATAAGCACCTGGCTCGACGAATTCGGGCTGCCGAACACGCCGGCGCCGATTGCGTGGAACGTGCGCGACGAGCCGCCCGCACACGGCTTCGACGGCGTCTTCACCGCGAACACGCTGCACATCATGAGTTGGGAGGAAGTCGAGCGCCTGTTCTCGGTGCTGCCGGACATCACTACGGAAGATGCGCGTCTCGTCGTGTACGGCCCCTTCAACTACGACGGGCACGCGACGAGCGACAGCAACGCGCAGTTCGATCGCTGGCTGCGCAGCGAAGACGCACAGCGTGGGCTGCGCGACTTCGAGCAGGTCGACGCGCTCGCCCGGGCCGCCGGCTTCGAACTCGTGGAAGATCGGGCGATGCCGGCCAACAACCGGTGCATCGTCTGGGAGCGCCGACGCTGAGTTTGGCGCACCCGGCGAAACTGCTTACAATTTCGCCTCCTCTCCCGGGCGGTTAACTCAGCGGTAGAGTGCCACCTTCACACGGTGGAAGTCACTGGTTCGATCCCAGTACCGCCCACCAGAAAGCCACCGGACCTCGCCAGGGGAGCGCGCTCACGCAGCGATCGCGATTCGCACCGGCGTGGCGTTGCTGAACAGGTCCAGGACCGGGCAGTGCGCGTCGACGATCTCCTTGAGGCGCGCGAGTTCGTCCGCCGATGCGGTGCTGTCGAAACGCACCGATCCGGTGATCTTCTGGAAACCGGGGCGAACGCCCGGCGCGGCGCCGAAGAAACCGCGAAGGTCGAGATCGCCTTCGAGCGTCACCGACACGTCGTCGAGCGGAATGCCGAGCGCATCCGCGTGCAATCGGTAGGTGATCTCCTGGCACGTCGCCAGCGCTGCCAATGCATACTCGACGGGGTTCGGCGCCTTGTCGTTGCCGCCGAGCGCGGGCGGTTCGTCCACCTCGATCGAGAAACCGCGAATCCGTACGGTCCGGTTCAGTCCGTCCTTCTCCTGGCTGGTCACGCTGAACAGCGCGCCGGGGTCGGCGCCCTCGGCGGTCAACGCCGCGCGGGTATCGGCAAACAGTTTCGAGTACGTCGTCATCACGTCTTTCCTTCATGGCGGTGAACGGGCGAAACGGCGCTCGGGCGTCCACCCGATTCGCCATTCGCGACGACGACGATGCTAAAGGCAACGCAACGCTCGTTGAATCAAAGATGCATCGACGCTTAAGCATATTCACGTTCGATCGTCTTTACCTCCCGATCGCGCAGCAGGCGCAGGCAGCAGACTGTCGAGCAACGTCCGCGGAGACGCGGCTCGACGGACCGCGACGCCCGCCGCTTCGCTTCCGCGGGCGAGTGGGCGTGCGATCACCGGCCGCACCGTCGATCACGCATTCGGTCCGTACAGCGCGTTCTGCGCCGTGCGCTCGCGTGCGCTGACCTGCGCAGCTTCGCGTTGAACCTGCTGGCGCGACTTCGCCGACGGCGCGAGGTGTAGCGGCTGCGCGAACTCGTGGCTGGAGGCGAGTTCGCCGCTGCGCTGCGCCTGCTCGAGCTCGGCGATCACCTGCGCGCGCGTGAGCTCGCCCGGCGTGACCACGACCTGATAACCGATCTGGTTGTCGACGAAACGCGCCTCGTCGGCAAATGCAGGCACAGCCAGGACCACGAGCGAGACTGCGGCGAGGGAAGCGTAAAGTTCTTTCATCACGAAAACTCCTTCGATGAGCATGGCGACTCCGTTGCGAGCCGCGAGGCAGGAAAGTCGCTGCCCTGCTCATTGGAACGAGTCAGCGAGCGAAATGTTCCCCGCTTGTTCCCCGCTTCGTTCGCGCCGCTATTTCCGCTCGTCGCGCTCGGCCTGGGTTAGGTCCTCCGGGCGCGCCGAACTCCCGTAACGCTGGTGTTCGTTCATCACGCCGCTCCCCTGGTATTCGCGCCCGGGCCTGGCGTCGGGCCTTTCGCGCTCGGCGTCGCGCCTCGCGCTGCGCGCCGACTTGTCCTTGGCCTGCTGCTCGCGCGCCGCATCGTCCTGCGGCAGCACGTCATCCGGGTGGCGCGGCTCGTGACGCCCCAGCGCCTGGTTCGACTTGCTCTCGTTGTTGCTCATGACTTTCGCTCTCCGAACGGTGACACCGATTCGCAGCAACGGTCATGCCCTCGCGCGGCCCAGATGCGCTCGCTGTCGCGTTGCAAGACGGCCTGCGCGCCCCTGCTCCCGGGTGCGAAATTTGCGACACATTCCGTGGAAGCAAATGACGCCTGTTCGCGATCCCATCGACCAAATCATCTTGATGGCGAGCCCGTTCGCCCTCATCTATCTGGCCTCGGGTCGCAAGGCGACCGAATTTTCAAGGAGGTCGATTCATGTCCAACTCTTCAAGACATTGGCAAGACCCGGTGAACCTCATCCTCGGCATCCTGTCGCTGATATCGCCTTGGGTACTCAGCTACTCGACCGCGGGCAGGGCCACCGACAATGCGGTGCTGCTCGGCATCCTGATCGGCATCTTTGCCATCGCCGCGATGGTGAACCTGAGAGCCTGGAAAGAATGGGTCAACGTCATCCTCGGCGCCTGGCTGTTCATCTCGCCGTGGGTGCTTGGCTTCGTCGGTACGTCGATCGCGGCCGCCTGGAGCGCCTGGGTCCTGGGCGCGATCGTCTTCATCCTCGCGCTGTGGGAACTGGGCAGCGACCGAAGCATCGGCGGCTGGTGGAGTCACGCGACGACGCAGTAACGACCGACGCAGTGAAAACAGCACCGAGCTGATGCTGTAGCTCGAGGGGCGGCGACCCGCGCTACGCGGGCCGTCGCCCGCGCGGCCCGGGTGCGGCGTCCGGCCGCCGAAGAGTCCCCCGACCGATCGCCGGCCGGCGCGGAGTCGACGTTCCCGGCGAAGGGGTCTCCCCTGCATGCTTGCGTGGCCCAGCCGGGAACTTCGCTTGCCTCCCTGACGCACCGTATACTCGTCGCAGCGCCCTGCGCTGGTGGCAAGGAGACTCGCATGGCTGCGCGCTCGATCGCTTCGCTGTCGCTGTCCTTCGGCCTCGTCTCGATTCCGGTGAAGCTGTACACGGCCACCGAGAGCTCGGCCGCCATCCGCTTCAACCTGCTCACGCCGGAAGGACAGCGCGTCCGGCAGCAATACGTTTCGGCGCGCGACGAACAGGTCGTCGATCGCTCCGAATTGATCAAGGGCTACGAGTTCGAGAAGGACCGCTTCGTCACCTTCACGCCCGACGAGTTGAAGGCGCTGCAGGAAAGCCCGAGCCACACGATCGACATCGTCGCCTTCATTCCGGAGAAGGCGGTCGACCCGATCTACTACGACAAGGCGTATTACCTGGCGCCCGACAAGCGCGGCGCGAAGCCGTACAGCCTGCTGGTGAAGGCGATGCGCGAAAGCCGCCGCTGCGCGCTGGCGAAATGGGCGTGGAAGGGCAAGCAATACGTCGTGCAGATCCGTCCTTCGGAAGACGGCATGGTGCTGCAACAGCTGCTCTACGCCGACGAGGTGCGCTCGCTGAAGGACCTCGACATCGAGAAGGCGGCGGTCACCGATGCCGAACTGAAGCTCGCGCTGCAACTGATCGAGCAGATCTCCACCGACCACTACGATCCGAGGGAGTTCGAGGACGAGGAGAAGAAGCGCATCCTCGCCGCCATCGACGAGAAGATCGCCGGCAAGCGCATCGTCGTGCAGGAGGAGGCGACCCCCACGGCCGGCGCGCAGGTGATCGATCTGATGCAGGCGTTGCGCGCGAGTCTGGGCGCGAAGGCGTCCGGGGCGCGGGCACCAGCCGAGCAGGACGCCGAGCCGCAGGCCGCGCCTGCGGCACGCGCCCGCAAGGCGCCCAGGCGCGCCACCGCGCAGGAGGAGCAGCCGCCTGCGCGCGCCCGGGCGCGATCGAAGAAGTGACGACGCAACCGGACGATGCGCCGTACACGTTGAAGAGCCTCGAGACGATGCTCGGCATCTCGCCGGGCATCGCACGCTCGCTCGTGCGCGCCGGCTTCGTCACGCCGTCGCGCGGCGCGCGCAACGAGTTGCGCTTCTCTTTCCGGGACATCGTGCTGCTGCGCACCGCGCAGGCGCTGCGCACACAAAGAATCGCTCCGCGCACGATCCTGCGCTCGCTCCGGCAGTTGCGCCGCTCTCTTCCGGCGGAACTTCCACTGAGCGGTCTGCGGGTCACCGCGGTGGGCAGCACCGTGGCCGTGCGCGAAGGCGACGTGCAATGGGAGCCCGAATCGGGGCAACTGCTGATCGACTTCGACGTCGTCCGTGCATCGGGAAGCATCCGCATGCTTGCGCATCGCCAGCGCGCAAGCCGCGCTGCAGATGACGCCGACACGCATTTTCGCCGCGCGCAGCGTCTGGAGAGCGAAGGCAGTGCCGAGCAGGCGGAGGCGGCGTACCTCAGCACGCTCGCCATCGAACCCACGCACGCCGACGCGAGGCTGAACCTGGGTGCGCTGTTGTGCGACCTCGGCCGCAGCGCGGACGCAGTGGCCGTCTACCGGGAAGGACTGCGGTGCTCGCCCGCCGTGGGCTCGCTGCACTTCAATCTCGCGGTGGCACTCGAGGATCTGGGCGAGCGCGAGGCCGCCCTCGAGAGCTACGAGCGCTGCCTCGCGCTCGAGCCGAAATCGGCCGATGCGCACTTCAACGCCGCGCGTCTGCACGACCAGTTGGGCCACGCGCAGCAGGCGGTGCGGCACTTCAACGCGTACCGGCGCCTGCAGCGCCGCTGAGCCGAAGCGCGAGCGGCGCGTGGAAAGCGGGTCACTGCCGCCCGGCGATCGCGCGGGCGAGTTCCTTCTTGTTCATCCCGGAGCGCCCGGGAATGTCGAGCTTTCGCGCGCGCCGATACAACTCGTCGCGCGTGCTGCCTTCGTAATCGACTCCGCCGAAGCTCTCGCCTTCGCCGCGGCGCGCTGCCTTGCCGCTCTTCTCGGCGCGCGGATCGGACGGGCCCTTGTGATCCTTCGGGACCCAGTGGTCGCCCTGCTTCTCGAACGAATGCTTCAGGGCCGCATAGGCGACCCGATGCGCGCGCTCGCCCTCGCCGTATTCATCGACCGCGCTGTCGTGCGCCTTCGCCCACGTGCGCTGCGCCTTCGGCGGCGAACGCTTCAGCGTGCCGGGAAGTTTCTCGCGTCCGGGCATGACCTGCCTCCGTCGAAACAATGGACTGCCAGGTGCTACAAGCAGCGTGCCCGCACCTTCGGATCGCACTACGCTGTTCACGCCCGCTTCAGCAGCGCGAGCATGAGAGAGCGCACGTCCACGCGCGCTCCGATGTGAGCGAGCAGGAAGAACGAGCCGATCAGTTTTCGGTGCAGGAACATCGTCTGCGCGGGCGGCACGCGCAGCAATCCCTGGCGGATGCCGATGTCCAACCCGAGCGCCCCCGCGCGCGACGGCAGGTCCGAAGCGGCGAAGTCATAGCGGCCGCGATGCCGCAATGGTTCGCAGACCAGCAGGATCACGTCGACCGTGGCCTCGATGCGGGGCACAGGATCGGCGGCATCGACATAGCCGATCTCGATGGCGTACTGCGCAACCGCGTCGCGATCGCCGCTCATCGCCGCCTGCGTTATGCGGGTGTAGGCCGCGACGAAGTCGGCATCGAAATCGGTCGTCGAGCCGAAATCGAGCAGGACGATGCGCCCGCGGTCGGGCTGCCAAAGGTAGTTGGCGAAATTCGGGTCCGTCTGCATGGTGCGGAACTCGAACAACTCGCGAAACACGAGTCGTTCGAGCAGCGTGCCGATTTCGTTGCGAACCGACTGCGTCACCCCCGGCCGCGCGAGCGCGTCGAGCGGCTCGCCGTCGACAAAGTCCATCGCGAGAACGCGGCTGGTGGTGAGGTCGGCGTGCGCGCGCGGCGCGTACAGGCGCGGCTCGTCGGCAACGAGCGCGGCGAAGCGCCCGAGCGCTGCGGCCTCGGCCAGGTAATCGGCCTCCTGCGACAACTGCCGCACTGCCTCGCGGGCGAGCGCGTCGATGTCCGCGTCGCGCGGCAGCAGCTTCAGCAGCCGAAGCAGGGCCACCACGTTGTCGATGTCGCCGCGAATCGAGCGGGCGACGCCCGGATACTGGATCTTCAGCGCGAGCTCGCGCCCGTCGATGGTGCGCGCTCGATGCACCTGCCCGATCGATGCGGCGGCGATCGGCTGCTCGTCGAAGCGCTCGAAGCGCGCGCGCCAGCCCTTGCCGTACTCCCGCCCGAGCACGCGATGCAGTTGCGCCGGCGGCATCGGCGCCGCCTGCGCGCGAAGGATCGCCAGCGCCTGCGCGAACTCCGGCGGCAGCAGATCGGGCCCTTGCATCGACATCATCTGCCCGAGCTTCATTGCGCCGCCGCGCAGCCGCGCGAGCCGGGCCGCGAGGCGCCGCGCGTTGTCGGCCGACACCCAGGCGCCTGCGCCGAGCGAGGCGACGTTGCCGTCGGCCAGCACGCGACGCGCACCCTCGCCCAGCCCGGCCAGCGCCAGTTCGCCCACGGCCAGCGCCACGTTGGCCAGCCGTCCGATGCGCGTCTGCGGCACGCGCGCCGGCGACGGCCGGACTTTGCCGGAATGCGCGTCGTCGTCCGTGCCGCCGGAACCCGGCCCGCCCCGAGCGCGCTTCATCGCCGGGTGCGCCCGGGCGGGTGAATGTCCCTGTCCTTCGATCGCTCCATTATCGATTCCCGCGAAAGCGCTCCTATGATGCAGTCGTTCGTTTCCGGCGGCCGCCGCGGAGACGACGCCCGCGTGTCATCCTGGGCGAGCAGCGTGCAGTACCGCAGTTGCGCAGTCGTCTTGGCAGTCGGCCGAAGCGCCATGGCACGGCTTTGCCCGAAACGGGAGCCGCCATGAACCGCTCGCTGCTCCTGCAATGGGTTCTCGGGGCTGTCGTCGTCTGGCTCTACGCGCTCGACCGCTTCGACACACCCGGGCCCACGCGGCCGACCACCACGTTCCTGCGCTACTGGATGGCGCGCGTCGGCTACGTATTCTCGATGCTCGCGCTGTTCCTCGTCCTCGGCGGCGCATTCACCGACATCGACCTCGACGCCGTCTGGAAGTTCCTGCAGGTGGACGCCGTCTCCGACCAGGTCGAGCAGATGCCCGGCCCGCTGTTCGCCGCGCTCGTGCTGACGTCGCTGCTGCCGCACTTTCCCTACCTGAACAAGATCGACGACGCCGTCAAGCGATGGTTTCAACGCATCGGCAACATCCCGTTCGAGGCGCGCGAGCTGTCGGGCCGCATCGCCGCTACGCCGCTCGTGCTGTACCCGGAGTCGATCGAGCGGCTGCGCCCGACGCTCGCGGAACTGCAGGTCGACGAACGCTGGCTGCTCGCGCCGGAATCCTCGCTGCTGCACCGCTGGGCGCGCGCGACCGTGCTCTATGCGTCGATCCGGCCGTGGGCGCAGACCGCCGGTTACGCGCGCTACGTGGAAGAGCAGAAAGTTGCCTTCGTGGCACTGGGCGAGCGCTTCGACGCGATGGCGGGGCTCGACGAGAAGACGCTGCGCACGCTGGACGGTGACGCGCAGCTTCTGGCCGGACAGCCGTTGCGCCGACGACTTCCGCGCGACATCGACGATCTGGAGCAGCGCCTGTGCGACTTCGTCGCCGGCGGCGTGCTGCAGGTAGAGCTCGGTCCGCGCCAGCGCCACGCTGCGCTCGCGCGCCTCGGCTTTCCCGGCATCGGCCAGTCGCGCCCCGTGCTCGACGTGCACGAGGTGTTCCTCGTGGCCGGGCTGATCTTCTTCGGCATGCTGCTGATCACGCTCGTCGCGCGCCGCTTCGTCTCGCCGGCGCCGCTCGCACCGAACCTGCGCGTGCTCGTCATGGTTCCGATGATCTACGCGATCGCGGTGGTGCTGGCGATCTATCCGAAGGCGATCTGGCCCTTCGCCGACATCCGTCGCGTCGGCTTCCGTCCGGTCGCCGGCTATTGCGCCTCGGGCGCGCTCGCCGCGGCCGCCGCCTTCTTCGTTTCGCTGCTGTTCCGCTACGTGTTCGAGTTTTCGGGGAACCTGTTCGACGCGCTCGGCTCGCCCGGCCGCTTCCGCGAGGTTTTCACGGTGACGGTCGAGCGCTGGCCGTGGCTGCTGATGGTGTTCTTCGCGACGGTGGCGATCGCATGGACCGCCGACGATTACGCCGACGATCCGGGGAAAGCGCCCGGGTGGCTGCGCGTTGCCGAGACGGTGGGTCTGGCGCTCGCGTTCGCACTGCTGCAGTGGATGATCGTCGAACTGCTGATCGCGGTCGGCGCGGCGCCCGCGCGGATGGCCGAGCGCGTTCCGACGATGGCCGCGACGTCGCTGCTGATCGGCGCGACGATCGGCTGGTTCGTTCCCCACCTGTACCGCAAGAAGTCCGCGCCGCAGCCGGCCGCTGCCGCAGTGCCGGCCGCGCAGGCGGCCGCCTGAACGAGGAGATGATCATGCCGACGCCCGTGTTCAAGCGCTTGTCGCTCGATCAGTTCTCGCAACTGCTCGACCGTTTCCCGTTCACGAGGCACGTCAACGCCGTGCACATGCACCACACCTGGCGGCCGCAACGAAGCGACTTTCGCGGCCACGAAACGATCGTCGCGATGTGGCGCTTCCACACCCGGGAGAAAGGCTGGCGGGACATCGCGCAGCACCTGACGATCGATCCGGAAGGCTGGGTCTGGCTCGGCCGCAACTGGAACCTGCCGCCGGTGAGCGCGGCGGGACACAACGGCAACGCCCGGTTCGGGCCGTTCATGTTCGAGATGATCGGCAACTTCGACCGCGGCTGCGATCCTTTCGATGGCGCGCAGCGCGAGACGGCGCTCGGAGTCGTCGCGCAGGTGCAGGCAAGGTTCGGCCTGCACGCCGATTCGCTCGTGTTCCACAACGCGATGTCCACGAAGACCTGTCCAGGCACTTCGCTGGACTTCGCGCAGATCCTCGCCGAGGTCGAGCACCTGTCGGCAACGCGCGGACGCGCGGCGAAGCCCGCGCAGGAATCGCGCGGTCCGTTCCCCGACGAATCCGACCTGGTCGTGCGCGAGGCAATCGACGCGCTCGGTCGCGCGTCGACCGCGCCGCCCGAACCGGGCGACGCCGAGTTGTCGCACGACGAGGAAGCCACGCCCGCCGAATATCGCGTTCCCGGCGCACAGCCCGCGGCGGCAGGCGCCGGACGCGCCCCGGCCGAGCGGCCGCGCGGCGCGTCGATCGATGCAGCGCTGCTCGCGTCGCTGCGTCCGCACCTGGTCAACCTGCGGTTCGGCCGGCTTTCCGCGGGCGGCGAGCTTTCGACCACAGCTGCCGACGTCGATGCGATCTTCGAGCAGTCGCTGCCGCGCGCGCTGCGGGAGGCGCGCGGGCGCGGCAGAAAACTGCGGGTGCTGCTCTACGCGCACGGCGGGCTCGTCTCCGAATCGAGCGGCCTGCAGATCGCGGCGCGTCACGTCGAATGGTGGAAGCGCAACGAGGTCTATCCGATCCACTTCATCTGGGAGACCGGGCTGCTGGAGACCATCTCGCAGTTGCTCACGCGCGCGCAACAGGGAGCGATGCGCGGGATTCCGCGCGACCTGTGGGATCACACGCTCGATCCGCTGATCGAGGTGGGCGCGCGCGCACTGCAGGGCGGGCGAATCTGGGCGGGGATGAAAGCGAGCGCCGAACGCTCGGTCGATGCGCCCGGCGCAGACGATCCCCTGGGCGGAGGTGCCCGCTACGTCGCCGCGAAGCTGAAGGCGTTCTGCGACGCGCATCCGGAACAGGTCGAACTGCACGCGGCAGGCCACAGCGCGGGCACGATTCTTCATTCGCATTTCCTCGCCTGTGCGCACGAACTCGGCGTGCAGACCTTCGAGTCGGCGCAGTTCCTCGCACCGGCCGTGCGGATCGACACTTTCCGCGATCGTCTCGCGGAGCGCGTCGGCGAGAACGGAGCAGTGCGTCGACTGACGCTCTTCACCATGCAGCGCGACTACGAGCGCGACGACGATTGCGCCGGGATCTACCACAAGTCGCTGCTGTACCTGGTGTCCAACGCGCTCGAGCGCGAGCGCGGTGCGCCGATCCTCGGGCTCGAGGAAAGCCTGCGCGCCGACCCGCAGATGAAACGCCTTTTCGGACTGGGCAGCACGCCGTCCACCACGGGCGGCGTCGTCTGGTCGGTCACGCCCGGCGACACCGGAGCCTCGGCGAGCACGGCGCGCGCGCACGCCGCCTTCGACGACGACGCGCCGACGATGAACAGCCTCGCGCGGCGGGTACTGGGCCGCGCCGACGCGGACGCGATCGTCGACTACGCGAGTGTCGTGCGCTCGCGGCGTGAACCGCGTCCCTGGTCCGAGGAGATCGACTGGCCAGCGGGCACCACGTACGAATGGCCGTCGTCGGCAACGAGCTGGACTGCGCCGACGTCGCTCGAACCGCTCGAGCCGTCGATCGTGGCGATCCCGTCGAACGGCGAGATGCCGACACCGACCGCGCTCGGCCTTCCTCCGGCGATCGCCCGCAACGGACGTCGCGCCGCGTTGTGCATCGGCGTGGATCGCTATCCCGATCCGAAGCACCGACTTGCCGGCTGCGTGGCCGACGCCCGGATGTGGTCGGAGGCGCTGTCGAGCCTGGGCTTCGAAAGGACGATGCTCATCGACCAGGAAGCCACGCGCGAAGCGATCGATCGCGAACTGGACAGCCTGGTGACGAGCAGCCGCGCCGGCGACGTCCTCGTCTTTCAATACTCGGGACACGGAACGCATCTACCCGATCTCGATGGCGACGAGGACGACCGCGAGGACGAGGCGATCTGCCCGGTGGATTTCGCCTCGGGCGCTCTGTACATCGACGACGACATCGCACGCGTGCTGCGCAAGCTGCCCGACGGCGTGAGCCTGACTTTCTTCATGGACTGCTGTCACTCGGGCACCAACAGCCGCTTCGCCGTCGGCGCCCCCGACAGCCGGCCGCGCGCTACGGCCTCGGACGAGCGCAAGCGCTTCGTCGTGCCGACCGCCGAGTTGATCGACGCGCATCGACGCTTCCGCCAACAGCCGCGCTTCGCGATGCGCTCGGCCTCGCCGCAGGGAACCGGAGGGCGAAGCCGCATGCGCGACGTGAAGTTCGCCGCCTGCCTGGACAGCGAGGTGGCCTGGGAGAGCGATGGGCACGGCGAGTTCACGCTGCGCGCGACGCACCTGCTCACCGAAGGCGTCGGCGCGACGACGAACGAACAGTTCGTACACCGCGTGACCGAAGCGTTCGGCGCGAACCCGCGCCAGCACCCGATGCTCGACTGCGCCCCGGACGCGCTCTCGCTGCGGCTGCTGCAGCCGCTGCGCGACGCTGCGCAAGCGGCAACCGGGGCGATCGACGCCATCGAAACGACGCACTGAACGGCGGCAGAAATGGCGGAGAACCCGACCGCGGACAGCGCCGCGACGACGACCGAGGCCGTCGCCGCCGAGGCACAGAGTCGTGACGGAACGACGGCGCCGGTGCGCGCCCCGCTGCCGCCCGCGCCGCCCCCTTCGATCGAAGCACAGCCGTTCTCGCTGTCGGCGGCGATCGGCCGTGTTCCGATGGCACCGCACCAGCGCCGCCGGGACGAGCCGCTGTACCGCCCGCTGCGCATCTATGCCATCGATCCGTCGGCGTCGAGGCTCGAGGGTGCGATCGCGACCATCGACGTACCGTGGGAGCCGCTGCAACCCGGACCGGCGGGCCGGCTCTTCGTCGTCGACAACCGCGACCTCTCGCTCGGCGCGTCGTATCGATGCGCCGATCTAGACGATCCGAACGTGCTGATCGCCGACGGTTACGCGCCGTCGCCGTCCGATCCGCGCTTCCATCAGCAGATGGTGTATGCGGTGTGCTGCAACGTGTACGCGACTTTCCGCAAGGCGCTGGGTCGCAATCCGGAATGGGGCTTCGGCGATCCGGCATCGCCGACGCCGGCAAGGCTGCTGCTGCAGCCGCACGGCGGCGAGGCGCGCAACGCGTGGTACGAGAACCGCGGCACGCAAGGCGCACTGTGCTTCGGCTACTACGCTGCGCCCGACGCGCCGAGCGATCGGACGCTTCCGCGCGGCGTGGTCTTCACCTGCCTGTCGCACGACATCGTCGCGCACGAGGTGACGCATGCGCTTCTCGACGGATTGCGCGCGAAGCTCGCCGAGCCCAGCGGCGCCGACGTCGTCGCCTTCCACGAGGCGTTCGCCGATCTCGTCGCGCTGTTCCAGCACTTCAGCTATCGCGAGGTGGTCGCGCAGGCGATCCGGCGCTGTCGCGGCGAGCTCGCGCATCGCTCGCTGCTCAACGGCCTCGCGCAGCAGTTCGGCCACACGACCGAGCGCGAAGGCCCGATGCGCAGCGCGGTGGACGACGACCCTGAGCATCCGACGCTGTACAGCGAACAGTTCGAGGCGCACCGGCTCGGCGCGGTGCTGATGAGCGCCGTGTTCGAAGCGTTCGTGACGATCTATCGTCGCAAGACCGAGCGCTACGTGCGACTGGCTACCGACGGCAGCGGCATGCTCTCGCCAGGCGAACTCGCGCACGACCTGCGGCGCCTGCTCGCCGACCAGGCGAGCAGGCTCGCCGGGCAGTTCCTCGCCATCTGCATTCGCGCCATCGACTACTGCCCTCCCGTCGGGCTCACCTTCGGCGACTACCTGCGCGCACTCGTCACCGCGGACCACGACCTCGTACCCGACGACCCGTGGGACTACCGGGGCGCGCTCGTCGACGCGTTCCGGCGGCGCCGGATCTATCCCGAGTCGGTGCCGAGCCTGTCGGAGGACGCGCTGTTGTGGCATCCGCCGCGCATCGACCTGCCTCCGGTGTCGGCGCTCGGCTTCGACGAGCGGCGCTTTCGCTGCGATCCCGCCGACGTCGCGGACGTCCGTGAACGACGCCGCCAGGCCGAAGCACTCGGACGATTCGTCACGCACGCGGCGCATCTGGACGAGTTCGGTCTCGTAGCGTCGGACGATCCGCGGCTGGCCGGCGATCGCGTCGATGCGCCCTGCGTCGAGTCGATCCGCACGGCGCGACGCATCGGACCCGACGGACAGGTCGCGTTCGACCTGGTCGCCGAGGTCACGCAGTTGCGGCACGTACGCGCGGGCCCCGCCGGACCGGCGTTCTCCTACCATGGAGGCTGCACGATCCTGCTCGCGCCGGACGCCAGGGTGCGCTACGTCGTGTTGAAGAGCGTTGTCGGTCGCGGGCGGCTCGAAAAGCGCCGAAGGTACCTGGCGAGCCGCGACGCGCAGCGCTACTGGTCGGCGATCGACGGCGAGTACCGATGCCAGGGCGGCTATTTCCGGCGCCTGCACGAAGCCTGAACTGCGCCCGCGCAGCGTTGCGCCGTCCGGGTCGTCCGTCCGTCGGGCGCCGGGAACGGCGTGCAGCCGGCGAGCGGGAGCACGACGGCGAGCGCGAGCACCGACGCCCTCACATGTGCGCGGGCAGGTACGTCGCGATGACCGGGAACGCGACGAGCAGCACGAGCCGCACGATGTCGGTGACGACGAACGGCGCCACGCCGAGGAAGATCGTCGACAGCTTCACGTCGCGCACGACGCTCTTGATGACGAACACGTTCATCCCTACCGGCGGATGGATGAGGCCCAGTTCGACGGTGACGACGACGATGACGCCGAACCAGATCGGGTCGAAGCCCAGCTGCAGGATCAGCGGAAACACGATCGGCACGGTGAGGATGATCATCGCCATCGCGTCCATGATGCAGCCGAGCAGCAGGTACATCAGCAGGATCAGCGCAAGCACGCCGTAGGGGCCGAGCCCCAGCCCGGTGAGCCACGACGTGAGCGCCTGCGGCGTCTGGGTGATGGTGAGGAAATAGCCGAACAGCAGTGCGCCGATCAGGATCGTGAACACCGCGGCGGTCGTTCGCAGCGACTCGATCAGGCACCGCATGAACTGGCTGCGCGACAGCCTGCGCCGCAGCACGCCGATGATGAACGCCCCGGCCGCCCCCATGCCGCCGGCCTCGGTCGCAGTGAACAGACCGCCATACAGCCCGCCGATGATGAACAGGAACAGCAGCACCACGGCCCAGATGTCGCGCAGCGAGGCGAGCCTTTCGCGCAGCGTCTGCCGCTCGCCGGCGGGCAGGAAGCCGGGCCGCACCATGCCGATCAGGTTGATCGTGAAGATGTACATCGAGACGGCGAGAATGCCGGGCAGGATCCCGGCGATGAACAGCTTGCCGATGTCCTGCTCGGTGATCAGACCGTAGACGGCGAGCACGGTCGAAGGCGGAATCATGATGCCCAGCGAGCCGCCGGCCGCGATGACGCCGGTGGAGAAGCTCTGCGGATACCCGTAGCGACGCATCTCCGGATACGCCACCGACGAGAAGGTGGCCGCGGTCGCTACCGACGAGCCGCAGATCGCCGCGAAACCGCCGCAGGCTGCGATCGTGGCAATTCCCAGCCCGCCCTTGAAGTGCCCGACAAACGCGTTCGAAGCGCGAAACAGTTCGCGGCTCATGCCCGACGCCGAAGCGAAGGCGCCCATCAGCAGGAACAGCGGGATCACCGCGAACTGCACGTCGGCAACGGTGCGGATCGGCGACTGCGCCAGCAGGCTCATCGCCGAGCCCCAGTCCTGGTTCAGGTAGCCGAAGCCGATGATGCCGACCAGCCCCATCGCGATGCCGACCGGCACGCGCAACAGCATCAGGACGAAAAGGACGACGAAACCGGTGACCGCTACCGCGTGCTCGTTCATCGAATCATTCGGTGGAAACGTGGGCGCGCGACCCGTCCTCGAGCGCGAGCGGATGCAGCAGCAGTCGGTACAGCCGGATCACGAGCAGCAGCACGGCGGCGACCAGGCCGATCCATGCGAGCGCGTAATACAGCCAGACCGGTTGTCGCAGATCGAAGGTGAGCACGTTCTCGGCGCGCGTGTCGAGGACCTTGCTGCCCATCATGATCGCGAACGCGGTCATCGCGAACAGCGTCAGTGCCGTGGCGAAGACGTCGAGCGCGCGCTGCCAGCCACGCCCCAACGCCCCCCAGATCAGGTCGACCGTGATGTGCTCGCCGCGATAGCCGGTGCCCGCCATGCCCCAGAAGATCAGCGTGGCGAGCAGCAGGCGGCTGAAGTCGTAGGTGTCGGGAATCTGCCAGGCGAAGAAGTAGCGCAGGATCACCGACACGAAAGTGAGCGCGGTCACGACGGCGAGGAACCACGCCGCCGTGACCTCGATCACGTGGATGAAGCGGTCGAGCCCCGGATGGGCGGCGACGGCCGCCGGCGGCGGCGCCGCGCCGCCCTCCGGCGGTGCGCCAGCGCCAGTCGTCACTTCGCCGCGGCGCCGTACTTCTCGAGCAGCGCCTCGAACTCCTTCATCGCCACATCGGGATCGACGCCGACCTTGCGCACGTTGTCGGCCAACGTGTTGTGCTGCGGCTGGGCAGCCCTCTTCCATGCCGCCGTATGCTGGGGCGTGATATTGTAGACCTCGTGCCCCTCCTCCGCGGCGAGCTTGGCGATGCCAGCGTGCTCGAAGTCGGCCCACGGCGAAGCCACCCGCACCGCCCATTCGTTGTTGCAGTGATCGTCGATCACCTTCTTCTGAGCGGCCGACATCCGGTTGTACTTCGACTTGTTGAACACCATCGCGAAGGTGGTCGCGTACAACGGCGCGTTCATGTGGTACTTGGTGACCTTGTCGATGCCGAACAGGATCACCGAGCCCCACGGGAACGTCACGGCGTCAGCGACGCCCTTCTCGATGACGTCGCGCACCTCGGGGGCCGACGCCTGCACGTTGGTGCCGCCGAGCATCGTGACGAAGGTGGCCATTGTCGCGTGCGCCGGACGGATCTTCATCCCGGAGACGTCCTCCGGCACCATGATCTTCTTCGTGCGCGAATGGAAGCTGCCGGGGTCGTGCACGAACGCGAAGCAGAACTTCACGTCCTTCATCTCGCGCTCGGCGTACTTGCGATACCACTCGTCGATCGCCTGCGTGCCGCCCTTCGCGTTCGACAGCAGGAACGGCAGCTCGCCGGCGCCGATGATCGGGAAGCGCCCCGGCTGGTAACCCGGATTCACGTAGGTCATGTCGGCGATGCCGTCGCGCGCCATGTCGTAGTGGTCGAAGGCCTTGCCCAGCTGCTGCGACGGGTAGACCTTCGAGTGGATCGTTCCGTTCGACGCCTTCTCCACGGACGCGGCCCACTCCTCGAGCGCCTTCTGCAGCGGATGCGACGGGGGCACCCAGTGAGAGATCTTCAGGTCGAAGGTCTGCTCCTGCGCGTGCAGCACGGGAGCCGTTGCGGCGAGCGCGGCGGCCGCGGCGAGCGCGAAGGCACGGCGGCCCAATCGATGCGGGTTCATCGGATGTCTCCTCCTCGTTTCGGGATCGAGGCCTCGCGGCCTCACTTGTTGGCAACCAGCGGACACTTCCCTTCGCTCATCGGGCGGAAGGCCTGATCGGCCGGCACCGACGAGAGCAGCTTGAAGTAATCCCATTCCTCCTTCGATTCTTCCGGCGACTTTACCTGGAAGAGGTACATCGGGTGCAGCTTGCGGCCGTCCTCGCGGATACGGCCCTTGCCGAACAGCGGATCGTCGGTGGGCATCGCCTTCATCGCTGCGACGATCGCCTTGCCGTCCTCGGCATTGCCGACCTTGTCGACCGCCTTCAGGTAGTGCAGCACGCCCGCGTAGACGCCCGCCTGCATGTCGTTGGGCATCGCGTGGTTGTGCGCGCGCTTGCGAAACTCGCGCGACCACTTGCGCGTGCCGTCGTTCATGTCCCAGTAGAACGGGTTCACCAGCAGCGCGCCCTTCGCCGCCGCCAGCCCGAGTGCGGGAACGTTGTTGATGCCGAAGATCAGCGGCGCGATCGTCTGCTTCGCGGTCAGCCCGAACTCGGCGGCCTGCTTCATCGAAGTGGTCGTGTCGCCGCCGGCCACCGCCAGCGCGACGACATCGGCGCCCGACGACTGAGCGCTGATCAGGAACGACGAATAGTCCATCGTGCCGATCGGCGCCCGCACGGCGCCGAGCACTTTTCCGCCACCGCTCTTCACCTCGTCGGAGGCCTGCTTCTCGAGGTCGTGGCCGAAGGCGTAGTCTGCGGTGACGAAGAACCAGCTCTTGCCGCCACGCTGCATCACCGCCTTGGCGAGCGAGTGACCGTACGACCAGGTGTCGTAGGTCCAGTGCACGGTGTTGGGCGAGCACTTCGACCCGGTGAGCTCCGCCGAGCCGGCACCCGAGCCGATCATCACCTTGTTGCGGTCGCGCACGACGTCGCTGACGGCGAAAGCGACCGCCGAGTTCGGCAGGTCGGCGATCATGTCCACACCGTCCTCGTCGATCCAGCGACGCGCGATCGCGCTGCCGACGTCGGGCTTGTTCTGGTGGTCGGCCGAGACGACTTCGACGGTGCGGCCAGCCGCCTTGCCGCCGTAGTCTTCCACCGCCATCTTCGCCGCGAGCACCGAACCCGGCCCCTGGAAGTCGGCATAGACGCTCGACTGGTCGTTCATCACGCCGATGCGGATCGGCCTGGGCTGCGCGAAGGCTCCCGCTGCGGCAAACGTGGCGGCCGCGATGACGGCGGTGGCGAGGACGGTTCGACGCGTCGGGCTCATTGCAGTGACTCCTCGTTGGCGAACCGGGAGCTTAACGCGCCGAGCATGCCCCGCGAATAGGGGTAGTGCCGAATCCGGCAGCCGCTCCGAGGCCCTCAGCGCGCATCGAGCTGCGCGATCAGCGACTGGACCGCATCGAGCTCCACCGGCTTGACCAGATGATGGTCGAAGCCGGCCTGCTCGGAGGCCTGGCGATCGGCCTGCTGGCCCCAGCCGGTGACGGCGATGAGCAACAGTTCGCGCCCCCACTCGCTCTGCCGGATTCGTCGCGCGGCGACGTATCCGTTCATGTTCGGCATCCCCAGATCCATCAGGATCACCTCGGGACGGCCGCGCTCGGCCCTGCGCAGCGCCTGCTCCCCGTCGAGGGCGACTTCGACCTCGTGCCCGAGCAGTCCGAGCATGGTCGCCATCGCCTGCGCGGCGTCCTCGTTGTCGTCGACGACCAGGATGCGCCGCGCGCGAACGGCAGGATCGGACACGTGCGGCGCCTGCAGCTCGTCGTCCGGCGTCGTCGACAACGGCAGGTGAACGATGAACTCGCTGCCGCGACCCGCACCTTCGCTGCGCGCTTCGACGCGCCCGCCGTGCAGCTCGACGAGCTGGCGCACGATCGTCAGCCCGATGCCGAGGCCGCCCTGCCGGCGGTCGATCGCGCTGTCCACCTGCGCGAACAGGTCGAAGACCTTCTCCAGCATCGTCGGCGGAATGCCCATGCCGGTGTCCTTCACGCTGACGACCGCCTCGCCGTCGTCGCGCCCCAGTGCGACGACGACGTGCCCGTTGGGTTCCATGTACTTGGCGGCGTTGGTCAGCAGGTTGGCGATCGCCTGCGTGAGCCGATGCAGATCGCCGTCCACCCATACCGCCTCGGCCGGCAGCGTGAGGCTCACCTCGTGGCGCTTGTTGCGGATGATCGGGTCGGACGCTTCCAGCGCGCTGCGGATCACCGTGGCAAGCTCGACCGGGCGCCGGTCGAGCACGATGCGTCCGCTGCTGATCCGGCTGACGTCCATCAGGTCATCCACCAGGGCCACCATGTGGTCCACCTGCCGGCCCATCATCGCGCGCACGCGCTCGCCGCGCTCCGCATCGATGCGTCCCATGCGCATGATCTCGATGCCGGTGCGCAACGGCGCCAACGGGTTGCGCAGTTCGTGCGCGAGGATCGCAAGGAACTCGTCCTTGCGACGATCGGCTTCGCGCAATGCCTCCTCGGCGCTGCGCCGCTCGGTGATGTCGACGTTCATCCCGACCCACTTGCGCACGGTACCGTCCGAGGCGAACAGCGGTGCCGCATGATCGTTGCTCCATCGCACGCTGCCGTCGGCGACGACGATGCGGTACTCCAGTTCGAAAGGCAGGTGCCGCGCGATTGCGTCGAACCATTTCCGTCGCGTCGCTTCGCGGTCCTCGGGGTGCACCGCATCGAGCCAGCCTTCGCCACGCCATTGCCCGGACAGCTGGCCGGTGAGCACGTGCCAGGACGACGAGTACGACTGCACGTTGCCCGACGGGTCCGATTCCCACACCGCCTGCGCCATCGCCTCGACGAGCACGCGGAAGCGCTCCTCGCTCTCGCGCAGCGCGTCGTCGATGCGTCGGCGCGCGGTGATATCGCGAAACAGCAGCGCCACGCGGTTCGACGGTGCCTGATCGGGACGGAACGCATAGACGTCGAACCAGCGGCCGAGCGGCGTCGAGTAGTGCTCGAGGCTCGCGGGCTCGCCCGTGCGCGCCACCCGTGCGTAGTTCTCGAGCCAGTACGGGTCGATCTGCGGCGTGAGCTCGCGCGCCCTTCGACCGGCAGCATCGACGAGTCCGGTTTGCGCCGAAAAGGCTTCGTTGACCTCGAGGTAGCGAAAATCGATCGGCGCGCCGCGCTCGTCGAACAGCATCTCGACGACGCAGTAGCCCTGGTCGATCGAATCGATCAACGTATGGTATTGCCGCTCGCTCCGGTCGAGCGCCTTGCGCGCGAGATGACGCCGCGTCACGTCGTGGAAGTACAGCGCCCAGCCCCAGCTGCGCGGATGCACGCAGGCGCGATACCAGCGTCCGACGATCGGGCTGTAGTACTCGAGATCGATGGTCTTGCCGGTACGGGCGGCCTCGCGCAGCGCCGCCGCATCGACGCCGGCGGTAGCGGCGAGCTCCGGATACACCTCGTAGACGTTCTGTCCGATCAGCTCGTCGCGCGAGCGCGCCAGCTGGCGCTCGGCCGAGGCGTTCACGTAGAGGAAGCGAAAGTGCGAATCGCAGGCGAGGAAGCCGTCCGAGATGCTCTCGAGCACTTCGATCGCGTCGATCTCGAAGGCCGCGGTACGCGGGGCGTTCGCCATGGTCGTCGGGATTCTCGCCGCAGCCCGAAGCGGAAGCAAGAGCGTACGCACAGGACGGTCGGGTTCAGGCGAGTGCGAGTCGCGCGCGGATCGTCCCCGTCTCGCGATCCGGCTCGAGCGCGAATCCGAGCCGGCTCGCCAGGCGCAGCATGTCGTCGTTCTCGCCGAGGATCTCGCCGACGATCTCGCGCGTGCCCTGCCGGCGGCAGTAGTCGATGATCTTTGCCATCAGCAGGCGGCCCAAACCCTGCCCCTTCAGGTCGGAGCGCACGAGCACCGCGAACTCGGCAACGACGTTGTCGGGATCGGTGACCGTGCGCACGACGCCGAGCGTCTCGGCTTCGCCGCTTTCGCCCTGCGCGACGGCGATGAAGGCCATCTCGCGGTCGTAGTCGATCTGCGTGAGCCGCGCCATCTGCGAGTGCCCGAGCTGGCGCACCGAGTCGAAGAAGCGAAAGCGCAGGTCTTCCGGCGTCATGTGCGCGAGCAGCGTCTGGTGCGCCGGCTCGTCCTCCGGACGGATCGGGCGCAGCAGGATCGCGCGACCGCTGCGCAGCTGCGCCTTCTCTTCGAGGTTCTTCGGATACGGACGGATCGCCAGCCGCCCCGGTCGGCGCGCTGCGGCATCGACGCGCATGTGCGCATCGACACAGACGACGCCCTGGTCGCCGGCGAACAGCGGGTTGATGTCGATCTCCACGATCTCGGGAAGATCGACGACGAGCTGGGAGACTTGCACGAGAGTCAGGCAGATCGCATCGACGTCGGCCGCCGGCCGGTCGTGATACGCGCCGAGCAGTTTGTCGATGCGCGTGCGCGCGATGAGTTCGCGCGCCAGCGGCAGGTTCAGCGGCGGCAGGCCGATCGCGTGGTCGCGGATCACCTCCACCGCGCGGCCGCCCTCGCCGAACAGGATCACCGGGCCGAACAGCGGATCCGTGGTGACGCCGACGATCAATTGGCGCGCGTTGCGCCGCGGCACCATCGGCTGCAGCGTGAACCCGGTGATCCGCGCACTGGGCATGCGCTCGGAGACGCGCCGCGTCATGCCGAGCGCCGCGGTGCGCACGGCGTCGGCGCTCTCCAGGTTCAGTGCCACGCCGCCGACGTCCCACTTGCGAGCGATGTCCGGCGACAGCACGGTGAGGGCGAGCGGATAGCCGACGGTGTCGGCGACCTGTGCCGCATGCTCGAGCGACTCGGCAATGCGCGTCGGCACGACCGGAATGCCGTAGGCCGCGAGCACCGCCTTCGCGTCGGGCTCGGACAGCAGCACGTCGCCCGAAGCGAGCGCGCGCTCGACCACGGCGCGCGCGGCGGCGGCGTCGGGCCGGAATTCGCTCGGCAGCGACGGCGGCGTCTGCATCAGCATTTCCTGGTTGCGATGGAAATTCACCACGTGCAGGAAAGCCTTCACTGCGCTCGACGGCGTCTCGTAGGTCGGAAGGCCCGCCTCCGCGAACAGGCGGCGCGGAGCGGTCGCCGCGTCGGCGCCCACCCAGCAGGTGAGGATGCGCGCCGCGCGCAACTCGCGCGCGACGCCGATTACCGCCTGCGCGGCTTCCTCGCCGCGAGTGGTCGCGGTCGGCGCGTGCATGACGAGCGCTGCGTTGACCTGCGGGTCGGTCAGCACGGCCTTCAGGCAATCGGCGTAACGCTGCCCGGGCGCATTGACACCGACGTCGACCGGATTGCCGGGGGCCGAGGCAGCCGGCAGCATCTCGGCCAGCCTCCGCGTCGTTTCGTCGCCCAACCGCGCGCAGGTGCCGCCGCCCAGCAGCAACTCGTCGAGCGCCATCAGCCCTGCACCGCCGCCGTTGTGGATGATCGCCAGCTTCTCGCCGCGGAACGCCTTCGCGCGGCTGAGCGTCTCGACCGCGGCGAAGAGTTCGTCGATGTCGTAGACGCGCAGGATGCCGGCCCGGCGCAGCGCGGCGTCGAAAACGTCGTCGGGACGTGCCAGCGCACCGGAAAGTGTTGCCGGCGACTGAAGGTCGGCATCGTCGCGCGCGACGCGCCCCGCCTTCACGGCGAGCACGGGCTTGTTGCGCGCCGCCGCGCGTGCTGCCGCCATGAAGTTGCGCCGCTCGCGGATGCGCTCGATGTACAGCAGGATCGCGTCGGTGTCGGGGTCGCTGGCGAGGTAATCGAGGACGTCGCCGAAGTCCACGTCGTCGCAATCGCCGAGGGCGACGAAATGCGAGAAGCCGATCCCCTTGGCGCGCGCCCAGTCGAGCACCGCGGTACACATCGCGCCCGACTGCGAAACGAAGGCGAGCTTGCCCGGCAATGCCGACACGTGGCTCAGGCTCGCGTTCAGGCCGACGCGCGGCACGAGCACGCCGAGGCTGCCTGCCCCGAGCACACGCATCGAGTGTCGCCGCGCGGCGGCGAGCATCGCGTCGCGCACCGACGCGCCGCCCGCGTCATGCCGCCCGAGCAGATCGTCGTGCACGACGATCGCCACCGCCGTGCCGCGGCGCCCGAGCGCGTCGATCGCCGCGGCAATCGTCGTTGCCGGGCTGCAGATGACCGCGAGCTCCGGCGCCTGCGGCAGGCTTTCCACGTCGGGGTAGGTGAGCACGCCGGCCACCGAGCGATAGCGCGGATTCACCGGCATCACCGGCGCATCGATACCGCCCTCGAGAAGGTTGCGCATCAGCACGTTGCCGACGTGGCGCGGCTTGTTCGATGCGCCGACCACCGCGACCGAGCGCGGCTCGAACAGGTGGACCAGGCTGCGCACGCTCATCGCGGACCGGCGGGACGCAGTGCCGCAATCGCGCGCTGCGCCGAAAGCGACGCAGCCAGGACGATCGCGCCGGCACCGATGCCGAGCGCGGCGTTGAACAGCATCGGACCGATCATCTCCACCGCGTCGCCGAAGACCGGTGCGTCGTCGATCGGATCGATCAATCGATGCAGCCACGACTCCACGCCGGGAATCCCGTGCGAGAGAATGCCGCCGCCGACGAGGAACATCGCCGCGGTGCCGACGACCGAGAGCGTCTTCATCAGCCACGGCGCCGCGCGCACGACGGCCGCACCCAGCAGGCGGCGCATCCGGTCGAACAGGCTCGAACCGCGTTTCGCGAGCAGATGCAGGCCGAGATCGTCGAGCTTGACGATGCCGGCGACGAGTCCGTAGACACCGACCGTCATCAGCAGGGCGACGGCCACGAGAGCCCCGACCTTCACGCCGAAGGTGGCGCTGGCCACCGCACCGAGCGAGATCGTGATGATCTCGGCCGACAGGATGAAGTCGGTGCGCACCGCGCCTTCGATCTTCGTCTTCTCGAGCGCCTTCACCTCCGCCGGCGCCATCGACTCGCCGACGACCGGCGCGGTCGGTCCGCGCGCCTGGTGCCGCTTGCCCTGGAAGAGGCGGTGCGCGACCTTCTCGAAACCTTCGTAGCAGAGGTACGCGCCACCGACCATCAGCAGCGGCGTGATCGCCCATGGCGCAAAGGTGCTGATCGCAAGCGCCGCCGGCACCAGGATCACCTTGTTGCGCAGCGACCCCTTGGCCACCGCCCACACGACGGGCAGTTCGCGATCGGCATGCACGCCCGTGACCTGCTGCGCGTTCAGTGCGAGGTCGTCGCCCAGAACGCCGGCGGTCTTCTTCGTGGCGATCTTCGTCATCGTCGAGACATCGTCGAGCACGCTCGTGATGTCATCGAGCAGCGCGAGCAGCGTGGACGCCATGCGTCAGCGCGCCGCCAGGCCGCAGACGTCCTGCGGACACGGAAAGTGGTAGTAGCGCTCGTTCAGGTACCGCGCGACGGCGTCGATCTCGCCCTGCTGCCAGGCACCGCCGAGATAGCGATCCCAGCGCCAGACATAGGCACGGATCTGGTCGAAATTGCCGGCGCGCCGCGGACTGCGCGTGTGCACGCTGCGCTCGTGGCAACCGGTGCAGCGGCTCTCGTACAACGCTGCGCCGAGGGAGTCTTCACCGGCTGCGCGCGCCGCGGGCAGGCTGCCCGCGATCGCAGCAGCGACGACGGCCGCGCCGGCCAGCGCGCTTGCACCGGGGCGCGCGCGCGGAACCGCCCGGTGCGGGCGTGGCTTCATCGGGAACTCCCGTGGACGGTGATCGACGGGTTCCAATGTACGCGAGAATGCGCCCGGCGCGCCGAACGCACGCCTTGCGCCATCGGGCGCGACTACGAGGAATCCTTCACCAGCGCGGTGCGAATCTGCTCGATCGCGTGCGACGGGCTGAGCCCTTTGGGGCACACCTCGGTGCAGTTCATGATCGTGCGGCAGCGGTACAGCCGATAGACGTCGTCGAGGAAGGCAAGACGCTCGCCGCGCGCCGTGTCGCGGCTGTCGGTGATGAAGCGCCAGGCCTGCAGCAGTCCGGCCGGGCCGATGAACTTGTCGGGATTCCACCAGTACGACGGGCAGAACGAACTGCAGCAGGCGCACAGGATGCACTCGTACAGGCCGTTCAACCGGTCGCGCTCCTCGGGCGACTGCAGCCGCTCGCGCTCGGGCATCGGACGGTCGTCGACTACGTACGGACGGATGGAATGGTAGTGGGCGAAGAACTGCGTCATGTCGACGACCAGATCGCGCACGACCGGAAAACCGGGCAGCGGCCGCAGCACGACCGGCTCCTTCAGCTCGGCCACGGGATGGATGCACGCCAGGCCGTTGCGGCCGTTGATGTTCATCGCGTCCGAGCCGCATACGCCCTCGCGGCACGAACGACGAAACGAAAGGCTGTCGTCGACCTCCTTCAGCCGCAGCAGCACGTCGAGCAGCATCCGGTCGGTATGGCGCAGCTCGATGTCGTAGTGCTGCATGCGCGGGCGTTCGTCGACATCGGGATCGAAACGATAGATGCTGACCTTCATGGCTGCCCCAGCAGGATCATCGCGACGCGGATCTGCACCGCGACGAGGATGAACGCGATCACTGCGAGCAGCGGCAGGCGCAGCGCAGGAGCGTGCACGTAATCGAGGACGACGTCGCGCACGCCGATCCATCCGTGCAGCGCCATCGACATGAAGAAGGCGAGGATCAGCACGGCGCCGTGCGTACTGGTGGCGATGGCGTGCCAGCGGTCGTAGGCGGAGCCGTCCATGACGGCCATGCGCACGATTCCGAGCACGAGCAGGACGAGGATCGCGATCGCGCTGAAACGCTGCAGCAGCCAGGCGCGCTGCCCGGAGAAGACTCTCATCGCAGTGCCCAGGCGAGAAGCCACAGCAGCGCCGCAATGATGCCGGCGGCGATGGAGACGAAGGCGCTGGTGCGCGCCTGCGGCAGCCTGTAGCCGAAGCCGGCGTCCATGAACAGGTGCCGCACGCCGGCGAAGATGTGGTGCACCAGTGCCCAGACGCCGATGAACAGCAGCGGCGCGAACCACGAGCGCGTCGCCGAGTGCACGACGGCGTCGAAGTCCTGCGGACTGCGCAGCGATTCGCCCAGCGCGCTCGCCAGCAGAGGCAGCGAGACGAGGAGCACGACGCCGGAGACGCGGTGCAGGATCGATGCGATTGCCCCGATCGGGAAGCGGATCTGCGCGAGATTCAGGAACTTCGGCAACGACCGGGCCGCCCCGTGTGCCGCCGCCTGTCGTTGCATCGCGATTCCTCCGTCGCCAGTGAGCCCGCTAGAACATCCCCATCTCGAGCCGCGCCGCTTCGCTCATCATGTAGCGCGTCCAGGGCGGGTCGAACACGAGTTCCACCTTCGCCTGGTCCACGCCCGGGATCTTCAGCAGCTTCTCGCGGGCTTCGTCGCACATCAGCGTGCCCATGCCGCAACCGGGCGCGGTCACGGTCATCTGCACGTCCAGCCGGAAGCTGCCGTGGTCGATGTTACTGCAGACGCAGCTGTAGACAAGACCGAGATTCACGATGTCCATCGGAATCTCGGGGTCGAAGCAGGTGCCGAGCACCTTCCATGCGGCCGCCTCGATCAGTTCGGGCGTGGGCGCCTTGTCGACGAACAGCTCGGCGACGTCGGGCAGGACCAGCGGCTCGAGGCCGAGCGCGTCGGCGTACTGCTCCTCGACGCGGTACAGGTTGCCGTCGACCATCACCGTGATCGTTCCGCCGAGCCGCTGCGTGACCTGCCCGGGCCTGCCGGCCATCAGGTTCACCGACGTTCCCCACGGCACCTCGACCGCGGGGCACGACTGCTCGATCGTGAACTCCTGAGCCTGTCCATGTCTGCTGCCCATCACTCGTACCTCACTCGGTTTTCGCCTGCTCGCCGTGGCCGGCGAGCGCATTGTGCAGGGTGTGCCAGGCGAGCGTCGCGCACTTCACCCGCACCGGAAACTCGCGCACGCCCGATAGCGCGATCAGCTTGCCGAAATCGCGCTCGGGCGGCTGCTGGTCGGTGAGAAGAGTGTGTACGTCGCGAAACAGCGCCTCGATCTCGTCGATCGATCGCCCCTTCACCGCCTCGGTCATCAGCGACGCGGAAGCGGTGGAAATCGCGCACCCGTGACCGACGAAGCTCACGTCGTCGATGCGTCCGTCGCTCACGCGCAGGTAGACGGTGAGCTGGTCGCCGCACAACGGATTGTGCCCGTCGGCGCTGTGGTTGGCCTCGGGCATTTCATGGAAATTCCGCGGCTTTCGGTTGTGATCGAAGATCACTTCCTGGTACAGCTCGCGTAGATCGCCGCGCGAACTCATCGTTGCCTCATGCCTTCGCTCAGTTACCCTCGAACAGATCCTGCGCGCGCCGGATCGCCGCCGCCAGCGCATCGATGTCCGACTCGTCGTTGTACAGCGCCAGCGACGCGCGCGCCGTCCCGGGGATGCCGAAGCGCTTCATCAGCGGCATCGTGCAATGGTGACCGGCCCGGATCGCGACGCCTTCGGTATCGAGGATCGTACCGAGGTCGTGCGGGTGGATGCCCTCCACCGTGAACGAAAGGATGCCGGCCTTGCCGCGGGCGGTGCCGATCATCCGCAACCCCGGAATGGCTTCGAGCAGGGGCGTCGCGTATGCGAGCAGTGCGTGCTCGTGCGCGGCGACACGCTCGATGCCGATCGAACGCAGGTAGTCGATCGCGGCGCCCAGCGCCACCACGCCGGCGATGTTCGGCGTTCCGGCTTCGAAACGCTGCGGCGCATCGGCCCAGGTGCTCGCCTCGAAGCTCACGGTGCGGATCATGTCGCCGCCGCCCTGCCAGGGAGGCATCGCCTGCAGCAGTTCGTAGCGGCCGTACAGCGCGCCGATGCCGGTGGGCCCGTACACCTTGTGGCCGGAGAACGCATAGAAGTCGCAACCGATCGCCTGCACGTCCACCGCTTCGTGCGCTACCGCCTGCGCGCCGTCGACCAGCACCAACGCGCCGGCGGCGCGCGCACGGCGCGCCAGCTCCGCCACCGGGTTCACGGTGCCGAGCGCGTTGGAGACGTGCGCGATCGCAACCAGCCGCGTGCGCGCAGTGAGCAGCGCGTCGAAGGCGTCGAGATCGAGCGCGCCGTCGTCGCCTATGGGCGCCACGCGCAGCATGGCCCCGGTCTGCGCGCAGGCGAGCTGCCACGGCACGATGTTCGAGTGATGCTCCATCGTGGTGACGAGGATTTCGTCGCCGGCCTTCAGGTTCGCGCGCGCCCAGCTGTGCGCGACCAGGTTGATCGCCTCGGTGGTGCCGCGCGTGAAGACGATCTCTTCGCTGCGCGACGCATTGAGCAGCGCGCGCACCCGCTCGCGCGACTCTTCGTAGAGGTCGGTGGAGTGTTGCGACAGCCAGTGCACGCCGCGATGGATGTTCGCGTTCGATTCCCGGTAATAGCGCGCCTCGGCGTCGATCACGGCATCCGGCTTCTGCGTGGTGGCGGCGTTGTCCAGGTAGACGAGCCGCCGACCCCGCACAGGACGCGCGAGGATCGGGAAATCGCCCCTGCGCGCGGCGAGCCGCGCCGGCGCCGCTTCGCCTGCCGCGCGCACGCTTTGCACGGTTGCGCTCATCCCAGTTCCTCCAGCGCGCGATCGAGTGCCGCCCCGCCGGGTAGCCGGGCCAGCAACGCTGCGCGCGCGCGCCGCTGCAGCGACGCGACACCGATGCGCGACAGCGTCTCCGCGGCGAAGGCCCAGGTGAGCAGGTTGCGCGAGCGTTCCTCGTCGATGCCGCGCGAGCGCAGGTAGAACAGCGCCGATTCGTCGATGCGCCCGACGGTGGCGCCGTGCGCGCACTTGACGTCGTCGGCGTAGATTTCGAGCTCGGGTCGCGCGTCGGCCTCGGCCTGGCGCGACAACAGCAGGTTGTCGGTGCGCTGGATCGCGTCGGTGCGCAATGCGCCGGGGGCAACCACGATGCGGCCGGCGAACACGCCGCGCCCGGCTTCGTCGAGGATGCCACGATAGAACTCGCGGCTCGTGCCGTACGGCTGGGCGTGATCGATCACCGTGTGGTGGTCGACGTGACGCTTGCCGTCGACGTGATACAGCCCGTTGAGCAGCGCTTCGCAACCGGTGCCGTCGAAGCGCGTGACGATGTCGTTGCGCGCCAGCCGGGCGCCGAACGACAGCGAGTGCGACGCGAACATCGAGCCGCGCGACTGCCGCGCCTGGATGCGCGCCAGATGCACCGCACGCTCGGACTCCTGCTGCAGTTTCAGGTGGGTGATGCGCGCGTCGTCCGCGCAATCGACGCGCGTGACGACGTTCGACAGCAACGGTTCGTCGTGCACCTTCACGTGATGCTCGACGATTGTCGCCTGCGCCCCGGCTTCGGCGACGACGAGGTTGCGGACGTGGATTGCCGCTCGCGCCGTGGCGCCGACGAACACGAGGTGGATGGGCTCCTCGACGACGACGCCCCGGCGCAGATGCACGAAGGCGCCGTCGGCGGCAAAGGCCGTGTTCAGCGCCGCGGGGCTGTAACCGTCCTCGGCCGCGCCGAAATGCGCCTCGACGCGCTCGGGCGACTCGTCGAGAATGCGCGCCAGCGACGCAACCTCGGCGCCGCCGGGCAGCCGCCCCGGCGCGGACAACGAGGCAACGTGGCTGCCGTCGACGAACACGGCCCAATGACCGCCGTCACCCTCGCGCAGCGCATCGACGACGGCGCGCAACCGCGCCGCCGAGGGTTGCTGCGCGGCAGGCGCCGACACGGCGAAATTCTCCTGCTCGAGCGCCAGCAGCGAGGTATGGCGCCATGCGTCGGTGCGCGCGCTCGGCCAGCCTTCGGCGGCGAAGCGATCGAGCGCGCGGCGGCGGGTTTCCGCGAGCCAGGGAAGCGCGGCGCCGGCAAGCGCAGGCGCGCGCTCGCGGAAGGCGTCGACCCAGGGCTGAGCGGCGCTCATCATGCACGCTCCGCCGCGGGCGCCGCCTTTGCCGGCTCGCGCTCGATCCAGCCGTAGCCACGCTCCTCGAGCTCGAGCGCCAGTTCGCGCCCGCCCGAGCGCACGATTCGGCCTTCGGCGAGCACGTGCACGAAATCGGGGACGATGTACTCGAGCAGCCGCTGGTAGTGCGTGATGACGATCATCGCGCGCTCCGGCGAACGCAGCCGGTTGATGCCGTCGGCGACGATGCGCAGCGCGTCGATGTCCAGGCCGGAGTCGGTCTCGTCGAGGATCGCCAGCTTGGGCTCGAGCAGCGACATCTGCAACACCTCGTTGCGCTTCTTCTCGCCGCCCGAGAAGCCCTCGTTCACCGAGCGATAGAGGAACTCCTCCTTCATCCCGACGGCCTTCATCTCGGCCTTCACCTTGGCGAGGAAGTCCATCGCGTCGAGTTCGGGCAGGCCGCGGTGCCGGCGAACGCCATTGACGGCCGCCTTCAGGAAATACGCGTTCGACACGCCGGGAATCTCGACCGGATACTGGAACGCGAGGAAGATCCCCGAGCGCGCGCGGTCTTCGATCGGCATCTGCAGCAGGTCGTGCCCCTCGTAGGTGACCGTCCCGCCGTCGACGGCGTAGCTCTCGCGCCCGGTGAGCACCTGCGACAGCGTGCTCTTGCCCGAGCCGTTCGGCCCCATGATCGCGTGCACTTCGCCCGCCCGCACCGACAGGTCGATGCCGCGCAGGATCTGCTTGCCGTCGACCGAAGCCTTCAATTGACTGATTTCGAGCATCTCGGAATTCTCCTCAACCCACGCTGCCTTCGAGACTGACGCCGATCAGGTTCTGTGCCTCCACGGCGAACTCCATCGGCAGCTCCTTGAACACTTCCTTGCAGAAGCCGTTGACGATCATCGAGACGGCGTCCTCGGCCGACAGCCCGCGCTGCATCGCGTAGAAGAGCTGGTCTTCGGCGATGCGCGAAGCCGTGGCCTCGTGCTCGACGCGCGCCGTGGGGTTGCGCGTCTCGATGGTCGGAAAGGTGTGTGCGGCGCACTTGTCGCCGATCAGCAGCGAATCGCACTGTGTGTAGTTGCGCGCGCCCTCGGCCTTCGGCGACATGCGCACCAGGCCTCGAAAGGTGTTGCTGCCGTGGCCGGCCGAGATGCCCTTGGAGATGATCGTGCTGCGCGTGTTGCGCCCCATGTGGATCATCTTGGTGCCGGTGTCGGCCTGCTGGCGATGGTTCGACAGCGCCACCGAATAGAACTCGCCCACCGAGTCGTCGCCGCGCAGCAGCACGCTGGGGTATTTCCAGGTGATCGCCGAGCCGGTCTCGACCTGCGTCCAGGCAATGCGCGAACGCGCGCCGCGGCAATCGCCGCGCTTGGTGACGAAGTTGTAGATGCCCCCGACGCCGTTCTCGTCGCCCGGATACCAGTTCTGCACCGTGGAGTACTTGATGCTCGCGCCTTCGAGCGCGACCAGTTCGACGACCGCGGCGTGCAACTGGTTCTCGTCGCGCATCGGCGCGGTGCAGCCCTCGAGGTAGCTGACGGTGGCGCCCTCCTCGGCGATGATCAGCGTGCGCTCGAACTGCCCGCTGTCGCGCGCGTTGATGCGGAAGTAGGTGGACAGCTCCATCGGGCAGCGCACGCCCTTCGGGATGAAGACGAACGACCCGTCGGAGAACACGGCCGAGTTCAGCGCGGCGTAGAAGTTGTCGCTCGGCGGAACCACCGAGCCGAGATACTGCTGGACGATCTCGGGATGGTTCTTCACCGCCTCGGAGAACGAGCAGAAGATGATCCCCTGCTCGGCCAGCTGCTTCTGGAAGGTGGTGGCCACCGACACCGAGTCGAACACCGCATCCACCGCGACGCCCGCCAGGCGCGCGCGCTCGTGCAGCGGCACGCCGAGCTTCTCGAAGGTGCGCAGCAGTTCCGGATCGACCTCGTCGAGGCTCTTCGGACCGTCGGCCTTCTTCTTCGGCGCCGCGTAGTAGACGATGTCCTGGAAATCGACCGGCGGGTAGCTCACCTTCGCCCATTCGGGATTGCGCATCGTGAGCCATCGGCGATACGCGCGCAGCCGCCACTCGAGCATGAACGCGGGTTCGCCCTTGCGTTCGGAGATCAGGTGGATCGTCTCTTCCGACAGCCCCTTCGGGATCGTGTCGGTCTCGATCTCGGTGACGAAACCGGCCGCGTACTCGCGGTCGAGAAAGCTGTCGATCTGGGTGGTCGCGGAACTCATGCGATGGATTCCTCTCGGGGTTGCGCGAGCTGCGCCGCGGGCGGGCGCGAGGCCCGCCTGCGCGAAGCCGCCTTCGTCCTGTCGGGCTTCGTCTTCGGCGCCTGCTCCGGCGGCTCGTCCAGCGGAACGACGCGCATCATGTCGGCCAGGCTCACGCTCTCGAGCGTGCGCCGCACGATCCGGTTGATGCGCTGCCAGTTCGAGCGGATGCGGCAGTTGCGCTCGAAGCCGCACAGCCCCGCCGACGCGCTGCACTCGGTAAGGCCGAAGGGCTGGTCTTCGAGCGCGTCGACGATGTCGGCGACGCTGATCGCCTCGGGCGCGCGGCTGAGCGAGTAGCCGCCGCGCAGGCCGCGAATGCTGCGCACGAGGTCGTGACGGCCCAGTGCCTTGAGCACCTTGCTCACGGTGGGCACGCCCAGGCCCAGTTCCGCGGCGACGTCGGCGGCGCTGTGCATCCGCTCGGGATGCATCGCAAGGTACGTCAGCGCGAGCGTTCCGTAGTCGGTGAGGCGGTTGATCCGGAGCATCTTAAATGGTGCGCATTCGTGCGGCTTTCGCGATCCTGGCGCGGCGAGACGGTGCCTCGCTTCGCGTCTGGAACGGCACAAACAGTACCACTTCGGTCCTCTATATGTCAAAGCTGCGCACCCGCTTTTTCTTCGGTCCGACCCGGCTTTCTTGATCCGTATCAAGGGCGCTACGGTTGGCTGGGCGACAATTTACGCATTCCGGTACCGGAATACCAAATTAAGCCGATGGAGGCGCAAATGATCGACCAGGCCAAGCCGGCCCCGACCGACTCCGAGCAGCGTCTCGGCGACATTTTCGAGCACTGCAACAACCTGCGTCTCGGACCGATGCCGTCGATCGATTCGCTGCCCGAGGGCTATACGGGAACCTTCGGCCACTTCCCCGTCTACTTTCCCGAAGAGATCGTGCACGCCGCGGGACTGATCCCGGTGAGCGTGCTCGGCGGGGGCAACAAGCTCGAGCTCAAGCACGCCGACGCGCACATGGGCTCGTTCATCTGCTCGATCTGCCGCTCGACCACAGAGCTGGGGCTGAACGGCTCGCTCGACGGCCTCACCGGCTTCGTCACGCACCCGATCTGCGACGCGGCCAAGCACCTGGGCGGCATCTGGTCGCGCAACTTCCCCGACAAGCTCGGGCAGATCCTGTACCTGCCGCAGAACCCCAACACCCCCGGGTCGGTGCGCTACACGAGCGCCGAATACCAGCGGCTGCGCAGCGACGTCGAGAAGAAGATCGGCCGCACGATCGACGACGCGGCGATCTGGCGCAGCATCCGCATCTACAACCGCAATCGCGCGCTGCTGCGCGAGCTGTACGCGCTACGCTGCGACGAGCCGTGGAAGGTCAGCACCAGCGAGCTGTACCTGCTGATGCGCGCGCGCACGCGCATGCCGGCCGAGCAGCACAACGTTCTCCTCGAAGAGGCGCTCGGCCTGCTGCGCGCGCGCAAGCGTGCCGCGCAGGACAAGCCGCGCGTCGTCTTCGTCGGCGGCTTCTGCGAGCAGCCGCCGCTCGAGATGCTCGAGGCGCTCGACGACACCTGCTACGTGGTGGACGACGATCTGCTGATCGGCCTGCGCTGGATCACCTCCGACGTGCCCGAAACCGGCGACCCCGTGTGGGCGCTCGCCGAGAGCTTCATCGACCGCTCGGCCGCAAGCCCCGTGCAGCACGACGAGCGCAAGACCAAGGCCGGCTACCTGATGGACATGATCCGCACGAGCCGCGCCGACGCCGCGGTCGTCACGGCCGCGAAGTTCTGCGAACCGGGCCTGGACGAGCAGGTCACCTGGTCGAAGCACCTCGACAAGGTGGGCGTGCAGCACCTGGTGCTCGAGTTCGAAGAAAAGATGACGTCGTTCGAACAGATGTCGATGCAACTGGAAACCTTCGCCGAATCGCTCCTGTTCGCGATCGCCTGACCGGAGACTGCAATCATGACCACCGCAACCGTCGAGAAATCCGCGGCCCCCGCCGAAGGCGGCGAGTTCAATGCCCACGTGGAAGGGCAGAAGCTCTTCAAGGACTGGTACGCCGGCCTGGAAGGCGCCAACCAGCGAGGCGAGCACGTGGCGAACGTGTTCGTGATGGGCAACGCCGTCGAGATCCTGCGCGCCTTCGATTTCCGCCTCGTCTTCCCCGAGATCACCTCGCTGCAGATGGGCGTGCGCAAGGTCTCCGAGGACTACCTGCGCGAATCCGAAGACTACGGCTACTCGCCCGACGTCTGCTCGTACGTCAAGGCCGACGTGGGGCTCATCCTGCGCGAGCACAAGCACCCGGCCGGCATCATCCCGAAGGCCGACATCGCCATCACCTCGAACATGTGCAGCACGTTCATCAAGTGGGGCGAGATCTGGGAGCACATGCTGAACACGCCGACCTTCACGCTCGACCTGCCCGGCCAGCGCTCGGCGAACTGGACGGTGCGCCCGGGCGACGCGCAGCACATGGCCGATGCGCAATGGGTCGAGGCGCAGTTCCGCGACCTGATCGAGCGCTGCGAGAAGATCACCGGCAAGAAGTTCGACATGGACCGGCTCGCCGAGATCGAGGACAACGTCAACAAGACGGTCGGGCACTGGAACAACGTGATGGCGCTGAACCGCACGTGCCCGGCGCCGTACAACGCGATGCTCGACGGGCTGACCTACATCGGCATCATGAACATCTATCGCGGCACGCCGGAAGGCACCGAGTTCATGCGCCGCCTCGAGGAGTCGCTGCGCGCCAAGGTCGCGCGCGGCGAAGGACGAGTCGCCGAGGAGCGCTTCCGGCTGCTGTTCTCCGGCACGCCCTGCTACGTGTCGATGCGCCGCCTGATCGAGCTGTTCGAGACCTGGGGCGGCGTCTTCGCGTACTCCGACTACCTCACCTTCGCCGCCGGCGGAATGGACGCGGCCGACGTGCGCTACGACACGTCGCGCCCGCTCGAGAGCCTGGCCGAGGTCACCGCGCTCGCCGCGCAGCGCGGGCTGTCGAACCAGTTCTTCTCGCACGAGCGCCTGGCGCAGCAGATCAAGGACTACGACGTCGACGGCATCGTCTTCCACGGCATCAAGAGCTGCCGCTTCGTCTCCTCGGGCATGGCCGACACGCGCAACTACCTGAACGAGCGCCTGCGGCTGCCGAGCCTGTACATCGAGTCGGACCTGATCGACCCGCGCTACTGGTCCGACGCGCAGATCAAGAACCGCGTGGACGCGTTCTTCGAATCGCTGCAGAACCGCGGCGGCGCGGCGCCGGGAACGACCAAGTCCAACGCTCACACCCTCGGGAGTCAGGCATGAAATACGTTGGCGGAGTCGACGTCGGGTCGACGCAGACCAAGGCCGTGATCATCGACGAGAACGGCACGGTCGTCGGCCGCGCGTTGGTCGACATGGAAACCAGCATGATCACCGTGGCCGAAGACGCGTTCAAGGCGGCGCTGGAGAACGCGGGCATCGAGCAGTCGCAGGTGGTGCGCATCGCGGGCACCGGCTACGGGCGATACAACGTCAAGTTCGGCCACGAGCAGGTGACCGAGATCACCTGCCACGCGAAGGGCGCCGTCTCGCTCTTCCCGAACACGCGCACCGTCATCGACATCGGCGGACAGGACACGAAGGCGATCTCGGTGAAGCCCGACGGCCAGGTGGACGACTTCACGATGAACGACAAGTGCGCGGCCGGCACCGGCCGCTTCCTCGGCGCGGCGTCGTACGCGCTCGAGCTGCCGCTGTCGGAACTCGGCACGCTGGCGCTGCGTTCGAAGAATCCGGTGCGCATCACCACCACCTGCACGGTGTTCGCCGAGTCGGAAATCATCAGCCACCTCGCCAAGGGCATCCTCCCCGAGGACGTGCTGATGGGCGTGCACCAGGCCATCACCGCGCGCTGCGTCTCGCTCGCGCGGCGCGTGGGCATCAACCCGGAAGTGACCTTCACCGGCGGCGTGAGCCGCAACCAGGCGATGGTCAAGCTGATCGAGGACGCGATCGGAACGAAGCTCAACGTGAGCCCCGAGGCGCACTTCTGCGGCGCGCTCGGCGCGGCGCTTTTCGCGCGCGACCACGCGTTCGGCCTCACCGCCGAACCGGCGGTCGCCTGAGGAGAAAGACATGATCAACGCCGTCGGCATCGACATCGGCTCCACCTATACCAAGGCAATCTGCCTGAACGGCGACCGCAAGGTCGTCGGCATGGCCGTGCGCAAGACCGGCTTCAAGCTGGCGCAGGCCGCCGAAGCCGTCTTCGAAGACCTGCTGAAGAACTGCAAGCTCGACCGCTCCGAGGTGACCTACGTCAGCTCCACCGGATACGGGCGCTACGTCGTCGACTTCCGCCATGCGCAGGTCACCGAGCTGACCGCCCACGCGCAGGCCGCCACGCAGCTGTTCCCCGACACGCGCACGATCCTCGACATCGGCGGGCAGGACATCAAGGCGATCAAGGTCGACGCCGAAGGACGCGTCAAGGCCTTCCGCCTGAACGACAAGTGCGCGGCCGGCACCGGCGCCTTCCTCGAGAAGACCGCGCGCTACCTGGGCCTGAGCACCGAGGACATCGGCCCCTACGCCAAGCGCTCGACCTCGCCGAAGGCGATCAGCAGCGTGTGCGCCGTGTTCGCCGAATCGGAGGTCATCAACCACCTGGCCAACGGCATCCCCGCCGAAGACATCATGATGGGCGCGATGGTCTCCCTGGGCGGCCGCGCGATCCAGCTGATGCGCCGCGTCGGCCTCGAGCCGGGCTTCATGCTCACCGGCGGCATGACGCGCAACATCGCGATGATCGACGCGCTGCAAAGCGCGCTCGGTTCGCGCTTCCACGTGGCGCCCGACGGGCTCGGCCAGTTGAACGGCGCCTACGGCGCGGCCTATCTGGGCCTGCGTCGCGTCGAGAAGCTGCGTGCCGAGGGCAAGCCGATTCCGCCCACCGCCGCCGAACTCGGCGGCGAAGAGAAGAAGCCGGCGCGCCGCTGGTCGGCGATGGCGCTCACCGAGCGACGCTTCGAGCTGCCCGCCGATACCGGCGATACCGGCGAATGCCCGGTCGTCACGACCGAGACGAACCGCGGCAAGGCCCCGGTGCATCGGATCAGCGCCGACGAAGTCAAGGCCGAAGCCGGGAAGGCGGTTCCGGCGGCCAGCTGAACCCAGGAGGGAAAATGCGATGACACACGTCGTTACCGAAGCCTGCATCAACTGCCGGCACACCGACTGCGTCGAAACCTGCCCGGTCGACGCCTTCCACGCAGGACCGAACTTCCTCGTCATCGATCCGGAGGTCTGCATCGACTGCGCAGCATGCGTTCCGGCCTGCCCGGTCGAGGCGATCTACATCGACGGCGACGTTCCAGGGTCGATGCACGCGTACGTGGCGCTGAACGCCGAACTGGCGCAGGTATGGCCGGAGATCACGATCAAGGAAGACGCCCTTCCCGATGCCGATCACTGGGCCACCGTCACCGACAAGCGCGCGGAACTGAAGGAAGCGGCCTGACCGACAACGCTCGCGGAGCAAGGAAATGGAAACGATCAACGACTACATGATGAAGGATCACCAGGTCATCGACGGCTTCTTCGAGCGTGCGGAAGAGGCGGCGAAGGCCGCCGACTTCGCGACGCTCGAGCGCGAAGCGAACGAGTTCCTGACCCGGATCGCCGTGCACATCGACGTCGAGGACCGGCTGCTCTTCGCCGCGTTCGAGGAGCGCACCGGAATGACGCAGGCGGGACCGTCCGTGACGATGCGCGAGGAGCACCGGGAGATGGAGCCGATCTTCGATGCGATGCGCGAGGCGGTCGCCGCGCGCGACGCCGCCGGGTACCTGAGTGCAGCCGCGCAGCTCGTCCAGATCCTCACGCCGCACAATCAGAAAGAGGAGACGATGATGTACCCGATGATCGACGACGCGATGGGACCCGACACGCGCGCCCTGCTGGACGAAGCGAAGGCGTCGATGACGGCCTGAGGAAGGGGGAAGGGGAAAAGTCTCGCTGCACGCGACGGCTATCTCTGCCCTTCCCTCTTCCTCCTTCTCCCTTCTCTTCTTTCCTCGAGCGCGATCACGCGCAGCCCGGGCAGCCCGGCGAAATCCTTCGCGTTCGAGGTCATCAGGGTGTATCCGTTCTCGATCGCCTGCGCTGCCAGCCAGAGGTCGTTGTAGCGCGGACGCGGCGAACGGCCGCTGCGCTTCACCGACGCGGCGAGCACGCCGAAGGCGGCAGCCGTGCGGCGAGTGATATCCAGCACAGGCCGGGTTTCGAGTTGCCGAAGAAACGACGCGCGCAGCGCGCGGGTCGCGGGATCGGCGCAGGACTCGACGCCGAAGCTCAACTCCCCCAGCGTGATCGCCGACAGGAAGACGGGCTCCTCTCCCGCCGCATCGATTACCGCCTGCGAGCCGAGTTCACCCGAGCCCAGCGCCACCCATACGCAGCTGTCGACGATCACGCCCACGGATCGCGCAGTTCTTCGCCGAAGCTTCCCCGGCTCTCCCTGAGCCAGTCTTGCGCCTGCCGGCGCGTGAGCGTCGGCCGCAGCCCGGCGAGCGCCTGCGCGGCCGTCATCGTCCGTTCGGCCGGCGCGATGCGGGCAATCGGAGCGCGATTCCGTTCGACGATCACGACTTCTCCGCGCGCCGCGACGGCGTCGAGCACTTCACGCGTGTTGCGGGCGAGTTCGGTGGCGGTAATCCGGCGCGTATCCATGGCGTATCATCCTGATCAATACGTATTCTACATAAACGACAGCTGCCGATGCTCGCAATGAGACTGCATGCGCCCGGCACCCCGCTCGTGCCGGAGCAGCAACAGGATCCGCTACCCGGAAAAGGCGAGGTTCTGCTGCGCGTCACGGCGTGCGGCGTGTGCCGCACCGACCTGCACATCGTCGACGGCGAGCTGGCGCTGCCGAAGCTGCCGGTAGTGCCCGGGCACGAGATCGTCGGCGTGGTGGAGGCGCTCGGCGACGGCGCACGGGGCGTGTCGATCGGCGAGCGGGTCGGCGTCCCCTGGCTGGGGCAGGCGTGCGGGCACTGCCCGTACTGTGATCAGGACCGCGAGAACCTGTGCGACACGCCGAGCTTCACCGGCCTGCACCGCGACGGCGGCTATGCGACGCAGGTAGTGGCCGACGCGCGCTTCTGCCATTCGCTCGAAGGCATCGCCCTGTCCGACGCGCAGGCGGCGCCGCTGCTGTGCGCGGGGCTGATCGGCTGGCGCTCGTTGAAGTTCGCCGGCGACGCGCAGGCACTCGGGCTGTATGGCTTCGGCGCGGCAGCGCACCTGATCGCGCAGGTCGCGATCCGCCAGGGACGCCGCGTCTACGCGTTCGTGCGGCCCGGCGATTCGGCGGCCGCGGCGCACGCGCGCACGCTCGGCGTGCAATGGGCAGGCGGCTCCGACGAGACGCCTCCCGAAGCGCTGGACGCCGCGATCCTCTTCGCGCCGGTGGGCGCGCTCGTGCCGCAGGCGCTGCGCGCGTTGCGCAAGGGAGGCACCGTGGTCTGCGGCGGCATCCACATGAGCGACATTCCGTCGTTCCCCTACGAGATCCTGTGGAACGAGCGCGAGATCCGCTCGGTGGCGAACCTCACGCGCGACGACGGCCGCGAGTTCCTCGACTGGGTGCGCGCGAACCCGATCCGCGTCGACGTGCAGACCTGGCCGCTCGATCAGGCGAACGAAGCGCTCGCCGCGCTGCGCGAAGGCAGGGTGACCGGCGCGGCGGTGCTGCTGCCGTAGCGCGGGGCGCCGGCAGCACTGCCGTGTAGCCTGCGACGCCGGCAGCCCCGCTGCCGGCCCGCGCCGCCCGCGCTACACCCCCAAATGCCGCTGCAACAGCTCCGGCTGCGCCTTCAGCCCGGAGGCCGGGCCTTCGTGCGCGATGTGTCCGTTGTTGATGATGTAGACGCGGTTTGCCAGCGCCAGCGCGGCGGCGATGTTCTGCTCGACCAGGATGATCGTCTGCCCGGCCTGCGCCAGGTCGTGGCAAGCGCGCACCAGATCCTGCACGATGATCGGTGCGAGTCCTTCGAAAGGCTCGTCGAGCAGGACGACCTTCGGGTCGCGCACCAGCGCTCGCGCGATGGCCAGCATCTGCTGCTCGCCGCCCGACAGGTCGGTGCCGCGGCTGGTGCGCCGCTCCTTCAGGCGAGGAAACATCGCGTAGATGCGCTCCAGCGGCCACTTGTTCTCCGCAGTGAGCCCGGCGAGGATGATGTTCTCCTCGACGTTCAGGCTGCCGAAGATGCGGCGCTCCTCGGGCACCAGCTGCATCCCCGCGCGAGCGATGCCGTGCGCCTTCCGGCCGGCGAGTTCGACGCCGTCGAGCCTGACGCTGCCGGCCCTGGGCTTCACCACGCCCATCAGGCTCTTCAGCGTCGTCGACTTGCCGGCGCCGTTGCGCCCGAGCAGCGCCACCACTTCGTTCTTCTGCACGTGCAGCGAGACGTCGAACAGGATGTGGCTGTCGCCGTAATAGCTGTTCAGTCCATCGACTTCGAGCAGGCTCATGCAATTTCTCCGAACGCCAGCTCTCCGTTCACACCGCCGAGATAGGCTTCCTGGACCTTGACGTCGTTCTTGATCTGCTCGGGCGTGCCTTCGACGAGGACCTTGCCCTCCTGCAGCACGGTGACCTTCTCGACCAGCTCGAACAGCGAATCCATGTCGTGATCGATGACGATCATCGTGCGGCCCTGCGCGATCGACTTGAGCAGCGCCACCGTCTCGACGCGCTCCTGCGGGCTCATGCCGGCCAGCGGCTCGTCGAGCAGCAGCAGGCTCGGCGAGGTGGCCAGCGCCAGTCCGATCTCCAGGCGGCGCTTCTCGCCGTAGGCCAGCTCGGAGACCGGCGCCTCGAGCCGCTCGCTGAGGTGCACCAGCGCAGCCGTGCTCTCGACGCGTGCGGACAGGCCCGGCACCTTGCGCAGGTTGCGGAACAGGTCGAGCTTGAACTTGCCGCGCGTCTCGCCGAGCGCAGCGATCGCCAGGTTCTGCCGCACGCTCAGGCGATCGAAGAGCTGGTTGATCTGGTAGCTCTTGGTGAGCCCGAGCTGGCAGACGTCGGTGACGCCCAGGTGGGTGATGTCGCGCCCCTCGAAGGTGATCGAGCCCGACGTCGGCTGCACCTCGCAGGTCAGCATCTTGAAGAAGGTGCTCTTGCCGGCGCCGTTCGGTCCGATGATCCCGCGGATCTCGCCGCGGTTCACGCCGAAGTCGATGTCGCGGTTGGCGATCAGGCCGCCGTAGCGCTTGCTCAGGCCGGTCGCCTGCAGGATCGGGCCGCTGGTGGTGCCGGTGGGCTTGCGCCGCGCCGGCATCGGCACGACGGTGTGGGCGGACGAGGCGGGGGCCGCGCTGCGGGCGGGTTGCGCTGGCGCGGTTGCCTGCGCCGGCTTTGCGCGGCCGCGGACCCAATGGTAGAGGTCGATGATGGCGCCGGCCAGGCCGCGGCGCAGGAACACCACCAGCAGCACGAAGACGATGCCGAGCACGAGCTTCCAGGTGGCGCCGAGGTTCAGCGTGGTCTGGAAGAAGTCGGCCAGGTACAGCCACGTGGCCGCGCCGAGCAGCGGACCGAACAGCGTGCCTGCGCCGCCGATCGCCGTCTGCATGATGATCTCGCCCGACGTATGGAACATGAACGCGTCGGGCGGCATGAATCCCTGCATCAGGCCGAGCAGCCCGCCGGCGAAACCCGCGTACATCGCGGCGACGACGAACACCGTGAGCTTGTAGCCGTGGATGTTGTGTCCGAGCGCCTGGGCACGCAGCGGGTTGTCGCGGATCGCGCGCAGCAGCAGTCCGACCGGCGAACGCACGATGCGCAGCGCCACCACCAGCCCGACGAAGTACCAGAACGCCAGGAAGATGTACATCGAGAAGTTGTTGTCGAACTCGATGGTGGTGAAGCCGAGCTCGAGGTTCGGCGACGGCACCCCCGGCAACCCGTTCTCGCCGCCGGTGTACGCCGACAGCGGATTGAACTCGAGGAAGAAGAACACCTCGGCGATCGCTACCGTGATCATGGCGAAGTAGATGCCGGTGCGCCGCAACGCGATCAGCCCCACCAGGTAGCCGACGATGCCCGCGACGATCGTGCCGATGACGACGGCAGCGATCGTGTTGGTGAACGCTGTCTGCGTGAGCAGGTACGCGGCGAACATGCCGCCGGTGCCGAAGAACGCCGACTGGCCGAAAGAGAGCAGGCCGGCGTAGCCGAACAGGAGGTCGAAGCCGATCCCGACCAGGCCCCAGATGAGGATGCGGTTGATCGTCGTGGGCGTGAAGCCGAGATACGGCAGGACGTAGGGCGCGGCGATCAGCCCGAGGATCGTCAGCGCCTCGACGAGGTACGGGCGGCTGGGTCTGGACATCGGCATCGCCGTTACTCCCGTCCCGCCGCGCCGAGCAGTCCGCGGGGGCGGAACATCAGCACGAGCGTCATTGCCACGAACAGCATCACGTAGGAATAGGCCGGATTGAACATCGAGGTAATGCTGAGGATTTCGCCGGCGATCAGGCCGCCCAGGATCGCCCCGGGGAACGAGCCGACGCCGCCGATGACGACGACGACGAAGGTCTGCACCAGGATCGCGTCACCGACGTCGGGCGCAATGGACACCACGGGAGCGTTGACGATGCCCGAGAAGCCGGCCGCCATCGCGCCGATGCCGAACACCAGCATGAAGATCTTGTAGACGTCGATGCCGAGCGCATCGACCATCGTCGAGTCCTCGATGCCGGCGCGCACGATCATGCCGATGCGCGTGCGGTAGAGCACGAAGTACAGCACCAGCAGCGCCACCGCCACGATGCCGAGCAGCCCCAGCCGATAGGTGGGATAGACCATGAAGCCGAGCTGCGTGATGCCGAGCAGCGGCTCGGGCGGCGGAACCGCTTTCGACAGGCTGCCGAAGAAGAAGCGCACGGCCTCGACGAAGACGATGCCCAGGCCGAAGGTGACGAGCAACTGGTCTTCGGGCGGGCGCGAATAGAAGTGGCGAATGATCAGCCGCTCGGTGACCACGCCCACCAGCATCACGAACAGCGACCCCGCGATCACCGCCGCGACGAACGATCCGGTGTAATCGAAGGCGACCCAGCCGGCGTAGCCGCCGAGCATGAACATCGCGCCGTGCGCGAGGTTCAGCACGCCGAGCGTGCCGTAGATGATCGTCAGGCCCGAGGAGATCAGCGCCAGCAGCGCGCCCAGCACGAGCCCGTTGAAGCATTGCGAGATGAAGTTCGCCCAGTTGATCACGCTGTTCCGCCCGGAGAGTGGATCGATACGAGCATTCGTTTCACGAGGAAGGGTCCGATGCGCGACGCGAGCGAAGGCGCCTGCAGGGACGCCTGCCGCCGGAGGCGGCGGCAGGCAGGTCGAGGCCTCCGGCGTGCCCGGACCGGAGGGCGCCCGAAGCCGTCAGGTGTAGTCGCCGAGCTTGCAGCCGAAGGCGTCGGGCTTCTGGATCACCTCCTCGCCCTTGACCTCGTCGACGACCTCCCAGAAGTCCTCGTCGTTGCGCATGTCCTTCTTCGCCTTGCCGCGCACGACGAACACCGGGCGTATGCACTGGTGGTCCTCGGGCCGGTAGTGCACGTCACCGACCAGCGACGGGATGGTCTCGCCCTTCTCCCAGTGCTTGATGACGTCGGGCGGATAGAAGCTGCCCGTCTCGGTCACCATGCGCGCCCAGTGCGCGAAGCTCGTGTAGGCGTTCTCGGCGCCCCATTCCGGGCGGTAGCCGTACTTCTTGTGGAAGGCATCGACGAACATCTTGGAGAGCGGATATTTGTCCTCCAGCGTCCACCAGAAGTCGGTGGCGGCGAACACGCCTGCGCTGATGTCGACTCCGGTTTCCTTGGCGAAGAACGGAATCTGGTACGGCAGCACCAGCGTCATCTTCGGCAGGATGCCGAACTGCCTGGCCTGCTGGCTCGACAGCACGGCGTCGCGCCCCCAGTTGACGTTCATCAGGAATTCGGCGCCCGAGTTCGCGATGTTGGTCAGGTACTGGCTGAAGTCCTGCGTGCCCAGCGGCGATACCTGGTTGGTGACGGTTGTCCAGCCGCCCTTGTCGCGCAGGAAGCGCTCGGTCGATTCGGTGGTGGTGTGGCCGTAGGTGTAGTCCGGCGTCATGAACGCCATCTTGCGATTCTTGCCGAACTGCTTGAGCAGGATCGGCCCGATCGCGTTGGCGGCCATCTCGCCGAAATAGCCCTGGCGGAAGCCGTAGCGCACGCAGTCCTTGCCGGTGGTGTCGTTCGACCCCGAGATGCCGGGCATGTACAGGATCTTCTCGCGCTGCGCGAACTTGTTCAGCGCGACCGCGACCGCCGACGAGGTCGAGCCGGTCATCAGGATGACCTTCTTCTGGTTGATGAAGGTCTGCTGCGCCTGCACCGCCTGGTTCGGCTTGGCTGCCGAGTCGGCGTAGAGCAGTTCCACTTTCTTGCCGAGCACGCCCTTGTCGACTTTCGGCGCGAGCTTCTTCATCAGCTCGTGATTCGTGTTCATGTGCTCGACGGCAAGCTCCCAGCCCTTCAGCTCGTCGGCGCCCTGCACGGCGTAGGTGCCGGTGAGCGGAACCGCGGCGGCGACATAGACCGTGTCGCCCTGCGAGCCGGCCGGCCAGGTGCCGATCGCCGGCTTGTCCTGCGCGAAAGCCCAGTTGATGTGGCCGAGCCCAGGAATGAGAACCGCTCCGGTACCCAGGCGCAGCGCGTCGCGGCGCGAGATTCCTTCCCTGCGCGCTGCCTCGCCCTCGCTGCGGCTCCTGTCGTCGTGTCTGCCCATCTCGCCTCCTTCGTGTCCGTTGGGAATCGTCGAGCCGACGCCGAGTTGCGCCGAATCTTCGCGAGAGAATGGTTCCCGCGAGTCAATGCGGCAATAGCTGATTGACTTGATTGGGTATTTTTGTGAACAATAAAATGTGCCGCGAGAAAATCTGTCGAAAATTGACCTTGCAACGCAGCATCGGGCGCTGACGAGGGGAATGTGCCGCGCTCGCTGATCGGCGCGCGCATCCGCGAGCGACGGCGCGCGCTGGGGATCACGCAGGCAGGCCTGGCGGCCACGCTGGGCATCTCCGCGTCGTACCTGAACCTGATCGAGAGCAACAAGCGCAACATCGGCGGCTCGCTGCTCAAGCGCGTGGGCGCGGCGCTCGACGTTCCGCTGGACGAACTGGACGGCGCCGCGCAGCGGCGCCTGGTCGACGACCTCGCGTCGGTATCCGCCGAGCCCGAGCTTGCCGGCTTGCGGCTCGATGCCGACAGCGCGGAAGAACTCGCCGGCCGACAGGAAGCATGGGCGCAGGCAGTGGTGCGGCTTCACCGCGCGCTGCTCGATCGCACGCAGGCGGTGAGCGCGCTCGCCGATCGCCTGCACCACGACCCCGTCCTCGGCGAGACCGTGCATTCGATGCTCAGCCGCGTGGCGGCGATCCGCTCGTCGTCGGAGATCCTCGAGACGGTGGAGGATCTCGAACCGGGGCAGCGCGCGCGCTTCGTGTCGATCATCGGAGCGGAGAGCGCGCGGCTGTCCGACGTCGCGCAGGCGCTCGCGTCGTTCTTCGACAAGGCGCATACCGGAACCCGGTCGGTGACGCCGGCCGAGGAAGTCGACGATTTCCTCCTCGATCGCGGCAATCACTTCCCGTCGCTCGAGCGGGCGAGCGTCGACTTCCGCGCCTCCGCGTCGATCGGCGGCGCCTGCCGCGAGAGCGATCTCGCCGACTACCTCGAGCGCGTGCACGACGTGCGGGTGCGCATCGGTACGGTGCACGACGCCTCCCCCTTCGCGCAATGGGACGAGGCGCAGCGGCTCCTCACGCTGCCCGGCTCGGTGGCCCCGACCACGCGCCGCTTCGAGCTGGCGAAGTTCGCCGCGCAGACCTTCCTGCGCGGCGCGCCGATCGCCGCCGAGATCGCGCGCACGCCGCTGCTGACCGGCGATGCGGCCCGGCGGCGCGCCGCGCGCGTCCTCGTCTCGTATCTGGCTGCGGCGATCCTGCTGCCCTACGAACCGATGCTCGAGGCCGCGCTCGCCGAGCGCTACGACATCGAGCGCCTGATGCGCCGCTTCGACGCGAGCTTCGAGCAGGTCTGCCATCGGCTGGTCACGCTGCAGCGTCCCGGCGCGCAGGCGATTCCGTTCGCGTTCCTGCGCGTGGACGTCGCGGGCTTCGTCAGCAAGCGCTACCCGCTGCCGAACCTGCTGCTGCCCCGGCACGGCATGGCCTGTCCGCTGTGGCCGATCTACGCGGCGTTCCAGTCGCCCGGGGCGCTCGCGCGCGAGCTGGTCGAATTTCCCAACGGCGGGCGCTTCGTGATGCTCGCGCGCAGCGACGAGAAGGCCCGGCCCTCGTTCACGATGCCCAGGCGGCTGGCCTCGGTGATGCTGGCCTTCGACGCGCTGCACGCCGACCGCACGGTGTACGGCGACGGCATGAACCTCTCGTCGGGCGCACCCGCGGTGCCGGTCGGGCCGACCTGCCGGCTGTGCGTGCGGCACGACTGCTGGTACCGGCAGGAAGACCCGATCGTCGACGTCTGATGCCGCCCGCCTCCTTCTTCGACGCCCCCGAAGCCGCTACACTGCGCGCTACCGGGAAACGACGTCTCGCCTCCGAACACGGCCGATGAACACGAGGGTGCTGATCGCCGAAGACGAACCGCACATCGTCGAGTCGCTGAGCTTCGTTCTCAGCCGCAGCGGCTACGAGGTCTCTTCGGTGCTCGACGGCGAGGCCGCGATGCAACGACTGCGCGCCGACCCGCCCGACCTGATGATCCTCGACGTCATGCTGCCCAGGCTCAACGGCTTCGAGGTGCTCAAGCAGGTCAAGTCCGATCCTTCGCTGCGTTCGGTGCGCGTCATCGTGCTCACCGCCAAGGGCCAGGCGCACGACCGCCGGATGGCCGAGGAGATCGGCGTCGACGGTTTCATGACGAAGCCGTTCTCCAATCGCGAGATCGTCGACGAAGTCCGCCGCCTGGTGCCCTGACGGGGCGGCCGGGCGAACGACATGCCGCGCCGCTCTTCCCGGCCGAAGCGCCGCCCGCCCCCGCGCCGGCTGCGCGACGTCGCCGTACTGCTGCCGCTGCTGGGCCTGTTCGCCTGGATGCCGCCGATCATCGGGCTGTTCGCCGGACGCGGGCACTTCTTCGGCGTGCCGGCGATCGTCGCCTGGCTCTTCGGCGTCTGGATCGCGCTGATCGCCTCGGCGCTGGCGCTGTCGCGGCGCCTCGACTCCGGCGACGAGGACGAGGGCTGAACAGTGCTCTCGCCCAATTTCGTCCTCTTCATCGCGCTGGCCTACGTCGCGCTGCTGTTCGCCGTGGCCTTCCACGGCGACCGCCGCGCGCGCGCCGGGCGCCTGGGCTGGCTGCAGTCGCCGGTCGTCTACACGCTGTCGATCTCGGTGTACTGCACGTCGTGGACCTTCTACGGCGCGGTCGGCTCGGCGGCGCGCAACGGGCTCGAGTTCGTCACGATCTACATCGGCCCGGTGCTGGTGTTCGTCGGCTGGTGGGCGCTGCTGCGCAAGCTCGTGCGCATCGGCCGCACCCAGCGCATCACGTCGATCGCCGACATGATCTCGTCGCGCTACGGCAAGAGCGAGGCGCTGGCCGCGCTGGTCGCCTTGATCGCGGTCATCGGCGGAGCGCCGTACATCGCGCTGCAGCTGAAGGCGGTGACGACCAGCTTCCACGTGATCAGCAACATCGGCCCCGAGTCGCTGGCCGGCATGCCGACGGTGGCGCCCGACTACAACACCGGCTTCTGGATCGCCGCCGGCATGGCGGTGTTCACGATCCTGTTCGGCACGCGCAACATCGACGCCAACGAGCGGCATCACGGCGTCGTGGCGGCGATCGCGCTCGAGGCGGTCGTCAAGCTCGCCGCGCTGCTGGTGGTCGGCATCCTGCTCGTCTTCTTCATCGCCGGCAGCCCCGGAGAGCTGTTCGACCTCGCCTCGCCCGAGCTGCTGCACTCGGAGGACGTGTTCGGGCCGCGCTGGGTGACGCTCACCTTCCTGTCGGCCGCCGCCATCGTCTGCCTGCCGCGCCAGTTCCAGGTCGCCGTCGTCGAGATCTCCGACGAGCGGCACCTGCGCACCGCGTCGTGGCTCTTTCCGCTGTACCTGTTCCTGATCACGCTGTTCGTGCTGCCGATCGCCATCGGCGGGCTGAGCATGCTGCCAGCGGGCTCGGATCCCGACATGTTCGTATTGACGCTGCCGATCTGGGCGGGGCACGACACGGTCGCGCTGCTCTCCTTCCTCGGCGGCTTCTCGTCGGCCACGTCGATGGTCATCGTCGCCAGCATCGCGCTGTCGACGATGATGTCGAACCACCTGATCATGCCGATCGCGCTGCGCCTGCATTGGGTACCGGTGGGCCCCGGCGGCCCGATCCGCGGCTTCCTGCTCGGCAGCCGGCGCCTGAGCATCTGCCTGGTGATGCTGCTCGGCTTCCTCTATTTCCGCTGGAGCGGGAACTCCGACGCGCTCGCCTCGATCGGCCTGATCTCCTTCGCCGGCGTCGCGCAGTTCCTGCCCGCGCTGCTCGGCGGGCTCTTCTGGCGACAGGCGAACGCGGCCGGCGCCTTCACCGGCCTGCTCGCCGGCGCGCTGCTCTGGGGGTACACGCTGTTCCTGCCGAGCTTCGGCGGCGGACTGCTGCTGTCGCCCGAGGACCTCGCGCACGGCCCCCTCGGCATCGCGCTGCTTCGCCCGCAGGCGCTGTTCGGCCTGGAAGGCGTCGATCCGCTCGTGCACGCGATGTTCTGGAGCCTGTCGATCAACACGCTGCTGTTCGTGCTCGTCTCGCTCGCGCGCGAGCAGCGCCCGCTCGAGCGGCTGCAGAGCACGCTCTTCGTCGACGTCTTCCGCACGACGGCGGAAGCGGCCTCGGGACTGATCCGCCGCTCGGCGAAGACCTACGACCTGAACCTGCTGGCCGAACGCATTCTCGGCCCGGACGAGGCCCGGCGCCTGTTTCGCGACGCCTCGGACGACCCGCTGCGCAGCGGCGCCGGCAGGGCCGATGCCGCGTTCATCTCGCAGCTCGAGCGCAAGCTCGCCGGCAGCGTGGGCGCCGCTTCGGCGCGCGCGATGATCTCGCAGGTGGTCACCGGCGAGACGATCAGCCTCGACGAGCTGATGAAGATCGCCGACGAGACGCAGCGCATCCGCGAATACAGCGAGCGTCTCGAGTACAAGTCGCGCGAGCTGGAGATCGCGGCGCGCCAGTTGAGCGAAGCCAACGAACGGCTCACGCAGCTCGACGCGCAGAAGGACGATTTCCTCAGCCAGGTCAGCCACGAGGTGCGCACGCCGATGACGTCGATCCGGTCGTTCTCCGAGATCCTGCTCGAGACGCCCGATCTGGATACGACGCGGGCAAGGCACTTCCTGGCGATCATCCACGAGGAGAGCGAGCGCCTCACCCGCCTGCTCGACAGCACGCTCGACCTCAGCCTGCTCGAGCGGGGCGAGGCGCCCTGGGCGCTCGAGCGGATCGACCCCGAGAAAGCGCTCGATCGCTCGATCCGGATGTGCCACGGGCTGGCCGCGAACACGAAAGTGAGCGTGCTCGACGGCGAGCGTGCGCGCGGCGTACTCGTGCTGGCGAACGCCGACCGGCTCAGCCAGGTGTTCATCAACCTGATCTCGAACGCGATCAAGTACAACACCAGCGAGGCGCCGTACGTGCGCTTGCGCAGTCGCGTGGTCGACGGCGCCTACGAGGTGCTGGTCGAAGACAACGGGCCCGGCATTCGTGCCGGGGAGCGCGAACTGATCTTCTCGAAGTTCGCCCGCGGATGGGCGCATACGCAGACCGCGGTGGTCGGCGCCGGGCTGGGCCTGGCGATCAGCTGGCAGATCATGCGCCGGCTCGGCGGAAGCCTGACACTGATGCCGGACAGCGGCTGCGGCGCCTGCTTCCGCGTCTCGATCGCGGCGCTCGAAGCGGGCTAGGCACTCCATGGTCGCCCGCGTCCTGGCGGGCGGCCATGGTGTCCAGGGCTGCGCGCCGCGGTCCGGCGCCGCACGAGCATGGCCCGGCGATTGCTGGGCCCCGGCAAAACCGCCAACGCCGGACGCCATGTCGCTGCTACGAAGTTTCCGCCCCCGCCGCATCGTCGTGCTGCGCGCCCTGCAGCTCGGCGATACGCTGTGCGCCGTGCCCGCGCTGCGCGCGCTGCGCCGCGAATGCCCGCATGCGTCGATCACACTCGTCGGCCTGCCTTGGGCGCGATCGCTGCCCGAACGGCTGCCGCGCTATCTCGACGACTTCCTGTCCTTTCCGGGATTTCCGGGACTGCCGGAACAACCGGCGAACCCGCGCGCATTCGCGCGCTTCGTGCTCGATGCGCGCTTGCGCGGCTTCGATCTCGCGCTGCAGATGCACGGCGACGGGCACGTCTCGAACCGCGTGGCGCGGCTGCTCGGTGCGCGCCGCATCGCCGGATTCACGCGTGACGGAAGCGACGACGACGAGCGCCCAGGCAAAAATGCGGGCAATGCGTGGCTTCGTTATCCGGAACGGGGGCACGAGGTGCGCCGCCTGCTCGCATTGACGCGATTCCTCGGTTGCGCGTCGCGCGACGAGTCGCTCGAGTTCCCGCTGCTTCCCGCCGACCGGGAGGAACTGCACGCCAGCGGACTGGCGCAGCACCTGACGCCCGGCAACTACATCTGCATCCACCCCGGCGCGCGCTCGGCGGACCGGTGCTGGCCGCCCGAGCATTTCGCGGCGGTCGCCGATGCGCTGCACGACGTCTCGGGACTGCCGATCGTCGTCACCGGCTCGGAGCACGAACGCGAACTGAGCGCGAGCCTGCGCTCACGGATGCGGGCGCCCGCCATCGATGCGGCAGCGCCGATCTCCTTCGGCGCACTCGCGGCGCTGATCGCCGACGCGAGGCTGCTCGTTTCCAACGATACCGGCGTCTCGCACCTGGCAGCGGCGCTGCGCGTTCCGTCGGTGGTCGTGTTCAGCCATTCCGACCCGCAACGCTGGGCGCCGCTCGATGCGGCGTTGCACCGCGCCGTGCTGGCAGGCGACGGCAACGGCGCACCGCAAGCGGTGGTGTCCCAGGCGAAGGAGCTGCTGTCGAGCCCGACCGGCGAAGCGGCGGACGTCGTCCTCAGGCGGAAAGCAGGCGCGGCGCATCGAATTCACGCCGGGGCACCGTAGTGGGCAGCTCCTGGTGATACGCGCCGGAAGGAATGATCGCGCAGCCGCCGAAACGCTTCATCACGCGCAACTGGGCGAGAACGTCCTCTCCGCAATGCTCGGCGGGAAGCTCGGGCCAGAATTCGAAGCCGCCCGCCTCGCGCAGCTTCTGTGCATCGAACAGCACGCAGCCGCCCACCCAGGCCACGCGATACAAGCGCTGGCGCCGGGCATCGAGCGCCAGGCGCGTCTGCAGATGCCACAGGTTCGCCGCGCTGTGCAGGCGATGCCGTTGCCAGGCCGGGCTGTCGGGCGTGACCGCTTCCGGCTCGACCGGCCCCTCCCAGAACTCGATCGCCTCCTCGTGCGGCCGCCGGTCGCCGGCGAAGCCCAGCCCGATCAGTGCGCTGCCGACGAAGCCGCAGCGCTGTTCGACGAGGGTCGCATACAGGCGCGCGACGAGATCGGGCTCGACGACGACGTCGTCGTCGAGGAACAGCACGTATGGCGCGTGCGACTGTCCGAGCAGGAAATGCCGTTGCTCGGCGAGGCCGCGCCGCGGCAGGTGACGCAGGATCTCCACGCGATGTCCTCGTGCGCGCAGGACGCGCACCACCGCCTGCGTCTCGCGCTGCGCCTCGACCGGGTACGTCTCGCCCTGGTCGGAGACGACGATGCGAAGCGGCGAGAAGGTCTGCGCCAGCAGCGAGGTGAGCGTCACCGCCAGTGCGGCGGGGCGATCGCAGGTCGGCACGAGGACGTCGACGAGCGGGTCGGTGCCGGCTTCGCCGTTCGCCGCTGATTGCGCCACTGACTGCGCCGCCGCCCCGTCGCCTTGCGCACGGCCCCGGGCCCGCCGATACAGCTCCGGGTTCAGCCGCGGGTCGTTGTACATCTTGAACTGCCGGTAGACGCGAAAGCGCGTACGGCCTTCCGGCAGGCCGGCGAGCAGCGCATCGAGGCACGCGGCAAGGTCGCCGCGCTGCTCGATCAGCACTTCGAGTCGCGCGGCGCAGCGGGCGCGGTGCGCATCGTCTTCGTCCTCTCGCTGCGCCTGGATGCGCATGTGATGGACCTTCAACGCAAGGATCGACAGGCGGTCGATCATCGCGCCCGGCGTCTCGCTGGACAACGCGGCCGACTGTTCCATTTCGGGCGGCTGCCCGCAACGCACTTCCTGCAGCCACGCATGGATCGCTTCGTCGAGCTTCTCGACCGCATCGTTTCGCCGCTGGTTCAGCCCGTCGATTCGCCGCTTGCAGGCGGCGATCGCCGAATCGGCGACGTCGGTGCGGCGCGCCTTGTCCTCCTCGCCCCACAGGGCGACGTTGCTGCGGTGGTTCCCGGCGATCCATTGCCAGGCATCGCCGGCCGGCGGCCGAGGCGCGCGGCCGTGAAGAAAGGCATCGTGCCAGTCGAGGATCTGCTGCGCGCGCAACAGCGGCTGCGGCGCGCAGCGCGGAGACGATCGGGCGGGGGAAGACACGCAGGCGGCTTTCGGGAATATGGCGACTGCATGCTGCAATCGCAGTGCCAGCCGCAGCCGGCGCAACGGGAATGCCGGCTACGATGGAGCCTTCGGCCCGGCGGCACATGCGTCGGGCAACGCGAATGACCGAATCCGAAGCCCGCAACGCGCTGCTGCTGCGCGCATTCGAACCCGCCCCGGCCGACGTCGTCCGATGGACCGACGATGATCGCGCGTGGGCGAGCCGCGCGGCCGCCGAGGTCGAAGGCGCGAGCGCCGCCGGCGAGCGCTTCGTCGCGCGCCGCGCGCAGCTCGCGCTCGAGCGGCTCGGCACGCGCGAAGCGATCGTGCGTCGCGCGCAGCGCGGCACCGACTGGCGCCCGTGGCTCGGCTGGGCGCTGCCGGCGATCGCACTGGCGGCAGGGCTGGCCACCGATGCGATCGGGCCGTCGCGGCAGGTGAACGTGCTCGCCCCGCCGCTGCTGGCCGTCATGGCGTGGAACCTCGTCGTCTACCTGTCGATCGCCGTGCACGCGCTGCTTCGTCGCAGCGGGCATCCGCAGCGCGGGGCCATCGCGCGTGCGATCGCTCGCGTGGCGCAGCGCGCGATCGTTCCGGGGCGCGACCGGACCGCCGACGATGCCGACGACGCGAGCGGACGCAGGCGCGCGCGACGCGCCGTCATCGCCCGCTTCGCCGCCGACTGGACGAAGGCGAGCGCGCGGCTCACCGCGGCGCGCGTCGCGCGCGTGCTGCACGTCTCGGCGATCGCCTTCGCGCTGGGCGCGCTCGCCGGCCTGTACGTGCGCGGCCTCGTCTTCGAATACCGCGCGGGATGGGAGAGCACCTTCCTCGACGCGAACGCGATGCACGCGGTGCTCGGCTTCGTGCTGAAGCCGGCGTCGCTGCTCACCGGAATCCCGCTGCCGGACGTCGCGCGACTGGAAGCCATGCGCTTTCCGGAAACCGGCGGCGAACGCGCAGCGCCGTGGATCCACCTGTACGCGCTGATGGTCGCGCTGGTCGTCGTCGTTCCGCGCGCGCTGCTCGCGCTGTACGACCGCGCGCTCGAGCACCGGCTGACGCGCTCCTTTCCGCTGCCCGCCGCCGATCGCTATTTCGCGTCGCTGCTGCGCGAGCATTCGGGCGAAGCTGCGCTCGTGCTCGTGCTGCCCTGCCATTTCGTCCCGTCGCCGCAGGCGACACTGACACTGCGCGCCGTGCTGGGCGCGGTGTTCGGGCCGACGCTGAAGCTCGTCGTCGCGCCGGCGACAGACTACGGCGACGAGGAAAGCGTCGACGGCGCGCTCGCCTCGACGCCCGCCACGGCTGTCGTCGTCGCCCTCTTCTCGGCCAGCGCGACGCCGGAGGCCGAAACGCACGGCGTGTTCCTCGCGCGCGTGCTTGCCTGCCGGCCGCCCGGCAGCGAGCTGCTCGCACTGGTCGACGAATCGGCTTTCGCTTCGCGCTTCGGCGGCAGCGATCCGGTGTCGCTGCGCCGGCGCGACGAGCGCCGGCAGGCCTGGAAGCGGCTGCTCGCCGCACACGAATGCCGTCCGGTTTTCGTCGATCTCGAGCGAGACGACGCAACCGAGGCCGGGCGACGCGTGCGCGAGGCGCTCGATCGCCGGATCGCACAACCGGTTTCCGCATGAGCGAAGGCCGAACGATCTCGCTGAGCCTCGTCTCGCACACGAACGTCGGCAAGACGACGCTGGCGCGCACGCTGCTCGGGCGCGACATCGGCATCGTGCGCGACGAGGCGCACGTGACCGAGTCGGCCGAAGAGCACACGCTCGTGCAGACGCCGCAAGGCGATCGCCTCACGCTGTGGGATACGCCGGGCTTCGGCGACAGCGCGCGCCTGGCGCGAAGGCTCGAATCGGCCGGCGATCCGATCGGGTGGTTCGTCGGGCAGCTCTGGGACCGCTTCCGCGATCGCGCGCTCTGGGCCAGCCAGCAGGCCGTGCGCAACGTGCGCGAGCGCGCGGACGTGGTGCTCTATCTGGTGAACGCTTCCGAGCCGCTGGCGCAGGCGCGATACATCGACGACGAGATGCGCGTGCTCGACTGGATCGGCAAGCCGGTGATCGTGCTGCTGAACCAGCTCGGGCAGCCGCGGCCGGCGTCCGACGAAGCGGCCGAGCTGGACGAATGGCGCCGCCATCTGTCCACAGCCCGCCTGGTGCGCACGGTGCTCCCGCTCGATGCCTTCGCGCGCTGCTGGGTGCAGGAAGCGACGCTGCTGCGCGCGATCGCCGACGCGCTCCCCGCCGAGTCGCGCGCGTCCTGCCGGCGCCTGATCGACGAATGGCTGAACGCGCGCCGGCACGTCTTCGACGCGGCCATCGACGTGCTCGCGCAGGCGCTCGCCCGGATCGCGATCGACCGCGAGGCGATCCGCGACGTCGGAATGTTCGAGCGCCTGCGCGACGCCGCGCAGGCGCTTGCGCGTGCGCCGTCGGGCAACTCCGATACGGTGCCGGTCGCGCGGCGACAGGCGATGCGCGCGCTCGCGCAGCGCCTGGACGAGGCGATGCGTTCGGCCACCGATCGGCTGATCGCGCTGCACGGGCTCGGCGGACACGCGAGTGCCGAGATCATCGAACGCCTCGCCGAACACTACGAGGTCAGCAGCCGCCTGCCCGAAGGCCGGGCCGCCGTGCTCGGCGGCGTGCTCACCGGCGCGCTCGCCGGGTTGAAGGCCGACCTCGCCACCGGAGGCTTCAGCTTCGGGGCGGGAATCCTCGGCGGCAGCCTGCTCGGCGCGATGGGCGCATTCGGACTCGCGCGCGGCTACAACCTCGTGCGCGGCGGCCCGACACCGGCGGTTGCCTGGAGCGACGCGGTGCTCGAGGAATCGACCGCAGCCGCGCTGCTCGCCTACCTGGCCGTCGCGCACTACGGACGAGGCCGCGGCGACTGGAGCGCCTCCGAACACCCAGCGCACTGGCACGAGCTGGTGCAATCGGTGCTGAAGGCGCATCACGAGATCTTCGAGCACGCCTGGTCGCTGCGCGGCGAGGACGGTGCCGAGGGGATGCTCGCCTCGGCGCTGCGGCCGGCGCTCGCCGGCGCCGCGCTCGACGTGCTCGCGCGCCTGTATCCGGTCGGCGTGCGCGACTCGAAGCTCGTCGTACCCGACCCGGCGCACGACACCATCTGAACGCTGCGGGAGCCGATCGCCGCGGGCGTCGCGTTTGCTGCCGTTCGTCGTTTTTCGAGCGAAGTCCGGTTGCCGGCGCCCGGCGAAAGCCGCAGCATTGCGCTCACGTCCCGGGCATTCGCCGGGCGTATACTTCTCGCGCTTTTTCCGGGCGCCTGATCGACGGGCGCCGAGCCGAGTTCGCCGGAGTACCGATCATGCGCTCGACCCGTTTCCCGATCGCCCGTCTCCTTCCCCTGGCCGTCGCCGCCGCGGCGGTTGCGCTGCCGCTGTCGACTTCGGCAGCCGATCAAGCCGATGCATCGGTCTTCAACCCGCACAACTTCAAGTTCCCGGCCGGCGTCTATCGCTGCGAGCTGAATCGCAGCGTCGACGTGGAGCAGGTGTCGCCCGACATGCAGAGCGCCGTGCTGCGCTTCGACAAGAAGGAATACCGGATGAAGGCGGTGCTGGCGCGAACCGGCGCGCTGCGTTACGAGGACCAGCAGTCGGGCCTCGTCTGGCTGATCATCGCCGGCAAGTCGATGCTGCTCGACATGAAGCACGGGAAGCAGCTGGCGAACGAGTGCAGGACGTGAAGGGTAAAGGGTGAAGGGGAAGACCCCGGCTGCGAAGGTCGAGGCTTTCCCCTTCACCATTTACCCTTGACCCTTCACTTCCCCCTATTGCATCCCCTGCGGCGATCGCCGAGACTGCGCGGCTACCACAACGCCGTCCGGTTCCGCGCTTGTCGATCGTCGAGTCTGTTTCGTCCGAACGGAGCCTGCTGCAGATCGAGGACCTCACGCTCGCCTTCGGCGGCGTGCAGGCGCTCGCCGGCGTCGGCTTCTCGGTGGCGCCCGGCAGCATCACGTCGGTGATCGGCCCGAACGGCGCGGGCAAGACTTCGCTGTTCAACACGATCTCGGGCTTCTATCGTCCGGCGCGCGGATCGATCTGCTTCGAAGGGCGTGACATCACGCGCCTGCCGGCGCCGAAGCGCGCCGCGCTCGGCGTGGCGCGCAGTTTCCAGAACATCGCGCTCTTTCGCGGCATGACCGTGCTCGACAACATCAAGCTCGGCCGGCACTGCCACCTGCGCACGAACGTCTTCGACGCGCTGCTCTATTTCGGCCGCGCGCGGCGCGAGGAGATGCAGCTGCGCGCCGAGATCGAGGAGCGCGTGATCGACTTTCTCGAGATCGACCACATCCGCCACGCCCCCGTCGCGTCGCTGCCCTACGGCCTGCAGAAGCGCGTGGAGATGGCGCGCGCGCTGGCGATGCAGCCGAAGATCGTGCTGCTCGACGAACCGGTCGCGGGAATGAACCGCGAGGAAACCGAGGACATGGCGCGCTTCATCCTCGACCTGCGCGCCGAATGGGGCGTCACCGTGCTGATGGTCGAGCACGACATGGGGATGGTGATGGACCTCTCCGACCGCGTCGTCGTGCTCAATTTCGGCCAGGTCATCGCGCAGGGCACTCCGGCGCAGGTGCAGAACGACCCCGAGGTGATCCGCGCATATCTCGGCTCGGGCCGCGTCGACGAACTGCGCCGCCGGCTGGCCGGCGCTCGCGCGGAGTGCCCGGCGTGAGCTTCGACTGGCTGTTCCTGCTCGAGATCTCGCTCGCCGGTCTCGGAACCGGCGCGCTGTACGCGCTCACCGGCCTGGCCTTCGTCGTCATCTACAAGGCGACGCGCGTGGTGAACCTCGCGATCGGCGAGATGCTGATGATCGGCGCCTACGTCTTCTTCGCGTTCGCCGCCGGCTTCGCGCTGCCGGTGTGGGTGGCGATCGTCGCGGCGATCGCCGGCGGCGGCCTGCTCGGCGCGTTCGTCGAGCGCACGATGATCCGCCCGATGCTCGGCGAATCGCCGATTTCGGTGTTCATGGTCACCGTCGGACTCGGTTCGATCCTCGTCGGGCTCGTCGAGCTGATCTGGACGGCCGATCCGCGCCGGCTGCCCGAGTTCCTGCCGAACGAGCCGATCTTCGTCGGCGACGCCTACGTCTCGCCGAAGGTGTTCTACGGCTTCTGGGTCGCCGCGCTGCTGATCGTCGCGCTGCTGATCGTGTTCCGCTTCTGGCGCGGCGGCGTCGCGCTGCGCGCGACCGCCTCCGACCAGGCCGCGGCCTGGTCGATGGGCATCGACGTGCCGCGCGTGTTCTCGCTGTCGTGGATCGTCGCCGGCATGATCGCCGCGGTAGCCGGCATCGTGGTGGGTGCGATCGGCGGCATCTCGTCGACGATGGGGATCTTCGGCCTGACCGTGCTGGTCGTCGTGATCTTCGGCGGCCTGGACAGCATCGCGGGCGCGCTCGTCGGCGGACTGTTCATCGGACTCGTCGAGGCATGGGCCGGCGCGTATCTGGGCGGCGAGTTCAAGGTGCTCGCCGTCTTCACGCTGCTGGTGCTGATCCTGATGGTGCGTCCCTACGGCCTGTTCGGAACGCACGAGATCGAACGACTGTGACCGACCGACCGCAGCGGCGGAGTAGAAGTTGCGCATAGGCCTGGCCCGTCCCGATTACGTCGCCGACGAGGCGCTGATCGACTCGCCGACCCGATGGGCGTGGATCGGCGCGCTGTTCGTCGCGCTCTTCGCCTTTCCGTTCGTCGCGAACGAGTACTGGCTGTACCTCGCGTGCCTGGTCGGCATCCACGTGGCCAGCGCCACCGGCCTGAACATCCTCACCGGGTACACCGGACTGGTGAGTCTCGGCCAGGCAGCATTCATGGGGATGGGCGCCTACACCGTAGCCGTCCTGCAGGCACGCTGGGGAACGCCGGCGCTCTTCAATCTCGTGGCCGGCGGCATCGTGGCGATGGCGGGCGGCCTGGTGGTCGGCATCCCGTCGCTGCGCGTCAAGGGGCTGTATCTGGCGATCGCGACGATCGCCGCGTCGTTCATCACGCATTTCCTCTTCGCCAACTGGGATTCGGTCACCGGCGGAACGGCCGGCCTCACGGTGGAGCCGGCGCGTTTGTTCGGCGCCGCGCTCGACACGTCGTTCCGCCTCTACTGGCTGATCGTGCCGCTGACGATCGCGATGGTGGTGGGCGCGGCGAATCTCTTCCGCACCCGGATCGGCCGCGCGTTCATCGCCATTCGCGATCGCGACATCTCGGCCGAGGTGCTCGGCATCCCGCTGCTGCGCTACAAGCTGCTGTCCTTCGCCGTCTCTTCTTTCTATGCGGGCGTGGCGGGCGGCCTGTGGGCGTATTTCTTCCGGGTGGTGACACCGGAGAGCTTTCCGCTGATCCTGTCGATCTTCTACCTGGCGGCGATCATCGTCGGCGGCATGGGCACGATCCTCGGCAGCATCCTCGGCGCAGCTTTCATGGCGATGGTGCCCGAACTGCTCAAGCTCGTCGTCGGCTGGCTGCCGCTGGGCGCGAACGCGACGCTCGTGCTCTCGCCGGTGCGCACGATCGTCTTCGGCGCGCTGATCGTCGGATTCCTCGTCTTCGAGCCCCAGGGGCTCGCGGAGATCTGGCGCCGCGTGCGGCGCTTCTTTCACCTGTATCCGTTCCGCACCTGAACCCCACGACCCGATCCACACGCACCCGCAGAACAGAAGGAGGAGCACGATGAGCATTTCCAAAACCCGTCGCAGCGCCGTCGGCGCCATCGCCGCCGCCACCGGGCTGGCGCTCGCACCCAAAGCCGCGTTTTCGCAGGCCGCGGGCGAAGACATCGTCATCGGCGGATCGATCCCGATGACCGGCGTGTTCGCCTTCGCCGGCATCGGCATCCACGCCGGCATCCAGGACTACGTGAAGATCGTCAACGACGCCGGCGGCATCCAGGGCCGCAGGCTGCGCTACGTGCCGGAAGACACCGCGTACAAGGTCGACGCATCGGTGGCCGCGTTCAAGAAGATCACCAGCCAGGAGAAGGTCAACCTCTATTACGGCGACTCGACCGCGTTCGCCAAGACGATCAATCCCGAGCTGGAACGCATGGGCTCGATCCTGATGGCCGGCGCCTCCTTCGCCAGCGAGATCAACGACCCGAAGAAATATCCGCACCAGTTCCTCGTCGGGCCCGACTACACCGAGATGTTCGGCATCCTGCTGCGCTACATCGCGAAGGAGAAGCCGGGCGCGAAGGTGGCGTTCGTCTACTCCGACAGCGAGTTCGGCCGCGATCCGATCGAGAAGAGCCGCGAGGCGGCGAAGAAGCTCGGGCTGAACGTCGGCGCCGAGATCATGACGCCGCCAGGCAGCGTCGACGTCTCGGCCGAGGTGATTAAGCTGCGGCGCGCCGCGCCCGACTACACGATCTTCCACGGCTACGTGCTCGCGCCCATTCCCGAGTTCATCGGCCAGGCCCGGCAGATGGGCATGAAGAGCCACTTCATGGGCACGTTCTGGACGATGGACAACTCGATGGTCATGAAGATGGGCGAGGCGGCCGAAGGCTTCATGGGCGTGATGCCGTTCCGCTACTACTACGACACAGAAGGCAAGGCGCCGATGCTCGAGAAGATCCGGCAGATGCGTCCCGAGTACCAGAGCAACGCCTACATGCAGGGCTTCCTGACGACGATGCTGTTCGCCGAGGCGGCCAGGCGCACGCTGGCCGCGGGCAAGCCGCTGAACGGCGACAACCTGAAGGCGGCGCTGAACTCGATCCGCGATTTCGACACCGGCGGCATCATCGGCGTGCCGATCTCGATTCCCGGCAACTCGATTCCGGTGGGCCGCATCTACCGCGCCGACGTGAAGCAGCAGAAGATGATGCCGGCCTCCGACTGGATCGTGCTCGACTGAATGAGCGCCGACGCCGTCCTCGAAGTCGAGAACATCGAGGTCATCTACAACCGTGCGGTGCAGGTGCTGCACGGTCTGTCGCTCGCCGTGCCGCGCGGCGCGATCGTCGCGCTGCTCGGCTCCAACGGCGCGGGCAAGTCGACGACGCTGAAGGCGGTGTCGAACCTGCTGGCGCTCGAGGACGGCGAGATGACGCGCGGCACCGTGCGCTTCGACGGCGCCGACACCGCGCGGCGGCGTCCGCACGAGCTGGTGCGCGCGGGGCTCTTCCACGTGATGGAGGGGCGCCGCGTGTTCGAGGACCTGACGGTGGAGGAGAACCTGCTGGCGGCCACCTACGCGCTGGGCGGGCGCGAGCCGGCCGACGCGGGCGGCGGCGGGTCGCGCGAACGCTTCGATCTCGTCTACCGGTACTTCCCGCGCCTGCACGAACGGCGCCGCGGCCTGGCGGGCTATCTGTCGGGCGGCGAGCAGCAGATGCTGGCGATCGGCCGCGCGCTGATCGCCCGGCCCACGCTGATGCTGCTCGACGAACCGTCGCTGGGGCTGTCGCCGCTGCTGGTCGAGGAGATCTTCACGATCATCGCGCGCATCAACGCCGAGCAGCGCGTGTCGATGCTGCTGGTCGAGCAGAACGCGTCGGTCGCGCTCGCCGTGGCGAGCTACGGCTACATCATGGAGAACGGCAAGATCGTCATCGACGGCGCGGCCGAGCGGCTCGCGGCCGATCCCGACGTGCGCGAGTTCTATCTCGGCATGGGCGGCGCGGGCGAGGCGCGCAGCTACCGCGCGATCAAGCACTACAAGCGGCGCAAGCGATGGCTTTCGTGAATCCGCTGCAGAATCCGTTACCTGAGCGCACGCTCGCGCAGATGCTGTGCGAGCAGGCGCGCGTGCGGCCGAAGCAGATCGCGATCCGGCAGAAGGACTACGGCATCTGGAAGCCGATCGACTGGGCGAGCTGGCTCGAGCGCTCGCGCCGCGTCGGCCACGGCTTTCGCGCGCTCGGGCTGAGCGAGCGCGGACACGTCGGCATGCTGTCGGAGAACCGCATCGAATGGGTGCTCGCGCAGCTGGGAGCGAGTCTCGTCGGCGGCATCACCGTGGGCGTCTACCCGACCAGCCCCACCTCCGAAGTCGCCTGGGTGCTCGCGCACGCCGACGTCGAGATCGTCGTCTGCGAGGACCAGGAGCAGACCGACAAGGTGCTCGCCGCGCGCGCGCAGCTGCCCCGGCTGACGAAGATCGTCGTCGTCGAGCGCAAGGGCCTGCGTAACGCGTCCGACGAGCACCGCGAACTGCTGGTCGCCTTCGACGAGCTGGAAGCGATCGGCGCCAGGCACGAGGCCGCGCATCCGCGGCTGGTCGACGACGTGCTCGCCGCGCAGACGCTCGACGACGTCGCGCTGATGATCTACACGTCGGGCTCCACCGGAAAGCCGAAGGGCGCGATGATCAGCTACCGCAACATCCGCGGTGTCGTGCCGGGCATCGTCGAGCGGCTCGGCATCGGCCCCGGCACGACGCACCTGTCGTACCTGCCGCTATGCCACGTGGCCGAGCAGATGCTGACCACCTTCGTGCCGATCTACCTCGGCTCGCAGGTCGCCTTCGGCGAATCGATCCGCACGGTGCAGGAAGACCTGCGCGAAATCGCGCCGACCATGTTCCTCGGCGTGCCGCGCATCTGGGAGAAGATGCACGCGTCGATCCTGATCCGCATGCAGGAGACCGGCCGCCTGCGCCGGGCGCTGTTCGAGCGCGCGATGCGCTGGTGCGAGCCCTTCGCGGAGAAGTCGGCGCGACAGCGCAGCCTGGGCGAGAAGGCGCGCTTCGCCCTCGCCTACTGGCTCGTGTTCCGCGCGCTGCAGAACTTCATCGGCCTGCGCCGCACGCGCGTGGCGCTCACCGGCGCCGCGCCGATCCCGGCGGCGGTGATCCGCTTCTTCCGCACGATCGGCGTGTCGCTGATCGAGGTCTACGGCCTGACCGAATCCACCGGCATGATCACCGGCCAGCGGCTAGACGCGGTGCGCATCGGCACGGTGGGCGAGCCCACGCTCGGCGTCGAGCATCGCATCGGCGCGCAGGGCGAGCTGCTCGTTCGCGGCGACGTCGTCTTCGCCGGCTACTACCGCAACCCCGAAGCCACCGCCGAGGCGATCCGCGACGGCTGGCTGCACACCGGAGACGTCGTCGAGGAAGAGCGCGGGCAGCTGCGCATCGTCGATCGGCTGAAGGACGTGATGATCACCGCCGGCGGCAAGAACATCACACCTTCGGAGATCGAGAACGCGGTGAAGTCGAGCCCCTACGTGCGCGAGTGCATCGTCATCGGCGATCGCCGGCGCTTCGTCTCGGCGCTGATCCAGATCGACTTCGACACCGTGTCGAAATGGGCCGAGTCGCAGCGCATCGCGTTCACGCACTTTCGCTCGCTCGCCGAAAATCCGCGCGTGCGCGAACTGATCGAGCGCGAAGTGGAGCACGCCAACGCGGGCCTCGCGCAGGTCTCGCAGATCCGCCGCTTCCGCCTGCTCACGAAGGAGCTGGACCACGACGACGGCGAGGTGACGGCGACGATGAAGGTGCGCCGCGCCAGCATCCAGGCGGCGTACGCCGACGAGATCGAGGCGCTGTATGCCTGATCGGGGGATCGTCCGTCGTCGGGTGGCGCCTGGGCCCTCAGGGGCCCTCAGGTGCCCTCAGGCTGCCGCCGCCTTCGCGCGCTTGGCCTGCAGCCGCTGGGCGGTCTTCTCCAGCCCGACGACGAAACGGCTGTGCTTGCCGCGTGCCACTTCCTCCACCGCGTCGCGTGCCGAGAACTCGAAGGTGACGGCAGGACCGTTGACTTCCGCCACCTTGACGGTGATCTCGACCCACATGCCGAGCAGCGTCGCGCCGACGTGATCGAATTCGACGCGCGTGCCCACCGAGTCCTTGCCTTCGCCGATGTGCGGAAGGATCAGCTCGCGGCAGGCGACTTCGACGTCGTAGAGCAGGCTGGGCGTGGAATATACGCGCAGATCCTCGCCCATGAAGCCGATCGTGCGGCCCTTGTCGACCTCGATGCGGGTGGTGGCGCTCAGTCCGGGTTTCAGTGCGTCGCTCACTTGCTTCCTCAGCTGTTGTTCCCGCCCGGTCGGCGGGTCTTCAGGTAATCGGCGTTGTGCCGCGCGTCGAAATAGCGCACCAGTGCCTTCGTGCCGCGCGTGCAGTTGCGAAAGCAGCACACGCCCTGGTCCATCAGGCGGGCAGCCATTGCGTCGTAGAGCCTGCCGCCGTCGAGGATGCCGATCAGCGGCTTGTCGTGGCGTTCGGCGAGCGGCGGCATCAGATGGACCGTGCTCTTCGGATCGCTCAGGTCGTAGCCGGGGCGCAGCTTGCTCTGCTCGAGCGCGCGCACCGAGGGCGCCGTCGGATCGAGGCCGACGATGACCGCGTCGATGTCCGGATCCTGCAGGAAGGCGTCCGAGATCTCCAGGTGCGCTTCGTCGTCGGCGCCCGGGTTGATGTCGAGCGGGTTGCGCACCTCGACCAGCTGGTCGAGCTTCTTGGCGACGAGAATCTGCTCGATTCTCTGCACCGTCGCATCGGCGAGCGTGCCCATCTGCATCGCGAAGCCGTCGGTCTCGATGTTGTCGGCCATCGCAACCGCCTCGAAGCCGGCGCCGCTGATCGCGCCGAGCCGGTTGCCGCCCACCTTCTTGCCGTGCAGCGCGCCGGCGATGTAGAAGAGATCGTCGAAGGCGTCGAGGTCCTCGGCGACGATGGCGCCGGCGTGCCGGATCACCGACTCGAAGAGCGCCAGGCCACCGGCGATCGAAGCGGTGTGACCCATGACGCCGCGCTGGCCGGGCGCGGTACGCCCCGACTTGTAGACGACGATCTGCTTGCCGTTGAGCACTGCCTTGCGCACCGCCCTGGCGAAGTGCAGGCCGTCGAGGTCCTTGAAGCCCTCGATGTAGATGCCGAGCGTGTCGATTCCGGGCTGCTCGGCGAAGTAGCTCAGCATGTCGCCGTGGGTGAGATCGGTCTGGTTGCCCAGAGCGATCATGTAGGCCGGATCGAGCCACGGGTTCTGCGACAGCCGGGTGATCATGAAGGCGCCGCTCTGCGAGAGCATCACGGAGTTGCGCACCGGCTTCTTCTGCGGCTTGGGCAGCCGCTCGAGCGGGATGAACCAGGAGTCGTAGCGGCCCGGATGCGACACCACGCCCAGGCAGTTCGCGCCGAGGAAGATCGGACTGTCGGGCTTGCCGTGCGCGGCATTGATGCGCGCAGCCAGCGCCGCCGCCGGCTCGCGGCTCTTCTTCGTCTCTCCCATGCTGCCCGGGATCAGCATCACCGCCTCGACCGCGCCGGTGTCGATGATCTCGTCGACGAGCGCGTAGACGGCGCTGGCCGCCACAGCGACGATGAGCAGGTCGAGCTTGCCGTCGATCGCGGCGAGCCCCTCGACGCAGCGCACGCCGTCGATCTCGGTCTCCCCGGGCTTCAGGACCAGCAGTTGCTCCTTCGGAAAGCCCGTGCCGATGAGGTTGCGCAGGATGATGCGGCCGAAATTCATGCCGCTGCCCGAAACGCCGATGATGCCGATGCGCTCGGGGTGGATCAGCTTGTCGATCTTCGCCACGGGCCGCGGCAGCCGCCCGGGCTGCGGCGCGGAGAAGCTGCATCGGGCGCTGCGCACGAAGAGCCGGGGTTCGCTCGATTGCGTCGATACGACGCAATCGAGTTCGAGGGCCTGCAGCACGAAGGGGACATCGGCCTGCCCGGGCGCGAAGGCGCGCGCGAGCCCGAGCAGCCGGGCGAAGCATTCGTCGAGCGTCGCCGCGGGCGAGGGCCGGCCTTCGCGCTGCGCCAGGGCCGCGATCTTCTGCCACGCCAGCGTGCGCTGGAACAGCCGCAGGAAATCCGGCGCGTCGGTGAGCTCCGCGACGGCATACACCGACGCGCGGTCGCGCCGGAACTGAGCCTCGTCGAGTTCCGCCTCCAGTCCGCCGAAGCCGGCGCCGATCACCATGCCGAATTCGCGCGTGCTGTTCAGCGTGATCCGCATTTCGGCGCCGCCGGCACGCGAACCGGCGTCCCGCTCGAGGCCGACTCCGGCCAGCAGGCTGCTCAATGCGGCGCCATCGAGGCTGTCGCGCCCCTGCCCGGCCGCTTCACGGAACAGCGCGCTTGCCTGCGTCACAAGGGAATTGCTCACGTCTCGACCTTCCGTCCGAATCGCTTCGATGCGAAGGGCGAACACTACCACGCGCCGGAAACCGCGCGAGAGGGCGAGCGGCGGGCGTTTTCAGTACCAGTCGTTGAGCATTACGCCGAAGCCGATGCGCCGCACGCGCGTTCGGTAGTCGAGCATCGATTCGCCGTAGCCGTCGAAGTACTGGATGTGCCAGCGCAGGTCGGGGCTGAAGCCGGTCGGCCGGCTCCAGTCGAGTTGCACGGCGCCCCTGCCCGAGCTCGCGAAGCTGCGACGCATGGTCAGCGTGAGGTTGTGCACTTCACCGACGTATCCGAGCTTCAGCTCGCCGTCGCCGACGTAGCGCTCGATGCCCGGGTTGTCGTCGCCTTCGGCCGCGCCCGGGAAGGGCTTGCGATCTTCGGGAATGCGCCACCACGGCCGCAGCCCGAGCCACCAGCCGTCGGGACGGTCGAAGCGGAAATCGGCGAACAGCCGGTTCCAGCTGCGCGAAGCGTCGCCCGAGCGCCCGTTCGACTGGTGCACGAAGCCCGCGCTCGCCATGCGCCAGTCCCAACCAAGTACGCGGCGCTCGGGTTTCCACGTGGCGTACAGCTCGGGTTCGTGGCTGTATTCGCGGAACGGACTCGAAAGATCGTGGTTGTAGGCCTGCCACCACGATTGCCCGGTGTAGGCGAAGAAGAACGACAGCCGATCGTCGAGCAGCGGCGGCGCCAACGCAAATTTGAAGCTGATCTGGAACTTCACTTCGTTGCGCTGAAGGTGCGCATTCGGATCGGCGCTCGCGGGCTCACGGAAAGCGTGCGAGAACGGATCGATGTAGTTCGGCCGATGCGGCAGCAGCGTGAAGCGCCTGGCCCACACCTCACGCTCGAGCGCCATGCGGCGCGCCACCGGAGAGAGCGGTCGCGCGGTAGTCGCCTCCTCGGGGGACGCGGGCGAAGCGGCGAGCGGCGCCGGCTCCGGCTCAGGCTCCTGCGGCGGTTCCTGCAGCGGCTGCGATCGTGGCTGCGCCTGCGCGTCGAGCCTCGCGCACTGCGTGCGCACCGACTCGACGGTGGCATCGTCAGCGGCGCGCTGCAGCGCGGACAGCAGGCAACGTTCGGCAGCGGTCTGTGCGCTCGCGCTGGTCGAACAGAAGAGGGCAGCAAGCGTGCCCGCGAGGCACGCGCGGGCGCAACGGAAAATCGACATCGCGCGATTGTGAAGCAGGCACCGCCGAGGCCTCGGCGGACATGCGTCAGCGCACGCCGAGCGCCTCGCGCTGCATGCGCAGGTACACGTTGTAGGCGTTGCGCCGGTTCGCGTCCTCGAAGGCCGGCAGCGACGAGAAGCGCGACCAGTCGGTGCGCTGGTAGGCCTCGTCGAAGTCGAGCAGTTCGTCCACCGCCTTGCCCATTTCCGCGCGCAGGAACCGCAGGTAGTCGCGCGTGAGCGTCAGGTCGGCGAGCGCGTCGGTGGACGCGCGTCCGTGCCCGGTGACGACGACGCGCGGACGATACGCCGAGAGCCTGTCGAGCGCCGCGAGCCAGGCGCTCGGATCGGCATCGCCGACGAAGGGCACGCGCCCGGCGAAGACCAGGTCGCCGGCGAAGAGCACGCCCTCCTCCTCGACCAGCATCATCATGTCCTCGGTCGTGTGGGCGGGGCCGGCGGGCAGCAGGCGGAACGTCAGGCCGCCCAGGCGGAACACGGTTTCGCCCTCGACCAGGCGATCGGGCGCGACGATGCGCGCCTCGTCGGTGACCCAGGGTGCGAGCGACGCGCGACGCTCGGCCAGCCGCTCCCCGGGCGCATCGGTGGCCAGGTAATCGCGCACCGCGCGATGCGCCCAGACTTCGGCGCCGGCCTCCTGGAATGCCTGCAGCCCGTAGAAGTGGTCCGAATGGTAGTGGCTGACGACGACGCGGCGCACCGGCTGCTTCGTGATTTCGCGAATCCGCCCGAGCAGCGCGGCGCCGAGCGCCGGCGTGCCGAGCGCGTCGAACACGACGACGCCGTCGTCGGTGACGACGAAACCCGCGTTGGAATTGAAGCCCTCGTTGCGCAGCGACACCATGCCGCTGTCGCCCTGCACGTACCAGACGCGATCGGAGACGCGCTGCGGCGCGACCTCGACGCTCACCGGCGCCGGTGTACGCGCGATCGCATCCACCGCAACGACGGCGCACAGCCAGGCGGCGGCGACCGGCAGCAGGATGCGCGCTGCTTTCATTGCATCTCGACGTCCATCTGGATCGCGTCGATGCCCTTCTGCGCGCAGCGCTCGTCGGCGTCGCCGCCCGGCGCGCCCGATACGCCGATCGCCGCGATCGTCGATCCGCCCGCCTCGATCGGCAGGCCACCGCCGATCGGCATGACGCGCGAAGCGCCGCGAATGCCGCTCATCGGCTTGCCCGCCTGCGTCTCGTCGCCGAGCATCGCCGTCGACATGCGGAACGACGCGGCGGTCCAGGCCTTGTTCGTCGCCACCTCGACCGTATGCGCGCCGGCGTAGCGATCGCGCACGAAAGCCTGCAGCACGCCGCTGCGATCGGTGACGGCCACGCCGACCTGGAAGCCTTCCTTGCGACAGGCCTCGAGCGCGGCCATCGCCGCCTTGTTCGCGGCCTCGGCCACGAGCGAGCGCGTAGCGAAGGTCGCTTCGGCGCGCGCCGCCTGCGGCGCGAGCACGGCGGCCGCGGCCGCTGCGCACGAGGCGGCGACCAAAGCGCGAAACGAAAACGAAGCACTCATTCCTTTGCTCCCTGCTTGGCCCAGCGTGCAAGTTCCGCGACGTCCTCGGGGAACATCTCGCCGATCTCGAGCTGCTCGAGCCGGCCGCTGCGGCCGATGACCCAGACGATCGGCAGGCCCTTCGGCCGGCCGAGCGCCGCCTCCCATTTCGGATCGAGCATCGCCGCGTGGAACGCGTAGTCGTGCTCGCGCATGTAGCGCTTCGCGTCTTCGGCCTTGCGGTCGATCGACAGACCGAGTACCTCGAGCCCCGATGCGGCGTTCGCACGATGCAGCTTGTCGATCTCGGGGTTCTGGCGCGCGCAGAACGGGCACCAGGTGGCCCACAGCTCGACGACGAGCACCTTGCCGCGCCAGTGTGCGGGCGCTATCTCGCGGCCGTCGAGCAGGCGCACCGGCGGCAGCTCGATGCGCGAGCCCAGCGACGGCGCAGCCGGCGCTGCCCCTGCACTCCGCGGCGCATCCGGCGCTGCCGCTGCGCTCCGCGGCGCCTCCGTCGCCGCCGACGCGAGCCGTGGCGCCACGCAAGCCGCGACGGCGGCGCCCACGGCGGTCAGCAGGCGGCGGCGCGCGTTCATCGCCTCAGGCGATTCCGGGGTTGCTGCCCACGCCGATCAGTCGCGGCTGGTTCGGCTCGCGCGGCGCGACCGTACGCCTGGCCTTCAGCCATCGCTCGACGACCTCCCAGACCGGCTCGCCGCTCGCGCCTTGCGCAACCGGCGCCCAGCCCGCCACGCGGTAGGTGCGCGACGCGTCCATCGGCTTGCCGTTCAGCCGCATGTCGGAGATGCGCGAGCCCGCAGCGGCCGACGGCGTGCACGCGTAGGTCATTCCGCCCACGCGCACCATGTCGCCGCCCTGCTGGTAATACGGGTCGGGGTTGAAGAGATTGTCGGCGACGTCCTCGAGGATGGTCTTGATCATCTCGCCCGACAGATCGGAGACCGTCGTGTACGGATAGGTGATCGCCGTCTGGTCCATCAGGTGCTCACGCGTGATCGCCTCGCCGGGCAACAGCGACGTTCCCCAGCGAAAGCCCGGCGAGAACGCGATCTGCGCGTCCTTCTCCTCGATCAGCGCATCGATGATCAACTGGTCGAAAGTGCCGTTGAAGTTGCCGCGCCGGTACAGCAGCCCCTCGGTGACGGCGAGCTTCTCGCCGAGCTTCGCCCGATGCGGCGCGCGCACGCGGTCGATCAGCGCCTGCATTTCGGCGTCGGCCGGCAGCAGGTTCGAGAACACCGGCAGCAGCCGATAGCGGAAATCGGCAACCTTTCCGCCCTTGACGTCGAGGTCGAGCACGGCGAGGAACTTGCCGTTCGAACCGGCGTTGGTGACGATCGTCGTGCCCTTCGCGTTGCGCACCTTCACCGGCTGCGGCACGCCGTCGTGCGTGTGGCCGCCGAGGATCGCGTCCAGGCCGCTGACGCGCGAGGCGAGCTGCAGGTCGACGTCCATCCCGTTGTGCGACAGCAGCACGACTACCTGCGCGCCCCTGGCGCGTACGTCGTCGACGATCTGCTGCAGCCGCTCGTCCTGGATGCCGAAACTCCACTGCTCGACGAAGTACCGGGGATTGGCGATCGGCGTGTACGGGAACGCCTGCCCGATGATCGCCACCGGCACGCCGTTGATCGTGCGCAGCGCATGCGACGGGAAGACCGGATCCTCGAAATCGGTGGTCTTCACGTTCTGCGCGACGAAGTCGATGTGGCCCTTCAGGTCGCGCGCGATGATCTCCTCGACGCGCTCGGCGCCGTAGGTGAACTCCCAGTGCGCGGTCATCACGTCCACGCCGAGCAGCTTGCACGCATCGACCATGTCCTGGCCCTTCGACCACAGCGACGTGGCCGAACCCTGCCAGGTGTCGCCGCCGTCGAGCAGCAGTGCGCCGGGGCGCGACGCGCGCAGGCGCTTCACCAGCGTGGCGAGATGCGCGAAGCCGCCGACCTTGCCGTAGGCGCGCGCGGCGTGCTCGAAGTCCAGGAAGGTGAAGGCGTGCGCTTCGCGGCTGCCAGGCGCGATGCCGAAATGCTTCAGCAGCGCCTCGCCGACCAGGTGCGGCGGGCGGCCGACCGCATCGCCGACGCCCAGGTTCACGCTCGGCTCGCGGAAGTGCACCGGCAGCAGCTGCGCATGGCAGTCGGTGAAGTGCAGCAGGCTCACATTGCCGAAGGGCGCGAGATCGTAGAACGACTCGGCGCGCGCCGAGCCGGGAGCAGCCGCACCGGCCGGCAGCGAAAGCCCCGCGGCCGAGGCGGCCGCGAGCAGTCGCAGGAATTCGCGCCGATCGATCATCGCAGCGCACCGCGCATGCAGCGCATCGCGGCCAGCCCGGTTCGCATCGCTTCGCTCCTCACCGGTTGACCGGCGAGGCCGGGTCGAGCAGCAGCGCCATCACGTCCTTCAGCTGCGCCTCGGTGAGGATGCCGGCATCGCCGAAGCGCGGCATGTTGTTGCACGCCGCGAACGCGTGCCCGTTCCACAGGCGCGTCCACGTGTACTCGAGCGCCTCCTTCGAGTTGCCGCGCAGCTTGCCGTAGTGGTACAGCGTCGGGCCGATGTTGCCGTAGGCGATCTCTTCCTTCGACAGCTGGTGGCACGCATAGCAGTTGCCGCCGGCCACCGTCTTCTCGGTGTCGCTGTACTGCAGCCCGCGGCCGCTCTGCGCGATCTTCTCGCCCGACTTCCAGTCGCCGAGGAACTTGCCGTCGGCGGGGAACTTCACGGTCTTCATCGCTTCGGCCTGCAGCCGCTCGCGCAGGTCCGCGGGCAGCGGCTTGTCGGCGTACTGGCTGCACACGCGCTGCAGCTCGCTCTGCTCGAGCCGATCGACCTTCGCGATTCCCTTGTCGCGGAAGGAAGCGAGCAGCTCCTGCTTGACCTGGGCATCGGACACCGAGCGCGATCCGCTCATCGATGCGCAACCCGCCACCCCGACGATCACCGCGAGCGCGACGCCGGCGCCTCGGGCGAACTTTGCTTTGCCTGGCATTTCCTGTCTCCTCGATTTCTTATCGCTTGATCGCCGGCGAATCCATCTTGCCGCCCTTCGCGTTCACGCCGAGGAACGTGATCAGGTCGATCGACGCCGGCGACGTGAAGACGAGTTCGGGGAAGCGCTGCTGGCGGAAGCAGTCGTTCAGGCGCCACTGCATCGTGCGCAGCGCGCCCTGCGAGACGCGATACGCCGGCCAGGTCGTGAACGCGCGCTGCGCGGGCTCGGGCTTCAGCAGATTCGGCAGATCCTGCAGCCGGATGCGCTTGTCGTCGTCGCCGTGGCACGAAGCGCAGGAGAAGTCGTACGGCCCGCCGCGATAGAAGAAGATCTTCTTCCCGCGCTCGTAGGCCTCGATCTCCTTCGGATGGCTCTGCGGAACCGCCACCGGCATGCCGCGCGACTCCTCGACGAGATACGCGACGAGCGCCTCGTTGTCGGTTGCGGGCCCGGAGCTCGAGAACGGCTTCTTCACCAGCTCGGCGCGATCGAAGCCCTGCAGCGTGACCTGGCAATGCACGAGGCGCGCCTCGGCATCCATCACCTGGTCGGTGTCGGCGAAGTAGCGCGGCAGCTCGGCATAGACGCCCTTGACCACGCCCGGGCCCTTGCCCAGGTCGCAGCGCTCGAGACTCGCGTTCTTCGGTCCGCGCGGCTTCTTCCACAGCTCCTCGCCGCGCATCACCGTCAGCTCGGCGGGGTTGCCGTCCTGCAGCATCTCGCGATATCGCTCGATCTCGGCCTGCGTATCGGTTTGCGCGTACGCGATCGCCGCAGTGGCGGCGAGCGCCGACGCTGCGATGCACAGCGATGCCTTTCGCATGGAATTGTCTCCTCTCGTTGAAATGACTTCCGGGCGCCGGGGCCCTCCTCCCCGACGCCCGCGGCCGCGCGACGGCGCCGCGCCGCTCGTGCCGCGATGCGGGCGAGCCCGCCTCTCGGACTTCTTCAGCTCACCGTCGCTTCGTCGGTGCGCTTGTCGCCCCGGTTGTCGACCCAGGTGACGCTGATCTTGTCGCCCGGCTTCGCATCCTTGACCTTGAACTGCAGGTAGGGGTTCTTCGAGATCGCCGGCCCCCAGTGCGCGCGAAGCACCGGCTTGCCGTTCAGCGAGGCCGTGACCTCGGTGATGTGCCAGGCGGGGATCACCTTGCCGGATGCGTCCTTGCGCTGTCCGGTCTCCATCTCGTGCGCCATCAGCACGCGCACGTCGGCCGTGCCGTCCTTGGCGGTGGCGCGGATCTTCATCGGGTCTGCCATTTTGCAGCGTCTCCTGTGGAATCGGGAGTTATCGGAAACGCAGCCGCTTCAGCCGCCGCAGCCGCCGAGCGTTACCTTGATTTCCTTCTTCGCCATGTAGTACTTGCCGTCGGCCTTCACCAGCGCGACCACGTCCGAGCTTTGCCCCATCTTGATGCGCATGCTCACCTCGGGCTGGGAGCCCTCGAGGATGTCGTAGGCGCCGGCCAGCGCGTTCGGGTTCTTGTCGACCAGCAGCGCGATCGATTCGGTTTTCGGCAGATTGCTCTTGACGCCCACCGGCACCACGGCACCGTTCTCGGCGATGTCGGGCGAGACGATGACCACGTCCTTCGACTCGGCGGCGCCGGCCGCGCCGAGCGCCTTCAGCGTGTCGGCGACGCCGGCAACGTGGAACATCTTCTCGTCGAAAGCCTGCGCGGCGGCGGAGCCGGGGCGCAGCAGGCCGAGCGACAGCAACGCCCCGTACAGGCCGGCGCTGCCCGCGACCTGCAAGGTCGTGCGTCTCGTTACGTTCATGGGTGCAGTCTCCTTCGTGGAAGGACGGATTGGCCGATTGCCGGAGCATATCGGAGTTGCATTGAGGATCGGCGAATTCTTCATTGCCGATCCTCGAGGATCCAGTTAACGATTACCCGGATGTCGTCGTCGGCGATCGCGGCGTTCGCCGGCATCGGTACGTCGCCCCAGGCGCCGCTGGTGCCGTTCTTCACGCGACCGACCAGCATCTCGGCCACCCCCGGGCGTCCGCGGTACTTCGCGCCGACGTCGCGGAACGACGGACCGACCATCTTCGCGTCGACGGCATGGCAGGCCATGCAGTTCGCCTCGCGCGCGAGATCCTCGGGTTTGCGCTGGTGCGGAATCGACGCGAGCATCGTCGCCTCGGCCAGCGCCGCGACCTGCGCGCCATCGAGATCGGGGCGCGGCGGACGCGTGGTGTCGGCGCCGCGCACCGGACCGACGACGCGGTTCTGCGCCATCAGGTTGCCGTGCGCGTCGCGCGCGTGCTCCGGCAGCCCGGCGGCGGCGAGCCGTGCCGGGTCGGTCCGGCATCCGCTCATGCACGCGTCGCCCTGCGCGTCGGGCTTGCCGTCGACGCGCCACAGCGGCTCGTAGAACGTCATCCCGTTACGATTGGGCAAACGCTTCTGCACGTCGACGATATTCCGATCCGACAGAACGTAATCGGCCGGAACGACGTCGGCGAGGTTGAGGATGTACGCCGTCACTGCGTAGACCTCGTCGGTCGACAGCGACTTCGGTGCGTTCCACGGCATCGCGCGCCGGATGTAGTCCCACAGGGTCGAGACCTGCGAGAGCTTCATCATCGTGCTTCGCTGCGGGAAGTCGGTGCGCTTCAGGTTGGCGACGTGCCCGCTCTCGATGTCCTCCTTCGTCGTGCCGCCGACGATCGGCGTGAACACCTCGTTCGACTCGCCGAAGGTGCCGTGGCAGATCGCGCACTTGGCCTCCCAGACGCGCTCGCCCGCCTCCACCGAACCCGAGCCCGGCGGCAGGCCCTTGAAGTCGGTGCGCACGTCGATGTCCCAGGCCTGGATCTCGGAGCGCGTCGCCGGGCGGCCGATGCCGGCCCAGGGCGCCGCGTTCGCCGTCTTCGCGTCCGGCGTCTTCGCCTGTGCCGTTTTCACGGTCGCCGCCTTCGCGTCCGCGTCGCTCGCCGCCTGCGCGTCGGCGCCGAAGGTCGCAGCGAGACCGAAGGCGATCGCGATGGCCCCGGCGAGCGCCGCCGTCGGCAACACGCGCTTCAGCGACCGCACGCGCCGCTCACCACACCTGCGCATTGAACACCTCACCCGATTCGGCAACCCGCCACGACTGGATCGCGTTGTTGTGATAGATCGAGCGCGTACCGCGCACCGCGCGCAACTGGTTGATCTTCGGCTGCACTGCACCGGTTTCGTCGATCGCGCGGCTCTGCAGCACGGCGGGCGATCCGTCCCAGGTCCAGTCGATCGAGAAACGCGTGAGCGCCTTCGGCAGCACCAGGCTGTCCAGGCGCGCCGTGCGCCAGTTGCGCCCGCCGTCGAAGGAGACGTCGACCCGCCTGATCCTGCCGCGCCCCGACCAGGCCAGGCCGCTCACGCTGTAGTAGCCCTTGTCGAGCAGCATCTGCCCGCCCGAGGGCGTCGTGATGACCGACTTCACTTCCTGGATCGACGTGAACTGCCGGTGCTGGCCGTCGGGCATCAGGTCGACGTAGTGGACGGTTTCGTCCTTCGTGTACCAGGGCTGGTCGCCGACCTCGATGCGCCGCAGGTACTTCACCCAGGAGACGCCCTGCACGCCGGGAACGACCAGCCGCAACGGATAGCCGTTCTCCGGGCGCAGCATCTCGCCGTTCATCCCCCAGGCGACGAGCACGTCGTCGAGCGCGCGATCGATCGGGATCGTGCGCGTCATCGACGAACCGTCGGCGCCTTCGGCCAGCACGTACCTGCCGTTGCGCCGGTCGATGCCGCACAGGTCGAGCAGCGTGGAAAGCGGTACGCCGGTGAACTCGGCACAGGAGAGCATGCCGTGCGTGTACTGCACGGTGGGCACGGCGTTGTTGCCCCACTCCATGCCGCTGTTCGCGCCGCACTCGATGAAGTGGATGCGCGAGACCGACGGCAGGCGCATCAGGTCGTCCATCGTGAACACGCGCGCCTCGCGCACGAGTCCGTTGATCATCAGGCGGTGCCGGCTGGGGTCGATGTCCCACCAGCCCTGGTGATGGCGCTCGAAGTGCAGGCCGTTCGGCGTGATGATGCCGAACATCCCCTGCAGCGGAGCGAAGCTCACCGAAGAAGCCGACACCCGCGTGAGCCCGGGGCTCTCGCGCCGCTGCAGGTTGCGCTCCCATTGCGACGGAACGCCGTAGCCGCGCGCCGCCACCGGCTGGCCCAGACCCGTCGTGTGCGGCGGCAGTTCGAGAATCGCCTTGTCGCCCGGTCCGTCGACTCCGGGCGCCTCGCGCGGCGCGCCGGCCTTATCAGGAGCGCCGGCCACGGCTTTCGCGGGAGCGCCGGCTACGGCTCTCGCGGCAGCGCCGGCGCCGGCGCCCATCGCCAGCGCCTTGCCCATGAAACTGCGGCGCGCGCGGCGCGCACGGTCGAGTTCCTCGGCCGACAGCGTGTTCTCCGGCGCCGGTCGAATCCGACCCGCAAGGCGCACCGCAGTCCCGTCCGACGGCCGGCCGGATGGGTCGAGAAAATCGTTCATCGAAGCTCCTGGCGCGACTCGGGGCGCGCATCCCATTCCTCGGCCAGCCGGCGCATCTCCGAATGCTCCCCGGACTGCGTCTCGGTGCGCCCGGCGATATGCGTGCACACCGTTCGGCAGATCTCGATGAGCGCGCTGTCGCGCACGCCGTAATAGATGAAGTTGCCGTCCTTGCGCCGGCTGAGCGCACCGGCGCGGTACAGCGTGTTGAGGTGGCGCGAGACGTTCGTCTGCGTCGCGCCGGTCTCGGCGACGATCTGCGAGACGCTCTTCTCCTCGCGGCAGATCGAGTGCAGGATGCGCAGCCGCACCGGTTCGGAGAGCAGCGCGAAATAATTCGACACGGCCTCGAATACCTGGCCCAGCGAGTCCATGGGGACGTCTCCTCGAAGGCCGGGCGCCCTGTTCTTCTATCGGGGCCTCGGCTTGATAGGATGACTATATGAGCGCATAGTCATGCAGTCAAGCAGTAACGTATCCTGAATGTCTACATCGTCGTCTCGCCGCCTCGCGGTGTCGGCATGCGCCCTCGCGCTGCTCGCGCCCTTGGCGTCGCTCGTTCCGTCCGCGGCTCTCGCTGCCGGAACGCCTGCGCTCGACGGCACGCGCTCGCCGCAGGCGCTGCTGGCGCACGGCGATGCGCGCGTGGTGGTGGCGCTCTTCTCGCTGCCCGGCTGCCCATACTGCGAAGTGGTCCGGCGCAACTACCTGCGCCACCTCGAAGCCGCGGCACCCGGCGTGCGCGTGGCCGAATACGGCATCGGCGACGAACGCCCCTTCGAACGCCAGGGCAGCCGCGACGCACCGCAGAACCCCGCCGCGCTCGCGAAATCGCTAGGCGTGCGCGTCGCCCCTACCGTCGCATTCCTCGGCGACGACAACCGCGAACTCGCCGAACGTCTCGTCGGCTACAGCTCGGCGGATTTCTACGGCGCGTATCTGGATGGGCGAATTGCCCGAGCGCTGGAGAGAAGTGAAGAGTGAAGGGTAAAGGGTGAAGGGGAAAACCAGCGCGCGATCCGTCGCCGTCGTGGCTGTCGCCGTTCACCCTTTACCCTTCACCCTTCCCTGCCTCTAGTGAAAATGCGTCGACTCCGGCTCCACGTCTCCCGGCATCTCGGCGTGGACGATTTCGCCCTTGCCGTTCGGGTATAGCGGCACACCGCAGTCGTCGCAGAACTCGGGTTCGCTGAGGTCACGCCACAGCCGCACTTCGGAGACGCCGACCTCGCGCAGCACTTCGCGGATCTGCTCGATCGGCGAAGGCTCGTCCTGGTCGGATTCAGCGCCGAGCAGCGGCCAGACGACGCCGTGCGCGACTTCGTCCTCGTCGCGGATGCTCAGGCCGATCCGGTATTCGTCGAGCCGCTCGTGGCCGAAGCCCGCCACCGTGGCCTTGATGTCGGAGGCTTCGAGGTCGAGCGCGTGCGTGAGGTAGTGCACCGCCGCGCGGATCGAATACGGACGCACGCGCCGATCGGATTCGCGCAGGTTGATGTGATAGGCGTCGGGCAGCAGGCATTCGAAGCCGCAACCCGGCAGCAGCGGCTCGATGGTCGGGCGCGCCTGCGCGATCCACGCCTCGAGGCACGGAACGCGACCGGCGTGATCGCTCGCATCGGACTCCTGCCAGCGGAACACCGGCGCGCCTTCGGGCGCAGCGACGACGCCGAGCAGGAAGCGCGTGTCGGCCAGCATGTCGGCGGTTTCGGGCAGCGATTTCAGGTCGACGCGCGCGGTGCTTCCGGCGATCGCCGCCTGGCCGATCCGGCGCGCAAGACGACGCAACTCGGCGTAGTCGTCGGGAAGCTGGTCGATGCTGAACAGGTACGGCAGCATCTGGAAACGCGCCGAGCGCGCGATCGTGTGCGCACGCCAGTGCGTGGCGAGCGTATCGGCCGCCTGCGCGGGGATCGGTCCGGACGGAATGCGAAAGCGCGTCCAGACGACGAGCGGCGCGAGCACGAGCAGCGCCTCCCAGCGCTGCCCGTCGACTTCGATGGTGACGGTTTCGGCCGCCTCCTCGACCGCCTCGACCAGCGCGCCATAGGCTTCGCCGTCGGTCTGGTTCAGCCGGTCGAGCGCGTCGTGCGCGCCCTGCACGTGGCCGCCGTCGAGCATGCGCTCGATGCGCGTGACGAGTTGCGCCTCCCAGTAGCGATCCTCGAGACGGCTGCCCGAGTTCGCCAGGCCGAGCGCGGCCGACACCAGCCGCTCGGCGTCGGGCGACAGGTGGCTCTTGCGGTCACGCGATCGCCCGGGGCGATGTTCTTTCATGCTGGCTTTGGTCATCCTGCCCGAAGTGTAGTCGAATTCGCCGGCGTCTCCGGCGTGGGCAACGGCACGGGAACGAGCGAATCGAGCACGCTCCACAGCGCCGGCTTGCGCGTCTGCGCGGCGATCGCGGCCAGCAGTTCGCGATGCGCGCGCAGCTCGTCGTCGCTCGCCCGCAGCACGACGAGTCCCGGCGGCGGCCAGTGCTCGGCCTCGCCCGCCTGGTCGAAGGCGTCGATCGACGGAGCCATCGCGATCTCGAGACTGTCCTGGCCGCGCGTCATCGCGAGATAGACGTCGGCCAGCAGCTCCGCGTCGAGCAGCGCGCCGTGCAGCTTGCGATGCGCGTTCGACACCCCGTAGCGCTCGCACAGCGCGTCGAGCGAATTGCGGCGCCCCGGATGAAGTTCGCGCGCCATCGCCAGCGTGTCGACGACGTTCGTGCCGAAGCCGGCGAAGGGCCCGCGCCGCAGGCGGCCCAGTTCGGCATCGAGGAAGGCGAGGTCGAAAGGCGCGTTGTGGATCAGGATCTCGGCATCGCGCACGAATTCGAGAAAGCGCTCGGCGACGTCGGCGAAGCGCGGCTCGCTTTCGAGCCGCTCGCGCGTCAGGCCGTGCACGGCGAGCGCGCCTTCGTCGATGTCGCGTTCCGGATTCAGGTACAGGTGCAGCGAACGGCCGGTGAGACGGCGATCGACGATCTCGATGCAGCCGATCTCGACGATCCGATGGCCGTCCTCGGCGGAAAGCCCGGTCGTCTCGGTGTCGAGGACGATCTGTCTCATGTCGCTCCGTGCGCACCGGCCGGCGCTTCGGCCTCGTCGTGCAGCAGGTGGCGCGGCCGCGAGACGAGCGTGTAGACCGTGGGCAGCACGAACAGCGTGAGCAGCGTGCCGAAGGTCATGCCGCCGACGATGACCAGGCCGATCTGCATCCGGCTCTCGGCGCCGGCGCCCGAGGCGAGCGCGAGCGGAACCGCGCCCAGCACCATCGCGCCGGTGGTCATCAGGATCGGGCGCAGGCGCAGGCGCGCCGCCTCGAGGGTGGCCGGAACCAGCGCCACGCCGCGGTCGCGCATCTGGTTGGCGAACTCGACGATCAGGATGCCGTGCTTGGTGATCAGGCCCACCAGCGTGATCAGGCCGATCTGGCTGTAGACGTTCATCGTCCCCCCGCCCCAGCGCAGCAGCGCGAGCGCACCGGTCATCGACAGCGGCACGGTGAACATGATGATCAGCGGATCGACGAAGCTCTCGAACTGCGCGGCCAGCACCAGATAGATGAAGCACAGCGCCAGCGCGAAGGTGATGAGCAGCGTGGCCGACGACTGCTTGAACTCGCGCGTCTGGCCGTTGTAGTCGAGCGCATAGCCCGGCCCGAGATGCTCGCGCGCGAGCCCTTCGATGACGTCGACCGCCTCGCCCATCGAAGCGCCGGGCGCGAGGTTGGCGGTGATCGTCACCGCGCGGCGCTGGCCGAAGTGATTCAGCTCGCGCGCCGTGACGCCCTCCTTCACGTTCACCAGACTGGACAGCGGCACCATCGTGTCGTTGCGCCCGCGCACGAAGATCTTCGGGATGTCCTGCGGCGTGCTGCGGTCTGCCGCGGCGAACTGCACGACGACGTCGTACTGCTCGCCGTGGCGCTTGAAGCGCGTGACCTGCCGGCCGCCGAGCGCCGTCTCGAGCGCGCGGCCGATCGCGTCTACCGCCACGCCGGCGTCGGCCGCGCGGTCGCGGTCGATGTTCACCTTCAGCTCGGGCTTGTTCAGCCGCAGGTCGGTGTCGACGCCCTGGAAGCGCGCGTCGTTGCCCAGCGCCCGCATCATCGGCTCGAGCCTCTTCTCGATCTCGTCGTAGGAATCGGAGCTGAGCACGACCACGTTGATCGGGCGCTCGCGCGGCGACTGCCCGAGCGAGGCCGGCGCGACGGCGAAGGCCTGCACGCCGGGAATGTCGCGCAGCTTCGGCTGGAACTCGGCGATCATCGCCGGTACCTTGCGGTCGCGCTCGGCCCAGTCGACCACGCGGATGAACGAGATGCCCTGCGTGACCGTCGGGCTGCCCGAGACGACGAAGACGCGATCGGCCTCGCGGATCGACAGCGACGCCGCCTCGATGCGCCGCGCGTAGCGGTCGGTGTAGTCGATCGACGCGCCGTCGGGGCCGTTGAAGATCGCGACGATCGTCGCCCGGTCCTCGATCGGCGCCAGCTCGCGCTTGGTGGTCTGGAACAGCCACACGCTCGCGACGGCCACCGCCACGCCGAGCAGCACGACCAGCCACCGCACGCGCAGCGTCGCGCGCAGCGCGCGCTCGTAGCCCGCGGACAGCGCGCCCAGCGCGCGGTCGATCACGCGCAGCAGCATTCCGGGATTCGGGTCGTGCCGCAGGACGCGCGAGCACAGCATCGGCGTGAGCGTGAGCGCGAGGAAGCCCGAAACGAGAACCGCGCCGGCGAGCGTGAGCGCGAACTCGATGAACAGCCTGCCGGTGCGGCCGGTGGTGAACGCCACCGGCGCGTACACGGCAGCGAGCGTGAGCGTCATCGCCACGACCGCGAAACCCACCTCGCGCACGCCGCGGAACGCCGCCTGCACCGGCTGCATGCCTTCCTCGATGTGGCGGTAGACGTTCTCGAGCACGACGATCGAATCGTCGACGACCAGTCCGATCGCCAGCACGAGCGAGAGGAGCGTGAGCGTGTTGATCGAGAAGCCGGCGGCGAGCATCAGCGTGCACACGCCGACCAGGCAGACCGGAATCGTGATCAGCGGAATGAAGCTCGCGCGCACCGTGCCGAGGAACAGGAAGATCACCGCGGCCACCAGCACCGTCGCCTCGAGAATCGTCCGGTACACCGACTGGATCGAACGCTCGATGAACAGCGTGTTGTCGTTGGCGATGTCGACGGTGAGGCCCTCGGGCAGCTCCTCGCGCAGGCGCGGCAACTCGGCCTTGAGCGCCTGCGCGAGCGTCAGCGGATTGGCGGTGGCCTGCTTGATCAGGCCGAGCGAGATCGCGTCGCGACCGTTGAAGCGCACGATGCTGCGCTCGTCCTGCGGGGCGAGCGTGACGCGGCCGACGTCGCGGATGCGCACCGCGTAGCCGTTGACGTTGCGCACGACGACGTTCTCGAACTCGGCGACGCGCTGCAGGTCCGACTGCGAGACGACGGTGAATTCGCGCTGGCGGCTCTCGATGCGCCCCGACGGCAGTTCGACGTTCTGCCGCCGCAGCGCGTCCTCGACGTCCTGCGGCGTGAGCGAGAAGCCGGCCAGCCGGTCGGGGTCGAGCCACACGCGCATCGAGAACTTGCGCTCGCCGAAGATGCGCACGTCGGCCGCTCCCGGCAGCGTCTGCAGGCGCGGCTTCACGAGCCGGTTGGCGATGTCGGAAACCTCGAGCGGCGACAGCGTCACGCTCGAGAAGGCCAGCCAGATGATCGGGTTCGCGTCGGCCTCGACCTTGGCGATCACCGGCTCGTCGATCGTGTCGGGCAGCTTCGAGCGCACGCGCGCGACGCGGTCGCGCACGTCGGCCGCCGCGCCGTCGGGATCGCGCTCGAGGCGGAAGCGCACGGTGATCTGGCTCTGCTCGGGGCGCGAGATCGACGTGAGCACGTCGACTCCCTCGATGCCGGCGATCGAATCCTCGAGCGGCTTGGTGACCTGCGACTCGACGATGTCGGCCGACGCGCCCAGGTATTTCGTCGAGACGGTGACCGTCGGCTCGTCGATCTTCGGGTATTCGCGCACCTGCAGCCGCGAATACGAAACGAGCCCGAGCAGCAGGATGATCAGCGACAGCACCGTGGCGAACACGGGCCGCCGGATGCAGACATCCGATATGCGCATGCGATCAGCGCCGGTTCATCGCCTAGCCGCCCGAGCGCGGAGGCTCGACGATGCGCACCTCGCTGCCCTCCGGAGCCAGCTTCAGCTGTCCGGCGGTGACGACCTGCTCGCCGCCGCGGATGCCTTCGACGATCTCGACGCGTCCGTCGCGGCGCAGGCCGGTGGTTACCCGCACGCGCTCGGCGCGCCCCTGCTCGATGCGGAACACGTACTGTTCCTGTCCGACCGCGAACACGGCCTCCTCGGGGATCATCACCGCCTGTTCGCGCTGGCCGAGCGTGAGCGCGATCTTCGCGAACATGCCGGTGCGCAGCAGCCCGTCGGGATTCGGCATCCGTCCGCGCGCGACCACCGAGCGCCCGTTCGCGTCCACCTGCACGTCGATCGCCTCGAGCGTGGCGGGAAAGCGCCTGCCCGGATAGGCGTCGAACTCGACGTCGAGCCGCTGGCCGCGCCGCAACTGTCCGAGATAGCGTTCGGGCAGGCGAAGGTCGACCTGCATCCGAGAGACGTCCTCCAGCGTGACCAGGACATCGCCCTCGCGCACGTAATCGCCGGGGCTGACGTTGCGCAGCCCCAGCACGCCGGCGAAAGGCGCGCGGATCGTCATCTTGGCCAGGCGCGCCTGCGCCAGCTCGAGCTTGGCCTCGAGCACGTGCAGGGCGGACGCCGCCTCGTCGCGCGCGCGCTCGCTGAGGAACTTCTGCTTCGCGAGATCGTCCGACCGTTGGTAGTTCGCGCGCGCCAGCGCCAGTTCGGCGCGCGTCTGCTGCACCTCGGCGGCGGGGATCGACGCGTCGAGCGCCACCAGCAGATCGCCCTTGCGCACCCGGGCGCCGCCGTCGAAGTGGATCGACAGGATGCGCCCGGCGACCTCGGGCTTGACGACGACCGACTCGGCCGCGCGCAGCGTGCCGACCGCGGCGACCGTTTCGGCGAGCGAAACCGGCTCGGCGCGCGCCGCCTCGACGCCGATCGCGCCGCGCGCCGCGCCGGCATCGGGCGCGCGCGTTGCGGGAGCGTCGGGAACGGCTCGGGCGGCCGGATCGTCGGCGGGCGCGCGGGTGGCTGCGCGCGAAGCGGTGCCCGGGCCGGCGATCTCGAGCGCCGGTACCGAATGGCGGTGCAGCCCCGAAGCCCACCATCCCAGGCCGAGCGCCCCGACCAGAGCGATCAGGTAGAAAAGGGTTCGCTTCATCGATGCAAAACGCGCGGAACTCCAGGGCTCGTTCCCGCCATTTCCCCGCGTCGGGACTCGGCCAATCTAGCACGCTTCATCGCGAAGGAACCCCGCGGTTGGCGAGCGCGTCGGCGCGTTCGTTCTCCGGGTGGCCGGCGTGACCGCGCACCCAATGCCAGCGCACGCGATGGCGCGCGACGAGGGCGTCCAGCTCGCGCCACAGGTCCTCGTTCTTCACCGGCTTGCGGTCGGCGGTCTTCCAGCCCCGGCGCTTCCAGCCGGGCATCCATTCGGTGATGCCCTTCTGCACGTACTGGGAGTCCGTGTGCACTTCTACCGGCACCTGCCGATCGAGCGCGGCGAGCGCGCGGATCACGGCGGTCAGCTCCATCCGGTTGTTCGTCGTGCACGGCTCGCCGCCGAACAGCTCCTTCTCGTGCGGCCCCCAGCGCAGCAGCGCCCCCCAGCCTCCGGGGCCCGGATTGCCCTTGCACGCTCCATCGGTGTAGATCTCGACCGCTTCGGTCATCGCTTTCCCGGGCTTTGCCGCACGGATAGTCCCATCGGTTGCAGGTGAATCGCGGACGGATTGTAATGGCCGCTTCGGGAGGAAGACGCATGCTCGAAAAACAAGTGACGAAGTATCTCGAAACGCTTCGCGATCGGCATCCGATTCCGCTTCGCGTGCGCCTGTGGAACGGCTCGAGCGTCGAGCTCGACGACGCGCCGCAGGTGGAACTGCGGGTCAAGGACATCGGGGCGGCCCGGGTCCTGCTCAAGCCATCGCTGTCGGCGCTGGGCGAAGCCTTCGTCGAGGGCCACGTCGACGTCGAAGGAAACATCGCCGAGATCATCTCGATCGCCGAGCGCCTTTCGCTGGCCGGCGACGAGGAGAAGGCGGCCGGCCGCCTGCCGTCGTGGATCGCCCGGCACACGCGCAAGACCGACCGCAAGGCGATCGAATACCACTACGACGTCTCGAACGAGTTCTACGCGAGCTGGCTGGATTCGCGGATGGTCTACTCGTGCGCCTATTTCCCCGAGGGCGGCGAAGACCTCGAAACGGCGCAGCGCCTGAAGCTCGACCACATCTGCCGCAAGCTGATGCTCGCGCCGGGCCACAGGCTGCTCGACCTCGGCTGCGGCTGGGGCGCGATGGTGATCCACGCCGCCCGCGAGTACGGCGTGCGAGCGGTGGGCATCACGCTGTCGACGAACCAGTACGAGCTGGCCCGCGAGCGGGTGCGCGAGGCGGGGCTCGAAGACCGGGTCGAGATCCGCCTGCAGGACTACCGCGACGTGCCCGACGGCGAGCGCTTCGACCGCATCTCGTCGATCGGAATGTTCGAGCACGTGGGGCTGAAGAACCTGCGCGTGTATTTCGATCGCATCTACGCGCTGCTCGAGCCGGGCGGCATCGTGATGAACCACGGCATCACCTCGGCCGACGTCGACAACCGGTCGGTCGGCCTGGGTGGAGGCGAGTTCATCGACCGCTACGTCTTCCCCGACGGCGAACTGCCGCACGTCTCGGCGGCGATCCGCGAGCTGTCGGCCGCCGGGCTCGAGCTGGCCGATGCCGAATCGCTGCGCCGACACTACGCCCGAACGCTGTCGTTCTGGTCGTCGGCGTTCGAGCGCGACCTCGATCGGCTGACCGCGCTGGCGGGCGAGAAACGCGTGCGCATCTGGCGCGTGTACCTCGCCGGCTGCGCGCACGCCTTCGCGCACGGCTGGATCAACCTCTACCAGCTGCTCGCGATCAAGCCGAAGCGCACGACCGAAGGAGCGGAGAGCCCGCTGCCGATGTCGCGCGCCTACATGTACCGCTGATCGGTCGTTTCGCGTCGCGCCGGCAGGCGGGCCACGCCGCGCGATGCGGCGATCGCCACCGGCGCGGCGCGCTTGGCCAGCGGCGCTCGGCGCACCGGCCCCACCAGCCGCATCGCCCGCACGCGCTTGATCGCCGACACGCAATAGAGCGCGCCGCAGATCGGCCACCAGCGATCGCCGGCGTCTTCCATGAAGCGCGTGCGGTCGAGCCACTTCTGCGTTCGGCACGGCGGACGGTAGCAGCCGTAGCGGCCGCGATCGAACTCGAAGCTGAGCAGCTTGAACCAGTCGCGCAGGCGCGGCAGCGCGATGAACTGGCCGTTGCGCGGAACGAAGGCGTCGGCGGCAATCGCACGCGTCCACCACTGGCGCATTCCCCACAGGCTCACCGGGTTGAAGCCCGAGACGATGACGCGTCCCTCGGGGCGCAGCACGCGGTCGACCTCGCGCAGCACCTGGTGCGGGTCGGCGGCGAACTCGAGAACATGCGTCAGGACGACCAGATCGAGCGACTCGGTGGCGATCGGCAACTCCTCGAAGTGCTCGATCAGCAGGTCGGGGGTGACACCCTCGGCGAGATCGGCCGGGCGGCACGCGCGCACGCGGTGCGGCATCCGATTGTCGCGCAGCGCGTCGACGCCGGCCTCGCCGAGTTGCAGCGCGTGAAAGCCGAACAGGTCGGAAACGGCGGCGTCGAAATGCGCCTGCTGCCAGGCGAGCACGTAGCGCCCGGGCGGCGACGCGAGCCAGTTGCGCCACGCGCTGACCCCGGCGCTCGTCGCGACGGGATCGGAATGCATTTCCTCGTCGTTCATGCGTGCCTGCTCCTCTGGCGCCCGGCTCATTGTACCGGTCGCACGGCGATTCCGACTTGACCGGCGCATCGTGCTTCCCGTACGATCGCCCGCGGTCCTGCCGAGACAAATCAGAGAGTTAGGGGGCATCGTTGTTGTCGATTCTTCGAACGCTGCCCCTCCTGCTGCTTGCTGCCGGCTGCTCCACCGTTCGCCTGGCGCCCGAGCCGGCATCGATCGACAGGGCGCCGGTCGCCGTCGCCGCCCCCGCCACCACCGCGCCCGCGGGCGCTTCGCCGCTGGGCGAGCTGCCGCTGAAACCGGTGCTGGTCGACGAGGCCGCTGCCGACGGCCCGCCGGCAGCGCCGAAGCCTCGCGTGTACACCGACCTGTGGGATCGCATCCGCGCCGGCTTCGCGATGCCGGAACTGCCCACGCCGCTGGTCGAGGAGAAGGAGCGCTTCTACCTGCAGCGGCCCGAGTACCTGCAGCGCATGTTCGCGCGCGGCAACCGCTACCTCTTCCACATCGTCGAGGAGATCGAGCGCCGCGGCATGCCGACCGAGCTGGCACTGCTGCCCTTCGTCGAGAGCGCGATGAACCCGACCGCGCTCTCCAGCGCGCAGGCCGCGGGCCTGTGGCAGTTCATCCCGTCCACCGGACGCGCCTACAACCTGCAGCAGGACTGGTGGGTCGACAATCGCCGCGACGTCGTGAAGTCCACCGAAGCCGCGCTCGACTACCTGCAGAAGATCTACGCGCTCGCCGGCAACGACTGGTTCCTCGCGCTCGCTTCGTACAACTGGGGCGAGAACGCGGTGGCGCGCGCGATGCGGCGCAACGAATCGCGCGGACTGCCCACCGACTACCTGTCGCTGACGATGCCGGCCGAGACGCGGCAGTACGTGCCCAAGCTCATCGCGCTGAAGAACATCGTGCTGCATGCCGCCGAGCTGGGCGTGCAGTTGCCGCCGCTGCGCAACCAGCCGTACTTCGTCACGATCGAGAAGACGCGCCCGATCGATCTCGCGCTCGCCGCGAAGTTCGCCGGCATGAGCGTAGCCGAGTTCGTCGCGCTGAATCCGGCCCATAACCGGCCGGTGATCGCCGCGAGCCGCAACAACCAGATCAAGCTGCCGGCCGACCGCCTGGACGCCTTCCTCGCCGCAGTCGAGCGGCACGGCAGGGAGAGCCGGGCATTCGCCACCTGGCAGCCTCACACGCTGCAGCCCGGCGAAACCATCGAATCGATCGCCCGGCACGCCGGCATCACCGCCGCCGAACTGCTCGACGCGAACGACCTGCGTCGCGGACAGCGCATTCTCGCCGGCACGCGCATCCTCGCGCCGCAGCGCAGCGTCGAGGACGAAACGCGGCTGGAAGGCTTCGAAGGCCCGCGCGTCTACGAGTTGGTCGAGCAACCCGCCGCCTGGCACCGGCTGGCGCGCGGCGAAACGCTGAGTTCGGTGGCGCGCCGCTACGGCACCACGGTCGCGCAACTGCGCGCATGGAACCGGGTCGGCGCGAGGCCGTCCGTGGGCACGTTGCTGAAGGTGAGACCGGCGTCGACGCAGACCGTGCTCACCACCGAGAACGGCGACCGGCGCGTCGTGCGCCGCAACGACGACGAGCCGAAGATCGTGCACGCGGTGCTGCGCCGGCAGGAGCCGGAGGACGTCGGACCCGGCGAAATCGACGCGAAGCGCACGGCGGGCGGGCACACCCCGAAATCGGGGGCGGCGGAATCGGCAACCGCGAAGACGGCAACCGCAAAATCGGGAACCGCGAAATCGGGCACGTCGAAGACGCGCGCAGCGAAGGCCGACACGCCGACGGCGGACGCTGCCCGCCGCGTCGCGTCGGCGAAGCCTGCGGCCCGGAAAGCGGGCGGCACGAGCGCCGTTGCCGACAGGGCGTCGAAATCTCCGGCGAAGACCGCCGTCACGCCGCGGGCACGCGACAGCGCGAAGACCGCTCCGGCGCCGCGCAAGCGAGTCCACAAGAGAACCTGAGCAGCGGGGTCGACGGGTCGCGGCTTGCGCGGCGCTCCGCCCGCGCAGCTTACGACCCGCCTTCCGCGGCCCCGAGCAGCTCCGCCGTATAGGCCTCCCGCGGCGCGGCGAACAGCCGCTGCGTTTCGCCTGCTTCGACGACGCGACCATCCTTCATCACGATCACGTGGTGCGCCATCGCGCGGATCACCGCGAGATCATGGGTGATGAAGACGTACGCGATGCGGTAGCGTCGCTGCAGCGAGGACAGCAGCTCGAGCACCTGCTGCTGCACCGACACGTCGAGCGCCGACGTCGGTTCGTCGAGCACGAGCAGCTCGGGGCGCAGGATCGCCGCGCGGGCGATCGAGATGCGCTGGCGCTGGCCGCCGGAGAACTCGTGCGGATAGCGCTCGAGCGCTCCCGCGTCGAGCCCCACCTCATCGAGCATCTTCGCGACCGCGTCGCGACGCTCGACGGCGCTCAGGCCCGGCTCGTGCAGCGCGAGCCCCTCCTCCACGATCTGCAGCACCGTACGGCGCGGCGACAGCGAATGGAAGGGATCCTGGAAGACGATCTGCAGGTTGCGCCGAAGCGCGCGCAGCGCGCGCGCGCTCGCCTCGTCCAGGCGCGTGCCCTCGAAGCGGATCTCGCCGCGCGCCTCGCCCTGCGTCAGGCGCAGCAGCGTCAGGCCCAGCGTGCTCTTGCCCGAGCCCGACTCGCCGACGATGCCCAGCGTCTGGCCGCGCGCGACGCGCAGGTCGACGTCGCGCACCGCCTCGAAGCGGCGCTTGCGGAACCAGGAGTCGCCGATCGGGAAGCGGCAACCGACCCCCTTCGCTTCGAGCAGCGTCGGCGCCGACGGATCGGCCGCTGCGATCGAGCGTTTCGGGCGGCTCTCGATCAGCATCCGCGTGTAGGGCTGGCGCGGCGCTTCGAACAGCGCCGCCGTCTTTCCTTCCTCGACGAGACAGCCGTCCTTCATCACCGCGACGCGATCGGCAAAGGAGCGCACGAGCGGCAGGTCGTGCGTGATCAGCAGCAACGACATGCCGAAGTCGCGCTGCAGCTCGTCGAGCAGTTCGACGATGCGTCTTTGCACGGTGACGTCGAGCGCGGTCGTCGGCTCGTCGGCCACTAGCAGCTTCGGCGAACAGGCGAGCGCCATCGCGATCATCGCGCGCTGGCGCTGCCCGCCGGAGAGCTGGTGCGGAAAATCGGAGAACCGGCGCTGCGGTTCGGGAACGCGCGTGCGTTCGAGCAACTCGATGGCGCGGCGCGTCGCCTGCGCGCGCGAGACGCCTTCGTGACGCTCGATCGCCTCGCAGATCTGGTCGCCGATCGGATAGAGCGGATTCAGCGCGCTCATCGGCTCCTGGAAGATCATCGCGATCTCGCGTCCGCGCACGCCGCGCAACTCGCGCTCGCTCGCGGCGAGCAGTTCGCGCCCTTCGAAGCGCACCGAGCCCGCGTATCGCGCATCGGCGTTCAGCCGCAGCACCGACAGCGCGGTGACCGTCTTGCCCGAACCCGATTCGCCGACCAGCGCGAATTTCTCGCCGGCGCGCATGTCGAAAGAGACCCGGTCGACGACGCGCGTCGAGCCGCTCGCCGCGACGAAGTCGACCGAGAGATCGCGCACCGACAGCAGCGCCTCGCCGTTGCGATCGGCCGTGGCGTCTCCCCGCTCAGCCCTTGCGCGTGTCGAGCGCATCGCGCAGCGCCTCTCCGATGAAGATCAGCAGCATCAGCGTGCCGACGAGCACGACGAAGGTGCCGAGCGAGATCCACCACGCATCGAGATTCGCCTTGCCCTGCGCGAGCAGCTCGCCCAGGCTCGGCGTGGAGGGCGGCACGCCCAGGCCGAGGAAGTCCAGGCTGGTCAGCGCGACGATCGCCGCGCTCATCCGGAACGGCAGGAACGCGATCACCGGTGTCAGTGAATTCGGCAGCACGTGGCGCCAGATGATCTGCCCGTTCGACAGGCCGAGCGCGCGCGCGGCCGTGACGTACTCGAGCTGGCGGTTGCGCAGGAACTCGGCGCGCACATAGTCGGACAGCCCGATCCAGCTGAACAGCGACAGGATCGCGAGCAGGATCCAGACGCTCGGCTCGAACATCGACGCGAGGATCAGCAGCAGATACAGCTCGGGGATCGATCCCCAGATCTCGACCAGCCGTTGCATCGCCAGGTCGAGGCGGCCGCCGAAGAAGCCCTGCACGGCGCCGGCGACGATGCCCAGCGCCACGCCGATCGCGGTGAGCGCCAGTCCGAACAGCACCGACAGGCGAAAGCCGTAGAGCAGCCGCGCGAGCACGTCGCGGCCCCGGTCGTCGGTGCCGAGCCAGTTCTCCTTCGACGGCGGCGCGGGATTCGGGCTCGCCGCGAAGTAATTGATCGTGTCGAAGCGGTAGCGGTTCGGCGGGAACAGCGCCCAGTTGCCGCCGCTGGAGAGCCGCTCGCGGATGAACGGATCGAGATAGTCGGTCGCGGTGCGGAAGTCGCCGCCGAAGGTCGTCTCGGGATAGGTGCGCAGCAGCGGGTAGTACGTTCGCCCCTCGTAGCGCACGAGAATCGGGCGGTCGTTCGACAGCACCTCGGCCATCAGGCTCAGGCCGAAGATCGCGAGGAAGATCCACAGGCTCCAGTAGCCGCGGCGGTTCGCGCGAAAGCGCAGCCACGCGCGCCGGCGCGGCGACAGCGACGCGCGAGGCGCACGCGGGGCGAGCGGCGCGTCGCCGGCGAGCGTGGCGTCGGCGCTCATCGCGCGCCCGCCGTGAACTTCACGCGAGGATCGACCCACGTGTAGGCGAGATCGGTCAGCAGCTTCGCCACCAGGCCGAGCAGCGAGAACACGTACAGCGTGCCGAGCACGACGGGGTAGTCGCGCCGGATCACCGCTTCGTACGACAACAGCCCGAGTCCGTCGAGCGAGAACAGCGTCTCGATCAGCAGCGAGCCGGTGAAGAAGGCGCCGATGAACGCCGCGGGGAAGGCGGTGACCAGCGGAATCAGCGCGTTGCGGAACACGTGCTTGTAGAAGACGCGCCGCTCGGACAGGCCCTTGGCGCGCGCCGTCAGCACGTACTGCTTGCGGATCTCCTCGAGGAAAGTGTTCTTCGTGAGCATCGTCGTCACGGCGAAGCTGCCGACGACCAGGCAGGCGAGCGGCATCGCCAGGTGCCAGAAATAATCGAGCACCTTGCCGGCGAGGCTGAGCTGGTCGAAGTCGTCCGAGGTGAGGCCGCGCAGCGGGAAGATCTGCCAGAAACTGCCGCCGCCGAACAGCACGAGCAGCAGCACGCCGAGCACGAAGCCGGGAATCGCATAGCCGACGAGGATCGCCACCGACGTCCACAGGTCGAAACGCGAGCCGTGCCGCACCGCCTTCGCGATGCCCAGCGGTATCGACACCGCGTAGACCAGCAGGAAGCTCCACAGCCCGAGGCTGATCGACACCGGCATCTTCTCGACGATCAGCGCCCAGACGCTCTTGTGATGCAGGTAGCTCGTGCCGAGGTCGAACACCGCGTAGTTGCGCAGCATCGTCAGGAAGCGCTCGTGCGCCGGCCGGTCGAAACCGTACATGCGGCGGATTTCCTCGATCTGCTTCGGGTCGACGCCCTGCGCGCCGCGATATCCGCCGGTGGCCGCGACCTCGCCGCCCCCCACGCCGCCGCGCAGTTCGCGCACCAGCTGCTCGACCGGCCCGCCCGGCACGAACTGGATGATCACGAACGAGACGAGCAGGATTCCGACCAGCGTCGGAATCATCAGCAGCAGGCGCTTGGCAACGTAGGCGAGCATCGACTATCGGCGCTCCCACCAGGTCTGCAGCGCCCACTGTTCCGCCGCGTAGTACAGCGGCAGCGTCTGCGGATGCGCGAGCCTGCTGCGATGTGCGACGCGGTGCGCCGGCGCGTAGAAGTGCGGAACGAGATACCAGTCGGCGCGCAGCACACGGTCGAGCGCGCGCGCGGCCACGACCAGTTCGTCCCGCGTCTCGCTGCGCAGCAGCCGCTGCACGATCGCGTCGACGACGGGATCGCGGATGCCGGCGAGATTGTCCGAACCCGGTTCGTTCGCCGACGCCGACGTGAAGCGCTCGATCAGCTCGTTGCCCGGCGTCTGGCTCGCCGAATACAGCGCCACCGTCACGTCGAAATCGAAGTCGTCGAGCCGCTTCTGGAACAACGCCGGATCGGTGACGCGCAGGCTGGCGGCGATGCCGAGCTTGCCGAGATTGCGCGCCCAGGTGACCGCGATGCGCTCGAGCGCCTTCGAATAGCTGAGGATCTCGAACTCGAAGGGTTGCCCGGCGGCGTTGCGCAGCACGCCGTTGTCGTCGACCTTCCAGCCCGCCTGCGCCAGCAGCGCGAGCGCCTCGCGCAGGTTCCCGCGCAGGCTGTGCGGCGGGTTCGTGTCGGGCGGCAGTACCGCCTCGCCGAACACGGCCGGGTCGAGCCGATCGCGAAAGGGCGCGAGCAGCGCAAGCTCGGCGGGCGACGGCTCTCCCTTCGCCTCCATGTCGCTGTTCGTGAAGTAGCTGCGGCTGCGCACGTACTGCCCGTAGAAGACCTGCCGGTTCATCCATTCGAAATCGAAGGCGAGCGCCAGCGCATGCCGCACGCGCACGTCGGCGAACTCGGCGCGGCGCGTGTTCATCACGAAGCCCTGCATGCCCGCCGAATTCGAATGAGCGAACTCCCGCTTGACGATCTCGCCCGACTCGTACTGGCGTCCGGTGTGCCCGCGCGCCCAGTTGCGCGCCGAGTTCTCGGCGATCCAGTCGAACTCGCCGGCCTTGAACGCCTCCATGCGCGCCGTTTCGTCCTTGTAGTACTTGTAGACGACCCGGTCGAAGTTGAACATGCCGCGACGCACGTTCAGGTCGCGCGCCCAGTGATTCGGGTCGCGACGGTAGGAGATCGAGCGTCCCCAGTCGGTGCGCTCGATGCGGTACGGACCGCTGGCGATCGGCTCGTCGCGCGCGATCTCGTCGAAGGGCTTCCCCGCGCCCCATTTGCGCGAGAACACCGGCAGCTGCATGCCGATGATCATGTGCAACTCGTGGTTGCGCCGCTTGAACTCGAAGCGGATCGTCCGCTCGTCGACCTCGACCGCGCGCGCGACGTCGCCGAAATACTGGCGAAAGCGCGGATGCGCCTTCGGCCCGACCAGCGTGTCGAACGAATATTTCACGTCGGCCGCCGTCACCGGATCGCCGTTGGAGAAGCACGCCTTCGGGTTCAGCCGGAAGGTGATCGACAGCCCGTCGCCGGCGAACCGCATGTCGTCGGCCAGCAGCCCGTACATCGTGAAAGGCTCGTCCTGGCTCCCCTCGGCGAGCGTCTCGAACATCAGCACCGCCAGCCCGTCGGCCGCCATGCCGCGCAGCGTGAACGGATTGAGCTTGTCGAAGGAGCCGAATCCGGCCAGGTTCAGCGTGCCGCCCCTGGGCGCTTCCGGATTCACGTAATCGAAGTGCGCGAAGCCCGGCGGGTATTTCGGCTTGTCGCCCCAGGCGATCGCGTATTCGGCCCGCGCGGTGCTCATCGAAAGCATGAGCAGAACGACCGCGGCGGCCAGCGCGAGCGGCGCGCGAAAGCGGCACAACGCGCGTGCGACAATGAGCATCGACGAGAATTCTAGCGGAGGCCTCACGAATGGGATTCCTCAGCGGCAAGCGGATCCTGATCACCGGCTTGCTGTCGAACCGGTCGATCGCCTACGGGATCGCGCGCAAGTGCCACGAACAGGGCGCCGAGCTGGCGTTCACCTACCAGAACGAGCGCTTCCGCGATCGCGTCGCCGATATGGCGGCCACCTTCGGCTCGTCGCTCGCTTTCGCCTGCGACGTTGCCGACGACGCGCAGATCGACGCGCTGTTCGCCTCGCTGGCCGAGCGCTGGGACGGCCTGGACGGCCTGGTGCACGCGATCGCCTTCGCGCCGCGCGAGGCCATCGCCGGGCGCTTCCTCGAAGGCGCGAGCCGCGAGGCTTTTCGCGTCGCGCAGGACATCTCCGCCTGGAGCTTCGTCGCGCTCGCCAAGGGCGCGCAGCCGCTGATGCAGGGTCGCAACGGCGCGCTGCTCACGCTGAGCTACCTCGGCGCGGTGCGCGTCGTTCCGCACTACAACACGATGGGGCTGGCCAAGGCGAGCCTGGAGGCCGCGGTCCGCTACCTCGCCGCCGACCTCGGGCCGCAGGGCACCCGGGTGAACGCGATCTCGGCCGGGCCCATCCGCACCCTCGCCGCCAGCGGCATCCAGGACTTCTCGAAGATCCTCGACCACGTCAGCGCGAACGCGCCGCTTCGGCGCAACGTCACGATCGACGACGTAGGCAACGCGGCCGCCTTCCTGCTGTCCGATCTCGCCGCCGGGATCACTGCGCAGGTCACCTATGTGGACGCCGGTTTCAGCGAAGTCGCCGGCGGCATCCCCGGGGTCGAGACCTGAAGATGTCCGTCCGCGAGCCTGATGCGGCAATGCCGGGCGCCGATCCGGTGCGACTCACCTCCCGACTCACCTCCTTCTCGCACGGCGGCGGCTGCGGCTGCAAGATCTCGCCGGGGGTGCTTTCGCAGCTGCTGCAGGGCGCGGCGCGCCTGCCCGTGCCGCCGCAACTGCTGGTGGGCCTGGATACCGCCGACGACGCGGCCGTGTATCGCATCGACGAGCAGCACGCGCTGGTCGCCACTACCGACTTCTTCATGCCGATCGTCGACGATCCGCACGACTTCGGCCGCATCGCGGCGACCAACGCGCTGTCCGACGTCTACGCGATGGGCGCCTCGCCGATCCTCGCGCTGGCCATCGTCGCCATGCCGATCGACCGTCTTCCGCTCGACGTGATCCGCCGCATCCTGCAAGGCGGCGAGTCGGTCTGCGCGAGCGCCGGCATCCCGCTCGCCGGAGGACACACGATCGACTCGGTCGAGCCGATCTACGGGCTGGTGGCGATCGGGCTGGCGAATCCGGCGCACATCCGCCGCAACGACGAGGCGCGTCCGGGCGACCGCCTGGTCCTCGGCAAGCCGCTCGGCGTGGGCATTGCTTCGGCCGCGCTGCGCAAGGATCGGCTTTCGCCCGAAGGCTACGCGGCAATGATCGCCTCGACCACGCAGCTGAACGTCTCCGGACCGGCGCTCGCCCGCGTGCCCGGCGTGCACGCGATGACCGACGTCACCGGCTTCGGCCTGCTCGGCCATGTGCTCGAGATGTGCCGCGGCGCGCGCGTGCGGGTGCGGCTGTCGGCGGCATCGGTTCCGCGGCTCGTCGGCACCGACCAGCGATTGGCCGAAGGTTTCGTCACCGGCGCATCGGCGCGCAACTGGGCAGCCTACGGCCACGAGGTACAGCTCGCGGCGAGCGGGACGGAGTCGCTGCGCGCGCTGCTCACCGATCCGCAGACCTCCGGCGGGCTGCTCGTTGCCTGCGAGCCGTCGTCGGTCGACGAGGTGCTGGCGATCCTGCACCGTGACGGCTTCGCATCGGCCTGCGAGATCGGCGAGGTGCTGGCCGGCGAGCCGGGCGTCGAAGTACGCTGACGAGCGCAGGTGCGCCTCAGTGCGGCTCACCGCGCCTCAGTGCGGCTCACTGCGCCTCAGTGCGCCTCACTGCGCTCCCGCGGGCTGCAGCACCAGTACTTCGAACGCTTCGCGCTCGATGCGTTCGCGAGAGGTCGCCATCGGAAGGTAGCGAACCTTCGACCAGGGTTCGACCAGGTCCGCGTAGCGGGGCGACAGCCGGTGGCCGCTCTGCCCGGTCGACAGGATGAAGCGCGAAGCATCCGGGTCGGCGAGATCGTAGATCGCGCGATATCCGGGTGCCCACCGATTCTCGAACGGCGCCGCCGGATCCCACGGATCGTGTCGCGCGGCATCGATCGTGCTCGGGTCGCCGCCGCTGGGCGAACGCAGGTCGAACCATTTCGACAGCAGCCAGTGCCGCCCGAACGGACGATGCGTCGAAACCGCCGGATGCAGGCGGCCCCACTTCCAGCTTTCCGGCTCGCCGCCCAGGCGGCGCGACAGCTCGTCGACGACCTCCTCGAGCGAGCGCGTCAGCATCTCGTCGCAGCTCTCGACGGTCGCGGTGCCGCGATCGTCGCACCAGTATTCGTGCCCGGAAGCGCCGAGCACCTCGCGCAACGGGTTGTGGCGCATCCGATGACGCTCGAGCTGCACGAAGAGCTCGGCGCCCACCTCGTCCTCGAACACGGCGCGACGCAGCCGATCGATCCAGGCAACCGCGATCAGCGGCTCCGGACGATCGGCGACGAGAGCGGGCGCCGCCGGCTCGGGCTGCGCGTCGGCCCAGGCGCGCAACAGGGCGAGCGCGCGACGCGCGCGTTCGCTGCGCGGTCGCGCTTCCAGCAGCCTCGGCAGCAACTCGCCGACCGCCGGCGAACCGACGTCGGCCTGGATGGCCGCGAAAGCGTCGGCATCGTGCACGTCGAGCGCGCGCAGCTTCGCAGCGATCCGATCGGAGCGATAGGGCAACGCCCACTCGCCGGCCAGGTGATACGGATAGGCATCGTCGACGATGCGCTGGTTCGCCGTGACGAGCATTCCGTCGGCGGGCCGGTCGACCTGCGGCAGCTCGTCGAACGGGATCGTTCCGATCCAGTCGTAGCGCGCCTTCCAGCCGGGCGCCGGCAGCGAGCCGCGCAGCTCGTTGTCGTCGCGCCGCAGCGGAACGACGCCGGCGGCAATGAATGCGATTCGCCCTTCGACATCGGCGTAGACGACGTTCTGCTGCGGGCCGCGCAGATCGCGTAGCGCTTCCCGGAACGACGTCCAGTCAGTGGCCGTGTTCATGCCGAGGCCGGCGCGCACCGTCCGGTCGTCGGGACTGAGCATCGTCCACGCGAACGACAGCACGTGCGGCGCGGGGCCTCGCGCGTCGAGCAGCTCTCGGCTCGAGGCGAGAACGTCGGAGATCACCGGCCCGTGCCGGGTCTCGCGCACCACGAGCTGGACATCCGCCGCTCCCTTGACGCGGATCGTCTCGTTGCGCGTCTCGAAACGCGCCCATCCGCCGGGAGTCCGGTATCGGTGCGGATCGTCGGGGTCGACGCGCTCGAGATAGAGATCCTGCGTGTCGGGTGCGGTGTTGGTGAAACCCCAGGCGAGACGATCGGTACGCCCGAGCACGACGTACGGCAACCCGGGAAGCGTCGCGCCGATCACCTGCAGGCCGGGCGCCGACAGGTGCGCGAGATACCACAACGAAGGGGCGCCCAGCGCCAGGTGCGGATCGTTGGCCAGCATCGGCCTGCCGCTCGGCGTCTTGCGGCCATCGACGACCCAGTTGTTCGAACCGAGGCCGTCGAGCGAGGTCGACGGCAGCGCACGGGTGATCTCCTGCGCGAGCGCGAGCGCCTGCCTCGCGGCAAAGCGCTTCTCCGCCGCAGCGTCGGCATGCACGGCTGCATCGTCGGCGTACAGCCTGGCCGGATCGGCGAGCGGCACCGGCGGCGTCGTCCCGACGAGCTCCTCGACCCGGCCGGCATCGAGCCGATCGAGCAACGCCAGGCGCAGCAGTTCGAGTCCGTGGTTGCCCGAGAGATCCCAGGCCATCATCGTCGCCCAGCCGATCGAGTCGGCCGGCTCCCAGTGTCGGGGACGCACGCCGAGCAACAGGAATTCGGGCGACAGCTCCCAGGGTCGCGCGAGCACGTGATCGATCCACGCGTTCACGCCGTCGGCGTAGGCCTGCAGCGCCGCACGGGTCGAGGGATCGAGACGTTCCGCGATGCGCTTCGCATTGCGCCGGATGCCGAGCGTGCGCAGGAAGCGATCGGTGACCAGCGCCTCGGCGCCGAGCGCCTCGGCCAGCGCGCCATGCACGACGCGGCGGTTCATCTCGAGCTGCCACAGCCGATCCTGTGCGTGCAGCAGCCCGAGCGCACGGAACGCGTCGCGCGGCGAATCGGCGAAGACGTGCGGGATGCCATGAGCATCGCGCACCACGCGAACGGAGGCGTCGAGCCCGTCGAGCACGAACTCGCCGCTCGTCTTCGGCAGCGCCGCGAAGCGCCAGGCCAGCGCGGCGGCGAGGACAAGCAGCAGCGCGAGCAGCAGCGCGCGCGCCAGCAGCGTGCCGGCCAGCCGCGCGATCGGTCGCCGCGTTGGCGCGCGATCCATCTTCCCTCCCCGCCGCCTCCGCGAGCGGCGAATGCGGCACCGTATCATGGCCGCATGATCCCCGCCGTGGAGCTGGCCGGCGTGCGCAAGGCGTTCGGCACGCAACTCGTCCTGCACGACGTCTCGCTGCGCGTCGGACGCGGAGAGCGCGTCGCGCTGCTCGGCGAGTCCGGCAGCGGAAAGTCGACGCTGCTGAACCTCCTTGCCGGCCTGGAGTCGCCCGACGCGGGGACCGTGCGCGTGCTGGGCCACGAGATGTCGGCTCTCGACGCGGACGGGCGCGCCCGCGTGCGCCGGGAACACATCGGCTTCGTGTTCCAGGCCTTTCATCTGCTTGCGCACCTGAGCGCAGTGCAGAACGTGGCGGTGCCGCTGCTGCTCGCCGGCGAACGCGCCGACATCGCGCAACAGCACGCGGCGCAGCGGCTCGCCAGCGTGGGGCTCGGCGAGCGACTGCACGCGCTTCCGCGCGAGCTGTCGGGCGGAGAGCAGCAGCGCGTAGCGCTCGTCCGCGCGCTGGTGCACGAACCGGAGCTGGTGCTCGCCGACGAGCCGACCGGCAACCTCGATCCTTCGAGCGCGCAGCGGGCGCTGGAGGAGATCGCCTCGACGGTCGATCGATGCGGTGCGGCGCTCGTGCTCGTCACGCATTCCGAGCAGGCGGCGCGCATCGCGCAACGACGTGTGCGGCTGCTGCGGCATACGCTCGAGGAGGAACCGGCCGCGGCGCCTGCTGCTGTCGCGCGGTCGACGCAGCCATGAATGCGCGCGGCGCAGGCGCACCGGCCGCGCTGCTGCGCTGGATGCTGCTCGCGCAATGGCATGCGCAGCCCGGGCGCGCCGCGATCGCCGTGCTGGCCATCGCGATCGGCGTCGCGCTCGCGCTCGCGATCACGCTGGTGAACCGTTCGGCGCTCGGCGAGTTCGCCTCCGCGATCGCACAGGCGGAAGGACAGGCGCAGGCGCAGATCCGCGCGACCGGCGACAGCTTCGACGAAATGCTCTACGCGCGCTTCGCCGGCGAATCCCGGGGCGTGGTCGCCAGTCCGGTCATCGACGCCCGCTTCGCGCTGGCCGAGCGCCCGGGCACGTCGCTGCGCGTGATCGGCATCGACGTCTTCCGCGCCGCGCAGGTGACGCCGAACCTGGTTCCGTCCGCCGGGCGCGGCGAGGCCGGCGGCGCCGGGTCGGCGCTCTTCGACGACGACGCGATCTTCCTGTCGAACGCCGCGCTCGCTTCACTGGCGCTCGCCGAAGGCGATCGAATCGAGTTGCTGGCCGCCGGCAGGCGAGTCGCGCTGCGCGTCGCCGGCACGGTGCCGGGCGCCGCCGCCGGCCAATCGCTGGCGGTGATGGACATCGGAACGATGCAATGGCGGCTCGGCTGGCTCGGTCGTCTCACCCGCATCGACCTGCGCTTCGATCCCGGCGTGGACGTCACGCGCTTGCAGGCGGGGTGGAGCGAAGCGATCGCGCCGCAGGCGTACTGGACGACGCCCGACGCGGGCGTCGAACGCGCGTCGACGATCTCGCGCGCCTACCGGGTGAACCTGAACGTGCTCGCGCTGGTTGCCTGGTTCACCGGCGCATTCATCGTCCACTCGACGCTGGCGCTGGCGGTGGCGCGCCAGCACCGCGAACTCGCGTTGCTCGCGGTGCTCGGCGCGCGCGATCGGTGGCTCGCGCGCCACGTGCTCGCACAGGGGCTCGCCGTCGGAACGCTCGGCGCAATCCTCGGCGTCGCCGGCGGGATTGCACTGGCGGCGGTGCTGCTCGCGCGGTCGGGCGGCGACCTCGGCGGCGGCTATTTCGCGGGCGCGCGTCCCTCGCTCGCCGTCGACCCGCTCGTGACGCTCGTCTTCGCGCTCGCCGGCATCGGCACCGGCCTCGCCGGCAGCTTTGCGCCGGCAAGAGCGCTGCGCCGGCTGCCGGCGGCGCGCTCGCTGCGAGCCGGCGGCATCGAGGAGGCGGTGCCGGCGGTCGATCGGCGCGGCGCGGCGCTCGCATGCTTCGCCTTCGGAGGGCTGCTGCTCGCGTTGCCTCCTGCAGGCGAGATCCCGTGGTCCGCCTACGCGGCGATCGCCGCGTGGCTCGTCGGCGCGATCGCCGCGCTGCCGCGGATCGTCGGCGTCGTCGGCGCGCTGGGAGCGCGAATCGTCGCCGACGCGCGCGCAATTCCGCTCGGATGGCTCGCCGTGCAACGCCTGCACGGCGCGCCGCGCAGCGCGTCGGCGGCCATGTCGGCGGTCGTCGCGAGCGTCGCGCTGGCCGCTGCGATGGCGATCATGGTCACCAGCTTTCGCGACTCGGTGGCGAACTGGCTCGACACGGTTCTGCCGGCCGATGCCTACGGCCGTGTCGCGGGCGGCGTCGCGGCAGGGCCGATCGACCGCGCGCTGCAGCGCCGGATCGCTTCCACGCCGGGCGTGCAACGGGCGGAGTTCCTGCGCACCGTCGAATGGAACCTCGATGCGCAGCGCCCGCCGGTCACGGTGCTCGTGCGGCCGATCGACGCCCGTGATCCTTCGCGGCGACTGCCGATCGTCGGCGAGTGGCGGACCCCGCCTCCCGGCACGATCGCGATCTACGTCAGCGAAGCGATGGTGGACGTCTACGGCTTCGCGCCGGGCTCGCGGATCGAGCGGGCGCTGCCGATCGGCCCGGCCTCGACGACCTCGGCGACCGCGCCGCACGACGCCGCCGATCGCGCGCGAACGCCGCCGCTGTTCGTCGCCGGCGTCTGGCGCGACTACGCCCGCCAGCAGGGCAGCGTCGTCGTCGACCCGGCCGACTGGCGCGCGCTCGGCGGCGACGACACGGCGAACGACGTCGCCGTCTGGTTCGACGACGCCGTGCCGCGCGACCAGGCATGGCGCGCGCTGCGCGCAGCCGTCGACGCAGTGGCCGGCTTCGAATGGCGCAGCAGCGCAGAACTGCGCGAGCGGTCGCTGCGCATCTTCGATCGCAGCTTCGCCGTCACCTACGCGCTCGAGGCGATCGCGATCGCCGTGGCGCTCTTCGGCGTCGCTTCGACCTGGGCGGGCGAAGGGCTGGCTCGCCGCCGCGAGTTCGCCACGCTGCAGCATCTGGGCCTCGCACGCCGGCAGATCGCCGCGTCCTTCGCGATCGAGGCGCTGCTGCAGATCGCGCTCGCCATCGCCTGGGGAACGATCGTCGGTCTTGCCATCGCGCTCGTGCTGATCCGCCGCGTCAACCCGCAGTCGTTCCACTGGACGATGCAACTGTCGTGGCCCGGCAGCCTGCTCGCCGCTTCGGCGCTCGCCCTGCTCGCCCTGGGCACGCTGGCGGCCGTGCTCGCGGCGCTGCACGCGGTCGGCGATCCGGTGCGCACGCTCGCGGAGGACACGTGAGCCGAGGACAGGTCGGAAGCGAGGCGCGTCGCCGCTGGCTGCGCCGCGCCTGCGCCACGGCGCTCGCCGCTGCCGGAGCATCGCTGCCCGGCGCGCCGCTGCGCGCGGCGACCGCGTCGTATCCCGCCGTCCTTCGCGGCGTGCCGCTGTCCTTCCCCCGCGACCACGGCGCGCACGACGACTACCGCACGGAGTGGTGGTACCTGACCGGCTGGCTCGATCGCATCGACGGCGCGCATCGCGGCGAGCCCGCCGGCGTGCAGATCACTTTCTTTCGCACGAGGACGCATCACGATCGTGCCGATCCGAGCCGTTTCGCGCCGGTGCAGCTGCTGTTCGCGCATGCCGCGCTCGCGCTGCCCGGGAACGGATCGCTCGAGCACGCGCAACGCGTGGCGCGGGAAGGCTTCGGGCTCGCCCGCGCCTCGCGCGCCGACACCGATGTCGCCATCGGCGACTGGTCGCTCGTACGCGACGCGAACGACGTCTATCGCGCGCGCATCGTCGACGCATCGGTGGCGATCGATCTTTCGTTTCGCGCGCACGCTTCGCCGCTGCTGCAGGGAGACGCCGGCTTCTCGCGCAAGGGGCCGCGCGAGACGCAGGCGAGCTACTACTACAGCCGTCCGCAGCTCGAGGTGCGCGGCACGATCGGCGAAGCGCACGAGCGCAGCGCCGTCGAGGGCGTGGCCTGGCTCGATCACGAATGGTCCAGCGAAATCCTCGACGCCTCGGCCGTCGGCTGGGACTGGGTCGGCCTGAATCTCGACGACGGCTCCGCACTGACCGCGTTCCGGATCCGCACGCGCGACGGCAGCACGCTGTGGAGCTACGCGAGACGGGCCGATCGCGCCACTGCCCGCCCCTCGCTGGCCGGCCAGCCCGACTGGCGTCCAGGGCGACCCGACGAACCGCAGGTGCGCTTCGAGCCGCTGCGCCATTGGACCTCGCCGCGCACCGGCGTGCGATACCCGGTGGCGATGCAACTGCGGATCGACGCGCGCAGCCTCACGCTCGAACCGCTGTTCGACGACCAGGAGCTCGACACCCGCGCAACGACCGGCGTCGTCTACTGGGAAGGCGCCGTGCGCGTTCTCGAGCACGGCGCGCTCATCGGCCGCGGCTATCTGGAGCTGACGGGGTACGAGGGGCGGGTGGTCTTCTGAGTGAAGGGTGAAGGGTCAAGGGTGAAGGGGAAAACCAGCGCGCGATTCGTCGCCGTCGTGGCTGTTGCCCTTCACCCTTCACCCTTGACCCTTCACCTAACCAGATCATTGATCTCGATGATCGGCAGCAGCACCGCGAGCACGATCACCAGCACGATCGCGCCCATCGCGAGGATCAGCAGCGGCTCGAGCAGGCTGGTCAGCGTGAGCGTGCGGCGTTCGGTTTCCTGCGACAGCGTGGCCGCCGTGCGCTCTAGCATCTGCGGCAGCTCTCCGGTGGCCTCGCCACTGGCGATCATGTGGATCATCAGCGGCGGGAACTGGCCGCCCGCCTTCAATGCGCGCGCGAGCGAGGCGCCCTCGCGCACGCGCGAGATCGCGTCCTGCACGTTCAGGCGCATCGCCTCGTTGGTCAGCGTGCGCGCGCCGGCTTCCAGCGCGCGGATCAGCGGCACGCCGCTGCTCGCGAGGATGCCCAGCGTCGACGCGAAGCGCGCGGTGTTCAATCCGCGGACCAGTCGCCCGACCACCGGCATCGACAGCGTGCGCCGGTGCCACGACAGCCGGAAGCCGGGCGAACGAAGCGCGGCGCGGAACGCGACGAAGGCCGCAACGGCCAGCCCGAGCAGCAGCAACCCCCAGTGGCGAACGAAGTCGGAAGTCGCGATCAGCGCGACGGTGAGTGCCGGCAGCTCCTGGCGCGTCTGCGCGAACACGCTCACCACCTGCGGCACCACGTAGGCGAGCATCGCGACGATGACGAGCATCGCGACGACGGTGACGATCGCCGGATAGGTGAAGGCCAGCAGGATGCGCTGCGCGAGCGCGGTGCGCGATTCGATGTAGTCGGCGAGCCGGCTCATCACCAGCGCAAGATCGCCCGACTGCTCGCCGGCCGAGACCAGCGCCCGGTACACCTCGGGGAAGTCGCGCGGATGCCTGGCCAGCGCCTGCGCCAGCGTCTGTCCGCCGACCACCTCGCTACGCACCGCCGCGAAACGCTCGCGCACCGACTGCCGTTCCGCCTGCTCGACCACCGCGTCGAGCGCCTGCTCGATCGGCAGGCGCGCCGACAGCAGGCTGGCGAGTTGTCGCGTGGCGAGCGAAAGCTCGGCAGCGCCGAGCCGCGCGCCGGTCGTGCGCGCGCCGGGCGCCGCATCCTGCAACGCGCTGACCTCGAGCGGCGCCAGGCCGCGATCGCGCAGCAAGCCGCGCGCGTGACGCGGCGAATCGGCATCGATGACGCCGCGCGCAAGCTGCCCCGCGGCATCGGCGGCTTCGTAGCGATACGCGGGCACGGGCGGCCTTTGCTGCGACGGTTGCGGGCTATTCGCGCGTCACGCGCAGCACTTCGTCGGCCGACGTGACGCCGGCATCGACCCAGCGCCTGCCGTCCTCGCGCATCGAGCGCATGCCCGCGCGTCGCGCCTGCGCGCGGATCTCGTTCTCCGGCGCGTTGCGATGGATCTGCGCGCGCACCCCGTCGTCGACGCTGAACAGCTCGTAGACGCCGGTGCGGCCCTGGAAGCCGGTGCGGTTGCAGGCGAGGCAGCCGGCGGCGCGCCATCCGCCGGCCACCGGATCGGGCTGGCGACACTGCGGGCACAGCTTGCGCACCAGCCGCTGCGCGACCACGCCGAGCAGCGACGAGGACAGCAGGAACGGCTCGATGCCCATGTCGATCAGGCGCGTGACGGCCGACACCGAATCGTTCGTGTGCAGCGTGGCGAGCACCAGGTGTCCGGTGAGCGACGCCTGCACGGCGATCTGCGCGGTCTCCAGGTCGCGGATCTCGCCGATCATCACGACGTCGGGATCCTGCCGCAGGATCGAGCGCAGCGCCTTGGCGAAGCTCATGTCGATGCGCGCGTTGACCTGCGTCTGGCCGATGCCTTCGAGGTCGTATTCGATCGGATCCTCGACGGTGAGGATGTTCGTCGTCGTCGAATCGAGACGGCCGAGCGCGGCGTACAGCGTCGTCGTCTTGCCCGAACCGGTGGGCCCGGTGACCAGCACGATGCCGTGCGGCTGGTGCACGAGCGTGTCGAAGGCCGCCAATGTGTCGGCGCTCATGCCCAGCCTGCCGAGATCGAGCCGCCCCGCCTCCTTGTCGAGCAGGCGCAGCACGGCGCGCTCTCCGTGGCCGGTCGGCAGCGTGGACACCCGCACGTCCATCGGCCGCCCGCCGATGCGCAGCGTGATGCGGCCGTCCTGCGGCAGCCGCTTCTCGGCGATGTCGAGCTGCGCCATGATCTTGATGCGCGAGATCAGCGCCGCGTGCAGTTCACGGCGCGGACGCACGACGTCGCGCAGCGTGCCGTCGACCCGAAAGCGCACGAGCGACGTCGTCTCGAAGGGCTCGAAGTGGATGTCCGACGCGTTGTCGCGGCTCGCCTGCGTGAGCAGCGCGTTGATCATCCGGATGATCGGGGCGTCGTCCTCCGCTTCGAGCAGGTCCTCGATCTTCGGTATGTCCTGCAGCAGCCGGGACAGGTCGAGGTCGCTCGCCACCTCGTCGACGACCGCCGCGGCCGAGCCTTCCTGCTGCGCGTAGGCGCGCGAGATCGCCGCCGACAGCTCGATCTCGGGCTTGCGCACGGTGACGACGCGCAACGGCAGCGTTCGCGACAGCTCGGCGAGCGCCTGCCGTGGCGTTCGTTCGCCGATCCACACCTCGATCGCGTCGCTCGAGACCGCGGCGACCAGCAACTGGTTGGCGCGCGCGAACCCGTAGGGAACGTAGCGCGACGGTGAAACGGTGGCCATCGGGCTCAGCGGTTCGGCAAAGGATCGACCGGCCCGTCCGCGGCAGCCGGGGCGTCGGGCCGCCGCAGCGGAACGACGATCTCGCTCGGCGCCGTCCGGATCACCGTGGTCGGCCGGGAGACGAACACCGGCGCGGGCGCCTGCGTCGCGGTGGCGGCGCCCGGCGACAGCAGCGCGCCCTGCCCGGTGGCGTCCGATTGCCCCTGCGCCGGCGTGCTGCCCGGCGCCGCATCCCCGGTGGGGCTCGCGCCGCGCACGCCGGCTTCGCCGGGCGGCGGCGGCATCGGACTGAGCGGCGTCGGCGGGAAATCGGGCAGCGCCCAGTGCTGCGGCAGGCTCGCCCCCGCGCGCGTCGCACGGATATAGTCGTAGCGGTCGGCGGTGACACTGTATGCGTCGTTGCCGTCGCGGATGACGACCGGACGGAGGAAGACGAGCAGGTTCGTCTTCACGCGCTTGCGTGAGTCGTAGCGGAACAGCTGCCCGACCACCGGCACGTCGCCGAGACCGGGAACCTTCTCCACGGCGCCGTCGATGCGCTCCTCGATCAGCCCGCCCAGCACGATGATCTGCCCGTCGTCGACCAGCACGTTCGACTCGATCGCGCGTCGGTTGGTGATGATTCCCGCGGCGAGCCGCGTGTCCTGCACGCTCGACACTTCCTGGAAGATCTGCAGCCGCACCGTTCCCGATTCCGAAACCTGCGGCCGCACGCGCAGCGTGGTGCCGACGTCGCGTCGTTCGATCGTCTGGAACGGATTGACCGCGCCGCCGCCGGTACCGGTTGCCGTGAACTGCCCGGTAATGAACGGAACGTTCTGCCCGATGATGATGCGCGCTTCCTCGTTGTCGAGCGTAAGCAGGTTCGGCGTGGCGAGGATGTTCGCATCGGCGCCGCTCTCCAGCGCGCGCGCGAGGAACCCGAGGTCGAGCACCTCTCCCACGCCCGGCACGTTGATCGTGCCGCGCACCACGCCCAGGTTCAGGCCGGTGCCGATGCTGCCGATGTTCGCCGCAGCATCGAGGATGTTCGCTCCGCTGCCGCGCGCCGGCAGGTTGGTGCCGCCGATCACCCGCGTCGAGCCGTGCGGCGAGCCGAGGAACTGCCACTGCACGCCCAACTCGGCGGCCTTCTCGGCGCTGATCTCGACGATCAGCGATTCGATGAACACCTGCGCACGGCGTGCGTCGAGCTTGTCGATGACCGCGCGCAGGTTCCGGTAGATCGGCTCGGGCGCGGTGATGATCAGCGAATTCGTCGAGGGATCGGCTGCGATGATCGCGCCGGCCGCCTGCACGGTGACCGGCTGCAGCTGCGACGACTGCAGCGGCGCTCCGGCCGCGCCGTCGGCCGGCTGCATCGCATTGACCTGGCCCGACACGCTGTCCTGCGTCAGCAGCGACGGCGTGCGCTGTTGCTGCAGCAGCCCCGCGCCCGGCAAAGCCGACGAGGCGCCTTCGCCGCCGCCCAGCACCCCGCGCAGCGTCTGCGCGAGCTTCACCGCCTCGGCATTGCGCAGGTAGACGACGTTGATGTTGCCCGGACGCGCGCTCGGCTGGTCGAGCCGGGCGACCAGGCCCTTGGCCAACCCGACCTTCGCCGGACTGGCCGCGCGCAGCAGGATCGAATTCGTGCGCGGATCGGCCATCACGACGACGCGCTGTCCGGGATCGACGGCGGCGCCCGCCGCGGCCGGCTGTTCGAGCAGGCGCTGCACCGCCACCGCGATGTCGGCAGCGACGGCGTACTGCACCGGTATCACCTCCACCTCGCGCGTCGACGGGCTGTCGAGCGTGGCGATGATGCGCGCGATGCGCTCGACGTTCGCCGCGTAGTCGGTGACGACGAGCGAATTGTTGTTCGGATATGCGACGACGGTGTTGTTCGGCGAGATCAGCGGCCGCAGCACCGGAACGAGGTTCGACGCCGATTCGTAGTTCAGGCGAAAGATCTGCGTGACGACCTCGTCGCCCGATGCGCCCGGCGAGCGGCCGACCGACACCGGCGTGGACTGCAGCTTCGCGTCGGCCTCGGGCACGACTTTGGTCAACGCGCCGGTTTCGACCACCGCGAAGCCCTGCGAGCGCAGCGCCGATTGCAGCAGCCGATACGCCTGCTCGCGGGTGACGGGACGCGGCGTTTCGAGCGTCATCTTGCCGCGCACCCGCGGGTCGATGACGAAGGTGCGGTCGAGCAGGTGTCCGAATGCGCCGACGACCGAATCGATCTCGGCGTCGCGGAAATTCAGCGTGACGAGATCGCCCGATGCCTTCTGCGCGCCGCCGTTCACCGTCGCCGCGGGGCGCTTCGGCGCGTCGGGCGCGCGTTGTGCCTGCGCCCGGGTCTGCGCCGGCCCCGCGCCGGAAATCGCGATGGCCGCCACGAGCGCCAGCGCGCGCACCGCCGCCCGGCGTCGCCGCCCCGTTCCACCCGTCGCGTTCATGCACCAATCCTGATGATCGTGCGCTCGCCTTCGCGTGGTCCGATCAGTCCGAGAAAGGACTGCAGGCGATCGCGCTCGCGCGCCTCCGCGCTCGCCTCGGCGACGAAACGCAACCCGCGATCCGCGTCGAAGCTCCCATTGCCCTGCAACCGAAGCGGGCCGTCGATTGTCGCGATGCTCAACTCCGCGCGGCTGCCGCTGCCGACGACATCGACCCGGTAGCTGCCGAGCGGTCGAACCGGCGTCATCGCCGACGAGGCTCCGCGCAACTCGATCTGCGCACGACCGTCGAGACCCGAACGGCGCAGCACGAGGTTCTCCCAGCTCAGCCGCAGCGCACCCGAAGGCCGCACGGTGTTCCACGGCGAGCCGAGCCGCCCGAGTTCGACCGACGGCAGCTCGACCTCGCCCGCGTCGATGCGCACTTCGCCCCAGGCGCCGTGCACGCGCACCGGCTTCGCGACGCCGTCGAAGCGCAGCTGGGCATCGAGCTGCGCCGCCAGCAGCGACAGGGCGCGGATGCTCCAGTAGACCCGTCCCGGGATCGCGACGCCGGCGACGAGCGCGTCGCCGGCCGGCGGGAAAGCGGTGGCGCTGTCGCCCGACGGGCTTCGGCCCTCGGCGAGCACGAGCCGCGCCGAGCCGTTCCAGATCGTTCCCTCTGCCTGCGCCAGGCGCACGCGGCCCTGGGTAGCGCGGGCCAGCGCGGCATCGGCGAAGCTCGCCGGAACGACCGCGGCGCCGACGAGGACGGCGCCGAGCAACGTGACGATCGCGAAGAAGGCGCTCCTGCCGGGTTCGATGCGCCGCACTTCAGGAGCCTTCCGCGCGCGGCGACTCGAGCGCGAGCCGAATCGAGACGAGGCCGTGCTCGGCTTCGCGGGTGACGGTGACGTCCGCCACGCGCAGTCGCATCTCGCGGGTCGTCGTGTCGAGCCACGCCAGCCACGCGGCATGCGACACGCGATCGAAGCGCAGGTCGAACAGCGCGCCGTTCAGCGAAAGCTGCGTCAGCGACGGCGAAAGCCCGGCGCTCGCGATCGAGCGCTCGAGCTGCGTCTTCATCGCCTGCGGCGAGTCGCTGCCGGTCGCCACCGAGGACAGCCGCTGCGCCTCTTCGGCGAGCGCGTCGATGCGCGCGAGTTGCGCGCGCAGCGTCGGCAACTCGCCCTGCAGCGCCGCCCGCGCCTGCCACGCCGGCTCGAACAGCAGCAGCCACACGGCAACGACGGCGAGCAACGCGGCCGCGCCGAGCACCAGCCGCCGCTCGCGCGCCGAGAGCAGCTGCCAGCGCTGCATCAGCGTCTCGATCGCCGAAGTCGTCATCGCAGCAGCGCCACCGCAGCGGTCGGCTCGCGGTCGGCATCGAAACGAACCGACAGCCCGAGCTGCTGCCCGGCGCGAACGAGCGCGTCGCGCGCCGCGCGCGCCTCGAAGAAGCCGGGCTGGAAGCGAACGCGCAGCCTGCCTTCGCGGAACTCGATCGACGCCATCGCATCGATCGCCTGCCCGCCGAGCGCCTGCGAGAAGCGCGCGAGCAGCGGAACGAAGTCTTCCGGCCCCGACTGACCTGCGCGCGCGCGCAGCTTCGCCACCTGGCGCTGCATCTGCAGCATCGGATCGACGATCACCTGCGTGCCGGGAAACGCGTCGCGATAGCGCTGTTCGATGCCCGCGTGCAGCCGCTCGCTCTCTTTCGCGAGCAGCGCCCAATGCAGGTTCAATCCGACGAGCGCGACCACGATGGCCGCGGCCGCGGCGCCGGCGGGAAGCCGCCACGCCCGCCAGTCGACGTCGGCGAGCCAGCGCCGGGCGGCCGTGCCGGAGCGCGCCGACAGCAGATCGATCGGCGCGGCGATCGGAAAGGCAAGCGCGCGCACGTCGATGTCGATGCCGGCGCGAGCGGCTGCCTTCAGCGCCGGCGCCTGCCAGGATCCGTCCTCGACGAACACCGCGATGCGCCGCCGCGCCTCGACCGCATCCGCCGCGGGAGCGGAAGCGCCCGCGGCGTCGAGCGCGCAGACGATCGCCTCGGTACGCGAATCGACGTCGGCGCCGGCGCTCCAGCCGATGCCGTCGTTCGGCTGCGTGCGCAGCGCGAGGCCGTCGTGCAGGCAGGCGAGCGCCACCTGCCCGGCGCCGATCGGCAACGCGAGCTGCGCGGGCCAGGCCGCCTGCACGCGGATGCCGCGCCGCTCGAAGGCGCCGACGACGAATTCGAGCCAGGCGCGATCGATCGCGGCGACCGGGCGCTGCTGCGTGTCGCTCTCGCGCGGACCGAGTGCATAGGCGCAGGACTGCGCATCCTGCAGCAGCAGATCCTCGACCAGATTGGGCAACGCCTGCTGCAGCCGGGGCGGCGACAACGGCGGCACCGCCACGCGCAGCAGATTCACGTCGCGTGCATCGAAAACGAGCGTGACCTGCCTGAGCGGCGGAAGCGCATCGAGGCTCATGCGCGCATAGCGCGCATTGCTCGCGCTGCCGAACACGGTGACCGGATGCCCCGCCGCGCTCGCTGCGCCGCCGACCTGCTCCGATACGGCGGCAGGCAGCATCGCGAGCAGCACCGGCGCACTCGCGAACTGACGCTCGCCTACCGAACGCGGCGGCACCCAGACGACCGCCTGACCCCGCTTCAGGACCTGTGCTGCCATACGAGTTCCACGTGGCGGCCGCCTCGATACAGCAGCGCCTCGGTGTTCGATTCGATGCGGCCGAAGCGTACCACCCCCTTCACCAGAAAAAAGTTCGAGCCGACCGACAGCAGAGTAGGAGAAAGCACCGGCGAGCCATCGAAGCGCGACCGCGCCACGTCGAGACTGGCGAAGAAGGTTCGCTGACGAACGCCCTCGACGAAACGGCGAGCCGCCTGCAGGTCGATATCGGGGATGCAGGCGGCCAGCACCTCGGCGGGAGCCGTATTCAGATTCACCCGCGTATTCTCGATGCGCGCTTCGCCCGCGCTCGTCGGCAGGTACTTGGGCAGGAACACGACGAAAGGCTCGAGCAGGTCGATCGTCGCCGGGTCGAAGCCCGGCACGGTCTGCAGATCGGCCAGGCGTATCAGCGGCAGCGCGGTCGCCGGCATCCGCTTGCCTTCGACGGTGGGCGGCCAGGCCTGCAGCAGGCGCGCCTGCAGCGCGCCGGCCAGGCTCTGCGGACGCCCGAGCAACGCGAGCAAGCGCTCGAAGGCCAGCCGCATCTCGCCCGACGGTGCACCGCCGATCACCAGGTCGTTCAGGTTCAATCGCGCCTGCGCGTCGAACATCTGTCCGACGAGTCGCGGCTCGCTGCCCGGTTCGTCCAGCCGCGCACCGCCCGTCACCGTCTCGTCGAGCACGGTTTCGGCGATCGGCGTCGCCCAGACTTCGTTCAGGTGATCGACGCCGCCGGTGCTGTTGCGATCGACCTGCAGAACGACGCCCGCCCAGTCGAGCACCGCCGCCTCGATCCAGCGCAACTGCGCGAGCGCGAGGCGGTTCTCCACCGAACGGACCGTGACGTGCTCGCGCCAGAACAACGCGCTCACGATCAGCGTGGCGAGCGCCACGACGAGCATCACGCTGATGATGGCCACGCCCTGCTGGCGGCCTTTCGTGCGCGTCGGTTTCGTGCGCATCGACGTCGGCTTCAATTGCGCGCCGCCAGCACGCGCACGATTCGTTCGCCGCCGCGCACGATCGTCAGCTCGACACCGTCGACGCGCGATCGGCCCGCATCGCGCGCGAGCGTCGCCGCCGGCGTCCAGCCGCGCGAGGCGATCCAGGCGCGAAACTGGATCTGGTCGATGCCGGCGAGCAGCGGCTGCCAGACCAGCGGCTGCTCGGACACCGGGCGGGCGGGATCGACCATGGACGACGTCCACGGCGCGAAGCCGCGTTCGAGCCGGTGCTCGTGCAACCGGTAGCGAACGCGCTGCAGCTGCAGCGGCCGGTTCGCGCTCGTCTCGCGCACCAGCGCCAGCTCCGGCTGCACGTCGTCGCCGCGCACCGTGAATGCGATCGCGGGCTCGTCCAATCCGAGCAGTCCGATTGCCCAGCTGCCCCGCACGTCCTGCTCGAGCTGGGCGAAGGCGACGCTCAGCGCGCGCAACTCGTCCGACGACTGCACGATGCGATCGCGCGAGCGCAGCACCGAATCCATGCCGCGCCAGCTGAGCACCGCGAGCACCGACAGCAACGCGACGGCAACCAGCAGCTCGAGCAGCGTGAAGCCGCGCGAGCGCGCGATCGAGCCGCGGTTGGGCCGGGAGGAGCCGCGCCCGATCCGGGGCGGGCCGCGCCCGGGCCAGGACGAGCCATGCCCGCGCGGAACGAGCGGGCCGCGCGTCACGGCTGCCTCGTCGAGAAGCCGACCAGCCGGGCGTAGCGGAAGGACGCCCTCTCGTCGAGCACGCTGATCTCGACGCGGCGGAACAGCGGATTCGGCGTCTGGAACACCTCTTCGCGACACAGCAGTTCGATGCCGCCCTGGCTGCAGTCGAACTGACGCCGGCCCAGGTTCGGCCATTCGCGCGCCACGCGGATCTGCGCCAGGCGATTCTCGGCGCTCCATTGCGCGAGGGTGCGCGCGCGCAGCTCGGCGGCGTTCACCGCAAGCGACGTCGTCGCGCGGATCGCCGCCATCAGCGCCACCGCGGCGATCGTCATCGCCACCAGCACCTCGATCAGCGTGAACCCGCCCTGCCGCGGGCTGCCGAGGGTCATCGCAGCACCTCGAAGATCCCCAGTCCGTTGGCCGCTATCGCGACTTCCTCGCCATTTCGGCGCAGCCGCAGCACGAACGGCGCATCGACCTGGTCGAGGCCGAACTCGATCTCGCGCCGCCCGTCGCCACGCTCGACTCCCAGCTCGGTGGGCTGTTCCCATCGGCGCGCGCGCAGGTCGCGATCGTCGGTGAGCGGGCGCCAGCGGCGTTCGCGCCAGACCGAGAAGCGGTAGCTCTCGTCGTCGGCCTCGAAGCGGATCGGCGCGCCGCGCAATTGCGCCTCCTCCCGGGCAAGCGCCAACAGTTGCGCGAGGCGCTCGGCCTCGAAACGCAGGCTGCGGTCGAAGCCGCCGATCGACAGCGACACGATGCCGACCATCACCCCGGCGACGACGATCGCCACCAGCAGTTCGAGCAACGTGAATCCGCGCGCGCGCTTCATGGCTCGCGCATGCGCTTCATCGACTCGCGCATGCGCTTCATGGCTCGCGCATGCGCTCGGTGACACTCGCGCACGCGCTCGGTGACATCGAAGGGCTTCAGCGATTCAGCGACCAGTTGCCGATATCGGCGGCAACGCCCTCGCCGCCGGGTTTCCCGTCGGCGCCGAGGCTGAAGACGTCGATCTCGCCGCGCACGCCCGGATTCAGGTACTGGTACGGCTTGCCCCAGGGATCGACCGGGGCCTGCTTCAGGTACGGCTTCCAGTTCGACGGAACCGGATCGACGGTGGGGCGTTCGGCGAGCGCGGCCAGGCCCTGTTCGGTGCTCGGATAACGGTAGTTGTCGAGCCGGTAGAGATCGAGCGCCTGCAGGATCTGCGCGACCTCGGTCTGCGCAGCCTTCGCGCGCGCCTCGTCCGGCTTGCTCATGATGCGCGGCACGGCGATCGCGGCGAGTACGCCGAGGATCACGATGACGACCATGATTTCGATGAGCGTGAAGCCACCTGCGCGCGCGCGGCGCCAGCGGTCACCCGATGAACGGAGCATCCCCTCCCCCGGGGCGTCTCGTGAAAGAGTCGGGCTATGATAGCAGCGCATATTCTGCTGGCGGACTCCCTGTAAACGATGAAACGCACGCTCAGGTCGCGCCGCTGGGCGCCGTCGATCGCGGCGGTCGCAGCCTTCGGCGCGCTCGGCGCCACCTGCGCGTACTGGGCCCTGCAACTGCTCGCACCGCCCGTCGCGATCGCACCCGCCGGCTCCCTGGTCGACACGCGAAGCGCGCACGACCTCGCTGCCGCGCAGGCCCTGTTCGGCAGCGCCGCCTCCGGATCGCCCGCGACGATCTCCTCGCCGGTCGACGTGCGCGTGCTCGGCGTTGCCGCCAGTCCGCTGCGCGGCAGCGCGGTGCTCGTCGTCGACTCCGCGGCGGCCAGGGCCTACCTCGTCGGCGACGAGGTCGGCGCCGACATGCGGCTGATCGAGGTGCGCTCCGATGCCGCGGTGCTCGAGCGCAGGGGCGTGCGCATCGAGTTGCCCGCGCCGCAGCGCCCGTCGGTCGCGCTGCTGTCGAGCGGACCGAAAGCCGCCGATCCGTCGTCGCCCGTCGAGGCAGCGGCGCCCGTGTCGGAGACACGCCCGACCAACCCCGGCAGCCGGCACGCCGCGCGCGCAGCCGAAGCAGAGGCACCCGACGATCCCGCGATCGAGGCGGCGACGCTCGCGCCCCGCGCGGCGCCGGCTGCCGATTCACCGCGCTTTTCCGGCATCCGCGCGAGCAGCGTTGGCAACCTCGCGGCGCCGGCGAACGCCGCGGCGCCGGCAGAAGGCGCCTCCGACTGAGACGTCGATGCCGCATCCCGAGCAGCAGTACCTCGATCTCCTGTCGCGCGTACTGACCGACGGTGACCGACGCGTCGATCGCACCGGCGTGGGAACGCTATCGGTGTTCGGCGCCATGGTGCGCTTCGACGTCTCGCACGGAGAAGCGCCGATCCTCACGACCAAGCGCGTCTACTGGAAGACGGCGATCAAGGAGATGCTGTGGTTCCTCAGCGGAGGAACCAACCTGCGCCCGCTGCTCGAGCAGAACGTACGCATCTGGACCGACTGGCCGCTGGCGCGATACCGCCGCGCCACCGGCGAGACGATCGACCAGCAGGAGTTCGAGCGGCGCATCGTGGCCGACGAAACGTTCGCGCGCGACTGGGGCGAGCTGGGGCCGGTCTACGGCAAGCAGTGGCGACGCTGGCTCGGACCCGACGGGCGCGAATACGACCAGATCGCCACGCTGCTCGCGACGCTGAAGACGAACCCGTCGAGCCGGCGCATGCTGTTCCACGCCTGGAACGTCGCCGAACTCGACGACATGGCGCTGCCGCCGTGCCACATGGTGTATCAGTTCCACTGCACGAGCGACGGCAGGCTGAACTGCCTGATGTTCCAGCGCAGCTGCGACCTCCTGCTCGGCGCGCCGTTCAACTGGGTCGGCACCGTGGCGCTGCAGGCGATGCTCGCGCAGCAGGCCGGGCTGCGTCCCGGCGAGTTCGTGTGGATGGCCGGCGACGTGCACCTGTACCTGAACCATCTCGAACAGGCGCGCGAGCAACTCTCGCGCACGCCGCGCGCACTGCCGCGCCTGCGCCTGCTTCGTCGTCCGCCGGACATCGACGGGTACTCGATCGACGACTTCGCCGTGGAAGGCTACGACCCGCATCCGCCGATCCGCGCCGACGTCGCGGTTTGAGCGCCTCAGGTCGCTCTCAGGCCGCTGTCAGGTCGCTCTCACGTCGCTCTCAGGCCGCTTCTTCCGTCGCGTCGCCCGCCTTGCCCCTGGCCGCCGATCGCGCCGCCGGACGCCGGACAGGTCGAGCCTGCCGATTGCGTTCGATCCACTGCAGCATCGTGGCGAGCGTGATCGAACTCAACGTGGCCTTGGCGATCTCGTCGATCTCGTGCATCACCGACGCCAGCGCCTGCCCCACCGGCGTGCTCTCGCCGGGCTCGCGCCGATCGGCGCCCGCCGGCGCGAAGTCCTCGAACAGCAGGATGATGTCCATCAGCGTGACACGACGCGCATTGGCCGCGAAGCGATAGCCGCCGCCGACGCCCCGCACCGATTCCACGTAGCCGGAGCGCGCCAGCTCCGACAGCACCTTCGCCAGATGATGCGGAGATACGTCGTACTTGTGCGCGATCTCCGAGGCCGAGATGTGCCTCGTCGGATCGAAGGCGAACTCCAGCACGCTGTACAGCGCGAGCAGCGTGTTCTTCTGCAGCCTCATGGGGCGCGATCCCGGCCGATCGGAAAGAAGTCGGCGCCCTGCAGGTCGATCTCCAGCGGAATGAACGGTCCGGTGGTCATGCCCAGGCTGCGAAAGAACGACAGGATCAGCGTGTTGTCGCGCGCGAGTATCGTTCGCATCGTGTCGACGCCCTCCCTGCGGAACCAGTCGGCCATCGCGCCCACGAGTCGGGTGCCCAGGCCGGCGAGGCGAAACTGCGGATGCACGTCGATCGCGAAGACCCAGCCGCACGGCGGCGAACCGAACTCCCAGTCGCGCACCTCGCCGATCACGAAACCGGCGACGCTGCCGTTCGCCTCGGCGACGAGAAAGCGCCGGCCGGCGCGCTCGGCGTCGCCGTACCGCCGATGGATCGTGCGCCAGTAATCGGCCTTCTCGAGCCCCGTGACGATCGAGTCGATCGCGATCACCTGCGCGAGATCGGACGGACGCACCGGACGAATCGAAACCGTCGTCGCGGGCTGCGCTGCTGCTGCGCGGTCGATCGCATCCGCGCGCGCCGATGCTCCGCTCTCATGCGGACGCACACGCGAAGCCGCGGGCTTGCCGGCGACTCGCGTCACCGGCGGCGCCGACGCCTTCGCGCGCTTGGCGGCGGGCGGCTTCGCGGGCGACTTCGTGCTCGTCGCCCGCACCGTCTTCCTTCGCCCGTTGGCGCTCGCCGAGCCTCGTGCCATGCGCTCCCCAAAAGGTGACGCAGATCAATTCAATACCTGCATCGGAGTACCAGAATAACCCGAAAGTCGGAAGGGCCGGGCTGTCAGGCGCCCTCGAACGAGCGAATCCGGAACGTTGTCACGAACCGGCAACCCGTCGGGATCTTCCCGACTGGCGCCACTCCGCGGTACGGTCGAAAGTTCGACGCGAAACCGCACCTTCAAACGGTTCTCGAACGCGTCAACAACAGGGAGACGAGGATGAAGTCGATTGGCAGGACCCGCGCAGCCGCGCGGATCGCAGCAGCGGTGTTCGCGACGTCGGTAGCCGCCGCGGGCAGCGCATACGCGCAGCAGGAACCCATCCGGATCGGCGCCTTCCTCGCAGTCACCGGGCCCGCTTCCTTCCTCGGCGACCCCGAGCAGAAGACGCTCGACATGTACGTCGAACGCATCAACTCGCAGGGCGGCGTGCTCGGACGCAAGCTCGAGCTGATCTCCTACGACGCGGGCGGCAGCGCGGAGAAGGCGCGCACCTTCACCAAGCGCCTGATCGAGCAGGACAAGGTCGACCTCATCATCGGCGGAACCACCACCGGCGAAACGATGGCCGCCGTGCCGCTGGTCGAGGAAGCCAAGATTCCGTTCATCTCGCTCGCCGGCGCGGTCGTCATCATCGAGCCGGTGAAGAAGTGGGTGTTCAAGACGCCGCACACCGACCGCATGGCCTGCGAGAAGATCTTCACCGACATGAACGAGCGCAAGCTGAGCAAGCTCGCGCTGATCTCCGGCGCCGGCGGCTTCGACAAGTCGCTGCGCGCCGAGTGCCTGAAGGTGGCTCCGAAATACGGCATCGAGATCGTGGCTGACGAAAGCTACGGCGCGGCCGATACCGACATGACGGCGCAGCTCACGAAGATCAAGGGCACCGCCGGCGTGCAGGCCGTGATGAACTGCGGCTTCGGCCAGGGCCCGGCCATCGTCACGAAGAACTACAAGCAGGTCGGCCTGTCGCTACCGTTCTACCAGTCGCACGGCGTGGCCTCGAAGGAGTACGTCAAGCTCTCCGGTGACGCCGCCGAAGGCGTGCGCCTGCCCGCTGCCGCGCTGCTGGTGGCCGACATCCTGCCCGCCAACGATCCGCAGAAGCCGGTCGTCACCGCGTACAAGCACGACTACGAAGCGAAGTACAAGTCCGACGTCTCCACCTTCGGCGGCCACGCGTACGACGGCCTGATGATCGTCGTCGAGGCGATCAAGCGCGCCGGCAGCACCGACAAGGAGAAAGTGCGCGACGAGATCGAGAAGACCAAGGGCCTGATGGGCACGGGCGGGCTGTTCAACATGTCGCCCACCGATCACATGGGCCTGGACCTGAGCGCCTTCCGCATGCTGGAAGTGCGCAACGGCAACTGGACCCTCGTCGACAACCAGCGCTGATCGAACCACCGGGCGGGATGCGCAGATGGGCGGCCAGGCAGTACAGTTCCTCGCCAGCGGACTGACCGCCGGTTCGATCTACGCGCTCGTCGCGCTCGGCTTCTCGATCATCTTCAACGCCAGCCGCGTCATCAACTTCGCCCAGGGCGAATTCGTGATGATCGGCGGCATGAGCGCCGTCTCCCTCGTCGCCACCGGCGTGCCCATGCCGGTGGCGATCCTCGGCGCGATCGGCATCGCCGCGATCGTCGGCCTGGCGCTCGAGCGCCTGGCCGTCGGGCGCGCGAAGAACGCCGACATCGTCACGCTGATCATCATCACCATCGGCGCGTCGATCTTCCTGCGCGGCGTCGCGCAGCTCGTCTGGGACAAGAACATCCACGCGCTCGCCCCGCTGTCGGGCGACACGCCGATCGCCTTCCTCGGCGCCACCATCGTCCCGCAGAGCCTGTGGGTGCTCGGCGCCACGGTGGCGGTGGTCATCGCGCTCTCCTGGTTCTTCCGCCGCACGGTGCTCGGCAAGGCGATGCTCGCCACGTCGTACAACCCGCTGGCGGCGCAGCTGGTCGGCATCGACATCAAGAAAGTGCTGTTCGCCAGCTTCGGACTCGCCGCGGGGCTCGGCGCGCTCGCCGGCGTGCTGATCGCCCCGATCACCTTCACCTCGTACGAGGTCGGCATCATGCTCGGCCTGAAAGGCTTCGCCGCCGCCATCCTCGGCGGGCTCGGCAGCTTCCCCGGCGCGATCGTCGGCGGGCTCGTGCTCGGGCTGCTCGAAAGCCTGGGCGCCGGATACGTCTCTTCGGCCTACAAGGACGTCCTTGCCTTCGTGCTGATCCTCGTCGTTCTCTTCTTCCGACCCGATGGAATCCTTGGCGCAGTCAAGAGCGAGCGGGTCTGAAGCCCCGGCGCTTCCCGCATCCCCGCGCGTCGCGCCGCGCCTGCGCGGCCTGGCGGTGCTCGCGCTGGTTCTCGCGCTGCTGCCGTTCGCGCTGGTCAACGCGTATTTCTACGACGTGGCCATCCTCGTCTGCCTGAACGCGATCGTCTGCGTGGGCCTGAACCTGCTGATCGGCTATGCCGGCCAGATCAGCCTCGGCCACGCGGGCTTCTTCGGCCTGGGCGCCTACGGCTCGGCGCTGCTCGCGGCGAACTGGGGCGTGCCGCCCTTTGCCGCGCTCGTGCTCGCCACTGCCGCGGTGTCGCTGCTCGCCTTCGTCGTCGGTCGTCCGATCCTGCGGCTGAAGGGCAACTACCTGGCGATGGCCACGCTCGGGCTGGGCATCATCATCGCGATCGTGCTGGCCAACGAAGACCGGATCACCGGCGGCCCCGACGGCATGCCGGTGCCCTCCTTCTCCGTCTTCGGCTTCGCCGTGCAGGGCGAGCGCATGTGGTACTGGGTGGTCGGCGCCTGCCTCGTCGCCGCCGTCTGGCTCGCGCTGAACCTCATCGACTCGCCGCGCGGCCGCGCGTTGCGGGCGCTGCACGGCTCGGAGGTCGCCGCCGAAGTGGTCGGCATCGACAGCGCGGGCCAGAAGGTCATGGTCTTCGTGCTGTCGGCCGCCTTCGCCGCGGCGGCGGGCGGCCTAACCGCGTTCTACAGCGGCTTCGTCACGCCGTCGAAGGCATCGTTCATGCATTCGGTGGAGCTGGTCACGATGGTCGTCTTCGGCGGCATGGCGTCCACCTTCGGCGCCGTCGTCGGAGCCGCCGTGCTCACCGTGCTGCCGCAGGCCCTCACCGTCGTGAAGGAGTACGAAATGGTCGTGCTCGGCGCGGTGATGATGGTCACGATGATCTTCTTCCCGCGCGGCGCGGTGCCCACGCTGGCCGCGCGCTTCGGACGCCGCTCGCGATGAGCACGCTGCGCGTCGACAATCTGTCGAAGGAGTTCGGCGGCGTGCACGCCGTCCAGAACCTGTCCTTCGAGCTGGCCGCAGGCAGCGTGCATTCGATCATCGGCCCCAACGGCGCGGGCAAGACCACTCTGCTGAACCTGCTCACCGGCGTATACCAGCCAAGCGCCGGCCGCATCTTCTTCGACGGCCGCGACCTCACCGGAGCGCCCGCCCACGGCTTCGCCGCGGCCGGCATCGGCCGCACCTTCCAGAACCTGCAGATCTTCGCCAACATGACGGCGCTCGAGAACGTGATGACCGGCCGTCATCTGCGCGAGCGCTGTTCGCTGTGGTCGACGATGCTGCGCACGCCGTCGCTGGCGCGCGGGGAGCGCGAATCGCGCGAGCAGTCGATGCAGCTGCTGCGCTTCGTCGGACTGGCCGATTACGCCGACGCCGGCGCCGACTCCATGCCCTACGGGGCGCTCAAGCGGCTGGAGATCGCCCGCGCGATCGCCGGCGGGCCCCGGTTCCTGCTGCTCGACGAACCGGCGGCCGGGCTGAACCCCACCGAATCGATGGAGATCGGCGAGCTGATTCGCCAGCTCGCCCGCGGCGGCACCACGGTCGTGCTCGTCGAGCACAACATGAAGCTGGTCATGGGGGTCTCCGACCGCATCGTCGTGCTCGACTACGGACGCAAGCTGTGCGAGGGCACGGCGGAGGAAGTCCGCTCCGATCCGCGCGTCGTCGAAGCCTATCTCGGCGCCGCCACCGACGAGGTCGCGCATGCTTGAGGTCCGCGCCCTGTCGAGCCGCTACGGCCGCATCACGGCGCTGCACGACGTCAGCCTGCAGGTCGGCAGCGGAGAGCTGGTGGCGCTCGTCGGCGCCAACGGCGCCGGCAAGACGACGCTGTTGCGCGCGCTGTCGGGCGTGCAGCCGATCGCCTCCGGCAGCGTGCATTTCGAGGGCGAAGACGTCACCCGCGCGGCGCCCCGCAGGCGGGTGAGCATGGGCATCGTCCAGGTGCCCGAAGGCCGGCAGGTGTTCGGCCCGCTGTCGGTCGACGACAACCTGCGGCTGGGCGCCTTCGTCCGCCCGTCGAGCGAGGTGGCAAACGGACTCGAGCGCGTCTATTCGCTGTTCCCCGTCCTCGCGAAGAAGCGCCGCGAGGCAGCGGGCACGCTCTCGGGCGGGCAGCAGCAGATGCTGGCGATGGGCCGCGCGCTGATGACGCGCCCGAAGCTGCTGCTGCTCGACGAGCCGAGCATGGGTCTCGCGCCGCGCCTGGTGGCCGAGATCTTCGCCACGGTGCGCGCGCTGAAGGACGCGGCAACCACCATCCTTCTCGTCGACCAGAACGCGCGCGCCGCGCTGTCGATCGCCGATCGCGCCTACGTGCTCGAAGTCGGCCGGATCTCGCTCGCCGGCAGCGGCGCCGAACTGCTCGGCAACCCCCGCGTGCAGCAGGCCTATCTCGGCCTCTGACGAAACCGGCATCCGGAGAAGCTGTGAACGAATCCGTCATGCCCGCTCGTTCCGCCCAGGCGCGCCCACTCTGCGTTGCAAATGCTCGCCGTAGCCCGAGCTACGGCTGCGCTTTGCGCCTTGATTGGGCGCACTTGGGCGGCCCGCTCGGGCACGCCGGATTCATTCACAGCTTCTGAGAAGCCAGCAGAACGGGGAAGCGGAATGAAGGATTCGCTGGCCAGGGGCCTTTCCGTCACGCGGCAGATCCATGTCGACCGCGAGCGCGCGATCGACTCCATGGGCGAGAAGGTTCACGTCTACGCCACTCCGATGCTCGTCCTCGACATCGACCGCATCTCCCGCGAGCTGCTGCTCGGGCATCTCGATGCCGGCGAAGACTCGGTCGCCACGCGCATCGAGGTCGAGCATCTCGCCGCCACGCTGATGGGCATGGACGTCGAGATCACCGTCACGGTGTCCGAAGTGAAGGGCCGAGCGATATCGCTCGAGGTCGAAGGCCGCGACAGCATCGAGCCGATCTGCCGCGGCAGGCACAACCGCTTCGTCGTCGGCGTGGAGACCACGCTCGCCAGGCTGGCGGCCAAGGCGCAGAAGGCCGGCCTGGCCTGAAGCACGAACCGATTTCGCAGAACAGGAGACTTCCGATGGCCGTGACGACGACCGCGAACCCCGCAACCCGCAGCCCCCAGGGTGCCGGCACGTACCTGCACGGCGAATCCGAGACGATGCCGCGCGAGCGGCTGGTCGAACTGCAGCTCGCGCGGCTGCGCGAGACGCTGCGCAACGCCTGGGACAACGTTCCGCTGCACCGCTCGCGCCTCGAGGCGGCCGGCATCGACCCGGCGGCCATCGCCTCGCTCGACGACGTGCGCCACCTGCCGTTCACCGTCAAGACCGACCTGCGCGACCAGTACCCCTTCGGCATGCTCGCGCGCCCGCTGGGCGAGATCTCCCGCGTGCACGCCTCGTCGGGCACCACCGGCAAGCCGACGGTCGTCGCGTACACGCCTGGCGATCTGTCGAACTGGTCCGATCTCGTCGCGCGCTCCTTCGCCGCGGCCGGCGCGCGCAAGGGCGACGTCGTTCACAACGCCTACGGCTACGGCCTGTTCACCGGCGGGCTGGGCGCGCATTACGGAGCCGAACGGCTGGGCTGCGCGGTGGTGCCGGTTTCCGGCGGCTCCACCGAGCGGCAGGTGCAGTTGATCGTCGACCTCAAAGCGCGGGTGCTGTGCGCCACGCCGTCGTACGCGCTCGCGATCGCGGAAGTGGCCGGGAACATGGGCGTCGATCTCTCCAAGGGTCCGCTGCAGATCGGCATCTTCGGCGCCGAGCCGTGGAGCGACGCGATGCGCCGCGAGATCGAGGCGCGCCTCGGGCTGAAGGCGATGGACATCTACGGACTGTCCGAGATCATGGGCCCGGGCGTGGCCTGCGAGTGCGAACACCGCAACGGACTGCACGGCTGGGAAGATCACTTCCTGTTCGAGGTGATCGACCCCGACAGCGGCCAGCCGCTGCCCGAAGGCGAAGCCGGCGAGCTGGTCATCACGACGCTCACCAAGCAGGCGCTGCCGATGATCCGCTACCGCACGCGCGACATCACGAAGCTCAGCACCGCGCCCTGCGACTGCGGCCGCACGCACGTGCGCATCCTGCGCGTCACCGGCCGCAACGACGACATGCTGATCATCCGCGGCGTGAACGTCTATCCGTCGCAGGTCGAGGCGGTGCTCGTCGGCCTGCCCGACGTCGCTCCGCACTATCAGCTCGTCGTCGAGCGCCAGGGATCGCTCGACAACGTGTCGATCGAAGCCGAAGCGCAGCCGGGCGTGCCGGAGAGCGGGTACGCGCACATCGGCAAGCAGATCGCGCATCACATCAAGTCGATGATCGGCATCTCCACCGTGGTATCGGTGAAGAAGCCCGGCGAAATCCCGCGCTCGCAGGGCAAGGCGGTTCGCGTTCGCGACCTGCGCCCGAAAGGCTAGGCAGCGCATCGAAGCCTGAACAGGAAGCGGCCATGAAGTGCAATGCGGCCTCGGTTCTCCTCCAGAACGGCAGGGCGGACGACATCGCCCTGGTGTGCGACGGACAGACGCGCAGCTACGCGCAGCTGCGCGATTCGGTCGCCCGCGCCGCCGGTGCCTGGCTGGCCCGCGGCCTGCAACCGGGCGAGCGCGTCGCGGTGCAGCTGTGCGACGGCTTCGCCTGGGTCGACGCCTTCCTCGGCTGCATCTGGGCCGGCGGCGTCGCGGTCGGCGTCAATCCCCGACTCTCCGAAGCGGAGTGGAGAGCGATGCTCGACGCCGCCGGATTCCGCTTCGTGCTCGCCGAGTCGCGCGAGCAGACGCCCGAACCCTGGCGCGCATCCGTCGTTCCCCTCGAGGAATGGCTGGCCGATCAGGAAAGGAGTGCGGCGGTCGAGCCGCTGGCCTGCGAACCGACGCAAGCGGCCGTCTGGGTGCACTCGTCGGGCACCAGCGGGAAGCCGAAGGCGGTCGTGCACGGCCATCGCTTCGCCGGCGAGATCGAGCGCGTCACCGCCGAAGTCGTCGGCGCGGGCGCCGGCGACCGGATCTTCGCCAGCTCGAAGATGTTCTTCTCCTACCCGCAGACGAACGCGCTCTACGCGGGCCTGAAGCTGGGCGCCTCGATCGTTCTCGACCCCGCCTGGCCCACTGCCGCGGGCGTTGCGCAGACCGTTGCGCGCACCCATCCGACGGTGCTGTGCAGCGTGCCGTCGCTGTACCGCAATCTCCTCAAGGAGGGCCTGGCCGCCCAGCTCGTGCGCGACGGCGTGCGCCGCTTCGTCTCGGCTGGCGAAGCCCTGTCGGTAGACCTGCGCGACGAATGGCGTCGGCAGACCGGCGCGTCGATCATCAACGGCTACGGCGCCTCCGAGACGCTCGTGCTCGTCATGACCGACCGCGACGACGGCCGCGGACTGCGCCCCTCGCCCGGCATCGATGCGCGCCCGCTCGCCGGGAACGGCGCATCGCCCACCCGGCTGTCGTTCGCCGCGCCGATGATCGCGCTCGGCTACTGGAACCTACCGGCAGACCAGGCCGAGCATTTCCGCGACGGGCGCTTCTGCCCGAGCGACCTCTTCGAGCCGCAACCCGACGGCTCCTGGCGCTTCGCCGGCCGCGAGGGATCGCTGGTCAAGGTGCACGGCCGCTGGGTGGATCTCATCGCGATCGAGGAAACGCTCGGCCTGGTCAGCCCCGACATCCTCGAGGCGGCGGCAGTCCTCGTGCCCGATGACGACGGGCTCGATGCCGTAGCCGTGTTCTACGTGCCGAAGGACGACGCGAGCCTGCCGCGCGCGGAAGCGGCGCTGCGCGAACATACGCAGTCGATGCCGCCGTTCCGGCGTCCGCGCTGGTTCCACCCGATCGACGCGCTGCCCCGCACCGCCACCGGCAAGCTCATCCGGCGCAAGCTGCAGGATCTGCACAAGACGCAGTGAGGGGACGCAATGAGGGCCCGGTGAGATGAAGCGCTGGACCGAAGCCGACGACATCCACATCGACGTACGGGGCCTGTCGGCCCCGCAGCCGCTGGTGCAGATCCTCTCGCTCGTGCGCTCGATCGACGACGACCGCACCGTCGTCGTCCATCACGACCGCGACCCGCAACTGCTCTACCCCGAACTCGCCGAGATCGGCTGGTCGGCCGAGATCGTCGACGGCGAACCGGGCGAGGTCCGGCTGCGTCTCTCGCGCAGCGCATGAAGCCCGACGCCCCGCGCCCGAAGCTGGCGGCCGGATTCCTCGCCGGAGCGACCAGCCGGCTACTTCCGGCGTCCATTCCGCTGCGCTATTTCGGCGCCGCCGCCGTCTTCCACCTCGCGGCCTGGATCGCGCTGGCCGTCGGGGCGGCGGGCGCGCCGCGCTTCGTCGGCGGGCTGGGCTGGCCGCTGGCGGCGCTGCACCTCGTCACGCTGGGCGTGCTCGCGATGACCGCGATCGGCGCCAGCCTGCAGCTGATGCCGGTCGCCACGCGCCAGCCGGTGCGCGCCACCTGGCTGCCGGCGGCAATCTGGTGGGTCTACACCGCCGGCGTGGCCGCCACCGCAATCGGCATGGGCGCCGGCCAACCCGCATGGCTGGGCGCCGGCGCCGTGGCCGTGGTGGCCGGCCTGCTCGCTTACGCCGGGCTGAGCGCGCGCAATTTCGTCGGCGCGCGGGGAATGGCGGGGATCGTCGCGCACGGCTGGATCGCGCTGGCTTCGCTCGTCGTCGTCGTCGTCAGCGCGCTGTCGCTGGCTTTCACCTACCTCGGCTGGCCGCTCTTCGAGCGCGGCAGCGCGCTCGCGCTGCACGTGCCTTTCGCGGCCTACGGCTTCATGGGAATGCTCGCCCTGGGACTCGCGTACATCCTGGTGCCGATGTTCGCGCTTTCGCCGGCGCCCGACGAGACGCAGGTGCGCGTGTCGGCCGGCCTGGGCGCCGTCGCGCTCGCGCTCGCCGCCGCAGCGGCCTTCGCCCACGGCCACGCCACGGCATTGCGCATCGCCGCGCTCGTCGCGGCGGGCGCCGCCGTCGCGCTGCACCTGAAGCTCGTGCTGCTGGCGCTGCGCACCGGCATGCGGCGCGAACTCGGCCGCTCGTTCCGCCTGGTCCGCATCGCGTGGGCGCTGCTCGCCGCCAACCTCGTTCTCGCGTTCGCGATGGTCGTCTTTCCCGACGTTGCGCTGCTCACAACGCTGTTCGGCATCGTTCTCGTTCCCGGGTGGCTGCTCACGCTCGTGCTCGGCATGATGCAGCGCATCGTCCCGTTCCTCGCGTCGATGCACAAGGCGCCGGGCACCAAGCTGCCGCGCACGCCCTCGTCGCTCACCGCCGAGCGTCCGCTCGCCGTGCATTACCTGTGCCACCTGTGCGCGCTCGCGCTGCTGGCCGGCGCCGCGGTGCTCGACTCCGCGTGGCTCTCGCTCGCCGCAGCGCTCGTCGGCTCGGTGGGCGCGGCGTCGTTCCTCGTGTTCTTCGCGATCCTCGTGCGTCGAATGCGCCTGCCTCCGGCGCCGCGCAGCCCGGCCCGGCCACCAGCGCCCGTTGCTTGACCCGTATCAATGGCCCTGCCGGCACGCGCGCCTATTCTGGTAGCGCGATGCAGATTTCGGAGCCGTCATGAATTTCCAGGGCCAGGTCGCTCATGCGCTCGACGAGGAACACCGCGCGAGCCTCGATCTGCTGGGCAAGGTCGAGCAGGCTTTCGCGCGTGCGCCGCGCACCGGCGCGAGCGGCAATCCCGAACTCGCGCGCCTGGCCGGGCAATTCGCCCGCCACCTCGAACAGGACGTCGGGCGCCACTTCGAGTTCGAGGAGAACGAGCTGTTCGGCCGGCTCGCCGAAGCCGGCGAAGGCGACATCGCCGAGCTGCTCGCCGAGGAACACCAGGCGATCCGCGAGGCGGCCGAAACGCTGCTGCCGCTCGCGAATGCCGCCGCCGCCGGCACGCTCGACGACGCCGCCTGGACGCAGCTGAAGGTCGGCGTCGCCGAGATGGTCGAGCGTCAGGTCGCGCACATCCAGAAGGAAACGATGGCGCTGCTGCCGGCGCTCGAAGACCTGCTCGACGAAGAAACCGACCGCGAGCTTGCGTTCGCGTACGCAACGGCCTGAATCCGCGTGCCGGCGCATCGGCGCCAGCGCGCATTTCTCATCCCGCAGTCCCATGCCAGGCAAACCGATGCAAGCTTCCTACTCGCTTCGCGCCGACATCCGCCCGCTCGCTCCGAGCGACCTCGAAGAAGTCGTCGCCATCGACGCTGCGGTGGAGGGCCATTCGCGCCGCCCGTATTTCGAGCGGCGCCTTCAATCCGCCCGCCGCGAACCCGGACTGCACGCGCAGTTCGCCGCGATCGATGCCAGCGGGCTCGCCGGCTGCATCCTCGCGCGCGTGCTCGAAGGCGAATTCGGCCGCAGCGAGCCCTCCCTGCGGCTCGAAGCCATCGGCGTACGCGGCGACGTCCAGGGCCAGGGCATCGGCCGCGACCTCTTCGCCGCGTTGTCCGAGTGGGCGAAGCGGCACGGCATCGCCCGCCTGCGTACGCAGGCGCGCTGGAACGACCTGCCGATGCTGCGCTGGATGAGCGCGATGGGCTTCGAGCGCGCGCCCGAATTCGTGCTCGACTGCGCGGTTTCCGGCGGCGCCTACACGCCCGAACGCGACGACCCGGTGCTCGCCGATGCCGCCGCCTCCCCTCCGGCCGAGGTGAACTTCGGCGGACAGGCATCCAATGATTTCGAGCGCCTGGCGCGCGACACCGCCGACGTGCGCGCGATGAACGCCGGCGAGCTGCGCGACATCGTCCGCATCGATCGCGCGATCACCGGGCGCAACCGCGAGGAATACATGGCGCACCGCTTCGCCGAGACCACTGCGGACTCGGCGATCGGCGTTTCGCTCAGCGCCCGCATCGACGACGATCTCGTCATCGGCTTCCTGATGGCGCGCGTCGACCTCGGCGACTACGGGCGCACCGAGTCGGTGGCCGTCCTCGACACGATCGGCGTCGATCCTGCCTACGCCGGCCGCGGCGTAGGCCGGGCGCTGCTGTCGCAGCTGTTCGTCAACCTCGGCGCGCTGCGCGTCGAGCGGGTCGAGACCAGCGTCAGCCCCGAGAATCTCGGCCTGCTCGGTTTCCTCAACGACACCGGGTTCGTTCCCTCGCAACGCATCGCATTCGTGCGACGCTTCGACTGAGGAAACGAAACGGTCCGGAGGAAAGCGCCGATGCCTTCCATGCCCGACGACGACGCCATCCGCGAGGCGCTGCGCCAGGTCGACGACCCCGAAGCGGGGATGAACATCGTCGACCTCGGACTCGTCTACAACATCGCAGTGGGCGAAAAGGCGGTCTTCATCGACGTCACGATGACGACCGCCGCCTGCCCGATGGCCGACATGATCATGGACGACGTGCGCCGCGTCGTGCAGGCGATGGTTCCCGAAGGCACCGCGGTCGAGGTCGAGCTCGTCTGGGATCCGCCCTGGACCCCCGACAAGATGACCGGCTTCGCCCGCGATCACTTCGGCTGGTCGCCGGGTTGAGGTGACGCACCCTGCCGACGCCGCGGCGTCGCGCGCGGGCCTGCCGCCTGCGTGGCGCGTGCCGCTGCTGATGCTCGGCTTCGTCGGCCTGCTGTTCGGCACCGGCGCCGGGCTCGTGCGCCTGGGCTGGCCGATGCCCGACGCCATTGCCGGCGTCGCCGCGCTGCACGGCCCGCTGATGATCGGCGGCTTCTTCGGCGTCGTCATCGCGCTCGAGCGGGCGGTCGCCATCGGCCGCTACTGGGCGTACGCCGGTCCGCTGCTCGCCGGAGCGGGTGCGCTGCTCACCGCCTTCGGCGGCAGCGCCGTGCCCGCAATGCCCTGGGCGGCGCTCCTCTTCCTCGGCGGCGGCCTGGTGTTCCTCGCCGCGTCGCTCGACGTCCTGCGTCGGCAGCGAGCCCTGTTCACCGTAACTCTCGCGCTGGGCGCCGCCTGCTGGCCGATCGGAACCGCGCTGTGGCTCGCCGGCCGGCCGATCGTCGCGGCGGTGCCGTGGTGGCTCGCGTTCCTCGTGCTCACGATCGCCGGCGAGCGGCTCGAACTGTCGCGCTTCCTGCCGCCGTCGCCGGGCGCCAGGGCAGCCTTCGGCGCGATCCTCGTCGCCGCCGTGGCCGGGCTCGCAGCCTCGGGGGCGCCCTGGGGCGCCCTGCTGTTCGCCGCCGCGCTGCTCGCGCTCTCGGCCTGGCTGCTTCGCCAGGACATCGCGCGGCGTACCGTGCGCGGACGCGCGCTCACGCGTTTCATCGCCGTCTGCCTGCTCGCCGGCTACGCGTGGCTGGCGATCGGCTCGCTCGTCGCGCTCGCTGCCGGCGGCTTCGCGCCGGGCACGCGCAGCTACGACGCCGCGCTGCACGCGCTGACGCTGGGCTTCGTGTTCTCGATGGTGTTCGGCCACGCCGCGATCATCCTGCCGGCGGTGCTGCGCGTCACGCTGCCCTACCATCCGTCGTTCTACCTGCCGCTCGCGCTGTTGCACGCGTCGGTGGCGATACGCCTGATCGGCGACGCGGGCGCGGGGTACGGCTGGACGAAGGCGGGCGGACTGCTGAACGCCGCCTCGCTCGCCGTGTTCATCGCCACGATGCTCACCGCGGTCGTGCGCGGAAAGCGGTCGCGCACCCCGACCTCGGCCGGCCCCGCGCGCGCCTGAGCCGAGCCGGCGCAAGCGCCCGTCGAAGCGATGGTCGCGGCCACCGAGTACCTGCGCTTCGTCGTCACGCTGGTCGCCGTCGTCGATCCGTTCCTCGCCGTTCCGTTCTTCATCGCCTTCACGGCGTCGATGGGCGGAACCGCGCGCAAGAGGCTGGCGCGCGCGGTCGGAATCACGGTCTTTCTCGTGCTCGTGCTGGCGGCCTTCGTCGGACAGGCGCTGCTCGTGACGATCGGCGCGAGCCTGCCGTCGTTCCGCGTGGGCGGCGGCCTCGTGCTGCTGCTGATGGCGTTGGCGATGCTCAACGCGGAGGTCGGCGCCGTGCGTCACACGCCGGCCGAGACGCAGGAGCTGGAATCGGGCGACGTGAGCGGTGTCGTGCCCCTCGCGGTGCCGCTGCTGGCCGGCCCGGGGGCCATCAGCACGACGATCATCGCCGCCGAAAGCGGCGGCATCGTTCACCGCCTGGCGATCGTCGCCTGCATCGCCGTGGTGAGCGCGCTCTCCTGGTTCGTGCTATCGCGCGCCCAGCGGATCGCCTCGCACATGAGCCTCACCGCGATGAACATCGCCACGCGCATCCTCGGCCTGCTGCTCGCCGCCATGGCGGTGCAGACGATGGCGGAGGGGCTGCGGGAGCTGTTTCCGGGACTGCAGTGAAGGTCCTTCCTTCACCCATGCAACGCTTCGTACTTCGCCTGCAGTTCCTCGGGCGTCTCGCGGAAATCGGGATGCGGGACGATGCAGTCGGCCGGGCAGACGAGCATGCATTGCGGTTCGTCCTCGGCGCCCACGCATTCGGTGCAGCGCGCCGGGTCGATCACGTAGACCGTGTCTCCGGCGCTGATCGCCTCGTTCGGGCACACCGGACGGCAGGCGTCGCAGGAAGTGCAGTTGTCGTCGATCATCAATGCCATTTCGATTCTCCTGAAGCTCCGTATGCAGAATCGGTGATTGTTGCGAATTTCTTGCCGTTCAGGCGGCCTCGAGTTCGCGCAGCTTGTCGTGGCGGAACGCGCCCCACAGCGCCGCGCCGATCGCGCCGGCGTAGATCGAGTCGGGGTGATTCACCACCTCGACGTTGACCTTCTCGTTGGCCATTTCTTCCTGGATCGCCGCGAGCAGGCCGGTGTCGAGCGCCAGGCCGCCGGTGAGCAGCGTGGTGCCGTACTTCACGCCGGTGACCTTCAGCAGCTTGACGATGCGCGAGGCCATCGACAGGTGGATGCCCTTGAGGATGTCGGACGTGGCGATGCCGCGCGAAACCATGTTGATGACGTCGGTCTCGGCGAGCACGGCGCAGATCGAGCTGACCTTCTCCGGATCCTTCGACTCCTGCGACAGCCCGCCGATCTCCTCGACGGCCACGCCGAGGTAGCGCGCGATGTTCTCGAGGAACTGCCCGGAGCCGGACGCGCACTGGCTCGTCATCTTGTACGCGAGCACCTTGCCGCGCACGTCGACGTTGATCGCGCGTCCGTTCAACGCGCCGATGTCGACGATGGCGGTGGCGCCCGGATGCAGGTAGACGCCGCCGCGCGCGTGCGTGGTCATCGAGTAGAAGTGCCCGGTGGCGAACTTGACGTTCTCTCCCTCGCCGGTGGTGGCGATGTAGTCGACGTCTTCCGGCGACAGGCCGGCGTCGGCGAGCACGCCGTCGCGGCCTTCTTCCGCCAGCGTCATCGGGTCGCGCCGGCGGATGCGCTCGCTGCGCTTGGCCAGCCATTCGGCGTTGTCGCCTTCGACGCGGAACAGGACGGTCTTGACCGCGCCCGAGCCGATGTCGATTCCGATCGTGTAGGTCATCTCGGTTGCCTCTCTTGCGGTTCGCTCGGTTGCGGTCTCAGGCGCGCTTCTCGGCCGTCTTGCCTTCCTGCACGACGGCGCGATACGCGAAGGTGGCGCCGCCCAGCGCTCCGGTGTAGATCGAGTCGGGGTCGATGTTCAGCGTGAGCTTGCCGTAGTTCTCCTCGACCAGCTCCTTGAGCGCCTTGACCGCCGCCTCGTTCTTGGCGACGCCGCCGGTGAACGTGAATTCGTCGCGAATGCCGCCCGAGCGCGCGAGAATCGACATCGCGCGCAGGATGATCGCGCGGTGCAGTCCGGCCATGATGTCCTCGCGCTTGTCGCCCAGCGACAGCCGGTCGCGCAGCTCGGCGCCGGCGAACACCGTGCAGGTCGAGTTGATGCGGATCTGCTTGGTCGACTTCATCGCCATCGGGCCCAGCTCGTGCAGCCCCATGTTCATCTCGTCGGCGATGTAGCCGAGATAGCGTCCGCAGCCGGCCGCGCAGCGGTCGTTCATCTGGAAGCTCTCGACGATGCCGGCCGGATCGACCTGGATCGCCTTCGTGTCCTGGCCGCCGATGTCGAGCACGGTGGCCGTGTTCGGATACATCTGGTGCGCGCCCAGGCCGTGGCAGAGGATCTCCGAGCGCACGTGCTCCTTGGAGAACGGCAGCCGCGCACGGCCGTAGCCGGTGCCGACGACGTAGGTTTCCTCCATCTCGGTGTCGAGGATGCCCTTGATCGGCGCCTCGACCTGGGTGCGACGCGCCGCCGTCTCGGGCAGCGCCGCGAAAGTACGCTCGAGCGCCGCCAGCAGGTGGCGGCGGATGGAATCGCTGTAGACGCGGTTCTCCACCTCGATGATCGAGCGGTCGAAGACGTTGAGCAGGTAGTCGTAGCGCGTGTTGGCTTCCTTCGCGACGGTTTCGCCGATCGCCAGGTACTGGCTGCCCGCGATGTCACGGAAGAAGTCGGACTTGCGCTTGGCGCCTTCGGCGAAGAGCGTGGGCGCCTCGATCTTGATGCGCTCGAAGGTCTCGTTCAGTGCTTCGCCGACCGCCTTCGTGTCGTCGCCGAACTTGGCCGTCTCGAGGCTGCGGTTGCAGGTCTCCTCGAGGTCGTCGAGCTGCTCGAGATACTGCTCGGCGCGGAAGTCGCGCTCGAGCTGCCCGAGGAAGCTGTCGAGCGAGCCGTTCAGCGCGCCGCTCTGGCCCAGCGCGTTGCGGAACAGGTGGAAGCGGCTGTTGACCAGCGCCTCCTGCTTGGCGACCTCGGCCGCCGTGTCGTAGTTCGAGCGCGAGTTCGTGATGCCGCGGCCGAGAATGTTCTGGTTCTCGTCGATGACCACCGCCTTCGTGGTCGTCGAGCCCAGGTCGATGCCGATGAAGCAGCGCATGATGCGTTCCCTCTCCTTACGCCGCTGCGTGCGCAGTGCGCTTTTGCTTGACCATCTGGAAGTAGCTCTCGAGCCGGTTCTTGACGTTCGCCGCCGAGAAGTAGCGCGGATCGACCAGATCGGTTTCGATGAACGCCGCCGGCTTGCCGGTGCGCTTCTCGACCTCGCGCAGGATCAGCAGCTGGCCCGCCGAGAAGCTGTTGCAGCTCTTGATCGAGTTGATCAGCAGGCCGTCGGCTTCGTACTGCTCCATGTACCGGCAGATCATGTCGACCCGCGACGGCAGGTTCAGGTTCGTGTAGCAGCCCAGGCAATACTCGGCGAGCGACTCGAGCGGCTTGTCGGGGTTGTGGCGGAAGCCGAAGTCGTACAGTCCGCCCACCTTCGCGTAGGTGGAGGCGACGACCACCGCGCCTTCCTCGTAGAACATCTTCCAGAAGTCGCGGAAGCTGGTCCAGTTGGGCGGTCCCTCGACGATGAGGCGGTATTTCTCCTCGGTCATCTCGCCGTCGGGCGTGATCGGGCCCTTGCCCTCGCGCACGCGCTGCTCGATCTCCTCGCGCAGCATCCGGTAGAACTTCGTGCCGTCCTTCGATCCGCGGAAGGCGGTGAAGATCGGGCCGATGTAGTAGACGGCGCCGAAGTAGCCGTCGATCGGCGACGGCCGGTTCTTCGCCGACTGCAGCACGGCGACGAGATCTTCCTCGGCCTTGGCCGACTCCTTCATGTACTCGCGCAGCCGGTCGATGTCGAACTTCACGCCCGACACGCGCTCCAGAGTCGGGATCACCGACTCCTTGAGCTGGCGAACGACGTAATCGCGCATGTTCGGCTCGATACGGCCTTCGCCCTGGTACGGCACGTGCAACATCGTGGTTTCGCAGCCGTACTTGTGGCGGATCAGCTCGAACCACTTCATG
>JAJPEN010000082.1 GCA_021166835.1 Burkholderiaceae bacterium | reverse complement strand
AAGACCAGCACAGCGCACGTGCGCTCTCTACTCAGAAACGGGCTCGATCACCCCAGCGCATACCAAGCTGCACGGGCCGGTCTGGCCGCCTCAACGGCGATCAGACTCTACCGCGCTGGTCCGGTCTGAACATACAAGCGCCGTGGCTCATGCCGATAGCGAAGACGAGGAAAGGCACTAGTACCGAGTACGGGTCCAACTCGTACCCGAGTGTCGGCAGCAGACCTAGTAACCAGAGAACCGCCAGCAACGAGCACGCGACAACGAGCAAGGTGCTGCGCACGCAACGCGTATACCAGAGCAGCACAAGCGCACAGACCAGGATGGCGAGGCTGAAGAACGACAACACTTCGCCCAAACCGTCGATGAGATCGCCGACGATCTTGGAGAAACCAACGATATGGAGTCGAACCGATCCCTGCTCGTACTTGGCACGGATCTGCTCGAGCCGCGTCGAGAATTCGTGGTAGTCGAGCCGGCGTCCCTGCTGATCCTTGTCGTAGAGCGGAACAAAGATCATGCTCGACTTGAAATCGAAAGCGATCAGTTGTCCGATTTGTCCGGAACGCATCACATTGGCACGCAACTCGCTCAGGCTTCCTGCCGAGCCATCGAAGTTGCCGGGCATGACCGGTCCGCCGTCGAGGCCCTCCTCGGTCACGGCCACCCACCGCACTGCAGGCGTCCACAGCGACTTCATATGCGAGCGCTCGACTCCTGGCAGAAGGAACACCTCGTCGTTGATCTGACGTAGTGTTTCCATGTACTCGGCGCTGAAGATCGACCCTTCGTCGACGGACACAACGATTCGCAGCGTGTTACCGAGCCCCGCCAACTCACTCCGATTTGCCATGTAGTTGGCGACGAACTCATGGCGCAACGGGATCATCTTGTCGAAGCTCGCGTTCAACTGCAGCTTCGTGGCCTGCCAACCGAGAACCAGTGTAGCCGCAAGACAAAAGAACAAGACAAGTGGGCGATGGTTGAACAGGATACGTTCGACCATCGATCCTGAGCGCAGATTGAATTCCCCCAGGCTGCCATTGGCTGCAGGGCGACCGACGACGGAGGCGTTCAATGTTTGCTCACCGGGTCCACGCGCACCATCCCCCGAACCGTCGAAAACACAATGCTCCCGTCACTTGTCTGAACGACGGCATTGATCGGAGGGATGGAAGCGGTCGGCTGCGAAGCGAATTGCATCGAACGCTCATCCAGGCTGACCAGGAAGCGCCCGGCTTGGTCCACCATCACGAGGCGCCCATCGGCCAATCGCGCAGCGTTGGTCAGCGTCTCGGGTTGCTCGTTCGGCACCTTCACCCACGCACGGCCGGCGTCTGAGGTTCGAAAGGCGTTGCCTCGAAGTCCGTACACGAGCCAGTCGTCGTCGCCGATGGCGATCATGCCGAACAATGTACCCTCATAGGGGATCGGCACCTCCGCGTAGGCGTCGTTCCCATCGCGGCTTCGGAATATCGCACCTTGCTCGCCGATCAGCCAGGTCTGGATTCCACGTGTGACGACACGGTAGAGATGCCTCCCCTGCGGGTTCGGAATGCGCGGGCCAAGGGATCTCCACGTCCGACCGCCGTCGTCCGTTTCCAGCGCCAACCCGTAAGCGCCAACCACGATGCCGCGGTATGTATTCCAAAAATGCACGTCTAACAGTGGCTTGTCGGGCCCATCCGCGACGAGCAACTCGGCACCCTTGATCGCCGCCGAATTGAAGCGCGAGTCGCCAGGATCGATCGCTTGCAACGCGGAAAGGGTTGCTGACGCTGCCTGCACTCCGTCCAGTTGCTTGATCCACGTTTGACCGCCGTCCGCGCTGTGCAGCACTACACCGCTATGACCAACCACCCAACCGTCGGAAGCGGTCGGGAAGTGCACTCCCGTGAGCGTGGTGCTTACGGGCGTTATAGCCTGCCGCCATTGCCGCCCTTGATCATCGGAAAGCAGGACGATGCCGCGTTCCCCGACGGCGACCAGCCGCGACCCCGCTTGCGCGACCGCCAGCATCATCGACGACGCGGCTCGTGGGCTCAACGCGCTCGGCCGATCCAGCACATCGGCAAGGACGCCGCGAGCGGAAGCAGCGGCCGAGAACGCGAGGATTTGGCACGCTACAGCCAAGTAGCCCGCACACTTATTTATTGGACTCCACACGATCCGCTTCTGCTCATTCGGCCTATAGAGTTCAACGGACACCTTCTGCAGCCATTGCGCTCGGGGTGAAGTAATTCAGCGGCGTCATCTCCTTGCCGTAGGTCTTGAAATACCACGTGTAGTTGGGATTGGATACGTCGGGAACCACGGCCAGGTACAACCCGCCGATCAGGTTATAGATCTGCCACTCGCCATTGCCATGGACAAACGGGCCTTCGGGAACGACGAAGGGGCTGGAAATGCCCACTCTCCACAGAGTGCCCTGTGCGTCATACCCCTCGTTCAGCACGGCCGCCCAGGTGTCTTCGTCCACGTAGAAGGTGCGCTTCGGCACGACGTGGCGCTTGCCCTTGGCCAGGGTCGCCTCGACCACCCAGACGCGATGAAGTTCCCAGCGCATGACGTCCGGATTCACGTGGCGCGACAACGCGATCTTGTCTGGAGTAAGGCCCTTGGAGATGAGTTTGTTGTTGTTATATGGAATAAATATCTCCTTCTTGCCCACGAGCTTCCAGTCATACATATCCAGGTCGCCCCAGAAGCCGTATACCTCGTCCCAGAAGTCGATGCCAGAATTTACCTCTTCCGGTGCATCGCAACAGATCGACGGCGCCTTTCGCACGCGACGCTGCCCTGGCAGATATTGCCACGCCTGTCTCGGTTTATTGAGCGAATCAATAATCAGGAACTGCTCGCCCGCCTTGTACGCCGGGCCCGTGACCCAGACTCGCATCATCGCAACCTCTCCTTTGAAGGTTTCGAGCGAGCCGTCCTTGAAATAGTAGGGGAATACGATCTTGTTTATCGCTTCCGCCCCCTTGACCACCGTTCCGTCGGCGAGTCCGTAATAGTTCGGGGCCTGGGTCGCATTGGCCTCGCCGATGTATTGCAGCTTGTGGTTCCACATCACCTCGACGCCGCTCTTCGGAATCGGAAAGGGGATGCCGCCGTACGCGCCCTCTATGACAGTCCCGTCCGCCGACACCTTCGCGCGGGTCGCATTCTTCGCGATATTGTCGTATACCCACTGGGGTGCGGCCGCCGTACGATGAGTCGGGTAGACGTCGACTCGGAACGTTTTCGGATACTTCTTCAGCAATCCTTTGGCGCCTTCGCTCAGCTTGTCCGCATACTGGCCCATGTTCTCGGCGGTAATCGAGAACTTCGGTTTCTCGTCCGCGAAAAGATCGCCGGTTGAATCTCCGGTCTTGTACCCTGGCGACACCTTGGTATAGCCACCGTCCCACGCAGGTATCGTTCCATCCTTGTTGCCGACGCGCTCGGCACCGTAAGGGGTGAGACTGCCATTCAGTTGGGAGGCCTCTTCTGCTGTGACAGCGGCCAACGCCTGTTGGCCGGCGAAAAGCAGGCCGAACACGACCCATACCCGATTCTTGAAACGTGAATTCATGGTCGATATGTCTCCGGGAGTTCTTAGAATGTGCGCTGTATCGACAGCGAAATGAAATCCCTGTCCTTGAGGTTCTGTTGGTACGAGTAAGTCGGCGCCGGCGAGTTGGGCGGCGTCAAGACGCCGCGCGCTTTGCCCAGGAAGGTCGTGTAAATGAGACTGAATCTCCAGACTTTTTGGTAATCTCCATTGATGCCGATGCTCAGGTCCCCACCGTGTTCCACTGAGAATCCCGGATTCAGCACGAGCGAACGGCCATGTAAGCCATATCCCAAGCCGATCGGGATACCGATATCGACGCCGTTGAGGACTTGATAGTATTGAGGCGTAAAGACGAATCGCAGTGCGGAGGCGGAACGCGTGCCGTTCCGATCAAGCGCCGCTTCGTTGGAATTCACAGAAATGATTCTGTGGTACGCCACCTCACCAAGGAAAGTCCCGCCTTCCCACAATGGCGAAGCATGTAGCAAGGCAATCCAGGAAGCCTGTGCGTGAAACGTCTTGCCTACGGGATAACCTGTCGAAGACTGGACGCTGCCTGCCTGCGGAACAAGTGGCATATTCGTTCGAAAAGAGACCTCGACTCCGACATTCGTCCTTTGTATGTTCGTGCTCAGGCTCGCTCCAATCGACTTGATGTCCTCTGGATAAAACAGGCTGTAATTGCCGTTTGCGAAATCGAGCAGCGTGATGGGACTCTTGGCGTGGTACTGTACGGCATAGAAGCCGTACTCGGCATCGTGCCCGTCCGGCCGGTACCGCAACTGCAAGCCGCCTTGCCCGGAATTCGCGGCCTCGGTGTCGACCGTGCGACCGAGAGCCAATCCTGGCCCCAGCAGGAACCGCTCGCCTCCGACATCGAGAATATCCACGCCCGAGAAGTAACTCCCGACAGCGGGAAGCCGATCCTTCTCCCATCGGAACTGGTAATAGCCGCCGACCGAGAATTCGGGGTTGATCTGCAGTTCGCCAGAGATCTGTGGCACCGGCCGCATCAGTTCCTTGAATTGCGTGTTGGGCACCGACAGCAACTTGACGATGTCCAACGGCGCCTGTGCGGCGGCGATGCCGTTGTTACCAAAAAACAGACTCTCACCGTACAACAGCGTGTACTTGCCCAGTCGGCCCGTGAGCAGCATGTCTCCGACTTGGGTCCTGCCGAATACAAAAGCGTCGAGCAGTTCCGCCTTTCTACCGTGCAGATCGCGCGTCGCTTTGGTGAATTCATCGAAAGGGACCGACACCGAATTGTTGGTGCCGGGTGAATCGTTATCGTTACGGCGATTGTAAAAACGGTCGTACCACGCGGCCCCGCTGATACGGAAACCCGCCCCGCGGTAGGTCAGGTCGAATTCCGACAACAAGTCGATCCGATTCGAAAACAGACCGCGGTTGCGGAAGTTCCGATCACCGTCGTCCATGTTCACATCGGCAACGAGAGCCGGGCTGGGACTCTTCAACCTCGCGGCCAGGCTGTACTTCAGCGTGTTGTCGAATCGAAGCTTCAGTTCCTCGTTGCCGGTTGCGATTTCGAATCCCGATGCCGACGTACCCCACAGTGCCGCCAAGAGAGCGACAAGCGCAGTAGCGGTGCGTGTGTTGGATAGGAGGTTGTCATATGCCGCATTCGAGAGTCTGCAGCGAGCAAAACATCCGTTCGTGCGAGCGGGTCGCATTTATCGTCTTCTCCAGAAGTTTTCGTCTTATTCGACTGCCCCCGATAGGCAGGCAGGCCTGTCCAATTCAAGCCGATTGCAACGGGCACAACATCTGTCGATAACCTTGAGCGAGCACCTGAGCGCGCGGGTATTTGCCTTCGCGTTTACTCCGGAGGCGGCGTTATCGCGTCACGGCCGGAGCGTCGAGGCCCCGGCGTCCGCATGGAGAAGAAGGAAGTCGGACAGAATTGCGTCGAACTCGTCGCCGGCCTCGATGTTGCAGAGGTGGCCCGCGCGCGGAATGACTCGAAGCTGGTGATCCGCGATATGTCCCGCCAGGAAGTGGCTCTCCGCCTCGGGCAGCACGCGGTCGTGGTCGCCGACGACGATCAGCGTAGGCACGGATATGCGAGCCAAGCTGGCGCGAAAGTCAGTCGCCACGAGCGCACGGAGGGTCTGTTTGTACGACTCCGGTCGCAGTGACTCCAGGGAGCGGCACAGGCGATCGCGAACGGCCGCATCGGCGCGCGGGCCGGCCAACACGTCGATCAGTCCGCGGGCCATGTCGGCCATCGACGCTCCGGCTTCCAGCGGGCGCAGCCGCTTGGCGAGGAAGTCTTCACGCTCAGCGGAGGTAAACAGATTTGCACCCGCGCTGGTGGCCGCCAGCGTCAGAGTGGCGACGCGCTGCGGATAGCGGGCGCAGAAATCCTGGGCGATGAAGCCGCCCATTGACAAACCCACGATGTGCGCGCGCTCTGCACCGAGGTGGTCCAGAAGTCCCTCCAGGTCGTCGGCGAAGTCGTCGAAAGCCAACTCGCTCCCCGGGTCGTCGCTGCTCCCATAGCCGCGCGCATCCCAGGCCACGCAGCAGTAGCGTTCGCCGAAATGCGCGAGCTGCCCGCTCCAGTTGCTGCGATTGCCGCCCACGCCATGGAGGAACACCAAGAGCTGGCCTGTGCCAACGCACTCATAAGCGATGCGCACGTCGCCGCGATGGAAGTGAGACAGACGTGTCCTCACACCTTGCCCTGCGCCAGCACAGCAATGACCTCGATCTCGATCAGGCACTCCGGCAGCAGCAGCGCCTGCACCTGCACACCTGTGCTCGCTGGCCTGTAGTTGCCGAAGACCTCGCGGCGCACCACCCAGTACTCGCGGGCCACATCCGCGTTCAGCTTGCCCGTGAAGTAGGTCGTCATCTTTACGATGTCGCCCATCGTGCCGCCCGATCGCGCGAGAATGGCCCGGATGTTCTCGAAGCATTGACGGGCCTGGGCGGTGAGGTTCCCGACACCGACGAGCATGCCATCCGATCCGAGCGCGATCTGTCCCGAGAGGTACACCGTATTGCCGGCTCGGATGCCAGGTGCCGGCGGCATGTCCTTCTCCCAGTCCCAGCTCTCACCGATAGGCGTGATGTGCGGATGTGCCATGCGTTCAGTGTCCTTGCAGCTTGAACGCATTGGACAGCCCACGGAGAGCATGAGCTATCCGTTTTGTGGACGAAGGCTATCCACAAATGTTCGGCGCACTCGAGCTCGAGAAGAGGTCGCCTTGACCTGGACAGTTCCCGGCAACGCCTCCGGAAAGCGATACCAGCATGCCGGCTCGCCGCCCCCCTCCCAACAGGAGGGGCCGCGGCGCCCTGCCTCGACCTCTTGATGTGCGGCAAGACAATCGCAAAGAACGCTTGCGCCGAGGGGCGCGCCGGATAGGATTCAGCGGGACTCCCACTCGAACGCATCGACTGCCGGCGCGCTTGCTCGTGAACGCGCGAGCCGCGGCATATCCGGAAACCCCGCAATGAACCAGACCGCACCGCTCGCCCGCCTGTTCGAGCCCGCCCGTTGGGGCAAGCTGCAGAGCAAGAACCGCATCAAGTACGGCTCGTGCTGCGTATCGAACTACAACAACCGCGACGGCACGCACACGATCCGCGAGCACGCGCGTACGCAGGTTATCGCGCAGACGGGTTGCGGAATCATCACCAACCAGGGCGCGTACCCCGATCCGCTGGGCGAGGGCAAGGGCTACTTCCGCCAGGTCGCGATCTACGACGACAAGTGCATCCCCGAGTTCGAGAAGATCGCCGGCTACATCCACGACGCCGGCGCGATCGCCGTGCAGCAGGTGCTGCACGCCGGGCGCTACGGCGGCATCGACCTCGGCTACTGCCTGCAGCCGTCGATCGTGCCGCAGACGCTGCCGCACTTCCGTCCGCCGCGCGAGATCACGAAGGAGCAGATCCGGGCAACGGTGCAGCAGCATGCCGACGCGGCGAAGCGTGCGCTGAAGGCGGGCTTCGACGCCACCGAGGTCACGAGCTTCATGGGCTACCTGCTGGCGACCTTCAACTCGAAGTTCACCAACCGGCGCACCGACGAGTACGGCGGCTCGCTGAAGAATCGCGGCCGCTTCATGTGCGAGCTGATCGACGCGATGAAGCAGGCGCAGGGCGACGCGCCGCTGGTGATCCGCCTGAACGGCAACGAGCTGATGGACCGCTGGGGCGGCAACACCGAGGACGAATGCTTCGAGCTGATGCAGTTGGCCGCCGAGCACGGCGTCGACATGATCAGCGTCACCGTCGGCTGGCAGGAAGCGCCCGAGTCGTCGATCGGCCGCGACGTGCCCCCCGGCTACTGGCGGCGCCTGGCCGCCCGCGCGAAGAAGATGCTGCCGAATACGCCGATCGCCTTCGGCAACCGGCTGCCCGACCCGCACATGGCGTCGAAATGCATCGAGGACGGCGAGTTCGACTTCTGGGAGGTGTGCCGCCCGATGCTGGCCGACCCCGAGCTGGTGCACAAGGCGGCCGCCGGCCGGATGGGCGAGGTCAAGCGCTGCATCGGGTCGCTGAACTGCCTGTCGCGACTGTTCCGCGACCTGCCCTACACCTGCACGCGCAATCCGCAACTCGGTCACGAATACGACCCGGCCTACCAGATCACGCCGGCGGTCATGCCGAAGAAGATCATGGTGATCGGCGCCGGCCCGTCGGGCATGGAGTGCGCGATCACCGCCAAGCGGCGCGGACATGACGTCGTCGTCTTCGAACGCGGCCCGGGCATCGGCGGGGCGCTGGCGGGCTACGCGAAGAACGACCTCGCCAACAGCGACGACCTTACCAGCGTCGTCGCCTACTATCGCAACATGGCCGAGGCGTTGAACATCGAGGTGCGCTGCAACACGGCTATCGACGTCAAGGCGATGCGCTCGATGCTGCATCAGTACGACGTGGCGGTGATCGCCACCGGCGCGCGCATCGACTCCCGGTTCCTGCCGGAATGCACGCAGCCCGGGCTGCTGGTAGATGCGCTCGATGTGGCCGCCGACAAGGTCCAGGCCGGCGCGCGCGTGGTCGTGCTGGGCGGGGGCAAGATCGGGCTGACGCTGGCCGAGTCGCTGAAGAAGAACCACGGCCGCGAGGTCACCGTCGTCGACGCCGACAAGCGGATCGCCGGCGACGTCATGCCGTCGTTCAAGTGGCGGCACACCGCGTGGATCGAGGAACTGGGCATTCCCACGCGCACCGGCGCAAAGGTGCTCGCCATCGGCGACGGCGGCGTGAAAATCCGCAACGGCCAGGGCGAGGAGGAGTTCCTCGCCGCCGACACGGTCATCTCGGCGGTGGAGCGCCGGCCGAACCAGGAGCTCTTCCACGAGCTCGAGTGGATGATCGACGAAGTGCACGGCTGCGGCGACTCGCTCGTGCCGCGCGGGCTCACGCAGGCGATCCACGACGGCTTCCGGCTCGGCGCGCGGATCTGAACCGGAGCGCTCCCGCGTGACGACGCAACCCGGCACCGCCGAAGCAACGAGCGCCTGGACCGATTCGGCCGGCTGGCAGGCGTTGCTCGACCGCGAGCGGCATCTGTTCGAGCCGATGATCGAAGGCGCTTCGGTCGGCTTCGTCGCGCGCGAAAGCGCGGACCGCGGCAGCGGCGAGATGCTCGTCTGGCGGCGCGCCGGGGGCGCCATGCAGGTGGAACGACAGGCCTTCGGCGGCTTCGCGAACTGTCCGGTGGCGTTGCTGTTCGTCGCCGAGCCAGGCTCGCTGGAGGCGGTGCACGAACGGCTGCACGACAATGCGCTCGGCGCGCTGAAGCTGCAATTGCGCAGCGGCGCTACGCTGCTGTACGTGATCGTGCCGAAGAGGCAGCTGCTCGACGACGGCTACGAGGATTTCGTCGAGGCGCTCGGCCTGGCTTTCCTCGGCGCGTGCCGGTAACTTTCCCGGAACGTCGGGCGGGCCGATGATTTCTTCCGAACGCGGAGCGGATCGATGATCTTCGAGAATCCGGCGGGCGCGCCGGAGCTTGCCTGCAATCACTGCGGCTGCCGCTGGTTCGACCGGATGACCGGGGCATGCTATGAATGCGGCGAGCCGGTTCCGGCCGAAGACATCGCCGAGTACCAGCGCACGCTGGCCGCCTTTCACGCCGCGAAAGGCATCCGCCCGAACGACGAATCGAAGGAGGCACAGATGGCGCAACGCTGGTTCGAGGATTACGTGCCCGGCTCGGTGCACGAGCTGGGAACGGTGAGCGTCACCGAGAGCGAGATCATCGATTTCGCACGACGCTTCGACGGGCAGCCGATGCACACCGATCCCGAGCTCGCGGCGCGCAGCCCCTTCGGCGGCGTGATCGCCAGCGGCTGGCATACGGCCTCGCTGATGATGCGGCTCTACGCCGTGCAGTACCTGTCGTATCCGTCGAGCATCGCGTCGCCGGGCATGGAGGAGCTGCGCTGGCCGGCTCCGGTGCGCGGCGGCGACACGCTGTCGGTGCGCGTCACCGTGCGCGAGGCGCGCGCTTCCACGTCGAAGCCGGATCGGGGCGTCGTGAAGTCGCTGGTCGAAGTGTTCAACCAGCACGGCGAGACCGTCATGACGATGCTCGCCACGAACATGATCCTGCTGCGTCCGACGCCGGCGCGCGCTTCCTGAGCTTCGGGGCGGCAGCCATGCGCTGCATCGTTCGCGTCGCCGTCGGAACGCAGCCGATCCGCGCGCTCTTCGCCGGCGAGAAACCCCCGGTGGCCGACACCGAATGGGACGAGGCGGCCTACGTCGCGCAGCGCCTGCGCGCCTATGCCGAAGCGCTCGAAAACCTTGCGCTCGTTCGGCCGATGACGAGCGACGGCGGGAACGCTGCGAGCGCGTCCGGATCCGGGGACGAAGGCGAGAGCGACGCCTGTGCGCCTGCAGACGGCGCCTCGTTCTCCTGTCCGCGCACCGGCGACCGCGTGCGCGTCGAGCCGGACGATCGCGACGATGGCGCCCGAGGCGATGCCTACGCCGACATCGAACGCGCGCTGCAGCGCGTCTTCGCCGACGCGCACGCGTGGCGGCGGCATCTTCTGCCTGCCTATTTCGAGCGGCATCGCAACTGGCGAGCCGTCGTCGGCGCTCCGATCCAGCACTGAACACGATCCATGCACGAAACCTGGCTGTTCCTGCATCTCGCGTCGGTCATCGTCTGGATCGGCGGAATGAGCTTCGCGCACTTCTGCCTGCGCCCGGCCGCGATCGCTACGCTCCAGGCGCCGCAGCGCCTGCCGCTGATGTCGTCGGCGCTGGGGCGCTTCTTCGTGATCGTCGGCTGGTCGATCGCGCTGCTCTGGGTAAGCGGCATCGCGATGTTCCTGGAAGCCTTCTCGGTCGGCGTGCGCCCGCCGTGGAACTGGAACGCGATGGCGGCGATCGCCGCCGTGATGACGATCGTCTTCGCCGTTATCGTCCTGCGCCGTCACCCCCGGATGCGCGAGGCTCTGGAAGCCGGCGACCTGCCCGCCGCCGGCGTATGCCTCGACGGGATCCGCCGGCTCGTCGTGCTCAATCTCGTGCTCGGGTGGGTGGTGGTCGCGCTGGCGGTGCTTTAGAGGAACGTGAAGGGTGAAGGGTAAAGGGTGAAGGGGAAACCAAAGCGCGCGATGCGTCGAAGTATGCCGTTACCCTTTACCCTTTACCCTTGACCCTTCACTTCCTTCAAAGCTGAAACCCCACCGCCCTGACGAACCCCTCGAGCACATCCCTCCCCCAGGACGGGTGTTGCGGCTGGTAGGCGTGGGCGCGTCGAAACTGCCGTTCCGCCCACTCCCGCAGCCAGTCGATCTGGTCGCGGCCGTAGAACGCGGTCATCAACTCGAAGTTCAGCAACAGGCTGCGGGAGTCGAGGTTGGCCGACCCGCACAGCGCGATGTCGTCGTCGACGATCACGAGCTTGGCGTGGATCATCGCCGGGTGCAGGTGGACGTGACCGCCGGCCGCGGCCAGCGCGCGCAGCGCCCGCCCGCGCGCCAGGTCCGCCATCCGGTGGTTCGAACGCGACGGCACGAGGAGGTCGATCCGTACGCCGCGGCGGCAGGCGACGCACCAGGCCGCGAGCAGCGCGTCCTCGGGAACGAAATAGGGCGTGACTGCGACGATGTGCCGCTCGGCGCGAAAGGCGGCGGCAACGAGCAACGCGTACAGCGTGTCGTCGGCCAGGTCGGGGCCGCTCGGCACGAGTTGCGCGGATGGCCCGTCGAACAGGCCTGCACCGATGTCGTCGGCAAAGCCGCTGGCGGCGACGCGGCCGTGCGCGGCCTGCCAGTCGCGCTCGAGCAGGGCCTGCGCCTGTCGCGCGAGCGGACCGCGCGCGACGAAGCTCAGGTCGATCCAGCCGCCGTCGCCGTCGTCGAAATATTCGGCGGCGAGGTTGCGCCCGCCGCTCCACATCGCGCATCCGTCGGCGACGACGAGCTTGCGATGGTCGCGCAGGTTCGTGCGGCCCCGAGCCGGATTGCGCAGCACCGGCATGAACCAGCGCAGCTCGACGCCGGTGGCGTGCAGCATCGCCACCGCACGCCGCGCTCCGCGCAGCCCGCCGATCGCATCGAGAAGCACCCGCACGCGCACCCCGCGCTGCGCGCTCTGCACGAGCGCCGCGAGCACCGCTTCGCCGATCGAGTCGTCGCCGATCACGTAGGTGCAGACATCGACGCGTTCGCGCGCCCGGCCGACGATTTCGAGCAGCGCGCGAAGCGATTCGGCGCCGTCCTCGTGGAACTCGATCGACCGGTTGCGCACCGGCTGCGGGACGTCGAGCGCCGCGAGCAGCTGCAGCGCCCACCCGGGGCCTTCGCACGACGGGGCACGGTCGGTGCGCGAAACGCGCCGGGCGGGCCGCACCAGCTTGCGGGTGCCGAACACGAGGAACAGCGGCAACCCGAGGTACGGCAGCAGTGCGATCAGCAGCACCCAGGCGATCGCCGCCGACGGATGCCGGTGATGGCCACCGATGCGCGTGACCATCACGTAGCTGAGAAGCCCCACGAGCACGAACATCGCGTGCTGGAGCGGCGACAGGGACAAGGGCCAGTGCATGCCGTGAAACGCGCGTGCGGATCGCGCGGACCATAGCACGCACGCCGCCGGCGAGAGGCACGCACGCCGCTTCAGCGAGAGGCACGCACACTGCCGGCGAAAGCGGGCGCCGCCCGGCAACCGCCTCAGCGAACCTTCGCGAGCAGCGTTTCGACGTTGCCGAGCAGTTCGCTCAGATCCTGCGGCCGTCCCCTGTTATCGCGCATCCGGCTGGACAGCTCCTGCTCCATGAAGCAGACGGTCATCCGCACGTACGCGCTGTCGAGCGCGCGGCGCACGGCGGCGATCTGCTGCGCGATCTGCATGCAGTCGTCGCCCTCCTCGATCATGCGCTGCACGCCGCGCAACTGGCCCTCGGCGCGGCGCAGGCGATTGAGCAGGTCGGTGCGCGACGCCTCGTCGCGCAGGGCTCGCATATCCACGATGCAGACCTCCGGAGACGAAGGGAGACGCTCCTTCAACGCGCGCACGTCGACGGCGCGTCGGAGAAGCCGAGCCGCTTCAGGATCATGCCCAGCGGACAAACGTTGCTGAAGCCGAACTGGAACAGGTTGAAGCCGACGAAGGCGGTGAACGCGAGAAACCACTTCGAGACGAAGAGCGGACTGCCTTCGACGCCGAGCGCGAGCGAGATGAGGATGAAGCTTCCGGCGAAGATCCGGATCAGGCGGTCTACGGTCATGGATGCACTCCTTCGGAGGACGGGGAAGAAAGATCGGCGTCGGCGGTCGCCTCGTGGCGGCGCCGGAACACGGCGTAATGCAGCACCGGGATCACGATCAGCGTGAGCACGGTCGAGACGAGGATGCCGAAGATCAGCGATACCGCGAGCCCCGAGAAGATCGGGTCGTCGAGGATGAAGAACGCACCGGTCATCGCCGCGAGCGCGGTCAGCGCGATCGGCTGCGCGCGCACGGCCGCCGCGCGGATCACGGCGTCGCGATAGGCGACGCCCTCGGCCAGCTGCAGCTCGATGAAGTCGACCAGCAGGATCGAGTTGCGCACGATGATTCCGGCCAGCGCGATCATCCCGATCATCGACGTCGCGGTGAACTGTGCGCCGAGCAGCGCGTGCCCGGGCATCACGCCGATCAGCGTCAGCGGGATCGGCGCCATGATCACCAGCGGCGCGAGGTACGAGCGGAACTCGGCAACGACGAGCAGGTAGATGAGCACCAGGCCCACCGCGTAGGCGGCGCCCATGTCGCGGAAGGTTTCGTAGGTGATCTGCGACTCGCCGTCCCACTTGATCGCGTACTGGCTCCACGCGTCGGCCGGCTGGCGGATCCAGTATTCGCCCAGCGGCCCGGTGCCGGGCAGCGCCGCCTCGGGCAGCTCCGCGCGGATCGCGGCCAGGCCGTAGAGCGGCGAGTCGAGCGCGCCGCCCATGTCGCCGAGCACGTACTGCACGCCGAGCAGGTCCTTCGTGAAGCGGGGCTTGTCGATGACACCGCGCTCGACGCGCACCAGTTCCGAGAGCGGGACCATCGATCCGTCGGCGGCCTTCATCGGCAGCGCGAGCAGCGCGTCGAGGCCGCCCTGCGCTTCGCGCGGCAACTGCAGGCGGATCGCGACCGGGTATTTCCCCGCGCCCTGGTGCAGCCACGCAGCGTCGACCCCCGAGAGCGCGCCGTGCACCGTCTGCGCGATCGACGCGGACGCGATGCCGAGCGAATCGGCGCGCGCGCGGTCGATGCGCAGGAACGCGCGCGGGGCATCCTCCCGCGTCGTGGTGTCGATTCCGACGATGTCGGGAGTGCGTGCGAAGGCGTCGGCGACCCGGCGGGCGAGCGCCACGCGCCCTTCCTCATCGGGGCCGTACACCTCGGCGACGATCGGTGCGCGCACCGGAGGTCCGGGCGGAACTTCGACGACCTGCACGCGCGCGCCGTGCCGCTGCGCGATCTCGACGAGCTGCGGACGCAGCCGCGACGCGATCGCGTGGCTCTGCTCGTGGCGGTGCGCCTTGTCGACGAGATTGACCTGCAGCTCGCCCAGTTCGGCATCCGCGCGCAGGTAGTACTGGCGAACCAGGCCGTTGAAGGTGATCGGCGCCGCGGTTCCCGCGTAGCCCTGCAGGTCGCGCACCTCGGGCTGCTGCGCGAGGAAGGCGCCGAGGTCGTAGAGCGCGGCCGCGGTGTCCTCGAGCGCGGTGCCCGCCGGCAGGTCGACCACCAGCTGGAACTCGCTCTTGTTGTCGAAGGGCAGCATCTTCATCACGACCGCCTGCAGCGGCACGAGCGCGACCGCCCCGACCATCAGCAGCAGCACGCCGAGCGCGAGCAGGCGTCGCGCGCGCGCCGTGCGCAGGAAGGGGCCGAGCGCATGCGCGAAGAAGCGCTCGATGCGGGACGGCCCCGCCGCGGCGCCGTCGTGCGCGCGATGCCGCTTCATCAGCCGTGCGGCGAGCCAGGGCGTGAAAGTGAAGGCGATCGCCAGCGAGATGGCCATGCCCATGCTCGCGTTGATCGGGATCGGGCTCATGTACGGGCCCATCAGCCCGGTGACGAAGGCCATCGGCAGCAGCGCGGCGATGACGGTGAGCGTGGCGAGGATGGTGGGGCCGCCGACTTCGTCGACGGCGCCGGGGATGATCTCCTTCAGGTCGTTCGCCGAAGGATTCATCGCCTGATGGCGATGAATGTTTTCCACTACCACGATCGCATCGTCGACGAGGATGCCGATCGAGAAGATCAGCGCGAACAGCGACACGCGGTTCAGCGTGAAGCCCCACGCCCACGACGCGAACAGCGTCGCGACGAGCGTGAGCAGCACGGCGGCGCCGACGACGACGGCTTCGCGCCGCCCGAGCGCGAGGCCGACCAGCACGATCACCGAAGCGGTCGCGAAGGCGAGCTTGAGGATCAGCTGATTCGCCTTGTCGGATGCCGTCTGCCCGTAGTCGCGCGTGATCGTCCATTCGACGTTCTCGGGAACGACGCGGTTGTGCAGGGATTCGAGACGCGCGCGAACGTCGCGCGCGACGTCGACGGCGTTCACGCCCGGCTTCTTCGTCACGGTGACGGTCACCGCGGGGAACACGTCGCCCGGCGATGCCCGCTCCTGCCGCGCGTTGCCCGCTGCCGTGTCCTGCGCCGCGCTGCCCGGCGTGAACCAGACGTATTGCCCCGGCTGCGCGGCGCCCGCCGTCACCTGCGCGACCTCGTGCAGATACACGGGACGTCCGCGCGAGACGCCGACGACCAGCGAGGCGACGTCGTCGGCCGATCGCAGGAACTCTCCGGTCTGCACCGACAGCATTCCGCTTCCGCGCTCGACGTCGGGCACGCTGCCGGCAGGCATGCCGAAGTTCGCCGCGGCGAGCGCGCGTCGCAGGCCCGTGACGTCGATTTCGCGCTCGCGCATCCGCGCCGGATCGAGCGCAACCGAAACGACGCGCCCCGGCCCGCCGATCGTCCGGACTTCGCGTACGCCGCCGATGCGCGCGATCTCGATCTCCAGCGTATGCGCGACGCGCTCGAGATCGGCCGCCGGGCGCGCATCACGCCCCCACAGCGTGACGGCGAGCACCGGCACGTCGTCGATGCCCTTGGGCTTGACGATCGGTTCGAGCACGCCGAGATCGCGCGGCAGCCAGTCGCTATTCGCCTCGAGCGCGTCGTACAGGCGCACCAGCGCCTCGGTTCGCGCAACCCCCACCTTGAACTGGACGGTGAGCACCGCGACGCCCGGGCGCGCCACCGAATACGTGTGATCGACGCCGGCAATCTGCGACAGCACCTGCTCGGCCGGCAGCGCGACGAGCGCCTGCACGTCGGCGCTCGACGCGCCGGGGAACGCGATCATCACGTTCGCCATCGTCACGTCGATCTGCGGTTCCTCCTCGCGCGGCGTGACGAGCACGGCGAACATCCCGAGCAGCAGCGCCGCGATCGCGAGCAGCGGCGTCAATGCGCTCGACTGGAACACGCGGGCGATCCGCCCGGCCGCGCCGAGCCGCGGCTGCGCCGGCTGCGATTTCGTCGACATCGGCATCAGCGCGCCGCGGCGCGCGGCGTGGCCCGCGGGATGGAATCAGCGAGGCCCGCGCGAACGGGGTCGGCAGCGACCCTCTCGCCTTCGGCGAGCCCGCCCAGCACTTCGACCTCGTCGCCATGGGCGCTGCCCAGGCGGATCGCGCGCAGCGCGAAGCGATCGCCGCGCGCCACGTAGACCGCGTCGAGTTCGCCGCGACGCAGGACCGCGCGCTGCGGAATCGTCCTGCGCACCACTTCGGCGCCGTCGAAGCGCACGCGCGCACGCTGCCCGGGGACGCCCGGAACCTTGACGGATTCGGCGAACTCGAGCCGCAGCTCGCGCGTCTGCGCGACCGGGTCGACGCCGGGAACGAAAGTGCGAAGCGACGGAACGAGGATCTGCCCGTTGGCGAACACCACCTCGACCCGGCGCGCGTCCTGCGCGCTCGACAGCGCCGACAGCGGCACGTGGACGACCACCCGGATGGCGCCCGGCTGATAGAGGGTGGCGACTCCGCGGCCGGGCACGGCCAGATCGCCCGCTTCGACGAGCGTGGCGAGCACGATTCCATCGTAGGGCGCGACGACGGTGGTGAAACTGCGCGCCAGCGTTGCCTGCTGCGCGCCGGCGATGGCCTGCCGCTCGGCGGCCTTCGCCGCGTCCAGGCGCGCCTGCGAACCATCGAGCGCGGACCGGCTGAGGAAGCCGCGCTCGACGAGCGCGCGGTTGCGCTCCCACGCGGCCTGGGCGTCGACGCGCTCGGCCCGGGCCTGCGCGATCGCCGCATCGCTGCGCGCGACCGCGGCCTGCGCATCGCGCGCGTCGATGCGGGCAAGCGGCTGGCCCGCGCGCACGGGGTCACCCGCGCGCACGAGCCGTTCGACGACGTTGCCGCTCACCTGCGCCGCGACGGTGCTCTGGCGCACCGCCTCGAGCGTGGCGTCGAACTCGAGCGCCGAGCGCACCGGCCGCGCACGCACCTCGACCGTGTCGACGGCCGGAGGATCGGATTCGGCCAGTGCTCGGGCGCTCGCGACCGACAGCGCGAAGGCTGCGGCGGCGAGCGCCGCGGCGGCGAAGCGGCCGGCGCGATCGAGGCCTCTTGCATGCGACCGCGGCGCGCGACCTGGGGCGGCGCCGTCCCGGTGGATGTCGTTCATGCACGGGATGATACATATACCCCCATGGGTATGCAACCGATGCCGCCGTGCAGAACGAAGAAACGCCCCGGGGCGTCGGCCGCCGGGGCGTTGCTGCCGGGATCCGCCGTGCTCAGCTCGCGCCGGCGAGGATCCAGTCGACGATCGCCTTGATGTCTTCCTTCGGAACGGTCGGATGCGGAGGCATCGGTACCGGGCCCCAGACGCCGGAGCCGCCCTTCACCACCTTGTCGATCAGCTTGCCCTCGGCCGCCGGATCGCCCTTGTACTTGGCGGCGACGTCCTTGTAGCTGGGTCCGACCAGCTTCTTGTCCACCGCATGGCACGAAGCACAGTTGTGCTTCTTCATCAGTGCGAGCGCCTGCTCCTGCGTGATCGGCTGGGCAGCGCCGCCTCCCGACGCCGCGCCGCCGGACGAGGCGCCCGAGCCGGAGTCCGCCTGCGCGAGCTGCGTCGTGCCGCCGTTGGTCGAAGCGGCCGCGGCACCACCAGCCGGGGCGCCACCGGCCGCCCCGGCCGGCGCAGCGCTCGCCTGCGGCGAACTGCTGTCGGCGCCCGATCCGGGCTTGCTCAGCGCCTCGCTCGAGTGGTTGTTCGCCTGTCCCGCCTGCGGCATCGACTGCTGTTCCTGCTGCTTGCTGAGATCCTCCTTCGGCTTGGTCGCGGCGCTGTCGCGCCCCGAGTCCCCGCCCGCCGCGGTGGGCACGTTCGTCTGCGGCAGGGTCTCGGCAGGACCGCGCGGCCCGGTGACGAGCTTGTCGTCGGTAGTGGAGCCGGCGCTCGATGACTGGCTGCTCGTCTGCGGCGACGCGGGCGGTTTGTCGTTCGAGTTGTCGCAACCGGCGAGCAGGAATGCTGCCGCCACGATCGGGAGCCATCGTTTCATGCTGTGTCCTCTGTGGTTGTCGGTGAAGGCCGAGATGAGAGTGGAATCGGCCGAGACGCCGCGGGCGCGAAGCGCGCGCCCCGCCCGTGCATGGGGAGAAGGCGCGCGCAATGCGCGATGAACAGCGCGATGAACAGCGCGCTCGACAGCGCGGTTGACCGCGGCGGGATATCAGCGGCGGTCGCGGTCCTTGCCGACTTCGTGGCCGACCACACCGCCGACCACGGCGCCGCCGGCAGTACCCAGCGGTCCGCCGATCGCGGCGTTACCCGCCACTCCGCCTACGGCGGCGCCCACTGCGGTGCCCTTCTCGGCGCCCGACATGCTGTCCCAGGTGGAACACCCCGCCATCAGGGCGAGGGACGACGCCAGCACGGCGGCTTGTGCGATTCGATGCATCATGGCCTTTCTCCTTTGGCTGGTTCTCATCGCGCGCCGCGTATCAGTCCCAGCACGAGACTGATCACGGCGACGATGAGGAACAGGAAGAACAGGATCTGCGCGATGCTCGCCGCGCCGGCGGCGATTCCGCCGAAGCCGAACACCGCGGCGATCACGGCGATCATGAAAAAGACGAGTGCGTAATAGAGCATGGGGTCCTCCTGCGCAGGGGGCTGCGTCACGACGGGCGACTGCGTTGCATTCCGCTGTCGTCGTCAGGAAGCTTCGTTTCCCAGTCCTTGATCTGCCGATCGGCTTCGTCCTTGCTGTAGCCGTAGGCCTCCTGCAGCTTTCCGGCGAGCTGATCGCGCTTGCCGGCAATCACGTCGAGCTGGTCGTCGGTGAGCTTGCCCCACTGTTCGCGCGCCTTGCCGCGGAATTGCTTCCAGTTGCCTTCGATTCGATCCCAGTTCATGACTACCCCGGTTGGTTCGGACTTTCGTCGGTGCCGGGCGAGCCGCAACCCGCGTGCCCGAAGCAGGGACGTGGCGCGCATCGGCGCGCGTCGGTGCGCATCGACTAATCGGGGGCGGGCATGCTGCTTGCCCACTGCGCTGCGCAATGCCGCGCCGTCGTCAGCATCCGCGCAGCGTCTTTCGCGCGATTCCCGGCGCATCCACCGGCTTTTTCCACGCCCCACGGAGGCACGCATGAATGCAAGAACCCTTGGCGCCGTACTGTTCACGGCAACGATGATCGGCGTGACCGGCTGCTCGGTCACCCGCGGCCAGCAGACGGCAGGCGAGTACGTCGACGACGCGCGCGTCACCACGGAAGTGAAAGCGAAGTTCGCGTCCGATCCCACCGTCGCCGCCACCAGCATCGGCGTCGAGACGCTCAACGGCACGGTGCAACTGACCGGCTTCGCCAAATCGCAGGCCGAGAAGGATCGCGCCGTGGCGCTGACGCGCCAGGTCAAGGGCGTTCAGGCGATCAAGAACGATATCGTCGTTCGCCCGTAGCGTTCGTCCGTAGCGAACTTCTACCCGATGCCCGGCCCGGCGTCCTCGCCGCTCGCCGGGCATTCCGCGTCGGGCGCAGCGGCGAATGCGTCGCGATCGTCCGTGACATTGCGACTCGTCGTCGCCGGCACATCGGGACTCGCGACCGTGTCGAAAAAGCCGAGCCAGGCCGGCGACTCCACGGGCGGTCCGGCAGAGACGGGAAGATGCACGGTGAAGGATGCGCCCCTGCCCTTGCCTTCGCTGTGTACCGCCACCTGGCCGCCGTGCGCCTCGACGATGTGCTTGACCAGCGCGAGCCCGAGCCCGAGACCGGCCTTGCGGCTGCGCCCGCTCGATTCGCCCTGCCGGAAGCGATCGAAGACGTAGGGGAGCAGCTCGGGTTCGATTCCGTCGCCCTCGTCGTCCACGCGCAGCACGAGCCACTGCCCGTCGCGTTGCAGGCGCACCGATACGCGTGCGCCGGATTTCGAGAACTTGACCGCGTTCACCAGCAGATTCGACACCGCCTGCTGCAGGCGGATCGCGTCGCCGAGCGCCTCGACGGGCCCATCGGCCTGAAGCTCGATGCTCACGCCGCTGGCGGCGGCCGGCTGGCGCTGCGACTCGACCGCATCGCGCACGACGCGATCGAGGCGCACGCGCTGCAGCTCGAGCGCGAGCTTTCCCTGCTCGATGCGGGCAAGATCGAGCAGGTCGTCGATCAGCCGGCTCTGCGCTTCCGCGTTGCGGCGGATCACCTGCACTGCGCGCTGGACGTTCCCGCTCCCGGTCCCGGTCACGGCGGCGCGATCGAGCACCTGCAGCCAGCCGAGTATCGCGTGCAGCGGCGTTCGCAGCTCGTGGGAGACGATCGCGAGGAATTCGTCCTTGCTCGCATTCGCCGATTCCGCATCCATGCGCGCTGCGCGCTCGCGCTCGACCGCTTCCGCCGTCGCCATTGCGGCGGTGACGAGCAGCACGAGCTGGTGCACGACCGCTTCGTCCTCGGGAACGAAGCCGGCATCGATCGCGTGCAGCAGCACGAGCCGCGCGAGCAGCGGCTGGTTGCCGATGCGGATCGGCACGATCATCGCGTCGCCGCAGCCTTCGGGCCATGCGCGCGGGTCGACCGCGGCCGACTCGATGCGTACGCGCGAGATCCGGTCTTCGCCGCCGACCATCCAGTAGCGGCTCGCCTCGAGCAGCGCGCGGCGGTTCGCGAAACTCATCGGGTCGGCGCTCGAGACGGCGATGCGCCGCGCGCCGAGCGCGCCCTCGCGCAGCAACAGCGCATGCCGGCATCGCACCAGTTGCCGCGCACGATCGGCCAGGTGCTCGAGCCGCGCCTGGTCGTCGGCAAGCGCGGGTATCGCCAGGCCGGCGTCGGCGAGCGCACGCAATTGCGCCGCACGCGCGCGTTCCCGCTCGAGCGAAGCGCTGCGCTCGCGCTCGACGCGCTGGCGCTCGACGATCTCCTCGCGCAGCTGCAGGTTGCTCGCCGACAGCTGCTCCGTGCGCTCGCGCACGCGCGTGTCCAGCTCCTCGTTCGCGCGGCGCAGCGCCGCCGTCATTTCCTCGGCGAGCCGGTGCGCGCGATCGCGCGTCGTCGCCATCGACCACAACACGCCGAACAGCAGCAGGCCCAGCAGCGAAACGCCGGCCGGGAGCGCCCATGATCGTCCCGGAAGCCGATTCCCCGCCGCACCGCCCGGTACGCGAATCACCTCGAGCGTCCATCGGCGATCGAGCGCCTGAACCGGCACACGCATCGCGCCGCTCCAGTCGCGCTCGGCGGCAGCGGTGTCGGCGTCCTGGTAGAGCAGCGAGCGCGGATCGCTGCTCGCCGTGTCGTACAGGCGCACCAACGTGGTGGTGTCCATGCCTCGCACGCTGCGCATCAGGTCCGCCGGGCGCAAAGGCGCGTACACCCATCCCTGGAGCGCCGCGCGGCGCGCGGCGACCGACTGCGGAATGGCGCCGGTGGCGTACACCGCGCGGTACATCAGCACGCCGGCAAGCTGCTCGCGGCCCATGTCCTGCACCAGGCCCACGGCGCGCGAGAGAGTCGTCTCGCCCGAATCGCGACTGGCGTGCATCGCCTCGCGGCGATCCGGATTGCTGAGCATGTCGAAGCCCAATGCCCGCGCGTTGGCCGCGTTCATCGGCTCGATGTAGAGAATCGCGCTCGATTCCACCCGCGGCCCGGAGGGCCAGACGCGAAAGCTGTCCAGCCCTTCGGCACGTACCTCGCTTTCGAGTGCGGCGATCGCTTCGGGCTGCACGACCGTGGCAAAGGCGATTCCCTGGAGCCCCGCATACGACCTGCCGAGATCGAAGGCCTCGACGAAGGCGCGCCACTGCGCGCGAGTCGGCGCCTGCGTGGCGGCGAACAGCGAGGCGCCGGCGCGCAGGACCATGTCGTAGGCGACGAGGCGCTGCTCGATGCGCCCGGCCATCGCCTTCGCGTACTCGAGCGTGCGCGCGTCGTATTCTTCCCTGACGCGGGCCTCTTCGCTGCGCAGGACGAGAAAGCCGGCACCGAGGCCGAGCAACAGCACGAACACGGCAAGCGACTTGCCGATCGAGCGCTCGGTGATCCGGTGCCAGAGCTCGCCCATCCTGCCGGGTACCTCGCGAGTGAAACCGGGCGCTGGACGCCCCGCTCCGGTCGATTGTACTTGCGCGCAGCGGGCATCGGACTTGCTTTTTCAAACTGCCCAGTCATGGGCACCATCCGCGAATGTCTCCTCCCCTGTCCGTTTCGGCGGACTTCGTCCCCCGGTCTCACCCGGGGGTTTTTTTTGGCGCACAATGACCGTCCCCCTGCTTTTTCCGACTTCCCGCGCCGCGTGCCCGCCGAGTCCATTCGCGTACTGATCGTCGACGACCACCCCGATGCAGCGGAGAGCCTGGCAATCATGCTGTCGACGGAAGGCTTCGAAGTTCGAACCGACAACGACGGAGCGGACGCCTGGCAGACGATCGAGAACTGGCGTCCCAGCGTGGCGCTGATCGACCTCGACCTGCCGTCCATGGGCGGACTCGAACTGGCGCGCCGTGCGCGAGCGCTCGCTTTCGGCGATCAGCTGCTGCTGGCCGCCGTCACCGGCTACGGTCGGGAAAGCGACCGCCAGTCATCGCGGCAGGCGGGCTTCGATGCGCACCTGGTCAAGCCGGTGGACCCCGACGAAGTGCTGCGCTGGATATCGACCGCGAGCGTCAGTCGCGGGAAATGAATTCGCCGATCGTCGAGAGCGCCTCGATGTGATCGGCACAGATCTTCAGAATGACGAGCATGGGCACGGCGATGAACAACCCGCCCAGGCCCCACAGCCAGCCGCCGAACATCACGGCGAGGAAGGTCACGACGACGTTCAGCTGCATGCGCCGGCCCACCAGAACCGGCTGCACGAACTGGCCCTCGATCGTCGTGAGCACGAGAAACGCCAGCGGCACCTGCGCGATCTGCCATCCGTCCAGGCTCACCATGGCGGCCGCGGACAGCAGGACGAGGCTGGTCGCAGCGCCGAGGTACGGAATGAAATTCAGCAGGCCGACGACGGCTCCCCAGAACGCCGGCGACGGCATGCCGATGTAGCCCATCGTGAGCGCCGTCGCCACGGCGAGCCCCGTGTTGCTCATCGCCACCGTGGCGAAATAGCGGCCGATCTCGCTCTGGATCGTTCGCGCGATGCCCACGGCCATGCGCTTGTCCTGCATGGTCGGCAGCACGCGGATCAGCTTGCGCAGGAAGAGGTCGTCGGCGGCGAGCAGGAAATAAGCGAGGACGATCGTCGACACGGCGCCGACGGCAATCGACTGGAACTCGCCGAAAGTGGTGAAGAGATCGCTCTTCTGCACCACCACTTCGCGCGGCCGGGCCTTCCCCTCGGACCCGGCGATTTCGCTGACCCGCTCCTGCGCGCCCTGGAGCTTCGACAGCGGCTGCTTGATCGCGCGCAGTTGCGTCTCGAGCTTGCGCCACTCGGGCGATCGCGGGTTCAGCCACTGCTCGGCCGGGCTCGACAACTGCAGCACGCCGACGCCGACCACGGCGATCGCCAGCGTCATCATGACCGCGGCGCCGAGCCAGGACGGCAGCCCGAATCGACCGAGAAAGCCGACGGCGGGCGTCAGCAGCAGCGCGAGCAGGACGGCGAAGGCGACGGGCATCAGCAGCGCCTTGCCCGCCCACAGCGCGGCGACGAAGGCGATCGCCGCCATGAGGCCCACTGCGAGGCGCATTCCGATCGCCGGCTCGGCGACGGGCTCGATCTCGACGACGACCGGCTCGTTCGGAGCTGCTGCGGGCTCGGGGTCGAAGCCGGGGTGCGGCCGGTCGCCGGCAAGGGGTCGAGCGCTCGCTGCGGCGGGGTCGGTCGGCATCGGACGCGCCGAGCAAGCGACGCACCCGAACCGTAAAGCTTGCCCAGGAACGGGCGTTTCGGGTTAGGCTTTTGCGAGCGGAACCGGGCACGGCGATTGCTCTCCTGCCGAACGGCCGCTACGGTCGGCCGGAGCTCGGCCGAAGTGCCGGACGATCGGCGCCCCGGCGTCAACCTCGAGACCGAATCCAGAAGCCCCCATCCGATGCCCCCCCCTGCACGCGCCGCAACCCGCGCCGCGCACCGTACCCCGGCGCCCCGTGCCTTCGCCGAACGTGCACTGGAATCGACGCCACAGGCCGAACCGCCGGGTCGGCACGATGAAGTCTTTCTCGCCGAACTCGCGCACGACCTGCGAACACCGTTGAACGCGATGGTCGGCTGGCTGCATCTGCTCGCGTCCGGCACCATTTCCGACGAACTGCGTCAGCGCGCGCTTGCCGGGCTGCAGCGCGCCGTGGAGCAGCAGCGCAGGGTCGTCGCCACGCTCGATTCGCCGGCCGATTTCGTCCGCGGCCCCCGGCCGGAGAGCGGCGCGGCCGCGCCGGCGAGCCGCGTCGCCCGCATCGCGCCTGTCGGAACCGACGCCGCACGTTCCTGTCCTTCGGTCGGTACCGATCGCGCGGAAGGCGCGCACCCCGTGGTCGACGACGGGTTGCCGGAAGCCGGAGCGCTGCAAGGAGTGCACATTCTCGCCATCGACGACGATCCCGACGTGCTGCAGATGCTGCAATCGCTGCTCGAGCACTCCGGCGCCATCGTCGAATCGACCACGTCGCCCGACCAGGCGCTGCAGAGGTATGCTTCCTGGGCAAGCGGCGAGGGCGAGCGGCTCGTTCTTTCCGATCTGGCGATGCAGGAGCGCGACGGCATTTCGTTGATGCAGTCCGTGCGCGCCCTGGAGCGGGAAACGAACCTGCGCCGGGTGCCGGCGATCGCGCTGTCGGCGCATTTCCGCCCCGATACGAGACGCGCGGCGTTCGAAGGCGGGTTCGATCTCTTTCTCGCCAAGCCGATCGATCCCTCCGTGCTGCTGAACCATCTGAGAGCCATGCTCGATCGCTGAAGATCGAAGCAGTCAACGGGAGGATCCGGGTCTTGGCGCATGCGCTGATCGTCGAGGACGACGAGAATTCGGCGGAGATGCTCGCGGAGCTTGTATCGGCTGAAGGTTTTTCCACCGCCACCGCCGGCAGCCTGCACGACGCGTGCCGGCAATACGCGTTCCGGCAGCCGGACGTCGTCCTGCTCGACCTGTCGCTGCCCGATGGCAGCGGCATCGAGCTGTTCGATCGCGTCGAGCGCAACGAAGCCTGCGAAATCGTCCTGATCACCGGCCACGCGACGCTCGAGACTTCGATCCAGGCGCTGCGCCTGGGCGCGGCCGACTACCTGCTCAAGCCGGTGAACGTGCCGCGGCTGCGGCAGATCCTCGCGCGCGCCAGCGGCAGCTCCGAAGCGCGCGGCCGGCTCGCCAGCGAACGCGTGCACGTCGACGCCGAAGGCCGCTTCGGGCGGCTGTGGGGCAGGTCGCCGGCGATGCGCGAGATCTACCACCAGATCGCACGCGTGGCTCCCACGGCAGTGACGGCGCTCATCACCGGCGAGAGCGGAACCGGCAAGGAGGTCGTTGCCGAAACCCTCCACGATCTTTCCAAGCGCGCGAAGGCGCCGTTCCTGGCGATCAACTGCGGCTCGATCTCGCCGCAGCTCATCGAGAGCGAACTGTTCGGCCACGAGAAGGGCAGCTTCACCGGCGCGCTGCGCCAGCACCGCGGCTTCTTCGAACGAGCGGACAGCGGAACGCTGTTCCTCGACGAGATCACCGAGATGCCGATGGAGCTGCAGGTCAAGCTGCTGCGCGTGCTGGAGACCGGCTCCTTCGTTCGCGTCGGCTCCGATGCGGTGATCAACGTCGACGTGCGTATCGTCGCCGCGACCAACCGGCCTCCCGGCGAAGCCGTCTCCAACGGCAAGCTGCGCGAGGACCTGTATTACCGGCTCAATGTCTTCCCCATCGACCTGCCGCCGCTGCGCGACCGGCTCGAAGACGTCCCGCTGCTCGCCGAACACTTCCTTGCCGGACTGAACGAGCGCGAAGGCGCCCACAAGCGCCTGAGCGAGAACGCGCTGCGCGCGCTCGCCGAATACCGCTGGCCCGGAAACGTGCGCGAGCTGCGCAACGCCGTGCATCGCGGCTTCATCCTCGCCGAAGGCGACGTCATCGACGTGGCGAACCTGCCGATCGGAGCGGCGAGCATCGCGCCCGAGCCGCCGCCCGCCGCGGCGTCGGAAGCCGCCGCGGCCACGCACCCGGAGGCGCAATCGTCGCCTGCCGTCCCGGGCATCGCGACCCCGCCCGGCTCGACGCCGAGCGCGCCGCGTACGCCTGCCCCGGCCGCGCCGGCGCCCGTCGCCAACAGCCACGGGCGGCTCGACATCGCCGTCGGCACATCGATCGCCGAAGCCGAACGCTCGCTGATCCTCGCCACCGTCGAGCACTGCGGCGGCCACCGCGAGCGCGCCGCCGCCATGCTCGGCATCAGCGCGAAGACGCTATACAACCGGCTGAAGGGGTATGCGGAAGAAAAGTGAAGGGTGAAGGGTCAAGGGTGAAGGGGAGAAGCCCCGACCTTCGCAGCCGGGGCTTCTCCCCTTCACCCTTCACCCTTGACCCTTCACGTTCTTTGCTGCGCCATCGCGATCATCCGCCTCGCCTCCACCGGCGGGATGCCGATCGCGTCGCGATATTTCGTGACGGTGCGGCGGGCGACGCTGGCGCCGCGCTGCTCTAGCTGACGCGTGATGCGGATGTCGGACAGCGGCTGCTTCGGATCCTCGGCCCCGACGATGTCGCGGATCAACGTCTGGATGGCTCGCGGCGAGATGCGATAGCCGTCCTCGCTGACCAGCCGGCTGCCGAAGAAGTGCTTGAACTCGATGAGTCCGCGCGGCGTGGCCATGTACTTGCCGCTCGTCACGCGCGAGACCGTCGATTCGTGCACGCCGACCTCGGCGGCGATGTCGCGCAGGTGCAGCGGACGAATCGCCACGTCGCCGTGCTCGAAGAACCCCTGCTGCGTGGCGACGATCGCGCTGGCCACCTTCAAGATCGTCTCGGCGCGCTGCTCGATGCTGCGAAGCAGCCAACGCGCCTCGGTGAGCTGCGTGCCCATCGGCGTGGACGACCATCCGCGGTCGCGGCGCACGGCGTCGGCGTACAGGCGGTTGATGCGCAACCGTGGCGACGCGGCGCTGTTCGGGAAGGTCACCCAGCGCCCGCGCACCTTGCGCACGGTCACGTCCGGCACGACGTGCTGCGGATCGTCGGAGCCGAAGGTGGAAGCGGGGCGCGGCGCCAGGCTGCGGATCAGCTGGTTCGCCTGCGCGAAATCGGATTCGCTGCAGCCGAGCATGCGCGTGATGCGCACGGTGTCGTGCGCGGCGAGCAGGTCCAGATGCGATTCGACGATGCGCATCGCCAGCGGCACGCAGGGAGCGCCGCGCGGCTGCGCGCGCAACTGCAGCAGCAGGCACTCGGACACCGAACGCGCGCCCACGCCGACCGGATCGAGACTCTGCACGAACGACAACGCGACTTCGAGTTCGCGCACCACGGTACGCGAGCCGGGTTCGATGAGTTCGGCGATCTCCTCGAGCGAGTCGCGCAGATAGCCGTCTTCGTCCAGCGCCTCGACGAGCACGCGCGCGAGCGTCAGGTCGCGTTCGCCCAGTCCGCTGACGTTCACCTGGCTGAGCAGGTGATCGCGCAGCGACTGCGGAGCCGGCGCGAGCAGCACCGGATCGTCGGCCGAGCGCTCGCCGCTGTGGTTGTTTCCGGTGGTGGCCCAGGTCAGCTCGCGCTCCGGGTCGACCAGCTCTTCTCCCTCGCCCTCTTCCTCGTTCGTTCGCGATTCGACCGTCTCGCCTTCGTCGGCGCCGGCATCGTCGAGCGCATCGTCGCTCTCGAGCAGCGGGTTGGCCGACAGCGCCTGTGCGATCGCCTGTTCGAGTTCGAGCGCGGACATCTGCAGCATCTTCAAGCCTTGCTGCATCTGCTGGGACAGGGCGGCGCCTTGCGTGGCGCGCAACTGCAAACCGGGTGCGTGCATCAGCGGACTTCCTTCCGTTGTTCTACTTCGGGCACCCCCTGTCGATGCAAGGTCCGTGCCATCGGGATTCGGAGCCGAAGATCAAGGACTTGCGACACCAACAGGCAGCGCCTTCGGTAAAGGCGTCCGCACTCCGGTAAGGGGCGGCGGCAAACGACGATCCCGCCCCGCAACACGGTATCCTTCGTCGCCATGACCGCCCCTGCGCTGCCGCGATGGCTCGGCGCGTCGCTGCTGCTGCTGATCGCCACCACCTTCGCCAGCAATCACGTCGCCGCGCGCGTGGCCTTCGATCACGGCGCGAACGTCGCGACCGCCGTGGCCGTGCGCTCGTCGGGCGCGGCGCTGTTCGTCTTCGCGCTGCTGCGCGCGGCGCACGTGCCGCTGCGACTGGCACGGCCCACGTTCGTGCGTGCGCTCGGCATCGGCGCGCTGCTGTCGGTGCAGAGCCTTTGCCTGTACTCGGCGGTCGCCCGCATTCCGGTCGCGCTGGCGCTGCTCGTCTTCAATACCTTCCCGATGATGCTCGGCCTGCTCGCGTGGGCCACCGGCACCGGCCGGCCCCGGCCGCGCGCCTTCGTTGCGATGGCGTTGGCGCTCTGCGGGCTGGCGCTCGCGCTCGACGCCTTCGGCTGGGCGGGCAGCGCATCGCACGCGCGCGACGCGGCGATGGCTTCGGGCGTCGCGCTCGCCGCCGTCGCCGCGCTCGCGTTCGCCGCCGTGCTGCTGCTCACCACCCGCTGGCTCTCCGACACCGACGGACGCCTGCGCAGCTTCGTGCTGATGATCGTCGTTGCTTCGGTCGCGCTGATCGCCGGCAGGACGAGCGGCGACTTCGCGTGGCCGCGCGACGCGACCGGCTGGAGCGCGCTCGCGCTGCTGACGCTGCTCTACTCGTCGGCCATCACCGCGCTGTTCGTGCTGCTGCCGCGGCTGGGCGCCGTGAACAACGCCGCCGTCATGAACTTCGAGCCGATCGCCGCGCTGCTGCTCGGCTGGGTTCTGCTCGACCAGACGATGGCGCCGCTGCAACTGCTCGGCGCCGGCATCGTCGTCTGCGCGATCGTCCTGCTCGTCACGGTACGATCGGGACCGTGAACGCCGGCAGTCCGCACGCCCGCCATCTCGATCGCCGCAGCACCGAGGCTGCGCTTCCATGGCCCGCGCTCGCCGAGGCGCTGCGCGCGATGCTCGTGCGCAGGCACGCCGGCCGGACGCTGTCGCCCGAGCGCATCGCGATGCCGCTGCCCGGCGGCGTGCTGCTGGCGATGCCGTCCACCGACGGCGAGTTCGCGTGCACGAAACTGGTCACACTGCACGAAGGCAACCCGGCACGCGGCCTGCCGACGCTGATCGGCGAGGCGATCCTGATCCGCGCCGATACCGGCGAGCCGCTCGCGCGCTTCGACGCGGCGACGATCACCGCGCGGCGAACCGCCGCGCTGTCGGCGCTCGCCGCGCTCGAGCTCGCCGGCGCGCGCCGCGAGCGGCTGCTCGTCTTCGGCTCGGGCGTGCAGGCGCGCGCGCACGTCGAAGCGTTCCGTGCGATGTTGCCGCTGCGCGAGGTGACGGTGCATTCGCGCAACCCTCGTCACGCGCGTGCGTTCGCCCAGGCGGTGGACGAGAGCGGCCTGCCGTGTCGAGCCGTCGATTCGCCGGTGCCGATCGCCGGATACGATCTGGTCGTCACCGCAACTTCCAGTTGCGAGCCACTGTTCGACGACGATCCGCGATTCGACGGATTCGTCGCGGCGATCGGCGCCTACCGTCCCGGGATGTGCGAACTGCCGGCGGCGCTGCTGCACCGCGCCGCGCTCTTCGCCGACGACGTCGAAGCGGCGCGCAGCGAAGCGGGCGACCTGATACGCGCCGACGTCGACTGGGCGCGCGTGGCCGGCTTCGAGCGCGTAGCCGCCGGCGAGGCGAAGGCGCCGGCGCACGGGCCGGTCGTGTTCAAGAGCGTCGGACAGGCGCTGTGGGACCTCGCCGCGTGCCGTCTCGCCTGGGCGCGACTGCAGCAGGAGACTGAACGATGAGTGAACGATGAGCGCGACGCCGCACGCCGATTTCGGACGCGTTCGCGTGTTCTTCGGCGAGAAGAACGGCAAGTATCCCGACGGCAATCAGGTGCTCGTGCGCGGCAGCGACACGCGCGCGGCCTTCGACACGCCGCTGGTCGCCGAGCGCATCGGCGAGCCGCTCGAATCGGCCGAGCTCGTCGTGCTCGGCCACGTGCACGAAGACCACATGGCCGGGCTGCATCGGCTGCCGCGCGCGAAGGTGTTCGCGCACGAGCGCGACGTCGAGGCCGCGCGCAGCTGGGACGGGCTCGCCGCGCATTACGGGCTCCAGGCATCGGTGAAGGAAGCGATGTACGCGAAGATCGTTCGCGAGTTCCGGTACGCACCGCGTCCGGACGCGATCGCCTACCGCGATGGCGAGGTCTGGGAACTGGGCGGCGCGCGCGTTCGCGCCGTGCACATGCCCGGGCACACGGCCGGCCATTGCGTGCTCGTCGTCGAGCCCGACGCGGTCGCCTTCATCGGCGACATCGACCTGAGCGGCTTCGGCCCCTATTACGGCGACGCGAGCTCGGACCTCGGCGCGTTCCGGCGCACGCTCGCGCGACTGCCCGAGCTGGACGCGAAGGTGTGGATCACCTCGCATCACCGCGGCGCCTGCACCGATCGCAGGGCGTTCCTCGACGCGCTGCAGGCGTACGCCGCGAAGATCGACGAACGCGGCGAGCGCCTCCTCGAGATGCTGCGCGAGCGGCCGCGCACGCTCGAGGAGCTGGCGCAGGCACGGCTGCTCTACCCCGACGACTACGACGAAGTGTGGGTGCTCGACGCCGAACGCCGCACGATCGCGCAGCACCTCGACGAGCTGGTCGCGCAGGATCGGGTCGGCGCCGACGACGAAGGCCGCTACTTCGTGCGCTGATACGTACGCTGAGAAGCGGCCCGAGCGCACAGCGCCTCGCGATACACCGCGAGATTTCCCTCGACCATCGCATCGACCGAGAAGCGCTCGAGCACGCGCGCACGTGCGGCCGCGCCCATGCTTTCGCGCAGCGCGGGATCGTCTGCCAGCCGGCGCAGCGCGTCGGCCAGCGCCGGCACGTCGCCCGGCGCGACCAGCAGGCCGGTCACCCCGTCTTCGACCGCCTCCGGCATCCCGCCGGCGCGGCTCGCGACGACCGGCACGCCGGCCGCCTGCGCCTGCAGCAGCGCGATGCCGAGTCCCTCGCGATCGGCCGGGTGCGCGAGCACGTCGAGCCCGGCCATCCAGCGCGGCAGGTCGTCGCGAAAGCCGACGAAACGCACGATCGACGCGAGCCCGTCGCGCGCCGCGCGCGCCTCGAGATCGCCGCGCAGCGGCCCCTGCCCGAACAGCAGCACACGCAGACGCGGCCGCTCGGGATGCAGCGCCTTCAGCGCATCGAAGAGATGGCGATGCCCCTTGCGCCGGATCAGCTGCGCGACCACGCCGATGACGATCGCGTCGTCGTCGAGCCCGAACTCGCGGCGAAAGGCGGCACGATCGACCGGCTGCAGCCAGGGCCGCGCATCGAGTGCGCTGCGCACGCAGCGCAGCCGCTGCGGCGACACTCCCTCGTCGAGCAGCACGTCGCGAATGCCGTCGGAGATCGCGATCACGCGGTCGAAGAGCCGGTACTTCAATGCCACGGCCCACGCGCGTTCGCGATTGTCGACGCGACGCGAAAGCACGCTGGGCACGCCGGCCAGCCGCGCGGCGATTCCTCCCCAGACGTCGCTGCCGCGCCTGCTGTGCAGGTGCACCAGATCGGGACGCGCGGCGCGAATGCGCGCGTGCAGCCGCGCGACGAAGCCGACGTCGAGATCGCCGCGCAGCCGCGTCGGCAGCACCTCGGCGAAGGGCGCGGCGTGCCCGGCGATCGCCGCGCCCGGCGGACAGACGAGCAGGTTCTCGACGCCGCGCTGCGCCAGGCCCTCGAGCAGGTAGACGACCTGGCGCGCGCCGCCGTAGTAGTGGCGCCCGCCCTCGACGTGCAGCACCTTCATCCGGACACCCCCGCGAGCGCCAGGCGCGCCTCGTGCGCGACGCGCTCGGCGCTGATCTCGCGCATGCAGTCGAAGCGGCCTTCGCAGGTCGGCGCACGATGGCACGGCGAGCACGCGAGCCGGCGCCAGACGACGCGCGCGTTGTCGCGCCCGGTCACCGTGTACGGACAGGTGGAGCCGAACAGCGCGACGGTCGGCACGCCGAAGGCGATTCCCATGTGCGTCAATCCGGTGTCGACGCCGACGACGAGCGCCGCATCGCGCACCAGCGCGGCCGCCTGCGCGAGATCGGTGCGGCCGGCGAGATTCACGATGTGCGGCGCGTCGCGCACCAGCGCATCGGCCGCCGGCCGATCGGCGGGCCCGCCGAGCAGCAGCGGAACGAGGCCGGTATCCGCCTGCAGGCGCTTCGACAGCTCGCGCCACGCATCGTCGAACCAGTGCTTCTGCGGGCGGGTGGTGAAAGCGGCGAGCACGACATAGCTGCGGGCAGCCAGGCCGTTCTCGCCGAGCAGCGCGGCAGCCGATGTCGCCGCTTCGCGGCTCAGGTGCAGGCGCGGCAGGAAGTCGCCGACATCCAGTTGCAGATGTCGGGCCAGGTGCAGGTATTCCGACGAGATCCGCTGCGGATCGCCGCTGCGCGGCACGACCTCGGTGACGAAGCGCGAGCTGCCTTCCCGAGCGCCGAGGCCGACGCGGCGCGGCGCCCCGCTCAGCCATGCGAGGAAGGCGCTCTTGAACAGACCGTGCAGGTCGAGCGCGAGATCGTAGCGCCCTGCGCGCAGCCGCGCGCGAAAGCGCCGGATCTCGCGGACCAGCGTGATCCAGCGGCCCGTGCGCAGCAGCTCGCGCCATTGCTTCTTCGGCCAGACGATGCATTCGTCGATCGCCGGATCGTTCGACACGAGCGCGTCGATCCCGGGCTCGACGACCCAGGCGATGCAGGCATCGGGCCAGGTGCGTCGCAGCGCCTCCGCCAGCGGCGTCGTGAAGACCACGTCGCCGATCGCCGAGGTGCGCACGATCAGGATGCGTTCAGGCAGAGGAGATCCCCGCTTCGGAGGCTGCAGGCGCCTGCATCGCATCGACCCTGCGCAGCACTTCCTCCGGGACGATGGCCTGCATGGCCGGCGCTTCGATCGCCTCGATCTGCGGATCGTGACGCAGCGCCCGCGTCGTGCCGAACAGGCCCAGGCAACGCACGCCCACGGCGGCGGCGAGATTCAATGCGCCGGTGTCGTTGCCGATGCAAAGGTCGCAGCACTTCAGTGCCGCGCCCGATTGCAGCACGGAAGCGCGGCAGATCGCAATCGCGCGATCCGGACTGCGCAGGCCGGCGAGAATGCGATCCGCCGCCTCGGCCTCCGCCGGACCGCCGAGCACGAGCACGCCGAAACCCCGATCGAGCAGCGCCTGCGCCAGCCGCGTGAAATTGGCCACGCCCCAGTCCTTCCTCGGCTCCGACGTGCCGATCACGAGGGCGACGCGCGGAACGGGCAAGGACGCCAGCCGGCCGCAAGCTTCTTCGAGCAGCGCCTGCGGCACCTCGATGCGCGGCAGCAGCGGGCGGTCGACGAAGCCGTGCGCGCGCGCGAAATCGGTCGCCTCCGGATAGACCCAGTTCCCCTCGCCGCGGTGCCGCCGGATGTACGGGCCGGCGTTCAGGCCGAAGCGCTGCGCGCGCGAGAAACCGAATCCCGAGCGTCGCGGAATCCCGGCCAGCCATGCGAGCAGCGCATAGCGGATGCGCGACGAGAAGACGTAGACGCGGTCGAAGCGGCGCGATCGAAGGATCGCGGCCATCCGCAGGAAACCGCGCAGGCCGTCGTCGCGCCCGCGCCGCGATTCGCTGCGACGCGGGCGGTAGTCGTACTCGATGACCTCGTCGATCGCCGGCTCGCCGGCGAGCAGGTCCGGCGCGCGACACGATGGTCGCGCCAGCAGTGTCACGCGCCCGCCCCGGCTCGTCGCGGCGATCGCCCGCAGGTAGGGAACGTGCCAGATCAGATCGCCGATGCCGCTTCGATGGTGCACGACGAGCGTGCGCGGCCGATCGTCCCCGGGCGGCTGCGCGCTCACCGTTGCCCTTCGTCGGCGGGCCGCTGCCGAAGCGCCACGCGGTAGCGCAGCGCACCGGCGGGGATCGCCAGCAGCAGCGCGAGCGCCTTCGTTCCCGCGCTGGTTCCGAACAGACCCTCGGTCATCGAGAAGATGCAGGTGCCGACTACGACGAGCAGACCGCTGGTCGCGAAGAAGAAAGCGTCCTTCTCGTCGATCCGACGACCGAAGAACGAAACCATCAGCATCCAGAATGCGACGACCGCGAGCGCGGTGGGGACGCCGCCGAGCGCCAGGCTCGAGATCAGCTCGTTGTGCAGGTTCGCCAGGCCGGCGAACGAAGCCGGCATCCGCCCGCTTTCCACCTCGCGCCGGCGCGCTTCGTCGTAGTTCGCCAGCCCCACGCCGGTCAGCGGGTGTTCGGCGGCCTGCTGGAGCCCCCATTTCCACATCTCGAGCCGCAACTCGGTGGAACTGTCGATCGAATCGCGGCCGCCGGCGCCGTCCAGGAACGCCTCGACCTGCTCGACGGCGATGTCGATGCGGTGTTGCGCGTTCTGCGACAGCAACATCGCGGCGAGGGCGAAGGCGAGCGTAGCGCCGAGTGCTCCAAGGAAGTGCCTGGAGGCGAGCACCCGGCTGCGGTGCGTGCGCAGCGCGGCCCAGAAAACCAGGCCGAGCAGCACCGGGATCGCGAGCCAGCCGCCGCGCGTGCCCGTGAGGATCGACGCAAGGATGCCGGCGACGGTCGCTGCGAGTCCGAGCGCGACGCGCGCCTTGTCCTGCATTGCCCCGAGCATCGGCTCGATGCAGCCGGCGAAGGCGATGAAGCCGAGCAGCAGCGAGAAGTTGCCGAAGGGCACGGCATTCCACTGATGGCGCCAGCCGAACACGCGCACGCTGCCGTGCACGAGGACGTCGAAGAGCGCGATGCCGAGCACGGTGAACGAAGCGAGGGCGACTGCGCGCAACAGCGCGCGTTCGCTCAGCCCCGTGCGCCCGATCCACAGGAACACGAGCCCGCCGGTGACCAGCAGGTGCGCGGGGCGATGAAGCCACGAAGGCGCCCAGCCGGTCAGCGCCATGTTCAGCAGGTACGCCGCGGGGATCAGCGCGCACGCGACCAGATAGAGCCGGTCGAGCGGATCGAAGGCCGGGCGGCGCACGATCGTCGCGAGCCCGCGCAGCGCGGCGAGCGCCATCAGCCAGCCGGCCACGGTCGGCAGCAGCATGTGCAACGGCAGGACGACGACGACGAAGGCCTCTACGAGCCGACGCTCGAGAGTCTGCACTTCGCGGGATTGGCCGCCCGGAGCGGCAACCGTCATTCCAGTGACACTCCGCATTGCTCGAAGGCTCTCTTCATGTCCCGCTCTTCGTCGGCGGATTTGAACTTCAGCAGCGGCCAGCCGAAGGAGACGACCGGCACGCTGCGCGGATAGATCTGGCGGGCGAAAAGCAGCGCGCTCGAGCGCACGCCGACCACCGCCGCGTACCCGGTGCGCGCGAGATGCAGCTCGAGCGGACACGACGGCTCGATGACCCGATAGTCGGGATGACGAAGCTCGTGCTTCGGATCCTTCGGGTGCGGCTTGTAGTCGATCTCGTCGAAGTGCCCGGCAGCGAGCCAGTCGCGCACGCGTTGCGTGAGGGGCGCGAGGTCGGCGCCCGCGAGCAACCCGGCGCCCACCAGCGGCTGGCCGACGACGAGCGCGCGCCGCAGCCCCGGCGACGAGGCATCCGTCGACTCGGCCGGATCGACCAGCGGGCCGAGCACGCGGACCCTGGCGGCCGGGTACTCGTGCGGCAATCCGGGAACGACGTAGATGCGATCGCAGAACGGCGCATCGGAGCCGATGCGGTCGCCCGAGAAGCACCAGTACGACAGTTCGCGATCGAACAGGCGACGCAGGCGGCGCAGGCGCTGCAGCGCGCGCCGCGTCGCCGACAGCGGATAGCGGCGGATGCTGATCAGCCCGTCCGGCAGGATCCGGGCGTGCATCTCGCGCGCGCTGGCGCGCGCCGGCAGCGCGCGCAGGAAATAGTTGATCGCCTCGGTGTCGAACACTGCGCTGTGCAGCAGCAGTCTTTCGCATCGTCCGACCGCGGCGGCAACCCGGTCGATGTTTTCGCGCAGCCGCCGATGCCGGCCGAAGGGCCCGGGCAGCGGCTCCCAGCGGGGCCACGGCATGTACAGGCACGCATCCCACTGCTTCGGGTCCACGACGGCCTTCATTCCGCGCTTGTACCAGACGAGCACCTGCCGCGCGCCGGACTCGAAGTCGAGCGCGATGCGCCGCGCAGCCAGGTACTGCAGCGGAGACGCGACGAAATAGACTGCGACCGTGCCGGGCTCCTGCATGAATCAGGCAGCGCTCGATCCCGCGACGAGCCGTGCGATGGCGAACGACGCGGCAGCGAGCCCCATCGCCGCGGTGACCGTGACGAGCGATCCGTATCCGGCGCACGAGAGCGCGAATCCGGCGCCAGCTCCTGGCGCGGTACGACGCTTCGCCGGCGGCGGCTCGTCGGAATGGATCGCCGTCACGCCGAACTTCGCTCCGCGCCGGCGCTCGAAGCCGTAGTCCCGCCGCAGCCGCGCGCGCACCGATGCGAGCAGCGCATCGCCGGTCGTTCTCGCCAGGTCGTCGCGACGCAGGCGCAACGGATCGGTGCGACCTCCGGCCGCCCCGCAGACGACGATCGGCTGACGACGACGCACAGCCGATGCAACGAGCGCCGCCTTCGCCCGCGGCGCGTCGATCGCATCGACGACGAAGGCGCCTGCCGGCACGAGATCGGCGACGTTCTCCGGCGTGACGAAATCGTCGACTACGCGCACCTGGCAGCGCGGCGCGATATCCGCGATGCGCAACCGCATGACGTCGATCTTCGCGGCGCCCAGCGTGGAATCGAGCGCGTGCACCTGCCGGTTGACGTTCGACGCGGCCACGTGATCGGCGTCGATGAGTGTGATGCAGCCGATACCCGAACGGGCGAGCGCTTCCGCGGCCCAGGAGCCCACGCCGCCGACGCCGACGACGCAAACCTGCGCGGCGGCGAGCGCAGCGAGCGCCGCATCGCCGTAGAGCCGGGCGACCCCGCCGAAGCGGCGGCGATCGTCGTCCACGCACAGCGCGGCGCTCGCGTCGATCGCCTCGATGCGCGGCGCCTCGAGTTGCCGCGCCTCGGACCGCGAGGAGGCGAACGGCGGCTCCCGCACGGCGAGTGCGTCGTCGTGCATCCGCACGCGAGGCTCTATGGCAGCAGCAGCGATGATCCGGTCGTCCTGCGCGCCTCGAGATCGCGATGCGCCTGCGCGGCTTCGGCGAGCGGATAGCGCTGATCGATCTCGATGCGAACCTTGCCGGAGCCGACCATGCGGAACAGCTCGGCCGACATCTCGTCCAGGTTCTGCCGGTTCGCCTGATGCGCCATCAGCGACGGGCGCGTGATGTACAGCGAGCCCTTGAGCGCGGTGAGCGGCATCGGCGGGACCGGCCCCGACGAGTTGCCGAAGCTCACCATCAGGCCGAAAGGCTGCAGGCAGTCGAGCGAGGCCTGGAAAGTGTCCTTGCCCACCGAGTCGTAGACGACCGGCACCATTTTCCCGTCGGTGATCTCGCGCACGCGATCGACGATGTTCTCGCGCTTGTAGAGGATCGTGTGCGCGCAGCCGTTGCGCCGCGCCAGCTCGGCCTTCTCCTCGGAGCCCACCGTTCCGATGACGGTGACGCCGAGCGCGCGCGCCCACTGCATCGCGATCAGCCCGACGCCGCCCGCGGCCGCATGGAAGAGGATCGTCTGCCCCTTCTGCAGCCTGTAGGTGCGGCGGAACAGGTAATCGACGGTGAGCCCCTTGAGCATCATCGCCGCGGCCGTCTCGAAGCCGATGCTGCGCGGCAGGCGCACGAGCGGCTTTGTCGTCATGTTGCGCAGCTGCGAGTACGACCCCGGCGGACGGTCGCAATAGGCGACGCGGTCGCCGACCTTCAGGTGCTCGACGCCCTCGCCTACCGCGGTGATCACGCCGGCGGCCTCGAGCCCGAGCACGCCGGGCAGCGGCATCGGGTACAGGCCGGTGCGGAAATAGACGTCGATGAAGTTCAGGCCGATCGCCTCGTGGCGCACCTGCACTTCGCCGGGCTCGGGGGCGCCTACGTCGACGTCGACGTACTGCATCACTTCGGGTCCGCCGGTCTTCTCGATGCGGATCGCCTTGGGCATGTCGGCTCCTGGGAGTGTCGGGCGCGGCTGCGCCGAAGCGGGCGCCCAAAAGCGGCATCAGTATAGCGACGCGCGGTCGGCAGCCGGCCGGTAGTCCGTTGATCCGGGCGATCCATATCTGATATCTTAGATTTCCATGGAGACCGCATCGATCGAGATCGACCGGCAGCCGCTTCCGCGCGCGGAGCGGCTGCTGGTCCGCCTGAACCAGGGCCTCGTCGTCGCGCTGATGGCGACGATGGCGATCTTCGTGTTCGCCAACGTCGTTTCGCGCTACCTGTTCAACCACTCGATGGTCTGGGTCGAGGAACTCACCCAGTACCAGATGATCTGGATCACCTGGCTCGGCGCCGGCCTCGCGCTGCGCGAAGGCCGCCACGTCGCCGTCGACGTCGTGCAGGAGCTGCTGCCGGCGCCGCTGCTACGCGGGCTGCGCTGGACGATCGTCGCGGCCATGCTGGCCTTCCTCGCCGCGCTCGCCTGGTACGGCGCGCAGATCGTCGCGTTCTCGTGGAACCAGGAGACGCCGATGCTCGGCATCCGCACCGGCATCCCGTATCTCGGCATTCCGGTCGGCGCCGCGCTGTTCGCGTTGCATCTGGTCGTGTTCGCGCGCGAATTCGTCGACCGCCGCTTCGAGCACGTCGAAGACCTCGGAGCCTGAGAAGCCGTGACCACGCCGCTGTTCGTCCTGTTCGCCGTCGGCCTGGCGATCGGCCTGCCGATCGCGTTCGTCATGGGCGTTTCGGGCGCCGTTGCGCTGGCCTGGGAAGGCAAGCTCTCGATGCTGTCGGTGCCGCAGCGGATCTTCGACGGCATCAACTCGTTCCCGCTGATGGCGGTGCCCTTCTTCATCCTGGCCGCCGACCTGATGACGGCCAGCGGCATCACGACGGCGCTGCTGCGCTTCTCGCAGAGCGTCGTCGGCCACATCCGCGGCGGCATGGGCCACGTGAACGTGCTCACCTCGGTGCTGTTCGCCGGCATCAGCGGCTCGGCGCTGGCCGACGCCGCCGGGCCCGGCGCGATCGAGATGCGGATGATGGAGAAGGCCGGCTACGAGCGCTACTACTCGGCGGCGCTGTCGGCGGCCACCGCGACGATCGGCCCGATCATTCCGCCGTCGATCATCATGGTGATCTACGCGCTCACCGACAGCCGCGTCACCGTCGCCGGACTGTTCCTCGCCGGCGTGCTGCCCGGACTGCTGCTCGGCGCCGCGCTGATGGCGGCCAACCCCTGGATCTCGATACGCCGCGGCTACGGCGCCGGGCAGCAGCGCCTGAGCTGGCGCGAGCGCTTCGCGTCCTTCGCACGCGCGCTGCCGATCCTCGCCATGCCGGCGATCATCATCGGCGGAATCCTCGGCGGCCTGTTCACGCCTACCGAGGCGTCGGCGGTGGCCGTGTTCTACGCGCTGTTCGTCGGCCTGTTCCTCACGCGCACGCTGAACGCGCGCCTCATCGCGAAGGTGCTGCTGCAAAGCGGGCTCGTCACCTCGGCCGCGCTGATCATCGTGTCGACGGCGTCGCTGTTCGCGTGGCTGCTCACGCTGCTGCAGATCCCGCAGACGATCGCCGCGTCGATCGCGACGATGACGAGCGATCCGCTGCTGGTGATGCTGATCGTCGCCGGCTTCGTGCTCGTCTGCGGGCTGTTCATCGACACGCTGCCGGCGGTGATCATCCTCGTGCCGGTGCTCGCGCCGCTCGCCGACCAGTTCGCCATCCCTCCGCTGCAGTTCGCGATGGCGGTGGTGCTGAACCTCACGATCGGGATGATCACGCCGCCGGTGGGCGCGGTGCTGTTCGTCATGGCGTCGGTCGCGCGGCTGCGGCTCGATCGGCTCGCGCGCGCCGTGCTGCCGCTGCTCGCCGCCGAGCTGGTCGTGCTGCTGCTCGTCATCCTCTTCCCCGCGCTGAGCACCGCCGTACCGGCGATGTTCGGCTACTCGCGATGAACCACCACCGAAGGAGACGCAGATGAAGACCCGGATGCTGTTCGCCGCGCTCGCGGCCGCGACGCTCGCGTTCGCGACGCCCGCGTCGGCGCAGAAGACGCTGAAATACGCGCATTTCCAGCCGGCCAAGGAAGACCAGCCCAAGCACGCCGCCGCGCTCGCTTTCAAGGAACACGTCGAGCGCGCGACGAACGGCTCGATCAAGGTCGAGATCTATCCGGCCGGCCAGTTCGGCAAGGACCAGCCGACGATGGAAGCGGTCAAGCTCGGCACGCTCGAGATGGCGGTGGCGCACGACGGCGCGATCGCCACCGTGCACAAGCCGATCGGCGTGCTCGGCATTCCGTTCCTCTACGAGAACCACGAGCACGCCTGGCGCGTCTACGACAGCGACTGGCTGAAGGGCTTCTCCGACGACATGGTGAAGAAGCAGGGCATCCGCCTGCTCGGTCTTGCCGACAACGGCGTGCGTCACTTCACGAACAGCCTGCGGCCGATCCGCACGCCCGACGACATGAAGGGCATGAAGATCCGCATCCAGCCCTCGCCGGTGTTCAAGATCCTCGTCGAGTCGCTGGGCGCGTCGCCCTCGGCGATCCCGTGGGCCGAGCTGCCGGCGGCGTTGCAGCAGAAGGTCGTCGACGGCCAGGAGAACGGCGTGACGAACATCCTCGCCGCGAGCCTGTACCAGCACCAGAAATACGTGACGCTCGACGGGCACGTCTGGAGCGTGCACGGCTACCTGATCAACGAGCGCTTCTACCAGGGGCTGACGCCCACCGAGCGCGCCGCGGTCGACGAGGGCACGAAGAAGGCGATCGCGATCCACCGGAAGATGACCGCCGAACAGGACCGCAACGCGAAGCCGATCCTCGCGAAGCTCGGCATGGAGGTCACCGAGCTGACGCCGGCGCAGGTCGGCGAGTTCCGCAAGCTCTCGCAGCCGCCGGTCCGCGCCTGGGCCGAGAAGGAGATCGGCAAGGAGTACGTCGACAACCTGTTCCAGGCGATCGAGAAGACGGCGAAGCCATGAGCGACGGCTTGCGCCACCCGCACGAAGACGTCATCGGCGAGCCATGACGCGCGAAGCGATCCTCGCGCGCCTGTCGGCGCAACGCGTGCTGCCGGTGCTTCGGCTGGCCGACGCGCAAACGACGCTCGACGCGGTCGGATGCCTGCACGAAGCCGGCTTCCGCGTCTTCGAGGTGACGATGACCACGCCCGACGCCCCGGCGCTCATCGGCGCGCTCGTGCGCGAGCGCCCCGACAGCCTGATCGGCGCGGGCACGGTCGTCGACCCGGCGAGCGCCGACGCCTGCCTCGCGCACGGGGCTTCCTTCCTCGTCACGCCGTATCCGGTGCGCGGCATCGTCGCTCGCTGCCATGCGGCGCAACGCCTCGCCCTCATCGGAGCGTTCACGCCGGGCGAGGTCGCCGCCGCCCTCGAGGAAGGCGCGGACGTCGTCAAGATATTTCCCGCATCCACCGGGGGGCCCGCGCACGTCGCGGCGCTGCAATCGATCTTTCCCGGCGTTCGCCTGTGTCCGACCGGCGGCATCGACGACGAGCGGATCGCGGCCTTCCTGAAAGCCGGCGCCGCGATGGTCGGCGCCGGCAGCCGCCTGGTCGATCGCGATGCACTCGCGCGGGGAGACCGCGCCGCCGTGGTCGCGAACGCCCGCCGCTATCTGCAACATGGAGCATGAATGAAATGACCGTGGAAGAACTGGTCGCGGGTTTCCGCGAAGTGGCCACCGCCTCCGTCGCCGACGCCGTGGACAAGGTCTGCGGCAGACGCGGCTACATGGAACACGCACTGAAGCCGCGCATCAACGATCGCCGCATCGTCGGGCCCGCGGTCACGGTGCTCGAGGAGCCGACCACCGAGTCGGTTCCGCCGCAGCACGCGCTCGATCTCATCGACGAGGCCGCGCCGGGCAGCGTGATCGTCATCGCGATCGGCGGCGAGGCCGATGTCGCCGTCTGGGGCGGGCTGATGACCGCCGGCGCCTGGACACGCGGCATGGCCGGCGCCGTTCTCGACGGCGCAGTGCGCGACATCGCCGAAATCCGTCGCGACTACGATTTCCCGGTCATCGCGCGCGCGGTCTCCCCGGGTACCACCGTCGGCCGCTTTCGCACGGTTGCCTCGAACGTGACCGTGACCTGCGGCGGAATCGAAGTGAATCCCGGCGACTGGATCGTCGGCGACATCGACGGCGTCGTCGTCGTTCCCCGCGATCGGGCCGCGGAGGTGCTCGCGATGGCGCGCGAGATCGACGCACGCGAACTCGAGCAGGCCCGCCTGATCGTCGAGGCGAAGTCGCTTCGCCAGGGTCTGGCAAAGTACGGCCGCATCTGAACCCATCGGAGCCCGCTCGCGAGCGCGGAGAAGACGAAAACGTGGACGACGCAAGGCGATTCGACCTCTTCTCGATCGGCGAGCCGATGGTCGAATTCAACCAGACGAGGCCGGGCGCACCCGACTACCTGCAAGGCTTCGGCGGCGACAGCTCGAACATGGCGATCGCCGCGGCGCGCAGCGGGGCGCGCGTCGCCTATGGCACGCGCGTGGGCGACGATGTCTTCGGACGGATGTTCGTCGAACTCTGGCTTCGCGAGGGGGTCGAGGTCGAGGCGGTCGATATCGATCCCGATGCCCACACGGGCGTGTATTTCGTCTCGCACGGTCCGGGCGGACACGAGTTCTCGTATCTGCGGGCCGGGTCGGCGGCGAGCCGCATGCGCCCGCAGCATGTCGCCGGCGACGTCCTGCGCGCGAGCCGCATCGTGCACGCCTCGGGCATCAGCATGGCGATCTCGTCGAATGCCTGCGACACCGTGCTTGCCGCCTTCGAGTCCGCGCGCTCGCACGGCGCGCGGGTGTCCTTCGACTCGAACCTGCGCACGCGACTGTGGCCGCTCGCGCGGGCACGCGCGATGATCGGGCTCGCCGCCTCGCTGGCCGACTGGTTCTTTCCGAGCGTGGAGGACGCGCGAGCGCTTTCGGGCCGTGACGATCCGGACGCACTCGTCGACTGGGCCCACGAACTCGGCGCGCGCGTCGTGTTCCTGAAACTCGGCGCCAACGGCGTCGTCGTCAGCGACGGATCTACACGGCAGCATATTCGCGGACACGAGGTCGCGACGATCGACGCCACCGGAGCCGGCGATTGCTTCTGCGGCGCGTGCCTGGCGCGCATCGCCGCCGGCGACTCGATACACGAAGCGGCGCGCTACGCGAACGCCGCCGCCGCGCTGTCGACCACGGGCTTCGGCGCGGTCGCTCCGCTGCCTCGCCCCGAGGCGGTGCGCGCGCTGCTCGCACGGACGGAGGCCTGAGCATGGGCGTCGTCGAGCGCTCTGCCCGCTTGGTGCCCACCCCTTCGCGCACCGCTTCGCGCGCGCCCGGCGCGACGCCCGCGGCGCGCAGCCGGCTCCACACCCGCGTCGAACGGCCGAAGACCCTCACCGAACTCGCCGTCGCGCGTATCCGCGATGCGATCGTCGACGGTCGATACCGCTTCGGCGAGCAGTTGTCCGAGGCCTCGCTCGCCGCGGGCATGGGGATCAGCAAGACTCCGGTACGCGAGGCCCTGCTGCGTCTGCAGGGCGAAGGCCTGGTGCAGGTGCACCCGCAACGCGGCAGCTTCGTGTTCTCGCTCGACGAAGCCGGCGTGCGCGACGTCTGCCGCTTCCGCGAGATCATCGAATGCGCGGCGCTCGCCGAGGCGATGCAGGCGGACGCCGCCGGGCTGCGGAAGCGACTCGAGCGCAACATCGAGCAGATGGGGCGCGCGCATGCGATGCACGACCTTGCGGCGCTGCCGCGACTCGACCAGGCCTTCCACGAAGCGATCGTGGGCGCGTGCCGCAACCCGTATCTGCAGGGATCGTATGCGCTCGTCGCGCACAAGATCCGCGCGCTGCGCTCGCGCCTGCCCGAGGAGAACGAACGCGTCGGGCACTGCCAGGCGAATCACGAGCGCATCGTCGACGCGATCCGCGGCGCCGACGTGAAACATTCGCAGACGCTGCTCGCGGAGCACATCCGGGACACGCTCCAGTCTTACCTGGCCGCGAGCCGGGGCGACGCCCCCCGCGACCCCGGCTAAGACCGGAGCGTCCCGGATCAGGCCTAGAAGCTCGCCCATTCCCCGGCCTCTGCGCCGACGGTCGTCGCCGGCGGCGTCGCGGCTTTCGTCGCTGCGCGAAGGCCGGGCTGCGCTGCGCGAAGGCCGGGCTGCGCTGCCCGGGGGCCGGGCTGCGCTGCCCGGGGACCGGGCTGCGAAGACGCCGCGGCGATGCGGCTGCCGAGCCTGGCGTTCTCGATGACGCGGTGCGCCTCGCCGTCCTTCAACTTGAACACGCTGACCATCTCGGCGAGAGAATCCGACTGCTGCTTCAGGCTCTCCGCAGCCGCTGCCGATTCCTCGACCAGCGCAGCGTTCTGTTGCGTCACCTGGTCGAGTTGCGCGACTGCATCGCCGATCTGCGCAATGCCACTGCTCTGCTCGCCGCTGGCCGACGAGATGTCGCCGATCAGGTCGCTCACCCGCTTCACCTGCGCGACGATGTCCTCCATGCTCCTTCCGGCTTCGTCGACCTGCCGGGAACCCGACTCGACCTTCTCCACGCTCTCGCCGATCAATACCCTGATTTCCTTGGCCGCCTCGGCGCTGCGCTGGGCAAGACTGCGCACTTCACCGGCCACCACGGCGAAGCCCCGGCCCTGCTCGCCTGCCCGCGCCGCTTCGACGGCGGCATTCAGCGCGAGAATGTTCGTCTGGAACGCAATGCCGTCGATGACGCCGATGATTTCCGCGATCTTCCGGGAGCTCTGGCTGATCGCCTGCATCGTGCCGACCACGCGTCCGACCGCTTCGCCGCCGAGCACGGCGGCCTTGCTTGCAGCCGCCGCCAGGTCGTTCGCCTGTCGCGCCGCGTCCGAATTCTGGGCAACCGTGGTCGTGAGCTCTTCCATCGACGCGGCGGTCTGCTGGAGATTCGATGCCTGCTCCTCGGTTCGCTGGCTCAGATCCGCATTTCCCGTGGCGATCTGACCCGACCCGGTGGCGATGGATTCGGAAGCCTGCCGCACCCGGCCGACGATGCTTTCGAGGCTCGCGTTCATGTTCTTCAGAGCCGTCAGAAGCTGGCCCGTCTCGTCGGCACTGCGGACCTCGATCTGCGATCTCAGGTCACCCGCGGCGACCGTCTCGGCAACCCGGACGGCTTCGGCGATCGGACGGGTGATGGACCGGGTGAGCCACCAGGCGAACAGCGCTCCGATCAGCAGCGCGGAAAGCCCGACGACGAGCATCGACGTCCATGCCGAGGCGATCGCCTCGCCGATCTCCGCTCCGCTCGTCTCGACGACACGGCGTTGGAACGCCGCGAGGCCGTCGATGTCGGTCTGGAGCGCATCGATGGCAGGGAGCGCGTCGACCAGCATCATCCTGGTGGCTTCCTCGCGCCGCCCCTGCGAAACCAGCTTCTGCACTTCGATGATCGCCGCAACGAACTTCCGGCGCCCCTCCTTGATCCTGCCGAGCAGCGCCTTGCCTTCGGCCCTCGCCACGAGCCTGTCGAGCTTTTCGAGCGCGACGTCCACTTCCTTCATGTTGGACTGGATCTGGTCGCGTATCTTCTCGATCTTCGCGGCATCGGTAGTGATGAGCGCTTCCATCGCGTAGCGGGCGTTTGCCCTCGCATGACGATCGATGCCCGAGGCCGCGTCGGCTTTGACCCAATCCTCGTCGATCACCTCATGGGTCAACCCGCCGACCGCCTGGAGGCGGACGGCCCCGATGCCCACGATGATCGCCATGAGGACGAGCACGCTGCCGAAGCCGATGCCGAGGCGGGCCCCCAGCCGCAGATCCCGGAGAGAGTTCATTTCGTTCCCTTTAGTCTGGTTGTCGAGCTGCCGGTGGCAGCGCTGCCGGCATGATCAGCGCCCCTATCGATCAGAAATGATCGAGATGAGGCGAAAAGCCACCGCGAATCTGCCGGAGGCGCGGTGTCGTCGCCTGCACGCAACAGATCTCGCTTACAATGGCGCGGAACGCCCTATCGGCGGGCGCTGCTCGATGCACTGAAGGCGCCGGTACGTCAGAAATGATTGTTCCCACGGGAATGCGGGCGCGTTTCGGTACGGCGGTGAACGGCCGGCCAGGCCAGCCGTCGGGCCGATGTCGCAAGCGTTTGCGGCCAGGCGATCCCTTCCGGTAATGGTTCCGGATGCTGCCGAACCCTTCCATGCTCCCTGGTACGCTTGCCCTGGTCGACAGCGACGCCGCCTTCTGTGAACGGGTGGCCCGATGCTTGCGCGAGCGCGGCGCCTGCGTCGCGACATTCGAAGACAGTGAGTCGTTGCTGACGGCGCAGGCGCCGTACGATTTCGGTTTCTACGTCGTGGATCTGGAGCTGCCCGGGATCGACGGAGTCGATCTGATCCGGGTCCTGAGAAGGCGAACCGAAGTCGGCATCCTCGTCATTTCTGCGAGACAGCAGCTGGAGGCCTTCGATGCAGCGATGCAGGTCGGGGCCGACATGTACCTGGCGAAGCCGGTCCGCGAGGAGCAGGCGCTTCTCGCAATCGCCGCGGTGCAGCGCCGCGCCGCCACGACGCTGCAGCCCGCCCCGGCCTGGAAGCTCGATCGCGCGGCGAGCGCGCTGGTGACGCCCGACGGGATTCGCGTCGAGCTGAGCCCGTCCGATGTGGCCGTGATGGAATGCTTCGTCCAGGCCGGCGGCAGGACGGTGGGCCGCGAGGAACTCCGACAGCGGCTGGGAATCTCTCCCACGAGCGACTCGGACAATCTGCTTCACGCAACGATCTACCGTCTTCGCCGGCGAATCGAGCGGGCGACGCCGGAACTCGTTCCGCTGCAAAGCCGCTCCCGCCAGGGATACGTCTTTCGAGCGCGGATCCGGGGCGACTAGGAGTCTGTCGCAGGCCTCAGGCCACTCCCTGCGGAAGAAGGATTCGCGCGACGGTTCCGACGCCCCGCGCACTCTTCAGCTCGACGCGACCGCCGTGCTTCTGCGCCACCTGTCGAACGATGCGCAGACCGAGGCCGCGTTCGCGGAAGCCCTGCTCGCAGGGGTCGGCGGCATCGAGAACCTGCGTGCGGGGCGTCGCATCGTCCCGGATTCCCGAACCGTGATCGCGGACCTCGATCACGAGCGCCAGCGGGTCGTCCGTTTCGTCGATGCGCACGACGACGGGCGACCCTGGGGGAGAGCAGGCGAGCGCGTTCGACAGGAGGTTTCGCAAGGCCAGCCGGACGAGGCCGGCATTGATCGAAGCCGTGCGCACCTGAGTGGCGCGTTCGATGCCGATTCGCCAGCGTTCGAGCGGTTCGACGTCGGCGATGGTGAGTGCAACGATCGTGCCGATGTCGGTGTCGTGCCGCGGAGCCAGCGGCACGCCTCCCCGCGAAACCGCTCCGGCGAGCATGCTTTCGAGGGCCGAGTCGATTCGGGCCAGCATGTGCATCGCGGCTTCGGCCCGCCGGTTGGCGGGGGCGCCGCACGCCGGCCTGCGCAACGCGCGAGCCGCCTCGTACAGCGCCGACCGGGCACGGCTCAGGGGATCGCGAACTTCATGGACAAGAGCGTCACGCATCGCTTCACTCGGGAAGATCGGTCGACCGTACGAGCCGCGCTGCGGGGAGGCGGACATCGGGGAAGAGCAACCACTCGTTTTCCCAGGGAGCGAGCGACCGGCGATCGATGGTAGTTGGTGCCGATGACGCCGATCTTGATCTGCGTCGTGAAAACATCTTCGGCGCCTCAGCGCTTGCGCGTGCTGCCCCCCAGCAATGTCCCGAGCACGCCGCGGATCAGCTCGCGGCCGATCGTCGAGCCCATCGAACGCGCCGCGCTCTTGGCCATCGCCTCGATGGCGGAGTCCTTGCGTCCGCTGCCGGTCATCAGGCCGCCGAGCGCATCGCGAAAGACCCCGCCCAAGCCGCCGCTCGACGCTTCGGCGCCCGCCTGCGAAGCGGACCCGGCGCTCGAGTCGGCGGGCGGCTGCGCCGCGGCCCGGTGCTGCAGCTTCTCGTACGCCGATTCGCGATCGACCGTCCTGTCGTAGATGCCGGCGACGTTCGACGTGCGCACGAGCGCCGCGCGCTCCTCGTCGGAGATCGGGCCGATGCGCGAGGCGGGCGGCGCGACGAAAGCGCGCTCGACGATGCCCGGGCGCCCTTTTTCGTCCAGCATCGACACGAGCGCCTCGCCGACGCCGAGTTCGGTGATCGCCTTCTCGGTGTCGAAGGCCGGATTGGCGCGCATCGTCTGCGCGGCGGCGCGCACCGCTTTCTGGTCGCGCGCCGTGAACGCGCGCAGCGCGTGCTGCACGCGATTGCCGAGCTGGCCGAGCACCGAATCGGGCACGTCGAGCGGGTTCTGCGTGACGAAGAACACGCCGACCCCTTTCGAGCGGATCAATCGCACGAGCTGCTCGATGCGATCGAGCAGCACCTTGGGCGCATCGTCGAACAGCAGGTGCGCCTCGTCGAAGAAGAAGACGAGCTTCGGCCGGTCGCGATCGCCGACCTCGGGCAGCCGCTCGAACAGTTCCGACAGCAGCCACAGCAGGAAAGTGCCGTACAGTTTCGGCGCGTTCAGCAGGCGGTCGGCGGTGAGGATGTTGACGATGCCGCGCCCCTTCGCGTCGGTCTGCATCAGGTCGTCGATGTTCAGCATCGGTTCGCCGAAGAACCGGTCTGCGCCCTGCTGCTCGAGCGTGAGAAGGCCGCGCTGGATCGCGCCGATCGATGCCGCCGAGATGTTGCCGTAGGCGGTGGTGAAGGTCTTCGCGTTCTCGCCGACGAACTGCAGCATCGCGCGCAGGTCTTTGGCGTCGAGCAGCAGCAGGCCATGCTCGTCGGCGATGCGGAACACGATGTGCAGCACGCCCTCCTGCGTCTCGTTCAGCGCGAGCATGCGCGCGAGCAGCAGCGGGCCCATGTCGGAGATCGTGGCGCGCAGCGGATGGCCCTTCTCGCCGTAGACGTCCCACAGCGCCACCGGCGAGCCGCCGAAGGCCGGCGCCTGGAAGCCGAGCCGATCGAGCCGCTCCTTCAGCTTCGGCGTCAGCTCGCCGGGCTGCGAGATGCCGGCGAGATCGCCCTTGACGTCGGCGGCGAACACCGGAACCCCGATCGACGAGAAGCGTTCGGCCATCACCTGCAAGCTGACGGTCTTGCCGGTGCCGGTCGCGCCGGTGACCAGGCCGTGACGGTTCGCCATGCCCGGCAGCAGGAACAGTTCGGTGCGCTCGTTGCGCGCGATCATCAACGGTTCGCTCATTGCGGAATGCTAAAATCCCGGCCCGAATCCACGCATTCGACCACGCCGACAACGGCGCGCGCAAGCGAAGCGGGCATAAGCGGGCATAAGCGGGGCCACGCAACGCAGCGGAATGCGAGCGCGAGCGAAGCGCCCGATCGCGATGGTCGCATCGAGCCGCCGCACCGTCGCGTCGGTCACCACGAGAGGAAGGGATGGCCGGTCACTCGAAATGGGCCAACATCCAGCATCGCAAGAACCGCCAGGACGCCAAGCGCAACAAGGTGTTCACGCGGGTCATTCGTGAGGTCACGGTCTCCGCGAAGATGGGCGGCGCCGATCCGGCTTCCAACCCGCGGCTGCGCCTGGCGCTGGAGAAGGCTTCCGACGCGAACATCGCGAAAGACACGCTGCAGCGCGCGATCCAGCGCGGCGCCGGCGGCCTCGAGGGCGTCAGCTACGAGGAGATCCGCTACGAGGGCTACGGCATCGGCGGCGCGGCGGTCATCGTCGACTGCCTCACCGAGAACCGCGTCCGCACGGTGGCCGAGGTGCGTCACGCGTTCTCGAAGAACGGCGGCAACCTCGGCACCGACGGCTCGGTGGCGTACCTGTTCCGCCATTGCGGCCAGTTCCTGTTCGAGCCGGGCACGCCCGAAGACCGCGTGATGGAAGTCGCGATCGAAGCCGGCGCCGACGACGTGAGCACCGACGACGAAGGCGGCATCGAAGTGCTGTGCGAGCCGGCCGACTTCCCGAAGCTGAAGCACGCCTTCGAAGCGGCCAGGCTCGCCGCCGCGGTTGCCGAAGTCACGATGCGCCCGATGAACGAAGTCGCGCTCGCCGGCGAAGACGCCGCGAAGATGCAGAAGCTGCTCGATGCGATCGAAAGCGTCGACGACGTGCAGCAGGTCTACACCAACGCCGTCTTCGACGAAACCCAATGAACGGAACGTCGATCGGCGAGCGTAGCGAAGCCGGGTCAACGGGCAGGGAATCATGAAGCTCCTCGTCGTCGGCGCCGGCGGGCGCGAACACGCGCTCGCGTGGAAACTCGCGCGCTCGCCGCGCGTGCAATGCGTCTACGTCGCTCCGGGCAACGGCGGCACCGCGCGCGAGCCGGGGCTGGTCAACCTGCCGATCACCGACATCGAAGCGCTCGCCGATTTCGCCGAGCGCGAGGCGATCGCCTTCACCGTCGTCGGGCCGGAAGCGCCGCTGGCCGCCGGCATCGTCGACCGCTTCCGTGCGCGCCGGCTGCGCATCTTCGGGCCGACACGGCGCGCGGCGCAGCTCGAGGCGTCGAAGCATTTCGCCAAGACCTTCATGCAGCGCCACGGCATTCCCACCGCGGCCGCCGAGAGCTTCTCCGATGCGCAGGCCGCGCACGCCTACGTCGAGCAGCGCGGCGCGCCGATCGTCGTGAAGGCCGACGGCCTGGCCGCCGGCAAGGGAGTGGTCGTCGCCACCTCGCTCGCGCAGGCGCACGAGGCGATCGACACGATGCTCACCGAGAACCGGCTGGGCGACGCCGGCGCACGCGTCGTCGTCGAGGATTTCCTGCACGGCGAGGAGGCGAGCTTCATCGTTCTGGTCGACGGGCATCACGTCGTTCCGCTCGCTTCCAGCCAGGATCACAAGCGGCTGCACGATGCCGATCGCGGCCCGAACACCGGCGGCATGGGCGCGGTGTCGCCCACGCCCGCCGTCACACCCGAGGTGCACGCGCGCGTGCTGCGCGAGATCATCCGCCCGGCCGTCGAGGGAATGGCCGCCGACGGCACGCCGTACACCGGCTTCCTCTACGCGGGGCTGATGATCGAGCCGGGCGGCGCAGTGCGCACGCTCGAGTTCAACTGCCGGATGGGCGACCCCGAAACGCAGCCGATCCTGGTGCGGATGAAGAGCGACCTCGTCGACGTCGTCGAGCAGGCGCTCGCCGGCACGCTCGATCGCGTCTCGCTCGAATGGGATCGCCGCACCGCCGTTGGCGTCGTGCTCGCCGCCGGCGGCTATCCCGACACGCCGCAGAAGGGCGACGAGATCATCGGACTGCCGCAGTCGGGCGCGGCGATCGGCGACGACTGCTGGGTGTTCCACGCGGGAACCGCGATCGACGACGGCCGCATCGTCACCGCGGGCGGCCGCGTGCTCTGCGTGACGGCGCTCGGCGATTCGCCGAAGATCGCGCAGGCGCGCGCCTATCGCGCGATCGACTCGATCCGTTTCGAGGGCATGCAGTATCGACGCGACATCGGCTCGCGCGCGGCGTCGGGCCGACATGCACCGAAGTGACTGCAGCAGAAGTGATTGCATGAAGCCGCATCTCGCCGCACCCCAACCCGGTTCCGGGTCCGCCGTCGACGCCGTCGCGGTGCGCGACTGGCTCGCGGAGCTGCAATCGCGCATCGTCGCCGCGCTCGAAGCGATCGACGGGCAGTCGTTTCGCAGCGACGCCTGGCAGCGCGCCGAAGGCGGCGGCGGCATCACGCGCGTGCTCGAGGAAGGCGGCGTCTTCGAACGGGCCGGCGTGCTGTTCTCGCACGTGCACGGAACGCGGCTTCCGCCTTCGGCGAGCGCGCAGCGCGGCGAGATCGCCGGCCGCCCTTTCGAGGCGATGGGCGTCTCCCTGGTGCTGCATCCGCGCAATCCCTACGTGCCGACGGTGCACATGAACGTGCGTTTCTTCGTCGCCGGCGCCGGCGACGAGGCGGCCGATCCGGTCTGGTGGTTCGGCGGCGGCATGGACCTCACGCCGTATTACCCCTTCGAGAAGGACGTCGTGCGCTTCCACAGCGCGTGCAGGCAGGCGCTCGATCCCTTCGGCGCCGAGCTGTACCCGCGCTTCAAGCGCTGGTGCGACGACTACTTCTTCCTGAAGCATCGCAACGAGGCGCGAGGCGTCGGCGGCATCTTCTTCGACGACCTGAACGAAGGCGGCTTCGCGCGCTGCTTCGCGCTGACGCGCTCGGTGGGCGACGCCTTTGTCGACGCCTATGCGCCGATCGTCCTGCGTCACCGCGACGAGCCTTTCGGCGAGCGCGAACGCGAGTTCCAGGCCTGGCGCCGCGGCCGCTACGTCGAGTTCAACCTCGTCTACGACCGCGGCACGCTGTTCGGCCTGCAATCGGGCGGGCGGGCCGAGTCGATCCTGTGCTCGATGCCTCCGTCGGCGCGCTGGCGCTACGACTGGCATCCCGAACCCGGATCGCCCGAAGCGCGGCTCGGCGGGTTCCTCGTCCCGCGCGACTGGATCTGATGTCGGACGCACCGGGCGCACGCGGGGCGCATGGCGCTTCGCCGCGGCGCCGGATCGGCCTGCTCGGCGGCACCTTCGATCCCGTTCACGTGGCGCACGTCGCGCTCGCGCGCGCGGCGCTCGCGCATCTGGCGCTCGACGAGCTGCGCTTCGTGCCCACCGGCCGCTCATGGCAGAAAGTGGACGCGGGCGCGACCGCGCAGCAGCGCATCGAGATGCTTCACATCGCGACGGTTGCTCTGCCGCGCACGTCGATCGACGAACGCGAAACGAAACGCGCCGGCGCCAGCTACACGATCGACACGCTGATCGAGCTGCGCGCGCAGCTCGGCGAAGCGGCGGCGCTGGTGTGGATCGTCGGCAGCGACCAGCTGCGCAACCTGCCCACCTGGCATCGCTGGGAGGAGCTGCTGCGCCATGCGCACCTGGCCGTCGCGCGCCGTGCCGGAGACACGCTGGAAGCGCTGGATGCGCGCGTGCGCGCGCTCGTCGATGCGCACGCATGCGAGGAGTTGCCCGACGCGCCGGCCGGTTCGATCGTCTTCTTCCCGATGCCGTCGATGCAGGTGTCGGGCAGCGCGCTGCGCGATCGGCTCGCGCGCGGCGAGTGCCCGGACGAATTGTTGCCCCACGGCGTTCTCGACTATATTGACCGCAACCGGCTGTACCGCGCGACACCGCTGCGCGACGAGCCGGCGCGCGCGCCGCGTCCGCGGCGCGCAACGAAAAGGAACCGGATGGATCCGAGAAAGCTGCAACGCGTCGTCGTCGACGCGCTCGACGACATCAAGGCCCAGGACATCCGGGTCTTCGACACCACGGCGCAGACCGAACTCTTCGATCGCGTCATCATCGCCACCGGCACGTCGAACCGCCAGACGCGCGCGCTCGCCTCGCACGTGCGCGACAAGGTCAAGGAAGCCGGCGCGCCGGTCGTCTCGATGGAAGGCGCCGACACCGGCGAATGGGTGCTGGTCGACCTCGGCGACATCGTCGTGCACGTGATGCAGCCGGCGATCCGGCAGTACTACAACCTCGAGGAGCTGTGGGGCACCAGGCCCGTGCGGCTGCGCGTCGGAGCGCAGGCGCCGGCTGCGGCGGGAACGCGCAGCGCGGCGAAGCGGCCGGCCGCGCCGAAGAAGGCTGCGGCGAAGGCGCCAGTGAAGGCAACCGGGAAGGTCGCGGCGAAGGCGCCGGCGAAGGTCGCAACGAAGGCGCCGGCGAAAACCGCAACGAAAGCACCGGCGAGGCGCACCGCGACGAAGCGGGTCGCCACGAAGCGTACCGCGACGAAGCGCGCATCGAACGGCTGATGCGGCGATGCGCGTCCGCATCGTCGCCGTCGGCACGAAGATGCCCGCGTGGGTCGATGCGGCAGTCGGCGACTACCTGCGACGACTGCCGCCCGAGTGGCGCGTCGAGTGGCGCGAAGTGCGCGCCGAAGCGCGCGGCGCGTCGGGCGATGCCCTGACCTGGATGCGGCGCGAAGCGGTGCGCATCCGCGCGGCGCTGCCCGAAGACGCGCGCCTCGTTGCGCTCGACGAGCGCGGCGCCGACGACGACTCGATCGCCTTCGCGCGACGCGCGCGCGACTGGCAGCGCGATGCACGCCCGGTGGCGATCGTGATCGGCGGCCCCGACGGACTCGACCGGTCGTTGCTCGAAGAGGCCGACGAGAAGCTTCGGCTGTCCAGCCTCACGCTGCCGCATGCGCTCGTTCGCGTCGTGCTCGCCGAGCAGCTGTTTCGCGCGTGGTCGATCGGCAGCGGACATCCGTACCACCGCGGCAGCGCGGGCTCGCGATGACGGCTGCGATGAACGGAGCGCCGTCGCAGCCGGAAGAACCCGCCGATTTCGTCTGGCTCGCGTCGCGCAGTCCGCGTCGCCAGGAACTGCTGCGGCAGATCGGTGTGCGCTTTCGGCTGCTCCTGTCCGACGACGACGAGGACGACGAAGCGCTCGAGATCGCATCGCCGGGCGAATCGCCTGCTCGCTACGTCGAGCGCGTCGCGCGGGCGAAGGCGGCGGCGGCCCGTGCGCGGCTGCTCCGCCGCGGCGAAGCCGACGCGCCGGTGCTGGCGAGCGACACCACGGTGGCGATCGGCGGCCGGATGTACGGCAAGCCGTCCGACGCCGACGACGCACGGCGAATGCTTCGCGAACTGTCGGGACGCACGCATCGCGTGCTGACCGCCGTCGTGGTGGCGACGGCGCGGCGCGAGCGCCTCGCCACGCAGGTCTCGCGCGTGAGTTTCGCGCGCCTGCGGCCGCAGGAGATCGACGAGTACATCGCCGGCGGCGAGCCTTTCGGCAAGGCCGGCGCCTACGCGATCCAGGGCGCCGCCGCGCGCTTCGTGCGGCGCATCGAGGGCAGCCACTCCGGTATCATGGGTCTTCCCCTGTACGAGACCGCCCGGCTGCTGCGCGGCGCCGGCTCCCGATGACCGAAGAGATCCTGGTCAACCACTCTGCGCACGAGACCCGCGTCGCAGTCGTGCAGCAGGGATCGATCCAGGAACTGCACATCGAGCGCGCCAGCACGCGCGGGCTCGCCGGCAACATCTGCCTCGGCCGCGTCTCGCGCGTGCTTCCCGGCATGCAGTCGGCTTTCCTCGACATCGGGCTGGAGCGCGCGGCGTTCCTGCACGTGGCCGACGTCTTCCAGTCGCGCAGCGGCTCGAACAGCGGCAATCCGCCGGCGCCGATCGAGAAAGTGCTGTTCGAAGGCCAGCCGCTGCTCGTGCAGGTGATCAAGGATCCGCTCGGCACGAAAGGCGCGCGCCTGTCCACGCAGATCAGCATCGCCGGGCGCATGCTCGTCTACCTGCCGCAGGACCCGCACATCGGCGTCTCGCAACGCATCGAGGACGAAGCCGAACGACAGGCGCTGCGCGCCCGGCTGCAGAAGCTCATCCCCGAGGACGAGAAAGGCGGCTTCATCATTCGCACCTCGGCCGAGGACGCGAGCGACGAAGACCTCGCCGCCGACGTCGCGTACCTGCGCCGGCGCTGGCGCGAGATCCTCGACGAAAGCCGCCGTCGCAGCGCGCCGGCCACGCTGTACCAGGAGCTGAGCCTGGCGCAACGCGTGCTGCGCGACATCGCCACCGACGAGACGACGTCGATCCTCGTCGACTCGCCCGACGCCCTCGCCGAGCTGGCCGACTTCGCCGCCGCGTACATGCCGACGATGCGCGAGCGGCTGCGTCCCTACGCGGGCGAGCGGCCGATCTTCGAGATGCACAACATCGAGAACGAGATCGCGCGCGCGCTGTCCCGGCGCGTGGACCTGAAGTCGGGCGGCTACCTGATCATCGACCAGACCGAGGCGCTGACGACGATCGACGTCAACACCGGCGGCTACGTCGGAGGACGCAACTTCGACGACACGATCTTCCGCACGAACCTCGAGGCCGCGCACGCGATCGCGCGGCAGCTGCGCGTGCGCAACCTGGGCGGCATCATCGTCATCGACTTCATCGACATGACGAGCGGCGAGCACCGCGACCAGGTGCTGCAGGAGCTGCGCAAGGCGCTCGCGCGCGACCGCACGCGCTCGGGCGTGAACGGCTTCACCTCGCTCGGCCTCATCGAGATGACGCGCAAGCGCACGCGCAAGTCGCTCGCGCACCAGCTGATGGAGCCCTGCCCCACCTGCGAAGGCAAGGGGCTGGTGAAGACCGCGCGCACCGTCTGCTACGAGATCCTGCGCGAGATCCAGCGCGAGGCGAGGCAGTTCGAGCCGAAGGAGTTCCGCATCGTCGCGTCGCAGCAGGTGGTCGACCTCTTCCTCGAGGAGGAAGCGCAGCCGCTGGCCGCGCTGGGAGATGCGATCGGCAAGCGCATCTCGCTGCAGGTGGAACCGGTGTACGGGCAGGAGCAGTACGACATCGTGCTGATGTAGGGTGATTTGGGCGAAAATCGATCCTCGGAGTGGGACGACGCTGAGCGCGAAGGGTCGACCCTGTCCAGGAGAATCCGGTGAACCGCACTGAGGTCCTCGAGAAACTCACGCAGAGCAAGCCCGTTCTGAAGGCCCGTTACGGCGTGACTCGTCTGGCACTTTTCGGCTCGACGGTGCGAAACTCCGCCCGGCCCGATAGCGACATCGACATCCTCGTCTCCTTCGACGGCCCTGCGACCTCGGAGCGCTACTTCGGCGTCCAGTTCTTTCTCGAAGATCTTCTTGGGCGCTCGGTCGACCTGGTCACGGATAAGGCGCTACGGCCCGAACTACGCCCTTTCATCGAACGTGAAGCGGTGCATGTCTGACGCTGGCGAGCGCGAATGGCGCTTCTACATCGACGACATGATCGCGTTCGCGGAGAAAGTCATCCGCTACACCGCGGATCTGGATCAGCGGTCGTTCGTGTCGAATGGTCTGATCTTCGACGCCACCCTTCGGAATCTCGAGTTGATCGGCGAAGCGGCCATGCATGTTCCGGAGCGTGTGCGCTCGGCTTCGCCGCGTGTGCCATAGCGTCTCATTGTCGCAACGCGAAATCGGCTGATTCACGGCTACCTGGGTATCGACAACGACACGCTCTGGAGCATCGTCGCGTCGGATGTGCCTGCGTTGTTAACCGAGCTGCGCGCGCTGAAGCAGGCGTCTTTGTGAGTTGATCGAAGCGCCGGCACGCGCTTATCGCGCGCTACCTTCCGTGCGATCGAACAGCGGCAGGCTGCGAGCCCGTTGCTGATCGCACGGCGCCGCCGGCTCGCTCGCGATGAATTTCCCGATCGATTCGGTAGCAGTAGCGGGTGGAATCTGTTCGGCCAACCGCGCGAGTGCGCCGGCGCGCACGCCGAGCAGCCGTAGGCGACGCGCAAGATCGACGCGCTTCAGGCACTCGCCGGCGGCGCGCCGGATCGTACGGGCTTCGCTCGTGCGCTCGGGCAGCGTCAGATCGCGCGTGACGATGCGGAAATCGTCGAAGCGCAGCTTGATGCCGATCGTCCTGCTCGCATAGCCCTTTCGCTTCAGGTCGTTCGCCAACTGCTCGCACAGGCCGGTAAAGATCCTTCCGAGTTCCGCTCGATCCCGCACCGCATGCAGGTCGCGTTCGAAGGTCGTTTCGCGGCTGATCGATTTCGGTTCGCGGAAGGTTACGACCGGCCGCGAGTCGATGCCGTTCGCGGCCTCGTGCAGCCATTTCCCGTAACTCGTGCCGAAGCGCTCCACGAGCATCGCCGGATCCGCCGCGGCCACGTCGCCGATCGTGTGCAGGCCGAGCGATGCGAGCTTCTCCGACGCCTTCGGCCCGATACCGTTGATCCTGCGCGCCGGCAGCGGCCAGATGCGCCACGCCACGTCCGCCTGCGTGAGCAGGGTGAGCCCGTCGGGTTTGTCGAATTCGGAGCACAGCTTGGCGAGCAGCTTGTTGGGCGCGATGCCGATCGAGCAGCTCAGGCCCGTCGCCTCCCGCACCGCCTGCTTCAGCGCGAGGCCGATCGCGCGGCCGCCGTCGAGCCGCGCCGCGGGCACGTCGCCGAGGTCGATGTAGATCTCGTCGATGCCGCGGTCCTCAATCACTGGAGTGAGGACGCGCACCGCGTTCTTGAAGAGTCTCGAGCAGCGGCGATACTCGTCGAAGTCGCAGGGCAGCAGCACGGCGTCGGGCGCAAGCCGCGCCGCCTTCATCATGCCCATCGCCGAGAACACGCCGAACGCGCGCGCCTCGTAGGTGCTGGTGGTGACGACGCCGCGACCGTGGTAGTCGCGCAGGCGGGCGAAGCTTCGGGTGCCATCGGCGCGCAATACGGGACGGCTGGCATCGCCTCCGCCGATGACCAGAGGCAGCCCGCGCAACTCGGGGTAGCGCAGAAGCTCCACGGACGCATAGAAGGCGTCCATGTCGAGGTGGGCGATCAGGCGCGGTGCGGGAGCGTTCATGAAATGCCGCGCGATCCGCGGGGAATCGCGCCGGTCATCCAGCGTCGCGCCCACAGATCCAGCACTTCCGCAGTGTACACGATGTTCGTGTACACTGCGCAGGATGAAGAACATAACCTTGAGTGCCGACGAACGCCTGATCGAGGCAGCGCGCGAACGCGCGCGCGCCGAGCACACGACATTGAACGACGAATTCCGTCGCTGGCTCGAGGACTATGCGCAGAGCCACGAGCGCGCTCAGCGCTACCAGGCGCTCATGGGCCGCCTGCGGGGGAAGTACGTGGCCGGACGGAAGTTCACGCGCGACGAGATGAATGAGCGCTGACACTTTCCTCGACACGAACGTTTTCGTCTATCACGTCGACGCAACCGACAAGGCCAAGCACCCAATCGCCGAGCGCATCGTTCGCGAAGGTCTGCTTGCGGGGACGACCTGCATCAGCTTCCAGGTGGCGCAGGAATTCCTGAACGTCGCTACGCGAAAGTTTCGTCGCCCCCTCACCCCGGAGCTTGCGCGCGAGTACCTCGATACCGTGCTCGCGCCGATGATGAAGGTTCCGGCGAGCGTCGGGCTGTATCAGCGCGCACTGGACGTGCAGGCGCGTTGGCGTTTCGGCTTCTACGATTCGCTGATCGTCGCGGCCGCTCTTGCGGCGGGCTGCACTCGCCTCCTGACGGAAGACCTGCAGGACGGCCAGCGCATCGAAGCGCTGACCATCGAGAATCCGTTCCGCTGAGCGGATACCTCAGCTCACAGCAGCTTCGTCGCGTCCACCGCCTTGTCGTCCGCCAGCGCGAGCCACCCCTTGACGATCCGGTAGATCACCCAGACGCCCACCGCGACCATCAGCGGAAAGCCGATCAGCACGAAGATCAGCAGCCACGAGATCACCGCGCCGGCGAGCCCGTACCAGAAGGTCTTGATCTGCCACTCGAAGTGGCTCGCCACCCAGGTACCGGCGACGTCGTCGCGCTTCAGGTAATTCACGATGATCGCGGCGATCGCGGTGACGCCGATCACGCACGACAGCGCGTAGAGCGCGTAGCAGATCGTCGCCAGGCGTTTGGCGTCGGCGATGCGATTCTCGGCCACGGCGTTCTCCATCGTCTTCTCCTCTTGAGCCGTTACGCGGGCTTCTGCTTCGGCACCCGCCCCATCAGGTAGAACTCGGTGTTCGGCATCATGCTGCTGAGATTCGCCATGCGGTTCGACAGGGCGAAGAAGGCGGCGATCGCACCGATGTCCCAGGCGTCCTCGTCGGTGAAGCCCTGGGCGTGCAGCGCGGCGAAGTCTTCGTCGCCGATCTCGGCCGAGTTCAGCGAGACCTTCATCGCGAAGGCGATCATCGCGCGCTGGCGCGGCGAAAGCGGCGCCTTGCGCCAGTTCGTCGCGAGCTGGTCGGCGATCGTCGGGTTCTTCTCGTAGATGCGCAGGATCGCGCCGTGCGCGACGACGCAGTACAGGCACTGATTCGCGCCGCTGGTCGCGACGACGATCATTTCCTTCTCGCCCTTCGTGAGATTGCCCGGACGTAGCATCAGCGCGTCGTGATACGCGAAGAACGCTCGGAACTCGTCGGGCCGGCGGGCGAGCATCAGGAACACGTTCGGCACGAAGCCGCTCTTCTCCTGCACCTCGACGATCCGCGAGCGGATGTCCTCGGGCAGGTCGTTCAGTTCGGCGAGCGGGTAGCGGTCGGGCGAGCTCATCGGTTGCCTCCTTTCACGCATTCGCATACTGGATCCGATACAGCCGAGCGTACAGCGAATCCGCCTCGAGCAGTTCGGCGTGCGTGCCCTGCTCGACGATGCGGCCGTGGTCGAACACGAGGATGCGGTCGGCGCGTTCGATCGTCGACAGCCGGTGCGCGATGACCAGCGTGGTGCGCCCGCGCATCGTGTGCTCGAGCGCGATCTGCACTTCGCGCTCGGTGGCCGAGTCGAGCGCCGAGGTGGCCTCGTCGAGCAGCAGGATCGGCGCGTCCTTGACGATCGCGCGCGCCAGCGCCAGGCGCTGGCGCTGGCCGCCCGACAGGCGCGTGCCGCGCTCGCCCACCGACGCGTCGAGGCCGTCGGGCAGCGCGCGCACGACGGCGTCCAGGCGCGCCGCCTCGAGCGCCGCCCAGATCGTGGCGTCGTCCACCGCGTCCTCGCGCCCGAGCGCGACGTTCGCGCGCACCGTGTCGTTGAAGAGCACCACTTCCTGGCTCACCAGCGCGTACTGCCGGCGCAGGTCCGCCAGCCGCAGCTCGGGCAGCGCGACGCCGTCGAGCAGGATGCGCCCGCGCGTCGGGTCGATGAAGCGCGGCAGCAGGTTCAGCAGCGTCGACTTGCCGGCGCCCGAGGCGCCGACCAGCGCCACCACCTCGCCCGCCCGGATGTCGAGGTCGATCTCGCGCAGCGCCTCGTGCGCCGAAGTGGGGTAGCGGTACGAGACGTTCTCGAAGACGAGGCGCCCGCGCGCGCGTCCGATCGAGACGGTGCCGACGTCGGCTTCCTCCTGCAGGTCGAGCAGCGCGAACACCGACTCGGCCGCCGCCAGCCCGCGCTGCAGTTCGGCGTTGACGTCGGCCAGGTGCTTGAGCGGCGCGAGCAGCATCAGCATCGCGGTGACGAAGGAGACGAAGCCGCCGACCGTCGTCTGGTCGTTCATCGACTGCACGAGCGCGATGGTGACGACGATCGCCACCGCGATCGCCGCCGACAGCTGCGTGATCGGCACCGTGGCGCTGCCGGCAATCGTCATCCGCATCGCGAAGCCGCGCAGCTTGTCGACGGTGCGCGAGAACCGCTCCGCCTGCGCGCGGTAGCCGCCGAAGATCTTGATCACCTTGTAGCCGTGCACCGCCTCCTCGACGACGCGCGTCAGCTCGCCCGTGTACAACAGGCTCTGCCGGCTCAGCCGGCGCATGCGCCGGCTGTAGACGGAGACGACGATCGTCATCACCGGGATCAGCAGCAGCGCCACCAGCGTGAGCTTCCAGTTCAGGTAGACGAGCCAGCCGACCAGGCCGAGCACGACGATCGAATCGCGCACGACCGTGGTCAGCGCGCGCGTCACCGCGGCGGTGACGTTCGTCACCTCGAAGACGATGCGCGAGATCAGCAGGCCGGAGGCTTCGCGCTCGAACTGCTCGGCGGGCAGGCGCATCACGCGGTCGAACATCTGCGTTCGCACGTCGACGAGAACGTTGTTGGCGACCCAGGCGAGCGCGTAGCTGCTGCTGAAGGTGGCGATGCCGCGCACGACGAAGATCGCGATCAGCGCCACCGGCACGAACCACAGCGGGAACTGCGACTTGTGGACGAAGCCCTCGTCGAGCAGCGGCTTCATCAGCGCGGGGAACAGCGGCTCGGTGGCCGCCGCGACGATCATCGCGACCAGTGCAGCGGCGAAGCCGATCCGGTACGGGCGCGTGAAACCGAGCAGACGACGGTAGATCGCCAGGCTCGACTGGCGGTCGCGCGGGACCGCAGCCTTCTGCGCGGCGCTCAATACTCGACCTCGGCCGCCAGCGGCCGCAGCATCGAGCGGATCGCCCCGATCAGGTCGTCGTGCGGGCGCACGCGCCAGTTGCGTCCCAGCTCGACTTCGCAGGCGGCGTCCCGATTGCCGTACTCGACGACGACCGGAATCGCCTGGTCCTCGGTGCCGACGGCGACGAAGGGCTCGATGGCCTCGCGCAGCGCGGCGCGGTCGGCGGCGCGCGCGCCGAGCCGGATGCGCAGCCGCTTGCCGAACTCCCGGCGCGCCCGCTCGAGGTCGAGCAGCCGCTCGGCGACGACGCGCTGGCCGCCGCTGTAGTCGTCGCGCGAGCACTTGCCGAGCACGACGACCAGCTCGTCGTCGCGGATCAGCCTGCGATTCGCCTCGTACAACTCGTTGAAGACGCAGACCTCGACGGCGGCGCTGCCGTCGTCGAGCGTGACGAAAGCCATCTTGCCGCGGCGCGTCATCTGCGTGCGCTGCGCCGCGACGATGCCGGCCACCCACACCGGCTGCGCGGCCGGCTGCAGATCGGCCAGGCGCAGGCGCACGAAGCTGCGCACCTCGGCCTCGTGGGCGTGGAACAGATGTCCGCTGAGGAACAGACCGAGCGCGGCCTTTTCTTCCTGCAGGCGGCGCCGCTCGCTCCACGCCGGCGCCTCGATCCACTCCGGGGCGGCCGGAAGCCCGCCCGCCTCGTCGCCGAACAGGCTGACCTGATCGGCCGCCGCTCCGGCGGCTTCCGCCGCGTCCATCGCGCGGCCGACGTTGGCCAGCAGCTTCGCGCGATCCGCGTCGAGCGAGTCGAAGGCACCGGCGCGCACCAGCGCCTCGATCGCGCGTCGATTGACGATGCGCCGGTCGATGCGGGCGCAGAAGTCGAACAGATCGGTGAAGGGTCGCTCGGCGCGCGCGCGCAGGATCTCGACGACGGCGCCCTCGCCGGTGCCCTTGATCGCGCCCAGGCCGTAACGGATCGTGCGCTCGCCCACCGGCTCGAAGCGGTACTGCGACGCGTTGACGTCGGGCGGCAGCAGCTCGACGCCGTTGGCGCGCGCGTCGTCGACGAAGAGCTTGACCTTGTCGGTGTCGTCCATGTCGGCCGACAGCGTGGCCGCCATGTACTCGGCCGGATGGCAGGCCTTCAGCCACGCCGTCTGGTAGGTGACGACCGCGTAGGCGGCGGTATGCGACTTGTTGAAGCCGTACTCGGCGAACATCGCCATCAGGTCGAACAGCTTGTTCGCCAGCCCGACGTCGTAGCCCTTCTTCTGCGCGCCGTCGACGAAGACGTCGCGGTGCTGCGCCATCTCCTCGGGCTTCTTCTTGCCCATCGCGCGACGAAGCAGATCGGCGCCGCCCAGCGTGTAGCCGCCGATCGTCTGCGCGATCTGCATCACCTGTTCCTGGTAGACGATGACG
>JAJPEN010000079.1 GCA_021166835.1 Burkholderiaceae bacterium | reverse complement strand
GTCATCGACGCGCCCGGGCTCTGCTCGCCGTCGCGCAAGGTGGTGTCGAAAATGATCAGCTTGTCGGCCATCGGAATGCTCCTGTTGCGCCCGGCCCGCCGGCGCGGGAGGCTACGAAAGAACTGCGAACGAAAAGGAGGGGAGGAGAGTTTTAGCGCGCGGGGCGCAGTAGCGGACCCAGCACCGAAAGAAGGTGCAGTCCGCCGAGCGTCCGGTTGCCGGACGCCTGGAGAGGCAGGATTCGGAGGGCTCCGGGGTTGCCGGAGTCGCGGCGCGAACCGCGAATGGAGATCATCCCAAAAATATAGCGGCTTTGACGGGGGGCCGCAACCGAGGGCTCACGTTTTCGGCAGCGTGACGCCCATCTGCCCCTGGTACTTGCCGCCGCGGTCACGATACGAGGTTTCGCAGACCTCGTCGGATTCGAGGAAGATCACCTGCGCGCAGCCCTCGTTCGCGTAGATCTTCGCCGGCAGCGGCGTCGTGTTCGAGAACTCCAGCGTGACGTGGCCTTCCCATTCGGGTTCCAAGGGCGTCACGTTCACGATGATTCCACAGCGCGCGTAGGTCGACTTGCCCAAGCACACCACAAGTACGTTGCGCGGGATCCGGAAGAACTCGACCGTGCGCGCCAGTGCAAAGGAGTTCGGCGGAATGATGCAGACGTCGCCGGTGAAGTCGACGAAGGAGCTGGAGTCGAAGTTCTTCGGGTCGACGATCGTCGAGTTGATGTTCGTGAAGATCTTGAACTCACGTGCGACGCGGACGTCGTAGCCGTAGCTCGAGGTGCCGTAGCTGACGATCTTCTGCCCGTTGGCGGTGCGCACCTGCCCGGCCTCGAAGGGCTCGATCATGCCTTCTGCCGCCATGCGGCGGATCCAACGGTCGGACTTGACGCTCATTGTTTCGCTTCGGAGGGGTCGCTTCGGGGAGGACGTTGGGGTGCGCGCGGGGCGTCGCGCCGCCTGGAGGGACGCCAATTTCCGCAATGCGGATTCTAGCAATGGGCGAGCGCACCGCGATTGGTGCATGATGCCGATCACACGCGCCGAGGACGGCGCGCGACGAACCTGCCGCAGAAGCGGGTCCGGACGCACCCCACTCCGCCGCACGGCGCGGCGGGTGATTCCTTCGAGGAGGCTCCATGGAACAAACCGTGACGATGACGGTGAACGGCAAGCCCGTATCCGCCCGAATCGATCGCCGAATGCTGCTCGTCCAGTTCATCCGGGAGCAGTTGCAGCTCACCGGAACGCATGTGGGCTGCGACACCGCGCAGTGCGGCGCGTGCACCGTGCACCTGGACGGACGCGCGATCAAGTCGTGTTCGGTCCTCGCGGTGCAGGCCGAAGGCGCGTCGATCACGACGATCGAGGGCCTGGCCAACGGCGAGCTGCACCCGATGCAGAAGGCGTTCAACGACTGCCACGCGCTGCAGTGCGGCTTCTGCACGCCGGGCATGGTGATGTCGGCCGTGCAGCTGCTAAAGGACAACCCGAACCCCACCGAGGCCGAGATCCGCGAGGGGCTCGAAGGCAACCTGTGCCGCTGCACCGGGTACCAGAACATCGTGCGCGCGATCGAGCAGGTCGCGGCCGGCGGCAACTGAATCGGCGGAGGACGAGATGACAGACCTTTCCAACGCACCCGGCTCGCCCATCGGCCAGGCGCTGAAGCGGCGCGAGGACCGCCGCTTCCTCACCGGAACCGGCCAGTACACCGACGACGTCGTGCTGCACGGACAGACCTACGGCGTCTTCGTGCGCTCGCCGCACGCCCACGCGCGCATCGTTTCGATCGACACCGCGCAGGCGAAGGCCGCTGCGGGCGTGGTCGACGTGATCACCGGCGCCGACCTGGCCGAAGCGAAGGTCGGCGGCCTGCCCTGCGGGTGGCTGATCCACTCGAAGGACGGCTCGCCCATGAAGGAGCCGCCGCACCCCGTGCTGGCGCAGGGCAAGGTGCGCTACGTCGGCGACACGGTCGCGCTCGTCGTCGCCGAGACGCTGCTGCAGGCGAAGGACGCCGCCGAACTCGTCGAAGTCGATTACGACGTGCTGCCGGCGGTCGTCGACACGGCCGGCGCCGCCTCGGCGCAGACGCTCGTGCACGACGACGCGCCGAACAACGTCTGCTACGACTGGTCGCACGGCGACCAGGCGGCGGTGGACGCGGCGTTCGCGAAGGCAGCGCACGTCACGCGGCTGGAATTCGTGAACAACCGCCTGATTCCGAACGCGATGGAGCCGCGCGCGGCCAACGCGATGTACACGAAGCACGACGACAGCTACACGCTGTACGTGGCGAACCAGAACCCGCACGTCGAGCGACTGCTGATGTGCGCGTTCGTGCTCGGACTGCCCGAGTCGAAAGTACGCGTGATCGCTCCCGACGTCGGCGGCGGCTTCGGCTCGAAGATCTTCCTCTATCCGGAGGAGACGGCGCTCGTCTGGGCGAGCAGGCGCGTGGGCCGCCCGATCAAGTGGACGGCCGAACGCAGCGAATCGTTCCTCGCCGACGCGCACGGACGCGACCACGTCACCACCGCCGAGATGGCGCTGGACGCGGACGGGCATTTCCTCGCGCTGCGCGTGAACACCGTCGCCAACCTCGGCGCCTACCTGTCGACCTTCGCGTCCGCGGTGCCGACGATCCTGTACGGCACGCTGCTCGCCGGCCAGTACCGCACGCCGGCGATCCACGTCGAGGTGCAGGGCGTATTCACCAACACCGCGCCGATCGACGCCTATCGCGGCGCGGGACGCCCGGAGGCGTCCTACGTCATCGAGCGGATGGCCGAGCAGTGCGCGCGCGAGCTGGGCATCGATCCGGCCGAAATCCGGCGGCGCAATTTCATCCAGGAGTTTCCGTACGCGACGCCGGTGGGGCTCACCTACGACAGCGGCGGCTACGTGGCCTCGCTCGACCGCGCGCAGCAGCTCGCCGACGTCGCCGCGTTCCCGGCGCGCAAGGAAGAGGCGGCGCGGCGCGGAATGCTGCGCGGACTGGGCTACTCGTGCTACATCGAGGCCTGCGGCATCGCGCCGTCGAGCATCGCCGGCGCGCTGGGCGCGCGCGCCGGGCTGTTCGAGGCCGGAGAAGTGCGCGTGCACCCGACCGGCACCGTGACGGTGTTCACCGGCGCGCACAGCCACGGCCAGGGGCACGAGACCACCTTCGCGCAGGTGGTCGCCGGCAAGCTCGGCCTGCCGGTGGAGAACATCGAGATCGTGCACGGCGACACCGGGCGCATTCCCTTCGGCATGGGCACCTACGGCAGCCGCTCGCTGGCCGTCGGCGGCACCGCGATCGTGATGGCGGTGGACAAGATCATCGCCAAAGGCAAGAAGATCGCCGCGCACCTGCTCGAGGCGTCCGACTCGGACATCGAGTTCGAGAACGGCGAGTTCCGCGTGGCCGGCACCGATCGCAAGCTGCCCTTCGCGCAGGTCTCGCTCGCCGCTTACGTGCCGCACAACTACCCGCACGACAAGCTCGAGCCGGGCCTGAACGAAAACGCGTTCTACGACCCGAGCAACTTCACCTATCCGGCGGGTACGCACATCTGCGAAGTGGAGATCGATCCGCAGACCGGGCAGACGCGAATCGTGCAGTTCGTCGCGGTCGACGATTTCGGCAACATCGTCAACCCGATGATCGTCGAGGGGCAGGTGCACGGCGGCGTCGCGCAAGGGCTGGGCCAGGCGATGCTCGAAGGCTGCCGCTACGACCCCGAGTCGGGCCAGCTGCTCACCGGCTCGATGATGGACTACACGCTGCCGCGCGCCGACGACCTGCCCCGCTTCGTCGTCGACACCACGGTCACGCCGTGCACGCACAACCCGCTGGGCGTGAAGGGCTGCGGCGAGGCGGGCGCGATCGGCTCGCCGTCGGCGTTCATCAATGCGATGACCGATGCGCTGGGCGTACGCGACGTGCCGATGCCGGCGACGGCCGAGCGCGTCTGGCGCATCGCCAACGGCATCGCCTGAGGAGGAGACGAACATGTACGGATTCGAATACCAGCGTCCTTCCAGCGTCGCCGATGCGGTGCGCGCGACCAGCGCCGATGCGCGCTATCTCGCCGGCGGGCAGAGCCTCGTGCAGTCGATGAAGCTGCGGCTCGCCTCGGCCAGCACGCTCGTCGATCTCGCATCGATCTCCGGGCTGCGCGGCGTCTCGCGCGAAGGCTCCGCGCTGAAGATCGGCGCGATGACCCGGCATTCCGAGGTGGCGCGCTCGCCGGAGGTGCGCGCGGCCATCCCGGCGCTCGCCGAGCTGGCTGCGGGCATCGGCGATCCGATGGTGCGCAACCAGGGAACGATCGGCGGCTCCCTCGCCAACGCCGACCCTGCGGCCGACTATCCGGCCGCAGCGCTCGGCCTGGGCGCGTCGATCGAGACCGACCGGCGCACGATCGCCGCCGACGACTTCTTCGTCGATCTGTTCACCACGGCGCTCGAACCGGGCGAGCTGATCGTCGCGGTGCGCTTTCCGCTGGTGAAGCGTGCGGCCTACGTGAAGCTGCGCCAGCCGGCATCGCGCTTCGCGCTGGTCGGCGTGTTCGTCAGCCAGGGCGACCAGGGCGTGCGCGTCGCCGTCACCGGCGCCCGCTCGCACGCCTTCCGCGTGCGCGAGATGGAGCAGGCGCTCGAGCGCGATTTCTCGCCGCAGGCGATCGAAGGCGTGAAAGTCGACCCGACGGGCTGCAACAGCGACCTGCACGGTTCGGCCGAGTACCGCGCGGCGATGATCGGCGTGCTCGCCGGGCGCGCGGTCGCGAAAGCCCGCGAGCAATAGGCGACGCGCACGATGCGGCCGGCCGACGTAGACGAAACGTTGAAGCTGCTGGCCGGCGAGGACTACCTCGCCGGCCGTTCGCTCGCCACGGCGGTGTTCCTCGCGTTGCGGCTCGGCCGCCCGCTGCTGCTCGAAGGCGAGGCCGGCGTGGGCAAGACCGAGCTGGCGAAGGTGCTGGCGCGGGCTTTGCAGGCGCCGCTGATCCGGCTGCAGTGCTACGAGGGACTGGACGTCGCGTCGGCCGCCTACGAATGGAACGTCGCGCGCCAGATGCTCGAGATCCGCGTTGCCGAGGCCGGCCACGAGGCGAACCGCGAGCGGCTGCTGCGCAACCTGTACTCGCGCGACATGCTGATCGAGCGCCCGTTGCTGCAGGCGCTCACGCAGCCCGTATCGCCGGTGCTGCTGATCGACGAGCTGGACCGCGCCGACGAGCCTTTCGAGGCGTTCCTGCTCGAGGTGCTCGCCGAGTCGCAGTTGTCGATTCCCGAGCTGGGGACGATCCGCGCCGAGCACCCGCCGATCGTCGTCATCACGTCGAACCGCACGCGCGAGATCCACGATGCGCTCAAGCGCCGGTGCCTGTACGCCTGGGTCGACTACCCCGACGCGGCACGCGAGCTGGACATCATCCGGCGCAAGGCGGGCAACGCGGGCGAGCGGCTCGCGCAGCAGGTGGTCGGCTTCGTGCAGCGCGCGAGAACGCTCGATCTGTTCAAGGCGCCCGGCGTCGCGGAGACGATCGACTGGGCCAACGCGCTGGTCGCGCTGGACACGCTGTCGCTCGACCCGCAGTCGGTGTCCGACACGCTCGGTGTGCTGCTGAAATACCAGGACGACATCGCGCGCATCGACTCCGGCGCCGGGGCGGCGATCCTCGAGGAATTGCGCGCGGAGGGAATCCTCGAGCGTCATCCGGTTCGGGCCTAGGGTCTCGTCGAAGAGCCCGCCGATGGCCGGTCGCATCGCCGAGAACATTGCGCATTTCGCCCGCGTGCTGCGCGCCGCGGGGCTTCCCGTCGGCTCCGATCGCGTCCTCGCCGGCATCGCCGCGGTCGAGCTGGTGGGGATCGAGCGCCGCGACGACGTCCATGCCGCGCTGTCGGCCGTGATGATCGACCGGCACGAGCAGCAGACGGTGTTCGACGCCGCGTTCGCCGCGTTCTGGCGCGATCCGAAACTGCTCGAGCGGCTGATGTACCTGATGCTGCCGCGCGTCGAAGGACGCGCCGGCGCCACGCCGCCGCCGCAGCGTCCCCGCCGCGTCGAGGAGGCGCTGTCGCCGCCGGCGCCGCGGCACACGCCGTCGGCGCCGCGCGAGGCCGACGAGCAGCGCATCGAGGCGATCCTCGGCTTCTCCGAGCGCGAGCGGCTGCAGCACGCCGACTTCGAGAGCATGTCGGCGAGCGAGTTCGCGCTCGCCCGGCGCCTGGCCGAGACCGTGCCGCTCCCGGTGCGGCCGCTGCGCACGCGCCGCCTCGCGCCGTCGGCGCGCGGGCGCATCGACCTGCGCCGCGCGCTGCGCCGGCTTGCGCGCGCCCCCGACACGATCGACCTGCCGCGCTCGTCGCCGCGCCTGCGCACGCCGCCGCTCGTCGTGCTGATCGACATCTCGGGTTCGATGGACCGATACGCGCGCGCCTTCCTGCACTATGCGTACGGATTGACGCAGCGCCATCATCGCGTGCACACGCTGGTGTTCGGCACCCGGCTGACCGACATCACGCGCTGCCTGCGTCACCGCGATCCGGACGTCGCGATCGAAAGCGCCGACGCGCTGGTGCAGGACTGGAAAGGCGGCACGCGCATCGCGTCGAACCTGGCGCTGTTCAACCGGCGCTGGGCGCGCCGGCTTCTCACCGGCAACGCGGCGCTGCTGCTCGTCACCGACGGGCTCGATCGCGACGAGCACGGTTCGCTCTCCGCGGAAGCGGCGCGGCTGAAGCGCTATGCGCATCAACTGGTCTGGCTGAACCCGCTGCTGCGCTACGACGGATTCGAGCCGCGCGCCAGCGGCGTGCGCGCGCTGCTGCCGCATGTCGACCGGATGCTTCCCGTGCACAATCTGTCGAGTCTTGCCGAGCTGGCAGACGCGCTGCGCACGCCGGAGCGCGCGAGCACGCGCGGCGTATGCGGTCGACCGATCCCGCGACCTTCCACGGAGCTCCCGACATGAACCTGCAGGGCGAACGACTGATCCCGGCGACGCCGGAAGCGACGTGGGCCGCGCTGAACGACCCGGACACGCTCAAGGCCTGCATCAACGGCTGCGAGTCGCTCGAGCGGGTCGCCGACGACGAGTACCTGGCGACGATCGCGATGCGCATCGGCCCGGTGAACGCGCGCTTCAAGGGGCGCCTGAAACTGCAGAACGTGGTCCCGCCTTCGTCGTACACGCTCGCCTTCGACGGCCAGGGCGGAGCGGCCGGCTTCGGCAAGGGGTCGGCCGACGTACGGTTGTCGCCCGACCCCGAGGGTACGCGGCTCGGCTACGACGCGAAGGCGCAGATCGGCGGCAAGCTGGCACAAGTGGGATCCCGACTGATCGACGGCGCTGCTGCGAAAATAGCGGACGACTTCTTCGCGGCCTTCGAGTCGCGCCTGAGCGCCACCGCGCGCGCCGTCGACGAGACGATCGTCGAGGAAGGGGCCGGCGCTGCGGTCGCCGGTGGCGAAAAGGCGGGTACCGGCGGTGCCGCAGCCGTCGAGGCGCGGCGCGCGGCCCCGCATCCGGCGCCGACCGCTGCACCGCCCGGCTCCTCGTTGCGCTGGCTCGCCTGGATCGTCGCGATCGTCGTCATTGCGGCGCTCGTCGCGTACTGGCGCCGCTAGGGGAAACCGCGAGGAAACTGAGGGGGAAAACCGGGCGCAAGCCCACTGCTTCGGGAGGAACCGGATGGACAGCATCGACCGCGAAGTGCTCGAGCACGCGCGCGACTGGTTCGCCGAAGGCCGTCACGTCTGGCTGATCACGGTCGTCGAGACCTGGGGTTCGGCGCCGCGACCGGTAGGCGCACTGCTCGCGCTGCGCGACGACGGCCTGGTCGTCGGCTCGGTGTCGGGCGGCTGCGTCGAGGACGATCTCATCGAGCGCGTGCGCACCGGCGAGCGCGTGGGCAAGCCGTCGATGATCCTCTACGGCGTCGACAAGGAGGAAGCGGCGCGCTTCGGGCTGCCCTGCGGCGGAACCCTGCGTCTGCTGCAGGAGCCGCTGGTCGACGCGGGATGGATCGACGAGGTGCTGGAACGCACCGCGCGGCACGAGCTGGTCGCGCGCACGCTGGACCTGCACACCGGCGCCGCGAAGCTCGAAGCGGCACAGCTGGGCGAAGCCTTCTCCTTCGACGGCGACACCGCGCGCGCGGTATTCGGCCCGCGCTACCGGATGCTGATGATCGGCGCCGGCCAGCTCTCGCGCGTGCTCGCCGAGATGGCCAAGGCGCTCGACTTCCAGGTCTTCGTCTGCGACCCGCGCGAGGAGTACTACAGCACGCTCGAGCTGCCGCAGGTCACGTTGCTGCCCGGCATGCCGGACGACGTCGTCGCCGAGTTCAAGCCGGACGCGAATACGGCGATCGTCGCGCTCACGCACGATCCGAAGCTCGACGACCTCGCGCTGCTCGAAGCATTGAAGTCGCCCGCGTTCTACGTCGGCGCGCTCGGCTCGCGCAGCAACTCCACGCGCCGCCGGCAGCGCCTGGCGATGTTCGACCTCACGCCCGACGAGATCGCGCGGCTGCACGGGCCGATCGGGCTGCACATCGGCAGCCGCACGCCGGCCGAGATCGCGGTGGCCATCCTCGCCGAGATCGTCTCGGTGAAGAACGGCGTGGCGCCCACGCAGAAGAAGACGCCGCAGGAAAGCGACGCCTGCGCGCTCAGCGGCTGAACCGGCCGCCCAGCGCCGGCGCGATCGCGAGCACGAGGCGCCCGTCCGCCGTGCGCGCGCCGTCCACCGGCACGCCGTAGACGCGCGACAGCGTCGCCGGCTCGACCAGCTCGTTCACGGCGCCGAAAGCCGTTTCCCCGTCCGGCAGGTAGACGAGCGCGCGCGTTCCGGCGCGCCGCGCGTGATTCGGGTCGTGCGTCGAGTAGACGATGCCCAGGCCGTCGTCGGCGAGCGATGCGATCACGTCGAGCACGCGCCCCTGGTTGCCGAAATCGAGGCTCGTCGTCGGTTCGTCGAGCACGAGCGTAGACGCTTCTTGGGCCAGCGCACGCGCAACCGCGGCGAGCTGGCGCTCGCCGCCGGACATCCGCGACAGCGGACGCTCACGGAAGTCCTCGAGCCCGAGCCGTTCGATGGCGCGCGCCACGGCGTCGCGGTCGGCGCGTGCGGGCGACGCGCCGGCCGCCAGCCGGCCGAGGCGGCCGAGCATCACGTACTGCTCGACGGTGAATTCGAAGGCGGCGCCCGGAGACTGCGGTACCCAGGCGACGCACTCGGCGAGTTCGCGCGGCGAATGCTGCGCGAGCGGCCGGCCGGCCCAGCGCACCTCGCCGGCGACCGGCGCGACGATGCCGAGCAGAGTGCGGAACAGCGTGCTCTTGCCCGAGCCGTTCGGCCCGAGCACGACGACGATCTCTCCGCCGTGCAGGGCGAGGTCGATCGGCCGGGTGAGCGCGTGTCGCTGATATCCGAAGGCGAGCGCGACCGTGCGCAGCAGCTCAGTCATTGCGCGCACGCGCGAGCATCAGCGCGAACAGCACCGGCGCGCCGACCAGCGCGGTGAGCACGCCGGGAGGCACCTCGGAAGCGCCGATGCTGCGCCCGATCGTGTCGATGACCAGCATCAGCCAGGCGCCGAGCAGCATCGACACCGGCAGCACGCGCGCGAACGACGCGCCGACGAGCAGCCGCGCGGCGTGCGGCACCACGAGCCCGATCCAGCCGATGACGCCGGCCGCCGCCACCGTCGCGCTGGTGGCGAGCGTGGCGCCGACGACGAGCGCGAGTCGCAGCACCGGCAGGCGCACGCCCAGCGCATGGATCTCGTCGTCCGACAACGCGAGCGCATCGGCGCGCCAGCGCATCACCACGAGCGGAGCGGCGCCGATCACGGCGAAGACGACCAGCAGCGCGAGATCGGAGGCGGTGATCGACGCGAAGCTGCCGAGCATCCAGAAGACGATCGCCGGCAGTTGCGTATACGGATCGGCGAGTGTCTTCACCAGCGCGATCAGCGCGCCGAGCACGCTGCCGATCGCGATGCCGGCGAGCACCAGGCTGAGCGTGCGATCGCGCAGCGGAAGCAGCGTGCCCACCGAGTAGACGATCGAGACCGCGACGAGGCCGCCGACGAAGGCCGCGCCCTGGATGGCGACCACGCCCCATCCGAGGAAGATGCCGGCGACCGCGCCGAGCGCGGCGCCCGCGGAAACGCCGAGCAGGTCGGGGGCGGCGAGCGGGTTGCGGAACACCGACTGCAGCGCGACACCCGAGGCGGCCAGCGCGGCGCCAACCGTCAGCGAAGCGAACACCCGCGGCCCGCGCACCTGCCATAGCACGGTTTCGGCGAGCGGCGCCGAAGCGGCGTCGCCGGTGGGCGCACGGCCGGCGAGGATGCGCAGCACCTCGACGAGCGGCAGCTCGAAGCGACCGCTGCCGAGCGCGTACAGCGTCGTCGCGACGAGCGCGGCGGCGAGCAGGACGAGCACCGGGAGCCAGCCGAGCCGCCCGCGGCGCGGCGTCGGCGAGGCGGTCGCGATCATCGCCGCCCGCCGAGCACGCGACGGCGCCGCACGAACGTTTCATCGGGGAGGACCGAAGCCGTGCTTCGCGAGAATCGCCTGGCCATCGGCCGACAGGATAAACCACGCGAAACGCCAGGCCGCCTCGGGTGCGCCTCTCATCACGGTGAGACCGTAGTCGGCGCCCACGGCAAGCTCGGGCGGAATCGACACCGAGACGAGTTCGGGGAAGTCGCGCCGCGCCAGCAGCGCATTGGTGCAGTACGTGAGGAAGACGTCGGCTTTTCGCGTGGCGACGAGATCGCCGTAGACGCTTCGGTCCTTGGGCGGGGGCGGAGAGTTCGGCCCGCCGGTGAGCTGCAATGCCTTCGCTTCGAGCGCGGCGCGAGCGCCGGGGCGCACGGCTTCGGCGCGCCCGAACAGCGCGAAGGCGTAATCGCCCGACGGATCGGCCTTCGGCGTGGAGGTTCCCAGCTTCAGCGAAGGATCGAGCATGCGCTCGAGCAGGTTCGCAGCCTGTACTCCCGTGTCGCTGCGCGTGATCGCGCACAGCACGTTGCGCGCGAAGACGAGCGGAGCGACCGCCTTGCCCGCCTGCGCGAGCGCCTGCGGATGCTCGACGTTGGCCGACGCGAACACCTGCGCCGGCTCGCCCCCGGCGATGCGATCGCGCAGCAGCCCCGACGCGCCATAGACGCGCTCGATCTTCGCCGGCTCGCGCCTTTCGAATTCGCCGGCCACTTCGTCGAGTGCGGCACGCAGGCTTCCGGCGGCGTGCAGCAGCACCGGCTGCGCCCGCGCGGCACCGGGCGCGACGATCGCGCACACGGCAAGCGACAGCGCGGCGAACCAGGGAATGCGGGGCAACAGGGGCGACTGCATCGAGTCCGTCCTCGGAAAGAAGAGCGTCTGCGAGAATAGACGGGTCACCGTGCCGCAGCGATATGAAGCTCCATGCATAAGTCTTCGGGAATCGTCGGCGTCGAGTTCCGCTACGAATTCGCCCGGGAGCCGTCGGCGCTCCTGCGCAACACGTTCTTCGACGTGCTCGGCGCCGTTCGCCACGAAGGCTCGATCGCCGCGGCGGCGCGCGCACTCGGACTGTCGTACCGCCATCTGTGGGGTTACCTGAAGGACCAGGAAACCAGGCTCGGCCGCCCGCTGGTGCACTGGGACAAGGGGCGCGCTGCGCGGCTCACCGAGTTTGCCGAGAAGCTGCTGTGGGCCGAGACGCGCATCCGCGCACGGCTGGCGCCGCAGATCGAGAACCTCGCCGCCGACATCGGCCGCGAGCTGTCGACCGCGTTCAACGACGACGTGCGCATCGCTCGTTGCGTGGCGAGCCACGACCTCTCGCTGCCGCTTCTGAAGAACCTGTGCCGCGAGCGTGAACTGCTGCTCGACCTTCGCTTCGAGGGCAGCCTCGCGGCGCTGCGGGAGCTGAACGAAGGACGCTGCGCCTTCGCCGGAATCCACCTGCCGCTGTCGCGCCCCGACCTCACCGCGCGCGGCTCGCACGTGCATCGCACTTTCGCTCCGCTGCTGCGTGCGCGCCGGCACGCCATGCTGCGCGTGGCGCGGCGCACGCAGGGGCTGTTCGTCGCGCGCGGCAATCCGCTACGCATCGGAGCGCTGGAGGACCTGCTTCGCGTGCGCTTCGTGAACCGCGCGCCGACCACCGGCACACGCGTGCTGCTCGACGAACTGCTCGCGCGCGAACGGATCGATCCGGACGCGATCGACGGCTACCGCTACGAGGAAGCGAATCACCTCGCGGTGGCGGCCGCGGTCGCCGCCGGCGCCGTCGACGCCGGCTTCGGCATCCAGGCGGCCGCCACGGGCAAGAGCATCGACTTCGTTCCCCTGGTCGTCGAGGACTACTTTCTCGTCTGCCCGCGCGAAAACCTGGAAAGCGCCGCTGCGCGCGAGATCGCCGCGCTGCTCTCGGCGCCGGTCTGGCGCGAACGCCTCGCGCAGCTGCCGGGCTATTCCGCCTCGGGCGCCGGCGAGGTGCTGTCTCCGCGCGCGGCGCTGCCCTGGTATCGCTGAGCGCCCAGCCTCAGCTGTCCTCGAAGACGATCTGCGGCACCTTGCCGCTCGTGTCCTGCGCCTTCTCGGCGATCTTCACCGCGACGCGGCGCGCGATCTCCTTATAGGTCTGCGCGACCGGCCCGTTCGGGTCGGCGACGACGGTCGGCTTGCCCGAGTCGGCCTGCTCGCGGATGCGGATGTCGAGCGGCAGCCCGCCGAGATACTCGACGTCGTATTCCTTCGACATCCGCTCGCCGCCGCCTTCGCCGAAGATGTGCTCGACGTGCCCGCAGTTCGAGCAGCGATGCATCGCCATGTTCTCGATGATGCCGAGGATCGGGATGCCGACCTTCTCGAACATCTTCAGGCCCTTCTTCGCGTCGATCAGCGCGATGTCCTGCGGCGTGGTGACGATGACGGCGCCGGTGACCGGGATCTTCTGCGCGAGCGTCAGGTGGATGTCGCCGGTGCCCGGAGGCATGTCGACGACGAGGTAGTCCAGCTCGCGCCAGTTCGTCTCGCGCAGCAGCTGCTCGAGCGCCTGCGTGACCATCGGGCCGCGCCAGACCATCGGCGTGTCGAGATCGATCATGAAGCCGATCGAGCTGGCCTGGATGCCGTGGCCTTCCATCGGTTCGAGCGACTTGCCGTCGCGCGACTCGGGCCGCCCGGAGATGCCGAGCATCGTGGGCTGCGACGGCCCGTAGATGTCGGCGTCGAGCATGCCCACGCTCGCGCCCTCGGCCGACAGCGCGAGCGCGATGTTCACCGCCGTGGTGCTCTTGCCCACGCCGCCCTTGCCCGACGCGATGGCGATGATGTTCTTCACGCCGGGCAGCGTCTTCATGCCCTTCTGGACGGCGTGCGCCTCGATCTTCTGGTAGACGTTGGCTGTCACGCTGCCCACGCCGGGCAGCGCGCGCAGCGCCGCAACGGTCTGGCGCCGGATCGGCTCGATCTGCGAGCGCGCCGGGTAGCCCAGCACGACATCGACCGACACCTCGGCGCCGTCGACGCGCAGGTTGCGGGCGGCGCCCGATTCGACGAGGTTCTTCTGCGTATTGGGATCGACGACGCGCGACAGCGCCAGCTCGACCTGTTCGGTGGTCACGCTCATCTGGGGAATCCGGAAAGCGGGGAGTGGATCGGGCAAGTCTAGCAGGCGAGGCAGCGAGGCCTGCGCTCGCAGGCCCTCTAGCGTCGCGCCCGTTGCGGGCACAACCGTCCGCGGAGGCGGATGACCCCTTTGCTAAGATCCGCCGATGAGCGCGCGCACTCTTTTCGTCACGACGGCGCTGCCGTACGCGAACGGCCCTTTCCACATCGGCCACATCATGGAGTACATCCAGGCCGACATCTGGGTGCGCTTCCAGCGCATGCGCGGACACACCGTGCATTTCGTCGGCGCCGACGACGCGCACGGCGCGCCGATCATGATCGCCGCCGAGAAGGAAGGCGTCACGCCGCAGGCCTTCGTCGAACGCATCTCCGCCGGGCGCAGGCAGTACCTCGACGGCTTTCACATCGGCTTCGACCACTGGCACAGCACCGACTCGCCGGAGAACGTCGAGCTGTCGCAGTCGATCTACCGCGGGCTGCGCGACGCCGGGCTGATCGACGTGCGCCCGGTCGAGCAGTTCTTCGATCCGGTCAAGGGCATGTTCCTGCCCGATCGCTACATCAAGGGCGAGTGTCCGAGCTGCGGCGCGCCCGACCAGTACGGCGACGCCTGCGAGAACTGCGGCGCCGTCTATGCGGCCACCGAGCTGAAGAATCCGTTCTCGGCGCTCACCGGCGCGACGCCCGAGTTGCGTGTCTCCGAACATTACTTCTTCCGACTGTCGGATCCGCGGTGTGTAAGGTTCCTCCGCGAGTGGACGCGCGGCGACGACCGCTGGGGCGAGCCGCGGCTGCAGCCCGAAGTGCTCGCCAAGGCGCGCGAGTGGCTCGGCGCCGAGACGAACGAAGGGGGCGATGGCGGCGAAGGCGGCAGCCTCGCCGACTGGGACATCTCGCGCGACGCGCCCTACTTCGGCATCGAGATCCCCGATGCGCCGGGCAAGTACTTCTACGTCTGGCTCGACGCGCCGATCGGCTACCTGGCGTCGCTGAAGGCGCTGTGCCGGGAGCGCGGCATCGACTTCGACGCGCTGCTCGCCGACCCGGCCACCGAGCAGGTGCACTTCATCGGCAAGGACATCATCTATTTCCACGTGCTGTTCTGGCCGGCGATGCTGCACTTCGCCGGCCGCAAGACGCCCGATCGCGTGAACGTGCACGGCTTCATCACGGTGAGCGGCGCGAAAATGAGCAAGAGCCGCGGTACCGGGATCTCGCCGCTGCGCTATCTCGAAATCGGCATGGATCCCGAGTGGCTGCGCTACTACCTGGCGGCCAAGCTCAATTCGCACGTGCAGGACGTCGATTTCGATCCCGACGACTTCCTCGCGCGCGTGAATGCCGACCTGATCGGCAAGTACGTGAACATCGCCAGCCGCGCATCGGGTTTCGTCGCCCGCCAGTTCGACGGGCGCGTGCTGCCCGCCGACGAGGTCGAGGACGACGCGCAGCGCGAGCGCGTCGCGCGGCTGGCCGCGCAGGTGTCCGACGCCTACGAGGAGCGCGAGTTCGGCGCGGTAGCTCGTCTCGCGATGGCCTACGCCGACGAGATCAACCAGTATTTCGACGCGAACAAGCCGTGGGAGATGGCCAGGGACCCGGCGCAGCGCGATGCGCTGCACCGCGTCTGCTCGCGCTGCCTGATCGCGTTCCACCGGCTCACCGTGTTGCTCGCGCCGATGCTGCCGGCCACCGCCGCGCGCGTGGCCGAGTTGTTCGGCACGCCGCCGCTGCGCTGGGAGGATCTCGGCGTCGCCGACGGCAGCGTCTCGCCCGTGCGCTCGATCGGCCGCTACCGCCACCTGATGACCCGGGTAGAGGCGAGGCAGCTCGATGCGCTGTTCGAGCCGAGCGCCGAGGCAGCGAAGCCGGCGGCGCCGAGCGGCGATGCGACCGGCGCGTCGCGCAACGCGAAGGCAGCCGCAGCGGACGCATCGACGGAGCCGGCGCCCGCCGGCACGTCGCCGACGATCTCGATCGACGAGTTCGCGCGCGTGGACATGCGCATCGCACGCATCGTCGATGCGCAGGCGGTGGAAGGCTCGAAGAAGCTGCTGCGGCTCGAGTTGGACCTCGGTGAGGCGCGCACGCGGACCGTGTTTTCCGGCATCCGCGCCGCTTACGAGCCGCCGGCGCTCGTCGGCCGGCTGGCCGTCGTCGTCGCGAACCTCGCGCCGCGCAGGATGAAGTTCGGCGTCTCCGAAGGGATGGTGCTGTCGGCGTCGTCCGACGACCCCGAGCAGCCGTCTGCGCTGTATCTGCTCGATGCCCATGAGGGCGCGCAGCCGGGCATGAAGGTTGGCTGAGCACGCAGCGCTGCGGGGGTGCGGCGCCGCCTGCCGCAGCCGCCGCCGATCACCGCTCAACCGCCCGCGTTGATCCGCTTCGGATCGGGCGTTCGGCTCGTGCGCAGCACGCGCCCTTCCGGCGACAGGTGCACGTGGAACATCTCGGTGTCGCTGCCGGTGGCCGTCTTCACGCGCCAGGTCCAGACCGTCTCGTTGCGCGCCGGAAAACGCTCCTCCTCGTCGGGCTTGCCGAGCAGGCGGCGCAGGTCATCGCCGCTCATTCCGGCGCGCACGCGCTCGAGCTGCGCGGCGGAGCGCGCGTCGGTCATGCCGCGATAACGGCCGTCCGAGCCGATCTCGACCATCCAGGTCTCGCTGCCTTCGGGCCCGCGCGAGTATTCGAGCACCTGGCTGCCGTCGTCTTCCTCCCAGACCATCGTCGGCGTGCCCATCAGGCGCCGCACGTCTTCGACGGTGGACACGCCCGGCTGCAGCTCGCGCTGGGCGAAGTAGTCGCAGCCGCCCACGAAGGCCAGCAGCGCGCACAGCCAGCCGGTCCAGAACGTCCGTCTCATCCGCGTCCTCCCTTCGAGCGGCGAGTATCGCCGAAGACGCGCCGCAGCCCCTTGGCGACTGCCTCGATCGCTTACACTTCCGGCTGGAGCCGAACCGCCATGTACAAGTCCGAAATCACGCGCTTCCTGGAACAGCTCAAGCAGGAGCGCCCGCTGGTCGAGCAGCGCCAGCGCGAGGGGCGCGCACTGCTGTGGGATCGACCGCAGGACCTCGAAACGATGCAGCGCCACCGCCAGTCGCGGGTGCCGACGTCGTCGTACGTCTACTACCCCAAAGACTACACTTGAGCGCCCTGCCTGGCGCGCAACTCGGGGCGCAGCTCGATGCGCCGCCCGACGCCGCCGACGCCGATTCCCCGCCCGATGCTCCGGAGCAGTTGGAGTTGAAGGTCTTCGCACGGCTGTACGGCGAGCCGATGCTGCGGCTGCCGCAGGATCTGTACATCCCGCCCGATGCGCTCGAGGTGATCCTCGACGCCTTCGAGGGGCCGCTGGACGTGCTGCTGTACCTGATCCGGCGGCAGAACTTCGACATCTTCGACATCCCGATGGCCGAAGTGACGCGCCAGTATCTCGCCTACATCGACGAGATCCGCAGCCGCAACCTCGAGCTGGCCGCCGAATACCTGCTGATGGCCGCGCTGCTGATCTCGATCAAGTCGCGGATGCTGCTGCCGGTGAAGAAGGCCGACAGCGGCGAGGAGGTCGAGGATCCGCGCGCGGAGCTGGCGCGCCGGCTCATCGAGTACGAGCGGATCAAGCTCGGCGCGGAAGAGATCGACCGGCTGCCGCAGCTCGGCCGCGATTTCCTCGCCGCCAACGTCTGGATCGAGCAGGCGGCGACCACCCGGCTGCCCAGCGTCGATGCGAACGACCTGCGCAGCGCCTGGGCCGACATCCTGCGCCGCGCGCGCCTGGTGCAGCACCACCGCATCACGCGCGAGGAGCTGTCGGTGCGCGAGTACATGACCATCGTGCTGCGCCGGCTGCAGGACCGGCGCTTCGCCGAATTCGACGAGCTGTTCGACACCGCGCGCGGCGTTCCGGTCGTCGTCGTCACCTTCATCGCGCTGCTCGAGCTGGCGCGCGAGTCGCTGATCGAGATCACGCAGGCCGAGGCATTCGCTCCGATCTACGTGCGGCTCGCCTACCGGCCGAGCTGATCGCGTGATGGCCGCGTGATGGCCATCAACGAGCGCACCGGCGTGTCGCTGCGTGCGTCGAACAGCTTCGGCGTCGAGGCGCGCGCGGCGCGCCTGATCGAGGTCGAAGATGCCGGCGACCTGGCCGTGCTCGCCGAGCACCTGCGCGACGGCCCCGCGCCGCTCGTCCTCGGCGGCGGCAGCAACATCCTGTTCACGCGCGATCCGCCGATGCCGGTGGTACGCATCGCGGTGCCCGGTCGCCGGCTGCTGGCCGACGACGCGCGCGGCGTCCTCGTCGAGGGCGGCGCCGTCGAGTCCTGGCACGACTTCGTCCAGTGGACGCTGGCACAGGGGCTCGCCGGACTCGAGAACCTGTCGCTGATCCCCGGAACGGTGGGCGCCAGTCCGATCCAGAACATCGGCGCCTACGGCGTGGAGATGCGCGAGCGCTTCGACTCGCTGGACGCCGTCTCGCTGCGCGACGGCACGCGCAGGCGCTTCGACGTCGCCGAATGCGGCTTCGGCTATCGCGACAGCGTGTTCCGCCACGAGGAAGGCCGCGGCTGGGCAATCGTCGCCGTGCGCTTCCGCCTCGCGCGCGAAGCGCCGCTGCATCTGGACTATGGCGAGATCCGCGAAGAACTGCGCGCACAGGGCATCGCCCGACCCGCAGCGCACGACGTCGCGCGCGCGGTGTGCGCGATCCGCCGGCGCAAGCTGCCCGATCCAAACGTGCTCGGCAATGCCGGCAGCTTCTTTCGCAATCCGATCGTCGACGCGGCCGTCGCCGACGCGCTCGCGACGCGCGAGCCCGGCCTTCCGCGCTTCCCGGTTGCGCCTTCGGACGCGCACGGTTCCGTCCGCGCTTCGACGGAAAACAGCAGACCCGCGGTCAAGCTGTCCGCCGGCTGGCTGATCGAGCGCTGCGGCTGGAAGGGCCATCGCGAAGGCGATGCGGGCGTGCACGAGCGGCACGCGCTGGTGCTGGTGAACCACGGCTCGGCGAGCGGCGCGCAGATCGCGGCGCTCGCCGCGCGCATCGCCGAATCGGTGCGTGACCGTTTCGGCGTCGTACTCGAGCCCGAGCCGACGATCGTCTGATCAGCCGCGGCGGAACACCCAGCTGGATTCGGTGGAGGCTGCAGGCTCGAAGCGGTAGCCGTCCGCATCGAAGCCCTGCAGTTGCACCGGATCGTCGATGCGGCGCTCGATCGCATAGCGCGTCATCGCGCCGCGCGCCCGCTTGGCGGCGAAGGCGACCACCTTCCAGCCGTCGGGGCGCCGCTGCTGGAATACCGGCTGCACGACGCGCGAGCGCAGGCCGGCAAGCGCCTTGAAGTATTCGACCGACGCCAGGTTCACCAATACCGGCGTGCGATGCGACGCCAGTTCCTCGTCGATCGTCTTCGACAGCCGCCCGCCCCAATACGCGTAGAGATCGGCGCCCTTCGGATTGCGCAGCCGCGTGCCCATCTCGAGCCGGTACGGCTGGATCAGGTCGAGCGGGCGCAGCACGCCGTACAGCCCCGAGAGAATGCGGACGTGGTCCTGCGCCCAGCCGAGATCGGATTCGTCCAGGCTCGGCGCGTCGAGCCCCTCGTAGACGTCGCCCGCGAAGGCGAGCACCGCCTGGCGCGCATTGCGGGTGGTGAACGGCGGCTTCCACTGCCCGAAGCGGGCGGCATTCAGCGCCGCCAGCGGATCGCTGATCGACATCAGCGAAGCGAGTTCGCGCGTGTCCATCTTCTTCAGCAGCTCGACGAGCGGACGTGCCTGCGACAGGAAGCGCGGCTGCGTATGCGCGGCTATGTGCGGCGCCGACTCGAAGTCGAGCCGCTTGGCGGGAGACAGGACGATCAGCATGGCACGCGATGATGGCACGAAAGCGAAGGCGCTCGACCGGACGTGCGACGCTGCCGCTCTTCGACCGCGCGCGCCGCTCCTTACCCCGCACGCCGCTCCTTATAATCGTCGCCGACCCGCACTACATCTCCGACATGAACGCACCCGACGGCCCCGCAGGTCCCCGCTTCGCCACGAAGCTGCCGAAGGTGGGCACGACGATCTTCACCGTGATGTCGTCGCTCGCCGTCGAGCACGACGCGGTGAACCTCGGCCAGGGCTTTCCGGATTTCGACTGCGACCCGGCGCTGGTCGACGCGGTGGCCGACGCGATGCGCGCCGGACACAACCAGTATCCGCCGATGGCGGGCGTCGCCGCGCTGCGCGAGCGCATCGCCGGGAAGATCGAGGCGGTGCACGGACATCGATACGACCCGCGCGACGAGATCACCGTCACGGCCGGCGCCACGCAGGCGATCTTCACCGCGGTGCTCGCCGTCGTGCGCCCGGGCGACGAGGTCGTCGTCATCGAGCCGGTCTACGACAGTTACGTGCCGTCGATCGAACTGGCCGGCGGCACGGCCGTCGCCGTGCCGATGCGCGCCGATTTCCGCGTCGACTGGCCGGCGGTACGCGCGGCCTGCACTGCGCGCACGCGCGCGATCCTGGTGAATTCGCCGCACAACCCCACCGGGACGATCCTGCGCGCCGCCGACCTGCGCGAGCTGGCGTCGATCGCCTGCGCGCACGACCTGATCGTGATCTCCGACGAGGTCTACGAGCACATGGTCTTCGACGGCCAGCCGCACGAGTCGGTGAGCCGCTATCCGGAACTCGCTGCACGCAGCTTCGTCGTCTCGTCGTTCGGCAAGACCTTCCACGTCACCGGCTGGAAGCTCGGCTACTGCGCCGCACCGGCGCCGCTGTCGGCCGAATTCCGCAAGGTGCACCAGTTCAACGTCTTCACCGCGCACGCGCCCACGCAGCACGGCATCGCGCGCTACATGGCCGAGCGGCAGGCGTGGCGTGACGTCGCGTCGTTCTACCAGCGCAAGCGCGACCTCTTCCGCGCGGGGCTCGCGCGCACGCGCTTCCGGCTGCTCGACTGCGAGGGAACCTTCTTCCAGCTGGTCGACTACAGCGCGATCTCCGACCTTGGCGAGGCCGATTTCGCGAAGTGGCTGACCACCGAGATCGGTGTCGCCGCGATTCCGCTGTCGGCGTTCTACGAGCAGGGCACCGAGAACCGCGTCGTGCGCTTCTGCTTCGCGAAGACCGACGCCACGCTCGAGCGCGCGTTGTCGCGGCTGTCCGCGCTGTGAATCCGCGCCGACGCACGTGCCTGTCGGCGGCAGCGGCGGCAGGAGCGGCCGCGCTGCTCGCCGGCTGCAACGCGCTTCCGCCCGCCGACCTGAAGCCGCCGCGCCTGGCCTTCGCCGATTTCCGCGTCGAGGAACTCGGGCTGAACGAGATCCGCTTCCTGCTCGCCGTCGACACCGAAAACCCGAACGACGTCGAGATCCCGTTGCGCAACATCGATTTCGCGCTCGAACTGCTCGATCGGCCCTTTGCCGAAGGCAGGGTGCTCGATCGCGAAGTGACGCTGCCGGCGCTCGGCGCGCGCACGATTCCCGTGCAGTTCAGCGTGCCCACCTCGCGCCTGCTGCGGCTGCTGCGCAGCCTGCGCAGCGTCGAGCCGGCGCAATGGAGCTATAGGCTCAGCGGATCGGCTACGTGGGGATGGAGCGGCCTTCCGCTGCGCTTCGATCGTCGCGGCGACCTCGAAGTGCTGCGCGAGCTGGGCGAGCTGCTGAGGGCGCCGGCGCCGCGCTGACGCGCGCCGGGCGCGCGTTCGCCGGGGAGACGGCGACGCAGGCCGGAGTCGGTTCCGGCAGCCGGTCAGCCCTTCGATTCGTCGCCGCTCGCCGGCGGCTGCGCGGGCGGCGCCGGGGTCGTCGTTGCGGCATCGGCCTCGTCCGCGCCGGCGCCCGCCTCGTCGTGCCCGGGCGGCGATTCGGCCTTGCGCAGGCGCTTCTCCTCCTTCTTCTGCTTCTTCGCCAGTTCTCGCTGTCTCTTCTGGAACGCGTAATTCGGCTTGGCCAACGGCAATACCTCCGGTTGACCGGACAGGGTACCAAATGGCCGCCGTCGCGGAGCGATCGCCGATTACGACGACTCGGGCGTGCGACGCAGCGACTTGATCCGGCCGCGATGCGTCTTCTCGTCGACGCGCCGTGCGCGCGAAGCCGCGGTCGGTCGTGTCGCCCGGCGCGCTTTCGGCACGTGCGCAGCGGCGTCGACGATCGCCTGCAGCCGCGCGATCGCGTCGTCGCGATTCTTCTCGAGGCTGCGAAAGCGCTGCGCCTTGACGACGACCACACCCTCCGAGCTGATGCGCCGATCGTCGAGCGCAAGCAGCCGTTCCTTCACGTCGGCGGGCAGCGACGAGCGCGCGACGTCGAAACGCAACTGCACCGCGTTCGAGACCTTGTTGACGTTCTGCCCGCCGGCGCCCTGCGCGCGGATCGCGGTGAACTCGATCTCCGCCGGGTCGACCCGCGGCGATCGGCTCGCCCTCGTCATGATGGCAACCGGGCATCGACCATCCCGTCTCTCCCTTTCGCATGAACAAAGGCCGTACGGCAGGACGCCAATGCGACCGCGTGTCGAATCTCCACCCCTCGCGACTCTAACGCGACAGCGCTGAACGTGACGCTCGCCGTGAACCACCGCCCGGAACGCCACGTGGCAGTCTGACAAGGCTGCATGGGCGGCGCATGTACTGCAGACCGCTCGCAATCGCGCTCCTAGACTGGCCTCCGTACTTCGACAGCCGGGGGTTCACGAAATGAGGCCGATCGATCGCCGCTCCTTTCTTCAACTCACCGGCGCGGCCGGCGCTGCCGGACTGATCCGCGCGCCGGGCCTGCCTTCCGGGCTGCGCTCCGCACACGCCGCCGATACGCCTTCGGCCGGTTCGATCATCCACGGCAAGAGCCCCGGGATGATCGTGCACAACGCGAAGCTCGGCGTGATGGAAACCCCGCTGCAGGCGTTGCGCGACTCGCATTTCACGCCGAAGGAATATCTCTACAACCGCACGCACTTTCCGGTGGACGGCGCCGGCGCCTGGGTAGCCACCACCGACGCGCCGTCGCGCGAGATGGTCGATCAGTGGGAGATTCTCGTCGGCGGCCTGGTGCAGCGCCCGAAGACCCTGCGCATCGCCGATCTCGCCGGCATGCAGCAGGTCGAGCGCCGCTCGGTGATGCAGTGCGCCGGCAACGGACGCTCGTACTACTGGTCCGAGGCGAAGACGCCGGGGTCGGGATGGAAGCACGGCGGCATGGGCAATCTGCGCTGGGAAGGCGTTCCGCTGCGCGCGCTGCTCGACGGCCTCGAACTCGGCCCGAGCGGGCAGGTGCGCTTCCTCACGGCGAACGGCAAGGACGTCCCGCCGGTGGCCGGTGGCGCCGATCTCGTCAAGAGCATCCCGCTGGCGGCGCCGCAGCTCGACGACGCGATCCTCGCGCTGAAAATGAACGGCGAGCCGATTCCGCTGATCCACGGCGGCCCGGTGCGGCTCATCGTCCCCGGCTTCTACGGCAACATGAACGTCAAGTGGGTCACCGACCTGATGCTGATGGCCGAACCCACGCCGAGCGCGTTGATGCAGAAGACGTACCGGATGCCGCACCGGCAGGTGCAGCCGGGCAAGTTCACCACGCAGGACCTCACCCGCCAGAACAGCGACCCCACCTACGGCTTCGCGATCATGAGCGTCGTGTTCGCGCCGCTCGCCGGCGAGACGGTGCGCGGCGGCAACGTGCCGTTCAAGGGAGTCGCCTGGAACGACGGCGTGGTGCCGATCACCGAGGTGCGCGTCTCGCTCGACCAGGGCAAGACCTGGCGCGCCGCCGAGGTCGACGAACCGGACGGTCCCTACGCCTGGCATCCCTGGCAACTGCAGGCTTCGCTGCCGCAGGGCTCGCACGAGGTCTGGGTGCGGGCGATCGATGCGTGGGGCCGCTCGCAGCCGATCGACGGGCTTTCCACCTGGAACCCCGGCGGCTGGGACTGGCACGGCGTGGATCGCGTGAGCTTCCAGGTGGCGTGAGATGAATTCGGCGAAGCGCGCCGCCTGCCGGCACGCCGCCGGCGCCGGTGCGCTGCTTCGCACGGCGGCGCTGGCAGCCTCGGCGATCGCGCTGTGCGCCGCGCTCGCCGCTGCACCGCACGCCCGCGCCGAGATCTCGCTGCCCGACGGCCCGGGCGTCGATCTCGTCTACGCACGCTGCCGCACCTGCCACGACCTGCAGTACCTCGTCGACTCGGCCGGATTGCTACCGAAGCAGTGGGACGCCGTCCTGCAGTCGATGCACGACTACGGGTTGAAGCTCGGCGACGACGAGCGCAGCGAGATCCTCGGCTACCTGACGACCTATCTCGGACCGAACCCGCAACCCTCCCCTCGAACGGCACAGGCAGGCGCTTCGGGCAACCAGGCTTCGACGTCCGCCGCCCGGATCGACGGCCACGCCGTCTACGAACGCAACTGCTCGGGCTGCCACGGCGCCGATCAGCGCGGACAGCCGACGCGCGTTCCTCCGCTCGCCGGCAACGACGACCTGCAACGCGATCCGTTGCTGCCGGTACTCGTCGTCCTCAACGGAATCGACGGGCCGATCGAAGTCGAAGGCACGCGATTCGATGCGAGCATGCCGTCGTTCGACCACCTGTCCGACGCGCAGATCGCGGCGGTCGTCAATTACGTGCGCGGCGCCGGCGACGGAAAGAAAGTGACCCCGTCGATGGTCGCCGGACAGCGCGACCGGGATCTGTCGCCCTACGAGGTGCGCGAATACCGGGCGCGCGCGCAGTGACGGGCCGCGGCCCGGCTAGACCCACGTACGCGTGAGTGCGCCGAGCCAGCCGAGCAGCGCGAAGACCGCTGCGCCGAGCGCCGACAGGATGAGGAACGCCGGAATCGACGCGATCGACAGCTTGACCAGGAACACGACCATCGACCAGAAGGGCATTCTGATGTCGACGATGCTCACGCGCTCGGGAATCTGCGGTTCCATCTCGAATCCTCCCATTGCATTCACGCGCCGCTCTCGCACGGCGCGGACCCGCTGACTGCCTGCCACCGGCGCGGTGCGGGGAGTCGTTCTTTCCGCAGTGCCACCCCGGCGATCCACGGAGGGAAAAAATATCGTGTCGGCGAAACTTACATAAGAGTAAGAACACGCCGCTGCAAGACAATACTCTCTGGCCGAATCCCTTGTCGATCAGCCAGTTATCTCCTGATTCGATGACCGGCACGTTTCCTGCTTGATACGCCCGGGGACGCTGGCTCCCGCGGCCGGCATCGAACAACAAGGGGAACGACGAACATGCGAGCAAAGGGACTCGGTGCGGTGATCGCGTTGGCAACGCTTGCCGCTTCTTCCGCATCCGCAGCCACGGTGACGCTCAACGGCACCATTCGGGATTTCTGCGCGCCGTCCATCGCGGGCTGCACGCAGCTTTCCGACTTCGAAGGGTCGACGCCGGGCGTCGTCACCGGCATGACAGGCTCCACGCTGAGCGGTGGTCTGCCGACGGCCGGAGCCAACATCGTCGCAGGAGCGTCCTCGGCGGCGAATTTTGCGAAATGGTATACGGACAGCCCCGGATACAACCTCAGCCAGCCCTTTTCACTCAGCCTCAGCGAAACGGCCCCGGGCAGCGGGGTCTATTCCTATGCCTCGTCGAGCTTCTTCCCGATCGACGGGCAGCTCTATGGCAATCAGGGGCGCAGCCATAACTACCACTTCACGCTGCACCTGCAGGGTCAGCTCGCGTTCGACGATCCCACCTCCGGCGCCGACCATTCGTTCACGTTCACCGGCGACGATGATCTCTGGGTGTTCGTGAACGGGATGCTGTTCATCGATCTCGGCGGTGTGCATAGCGCCGCTACCGCGTCCTTCACCGAGGAGACGCTGAAGACAGCCGGATTGACCGCCGGCACGCCCTACAGCCTCGACATCTTCTTCGCCGAGCGGCACACGACCGAATCCAATTTCAACATCACGACCAGCTTCGCGATCACGCCGCCGACCGGCAACGTGCCCGAACCGGGTGCGCTGGCGCTCCTGGGCGCGGGCATCAGCGGAATCGCAGCTTGGAGACGCCGGCGTTCGGCGGGTTGAACCGACCCCGGCGGGTTTCGGAAAGAGGTTCCGAACGCCGGGGAAACGGAGTGAAGTACGCGGGCCCGCTGCGCGAGCCCGCGCCCGATTTCACTCGATCTCTTCGTACAGCGGCAGCGTGAGGAATTCGGCGAACGATTCCTGCGTGCTCATCTGCTCGAAGATCTGCGCGGCGCGCTCGTAGGTGCGGGTGTCGCCGCCCACCGTTTCCTTCACCTTCGCCAGTTCCTGCGGGATCAACTCGCGCACCATCTCGGGCGTGACCTTGCGGCCGTCGTCGAGCTTGCCTTTCGGCGAACGGATCCACTGCCAGACCTGCGAGCGGCTGATCTCGGCGGTGGCGGCGTCCTCCATCAGGTTATGGATCGGCACGCAGCCGTTGCCGGCGAGCCAGGCGCCGAGGTAATGGATGCCGACGTTGATGTTCATCCGCAGGCCGGTCTCGGTGATCGGCTGCTCGGGCTGGAAGTTCAGCAGGTCCGCCGCGCTCACCTGCACGTCGTCGCGCCTGCGATCGATCTGGTTCGGACGGTCGCCGAGCACTTTGACGAATTCCTGCATGGCGACGTCGACCAGCCCCGGGTGCGCGACCCAGCCGCCGTCGTAGCCGTCGGTGGCGTCGCGCGCCTTGTCGGCGCGGATGCCGGCCATCGCGATCTCGTTCTTCTCGGGGTCGCTCTTGATCGGGATCAGCGCGCTCATGCCGCCGATCGCCGGCGCGTTGCGCCGGTGGCAGGTCTTCAGCAGCAGCAGCGCGTAGGCGCGCATGAAGGGCGCGGTCATCGTGACCTTCGCGCGGTCGGCCAGGCAGAAGTCGCGGTCGACCTTGAACTTCTTGATGCACGAGAAGATGTAGTCCCAGCGGCCGGCATTGAGCCCGGCGCTGTGCTCGCGCAGTTCGTAGAGGATCTCGTCCATCTCGAAGGCGGCGAGGATCGTCTCGATCAGCACGGTGGCCTTGATCGTGCCCTGCGGGATGCCGAGCGCCTTCTGCGTGGCGACGAAGACGTCGTTCCACAGCCGCGCCTCGAGGTGGCTCTCGAGCTTCGGCAGGTAGAAGAAGGGCCCTGCGCCGCGCGCGACCTGCTCCTTCGCGTTGTGGAACATGAACAGCGCGAAATCGAAGATGCCGCCCGAGACGCGCTCGCCGTCGACCTTCACGTGCTTCTCGTCGAGGTGCCATCCGCGCGGGCGCACCTGCAGCGTGGCGATCTTCTCGTTGAGGCGGTAGGTCTTGCCGCCCTGCTCGAGCACGAGCTCGCGGCGGATCGCCTTGCGCAGGTTCACCTGCCCCTGGATCTGGTTCGTCCAGTTCGGCGCGTTCGAGTCCTCGAAGTCGGTCATGTAGCTGTCTGCGCCCGAGTTGAACGCGTTGATGACCATCTTCGCCTCGACCGGCCCGGTGATCTCCACGCGCCGGCACTCGAGCGCCTTCGGGATCGGCGCGATCGTCCAGTCGCCTTCGCGCACGTGCTTCGTCTGCGGCAGGAAATGCGGACGCTCGCCTTCATCGAGGCGCTTGGCGCGCGCGACGCGATCGGCGAGCAGTTGCCGGCGGCGCGGCTCGTACTGCCGGTGCAGTTGCGCGACGAGCGAGAGCGCGTCGTGCGAGAGGATCTCGGCGAACTCGGGGGTGATGACGGGCGCGTCGACGGTGACGCCCTGCGGCAGGTTCAGGGAGGCTTTCGCGTTCATTTGGAGGCTCCGGTTGCGGATGAGGAACGACGTCGCTTGCCGTTTCGCGCGTGCGCGAGGCTCCGCTCGCGCCCGAGGCGCGCGCGCACGTGTTCGACGACGTCGGTGAGGGAGTGGCCGGCGGCGATGGCGCCGGCATCGAGTTGTTCGGGCGGCGTGCCGGAACGGTCGACGCGAAAGGCGTCGAAGCCGAACCACGCGCCGGCGGCCACGTCCCAGCCGTTGGACGAGACGAAGACGATCGACGCGGGCTCGCAGGCAAAGGCCGCGGTGGCGAGCGCGTAGACGTCGGGGTGCGTCTTGTAGCGTTGCACGGTGTCCGCCGACAGGATGCGGTCGAACAGATCGCGCATGCCCGCGCTCCGGGCCGAGATTTCGAGCATCGCCGGCGTTCCGTTGCTCAGGATCGCCAGCGGCAGGCCGAATTCGCGCAGTGCGCGCAGCGCCGAGACGTTCTCGGGAAAAGCCGACAGGCTCGCGTACTGCGCCATCAGCCGCTCCTCGTCGTCGGCTTGCAGGCCGAGGCCGAGCGCGCGTGCCGAAAAGCGCAACGCGTCGCGCGTGACGACGTCGAAGGGCACGTAGCGGCCCGACAGCGTGCGCACCCACGTGTATTCGAGCTGGCGCGCGCGCCACAGCGCCGACAGGCGCGGACCGTACCCCGGAAAGCGCTGTTCGGCGAGCGCTGCAACCGAGTGCACGTCGAACAGCGTGCCATAGGCGTCGAAAACGACGGCGCGAAGGGGGGCGGCCATGAAGCGAGGATAACGTCCTCGATCATTCGCTAAAACCCGATACGGATCGGTTCAGCTTTTACTTTTTTGCAATAATCGATCTTTTGCAACCGGGCCGGAACGGGATCGGAGCGCATGGCGCGATTTCGCCAGATCGAAACCTTCGTCGCGGTCGCCACCAGGGGTAGCCTGAGCGCGGCCGCACGCGCCGAAGGCGTGGCGCCGGCCGTGATCAGCCGGCGCATCGACGCGCTCGAATCGCGCCTGGGCGTGCGCCTGCTCGTGCGCACGACGCGGCGGATCTCGCTCACCTTCGAGGGCAGCGCCTTCCTCGAGGACTGCCAGCGCCTGCTGCGCGACCTGCACAACGCCGAGGCGTCGGTATCGCTCGGCGGCGTCAAGGCGAGCGGCCATCTGCGCGTCACCGCCCCGGCCGGCTTCGGCCGCGTGCACGTCGCCCCGCTGGTGCCGGCCTTCCTCGATACGCATCCGGAGGTGTCGATCTCGCTCGAACTCACCGACCGGATCACCGACATCGTCAACGAGAACATCGACGTCGCCGTGCGCATCGGAGCGCTCGACGACTCGAGTCTCGTCGGCGTGCACCTGGCCGAGAATCGGCGCGTCGTCGTCGCCAGCCCCGACTATCTCTCGCGGCGCGGGGTTCCGCGCACGCCGGACGATCTCCCACAGCACGATTGCCTGACCTTCGGCAGCTACGGCAACCAGGCGCGCGGCTGGCAGTTCACCGTCGACGGACGCGTCGTTTCGCTGCGCGTGCCGGCAAGCATCGAGTGCAACGACGGAGCCGTGCTGCACGACTGGGCGCTCGCCGGGCGTGGGCTCGCGTGGCGCTCGCTGTGGGAAGTGGGGGAGGACCTGCGCAGCGGACGACTGCGCAGCGTGCTCGACGAATTCGCCGCGCCGCCGAACGCGATCCACGCCGTGTTTCCGCAGCGCCGGCACCTGCCGCTGCGCGTGCGCGCGTTCATCGACCAGTTGAAGAATACGTACGGGAACCCGGCGTACTGGGGAGCATCCGCACCGCGGTAGAGCGGTAGCGTTCAGCGACGATTCAGCCTCGCCGGCGCAGGCTTGCGCTGTCGACTCCGTCGAGGCCCGTCATGAACTGGAAGAACGACTCTCACCACTACGGATCGCCGCTCGTCGCGATCCATTGGCTGACGCTCGCCCTGCTGGTCGGCGTCTACGCCGCGATCGAGCTGCACGATCTCGCGCCGAAAGGCAGCGCGTTGCGCGCGGACCTGAAGCTCTGGCACTTCGCGCTCGGGCTCGCCGTGTTCGCGCTCGTCGGCGCGCGCCTGGTCGCACGGCTCTACTCGGGGCCGACGCCGGTCATCGAGCCCGGCGTCGCGCGCTGGCAGATGCGATCGGCGCATTTCCTGCACGCCGCGCTGTACGTCTTCCTGGTCGCGATGCCCCTGCTCGGCTGGCTCACCGTCAGCGCGGCCGGCAAGCCCGTGCTCTTCTTCGGCGTGGAGCTGCCCGCGTTGCTGTCACCGGACAAGGGGTTGTCGAAATCGCTAGAGGGCCTTCACGAGACGCTCGGCGAGCTGGGCTACTGGCTGATCGGCCTGCACGCGGCCGCGGCGCTGCTGCACCACTACTGGATGCACGACGACACGCTCGTGCGGATGCTGCCGGAGCACACGGCGCCCGAGCCGCTTCGAAGCAGCTCCTGAAACAGGAAGGGCGGCCCGCGAGCCGCCCTCCGAAGGAACCGCGACGCTGCGGTTCAGCGCGACGGCGCCGACGACGAGCCGGTGGTGTCGCGCAGGTGCTTGCCGACCAGCGCGGTCATCTCGAACATGTTGACCTGCGCCTTGCCGAACACCTCGCGCAGCTTCGCATCGGCGTTGATCAGCCGCTTGTTGACGCTGTCCTGCAGGTTGCCCTTCTTGATGTACTCCCACATCCGCTTGACCACCTCGGTGCGCGGCAGCGGCTTGTCGCCGACGATCGACGCGAGCGCGGCGCTGGGGGTGAGCGCCTTCATGAAGGAGGCGTTCGGCGTGCGCTTCTTCGCGGCGGGCTTCTTCGCCGCGGTCTTCGCCGGAGCAGCCTTCTTCGCGGCGGGCTTCTTCGCGACGGCCCTGGTCGCCGTCTTCTTCACGGCGGCCGTCTTCGGCGCCGCTTTCTTCGCTGCCGCCTTCTTCGGAGCAGCCTTCTTCGCCGCAGTCTTCGTGGCGGCCGGCTTCTTGGCCGTCGCCTTCTTCGCAGCAGGTTTCTTCGCAGCCTTCCTGGCAGTGGCCATGCTCGGTTCTCCTGGATCCATGAGTGCGGTGTTCGTTTCGAACGGCGCGTTTTCAGAGGGGAAACGCGTCATCTCCACAGGTGCGAAGCATGACTTGTCTTGCACGGGTAGCCAACAAAAACAAGCGCCGATCGACCGCGTCGCGGCGCCAGTGTTGTATCGACGACGCACCCTCGGCTGCACGAGGGCGCACGCCTGCGCTGCATGAAGCCTAGACGAGCTCCGAGGCGCGCGCCGCGCGCCGCCGTTCGTGCTCCTTCAGGTGTCGCTTGCGCAGCCGGATGCTCTTCGGCGTCAGCTCGACCAGCTCGTCGTCGGCGATGAATTCGACCGCTTTCTCGAGCGTGAGCCGGATCGGCGGCGTCAACGCGATGTGCTCGTCCTTGCCCGACGCCCGGATGTTGGTGAGCTTCTTCTCGCGCACCGGATTGACCACGAGATCGTTGTCGCGCGAGTGGATGCCGATGATCATTCCCTCGTACAGCCGCTCGCCCGGCGCGACGAACATCCGCCCGCGCTCCTGCAGCTTCCACAGCGCGTAGGCCACCGCCTCGCCGTCGTCCTGCGAGACGAGCACGCCGTTGCGGCGGTCCTCGATGTCGCCGGCCCATTCGCCATAGGCGTCGAACACGTGCGCGGCGATGCCGGTGCCGCGCGTGAGGTTCATGAACTCGTTCTGGAAGCCGATCAGCCCGCGCGCCGGCACGCGGTATTCGAGCCGCACCCGGCCCGCGCCGTCGGGCTGCATCGCCTGCAGCTCGCCGCGACGACGTCCGAGCAGCTCCATGACCGCGCCCTGGTGCGCCTCCTCGACGTCGGCGGTGAGCCGCTCGTACGGCTCCTGGCGCTCGCCGTCGACGATGCGCAGCTTCGGCTTCGGCCGCGACACCGCCAGCTCGTAGCCTTCGCGGCGCATGTTCTCGAGCAGGATGGTCAGGTGCAGCTCGCCGCGCCCCGAGACGACGAAGGCGTCGGTCTCGTCGCCGAATTCGACGCGCAGCGCCACGTTGCTCTTCAGCTCGCGCTCGAGCCGCTCGCGGATCTGGCGGCTGGTCACGAAGCGGCCCTCGCGGCCGGCGAGCGGCGAGTCGTTCACGAGGAACTCCATCGACATCGTCGGCTCGTCCACCTGCAACGTCGGCAGCGCCTCAGGCGCGTCCGGATCGGCGACCGTGGAGCCGATGTCGATCGCATCGATGCCGGTGATCGCGACGATGTCGCCCGCCTCGGCTTCGGGCACCGCGATGCGCTCCAGGCCGTGGAAGCGCAGCACCTGCCCGATGCGCGCCGGCACCGGCTCGGCGCCGCCCGCCTGCGGGTCGCCGTGCAGCACGAGCACGTTCTGCCCGGCGCGCACGCGCCCGCGGCCGATGCGGCCGATGCCGATCTTGCCGACGTAGCTGGACCAGTCGAGCGCGGAGATCTGGAACTGCAGCGCGCCCTCGGGGTCGTCGTCGCGCGCCGGCACCTGGCGCAGGATCGCCTCGAACAGCGGCTTCATCGACAACCCGGCCGCGGCCGCTTCGTCGGGCGTGCGCACGCCGCCGGCCGGCAGGTCCTCGAGCCGGTCGAGCGCGAAGCCGTTGATCGCCGACGCGTAGACGACGGGGAAGTCGAGCTGCTTCTCGCTGGCGCCCAGCTGGTCGAAGAGGTCGAAGGTCTCGTCGACGACGCGATGCGGATGCGCACCGGGCCGGTCGACCTTGTTGACGACGACGATCGGCTCCAGGCCGAGCGCGAGCGCCTTGCGCGTGACGAAGCGCGTCTGCGGCATCGGGCCTTCCACCGCATCGACCAGCAGCAGTACACCGTCGACCATCGACAGCGCGCGCTCGACCTCGCCGCCGAAGTCGGCGTGTCCGGGCGTGTCGACGATGTTGATGCGCGTGCCCTCGTACTCGACGGCGCAGTTCTTCGCGAGGATCGTGATGCCACGCTCGCGCTCGATGTCGCCGCTGTCCATCACGCGCTCGGCCACCTGCTGGTTGCTGCGGAAAGTGCCCGACTGGCGCAGCAGCTGGTCGACGAGCGTGGTCTTGCCGTGATCGACGTGCGCGATGATGGCGATGTTGCGGATGGCGAGAGTCATCGTTCGATTCCTGTCCCGGCCGCCGGGGGCGCGGGAATGGGTGCGGCGACGAGCCGCTGCGGTTGCAGCTCGCCTGCCTGTTGCAAAGCGACGCCGAGCAGTTCCTGGCCGGCGCCGTAGACGCGAACGCGCCGGGGCGACGCATCCGCGCAGGTGGTTTCGCAGGCGGTTTCGCAGTTGGTTTCGAGACGCAGCTTCTGGCCGTGCCGGAAGCGCGCGCCCTGCGCGGCGTCGAGATCGACCCGCGGCAGCCCGAGCAGCAGCGCGTCGGCGGGCAGCAGCCGGGCGCGCCGTTCGGCCAGTGCGAGCGCCTCCAGCGCCTCGAGCGTGACGGCGTCGCGAAGGTCGAGCGCGCCCACGCGCTCGCGCCGCAACGCGCTCAGATGCGCGCCGCAACCGAGGCGCTCGCCGAGGTCGATGGCGAGCGAGCGGATGTAGGTTCCCTTGCTGCAACGCACGCGCAACTCGGCGTGCGGCGGCGCGAAGCGCAGCACGTCGATCGCGTGGATCGTCACCCGCCGCGGCGCGCGCTCGACGACGAGGCCTGCGCGGGCCAGCTCGTACAGCGGCCGGCCATCGCGCTTGAGCGCCGAGTGCATCGGCGGAACCTGGTCGATCGGGCCGACGAAGGCCGCGACCGCTACCGCGAACGCCGCCGCATCGCGCACCGGCTCGCGCTCGTCGAGCACGCGCCCTTCGGCGTCCCCGCTGTCGGTGGTCACGCCCAGGCGCAGCCCGGCGACGTAGGTCTTGTCGGCGTCGAGCGAATCGAGCGCGACCTTGGTCGCCTCGCCGAAGAGCAGCGGCAGCAACCCACCGGCGAGCGGATCGAGCGTGCCGCCGTGCCCGGCCTTGCGCGCCTCGAGCAGGCGCCGCGCGCGCAAGAGCGCGTCGTTCGAGCTCAGGCCCACGGGCTTGTCGAGCAACAGGATCCCGTCGACGGGATCACGCTTCGTCGGGATGCGTTTCGTCATGCTGGAGCGGCGGCGCGCCGGCCGCCGTGAGATCAGTGAACGTCCGGCGGTTTCCGGATTGCGTCGTCCTCGGCGGCGGACCGGCGATCGTCGGTCTCGGCATGCCGGCGGTTCGCCTCGTCGATCAGCTTCGACATCGCGATGCCGCGCTCGGTGGAGCGGTCGTGCACGAAGCGCAGTTCGGGCGTGGTATGGATGCGAACACGGCGCCCGAGCTGCGAGCGCAGGAAGCCGGAGGCGCGGCGCAGCCCGGCGAGCGTTTCGGCGACCGTGGTCTCGTCGTCGGGCAGCACGCTGAAGTACACCGTCGCGTAGGCATAGTCGGGGGTGAGCTCGACCCCGGTGATCGTGACCATGCCGACGCGCGGATCCTTCAGCTCGCCGCGCACGAGTTCGGCGAGCTCGTGATGCACCTGCTCGCCGACCCGCACGCCGCGACTGCTGCCGCCCGGACGCTGCCTCGCCATTGCCCGCCGCCCGCCGCCCGCACGCTCAGAGCGTGCGCGCGACCTCCTTGATCTCGAAGACCTCGAGCTGATCGCCTTCGTGGATGTCGTCGTAGCCCTTCAGCGACAGGCCGCACTCGAAGCCCTCGCGCACCTCGCGCACGTCGTCCTTGAAACGCTTGAGCGAATCCAGCTCGCCCGTCCACACGACCGTGTGATCGCGCAGCAGCCGCACCTTCGCGCCGCGACGCACCACGCCCTCGAGCACCATGCAGCCGGCGATGTTGCCGACCTTCGGCACGCGGAAGATCTGGCGGATCTCGACCAGGCCGAGCGCCTCTTCCTTCTGCTCGGGCGAGAGCAGCCCGGACATCGCCTTCTTCACGTCGTCCACCGCGTCGTAGATGATCGTGTAGTAGCGGATGTCGATGCCGTTCGTCTCGGCCAGGCGCTTGGCCTGCTGGTCGGCGCGCACGTCGAAGCCGATGATCACCGCCTTCGACGCGGTGGCGAGGTTCACGTCGTTCTCGCTGATGCCGCCCACCCCCTGGTGCACGATCTGCACGCGCACCTCGTCGGTGGAGAGCTTCAGCAGCGCGTGCGCCAGCGCCTCCTGCGAACCCTGCACGTCGGCCTTGACGATGAGCGGCAGCGTCTTGACCTCGCCGCCGGACATCTGCTCGAAGATGTTCTCGAGCTTGGCCGCCTGCTGCTTGGCCAGCTTGACGTCGCGGAACTTGCCCTGCCGGAACAGCGCGATCTCGCGCGCCTTGCGCTCGTCGCCGAGCACGATCACTTCCTCGCCGGCCGCCGGAACGTCCTGCAGGCCCTGGATCTCCACCGGAATGGACGGACCGGCCTCGGCGACCGGCTTGCCGGTTTCGTCGAGCATCGCGCGAACGCGGCCGAAGGACGAGCCGGCGAGCACGATGTCGCCGCGCTTGAGCGTGCCCGACTGCACGAGCACCGTGGCCACCGCGCCGCGCCCCTTGTCGAGCCGCGCCTCGATGACCAGCCCCTTGGCTGCGCCCTCGCGCACTGCTCGCAATTCGAGCACCTCGGCCTGCAGCAGCACGTTCTCGAGCAGCGCGTCGATGCCGGCGCCGGTCTTCGCCGATACCGGCACGACCGGCACGTCGCCGCCGTACTCCTCGGGGACCACCTGCTGCGCGACCAGCTCCTGCTTGACGCGCTCCGGGTTCGCCTCGGGCTTGTCCATCTTGTTGATCGCGACGACGATCGGCACGCCGGCCGCCTTGGCGTGGTTGATCGCCTCGACCGTCTGCGGCATCACGCCGTCGTCGGCGGCAACCACCAGGATGACGATGTCGGTGGCCTTCGTGCCGCGCGCGCGCATCGCCGTGAACGCCTCGTGTCCCGGCGTGTCGAGGAAGGTGACGACTCCGCCCTGCGTCTCGACGTTATAGGCGCCGATGTGCTGCGTGATGCCGCCCGCCTCGCCGGCGGCGACCTTCGTGCGCCGGACGCAATCGAGCAGCGAGGTCTTGCCGTGGTCGACGTGGCCCATCACGGTGACGACCGGCGGCCGCGGTTCGGTGGCCGCGTCGCCCTGCGCGACGTCCTCGACGAGGAAGGCTTCCGGGTCGTCGAGCTTGGCGGCCAGCGCCTTGTGGCCCATCTCCTCGACGACGATCATCGCCGTGTCCTGGTCGAGCATCTGGTTGATGGTGACCATCTGCCCGAGCTTCATCATCGTCTTGATGACCTCGGCGGCCTTCACCGACATCTTGTGTGCGAGATCGGCGACGGTGATCGTCTCGGGAACGTGCACCTCGCGAACGATCGGCTCGTTCGAGAACGACGCGCCGGCGCCGGCGTCGTGCCGTTCGCCGCCGCGATGCCGGCCGCCGCGCGGCCCGCCGCGCCAGCCGCTGTCGGGGGCATCGCCCCGCGTCTTGATGCCGCGCTTCTTGCCGGCTTCGTCGGACCAGGTGGACGACAGCTTCTCGCTCTTGACGTGCTTCTTCGCCGCATCGCCGCCGGGCGCACCGGGGGCAGGTCGGCCTCCGGGCGGCCGATGCAGCGTGCCGCGCACGCCCGCCTTCGCGCCGGGTTGGGCCGGCGCCTGCTCGGGCTGCGCGGCCTTCGCCGCCGGCGGCTGCACCGCAGGCTGCGCAGGCGGAGCCTCGGGGGCTTTCGGCTGCGGACGGCGCTGCAGGCTCATCAGGCGGTTGATCTCGGCGACCTCGGCCTCGACGGCGCGGCGCGCCTGCGCCTGCTGCGCGGCTTCCTCGGCAGCCTGGCGAGCGGCTTCCTCGGCGACGCGCGCCTGCTCCTCGGCGGCGCGGGCCTGCTCCTCGGCCGCACGAGCCTGCTCCTCGGCGGCGAGCATCTCTTCCTCGGCCTGCCGGCGGGCGTCGGCCGATTCCTCTTCCGCGTGCGCTCCGGCGGCGCGCTCGGCCTCGCGGCGCGCTTCCTCCTCGCGCCGCTGCGCTTCCGCGGCGGCCTGCGCCGCGCGCTCACGCTCCTGCTCGAGGCGCAGCTGCTTCTCGCGCAGCTCGGCCGCCTGGCGCTCGAGCAGCTCGCGCTGGCGCTGCTCCTCGGCCTCGCGCAGTCGCTGCTGCTCCTCGTCGACCACCGACATCGGCGGCGCGACCTCGATCGGCTCGGCGGCCGGCACCTCGACCGGAGCGCCTTCGCCGGGGCCGCGCTTGACGAACACGCGCTTCTTGCGCACCTCGACCTGGATCGTGCGTGCCTTGCCGGTGGCATCGGCCTGCTTGATCTCGGAAGTCTGCTTGCGCGTGAGCGTGATCTTGCGCCGCGATCCGTCTTCCGAGCCGTGCGCGCGGCGCAGCGCGGACAGGAGCTGCTCCTTGTCGACCTCGGTCAGCTCGTCGTCCGGCGACTGCTTGCCGAGACCGGCAGCCCGCAGTTGCTCGAGCAACGCCTCGGCCGGCATCTTCAGCTCCGCCGCAAACTTCGCCACGTTCGTACTCGCCATGTATTTCCTTCCCGAAACCTGATCGATGATGCCCGCGCAACTGCCGTTTCGCGCGGGCCCGGCGCGCGGCTCGCTGCCATGCGGCCCGCGCGCGGCCCTCTGCTGCGCCCGCCCTTGCGCCCTTGCTCCCTTACGCCCTCGCGCCCTCCTGGCCGGCGCCGGCCGCCGCGGCCGGCTCCTCGAACCAGTGCGCACGCGCCGCGAGGATCAGCTCGCGCGCGCGCTCCTCGTCGATGCCGGTGGCCTCGACCAGCTCGTCGACCGCCAGTTCGGCGAGGTCGTCGCGCGTATAGACGTGCGCATCAGCCAGCTTCGCCGCCAGATCGCGATCCATCCCCGCGAGCGCGAGCAGATCCTCGGCCGTCGTGCCGAGCTTCTCCTCGGTGGCGATCGCCTCGGTGAGCAGCGCATTGCGGGCGCGGTTGCGCAGCTCGTTGACGGTGTCCTCGTCGAAGCCCTCGATCTCGAGCATCTCGTTGATCGGGACGTAGGCGACTTCCTCGACCGTGGTGAAGCCTTCGTCGATGAGCACGTCGGCGAGATCTTCGTCGACGTCGAGCTTGGCGATGAAGAGCTGGCGCAGCGCGTCGCGCTCGCCTTCGCTCTTCGCCTGCGACTCCTCGGCCGTCATGATGTTGATCTGCCAGCCGGTGAGCTCGGAGGCCAGACGTACGTTGCGCCCGCCGGTGCCGATTGCAAGGGCCAGGTTGTCCTCGTCGACGACGACGTCCATGCTGTGCTTGTCCTCGTCGACGACGATCGACGAGACGTTCGCCGGCGCCAGCGCTCCGATGACGAACTGCGCCGGATCGTCGGACCACAGCACGATGTCGACGCGCTCGCCGGCCAGCTCCCCGGTGACCGCCTGCACGCGCGAGCCGCGCACGCCCACGCAGGTGCCGATCGGATCGACGCGACGGTCGTTCGAGTGCACGGCGATCTTCGCGCGCACGCCGGGGTCGCGGGCAGCCGCCTTGATCTCGAGCAGTCCCTGCTCGATCTCGGGAACCTCGTTGGCGAACAGGTGCCGGATGAAGTCGGGCGCCGTGCGCGACAGGAACAGCTGCGGACCGCGGCCCTCGCGATTGATCTTCGCGACGTACGCGCGCACGCGGTCGCCCACGCGCAGGTTCTCCTTCGGGATCATCTGATCGCGCGGCAGGCGCGCCTCGACCTTGCCCGACTCGACGATCGCGCCTTCGCGATCCATGCGCTTGATCGTGCCCGAGAGCACCGACTCGCCGCGCGCGAGGAAGTCGTTGATGATCTGCTCGCGCTCGGCGTCGCGGATCTTCTGCAGGATGACCTGCTTGGCCGCCTGCGCGCCGATGCGGCCGAGGTCGACCGGCTCGAGCTCTTCCTCGATGTAGTCGCCCACCTGGATGTCGCTGATCTGCTTCTGCGCCTCGGACAGGATCACCTGGACGTCGTGGTCCTCCAGCTCGCCGTCGGGCACGACCTGCCAGCGCCGGAAGGACTCCGACTCGCCGGTCATGCGATCGACCGACACGCGGATGTCGACTTCCTCCTTGAAGCGCTTCTTCATCGCCGAAGCGAGCGCGCTCTCGAGCGCGCCGAACACGACTTCGCGCGCGACGTTCTTCTCGCGCGCCAGCGCGTCGACCAGCAACAGAACTTCCCGGCTCATTTACGCCTCTCCTGGAACTTCAGCTTCGGCACCAGCCGAGCCCGCTCGATCTCGTCGAGCGAAAAAACGAGTTTGCGTGCCGCCTGCGCCTGCGCATCCACCGTCTCCGGTGCGCTGCGCACGCGCTGCGGGCGTGCCTTCTTCGCCGCCCGCCCGCCCTTCGCGCGCGACTCCTCAGGCGCGCGCTCGATCAGCTCGAGACCGAAGCGGCCGTCGTCCTCGACGGTGAGCAGGCCGTCGAAGTTGCGCCGACCCTCGAGCGGCGCGCGCAGCCGGATCGCCACCTCCGAGCCGGCGAAGCGCTCGAAGTCGGCCGGCTTCTTCAACGGCCGGTCGAGCCCGGGCGACGAGATCTCGAGCCGCGCGTAATCGACGCCCTCGACTTCGAGCACGTACGACAACTGCCGGCTGACCTTCTCGCAGTCGTCGAGCGTGATGCCCGACGGCGCGTCGATGAAGACGCGCAGCACGCCCTGCTGCCCGCGCTCGATGTCGACCACTTCGTAACCCATCGCGGCCAGGGTGCGCTCGATGATCGCCTGCGTGGACGTCATCTCGGTCAATTGCCACCCCCTGCCGACCCGCGGTCGACCCGACGAGAAAAAAAAATGGGCCTGCGAGAGCCCATTTCTTCGAGCACGCCGCCGATGCTTCGCGCTTCGTGCAGCCGGTGACGTCGTCCGGTTTGCAGCGAAGCGCCGTACCGGACGACGCTTTCACCAGCCCGCGATTATATCGTCAAAAGGCCGGGCCCGTCAGCCCCCGGAAGAACCACCGCCGGCGCCGCCGCGCCCTCCCCCCGGGCCGCGACCGCGCGGACGACCGCCGCGGCGCCCGTTCCGGCCGGCCGGCTTCGGCGCGCCCGACTGCGGGCCTCTCGGCGCCCCCGGCCCTCCCGGCGCCCCGGGGCCGTGCGGGCTGCCGCCGCGTCCGCGCGGACCGCCGCGCTGCTGCGGCTTGGCCGCGCCGGTGCCGCGCGAACCGCCGTAGCCTTCGCGGTTGCCGCCCGGCCCGCCGCCGTAACCGCCGTAGCCGGCGCCACGGCCGTGGTCCATCGGGCCGGTGAACTGCGCCGGCGCGCGAGGACCGCGGCCGCGCGACTTCCCGAAGCCACCCTTTCGACCGGCCGGAGGCGCCGCCCCCGGCTCGCCGCTGCGCACCCTGCGGGTGATCGCCTCCTGGTGCGCATTCGCCGAACGCGGCTGCCATTCGTCGTCGTCGAGCTCGGGGCGATGCGGCTCCTCCTCGACGTCGCCGGGCAGCAGGCGATTGCCGATCGCGTCGTCGGGATCCTCGTACGAGTCGTCGTCGATCCCCACGTCGTCGCGTTCGCGTTCCGCCTCGGCCGGCAACGCCTCGTCGTCACCCGCCGACCCGGCAGCCGAAGCAGGCGCGTTCTCGCCGCCCTTGGCGCGTCGCACCTCCTGCATCAGCGCGTGCACCTCCGCTTCGTCCAGCTCGAGCCAGCGCCCGCGCGACAGCCCGCGCGGCAACGCCACCGGCCCGAAGCGCAGGCGAACGAGCCGGCTTACGGTAACGCCGACCGCCTCGGCCATGCGTCGCACTTCGCGGTTGCGCCCTTCGGAGAGCACCGCGCGATACCAGGTGTTCGCGCCGTCGCCGCCGATGTCCTCGAGCAGCGAGAACCTCGCCGGACCGTCGTCGAGCTGCACGCCGGCGAGCAGCTTCTCGCGCGCTTCGTCGTCGATACGGCCGAGCACGCGCACCGCGTATTCGCGCTCCCAGCCGTAGCGCGGATGCATCAGCCGGTTCGCGAGATCGCCCGAGGTGGTGAAGATCAGCAGCCCCTCGGTGTTGAAGTCGAGACGGCCCACCGCCACCCAGCGTGCGCCCTTGATGCGCGGCAGCTTGTCGAACACCGTCGCCCGCCGATCGGGATCGTCGCGCGTGCAGATCTCGCCGGCCGGCTTGTGATAGAGCAGCACGCGCTGCACCGGGCCGGCGGGCCGACGCGGAATGGTTCGGCCG
>JAJPEN010000069.1 GCA_021166835.1 Burkholderiaceae bacterium | reverse complement strand
GGATAGGTGCCGTGGTCGACGTCGAGCAGCGCGCCCTGCGCGCCCTCGAAGAGCAGCGGCTCGCCGCGCGCCATCGACGCGGCGAGCATCGACGGCACGTCGGCGAGCATCGGCGCGATGCGCTCGGCCAGCGCCAGCGTGCCGTCGGCCACGCGCTGCGCATCGAGCGGCTGCGCGTTCAGGAAATGCTGCAGCGTGAAGTTGTGCAGCTCGAGCGTCTCGTCGAGCTGCGCGCGAAAGCGCGCGGCATCGAGCAGGTCGCCGGTGCGCAATGCGCGCCGCGCGGCGCGGTCTTCGTAGGCCGGTCCGATGCCGCGTCCGGTGGTGCCGATCGCGCCGGTGCCGCGCTTCGCCTCGCGCGCCTGGTCGAGCGCGACGTGATACGGCAGGATCAGCGTGGCGGCATCGCTCAGGTGCAGCCGGCCGCGCACCTGGATGCCGGCCGCCTCGATTTCGTCGATTTCCTGCAGCAGCGCGGCAGGCGAGACGACGACGCCGCTGCCGATGTAGCAGTGCACGTCGTCGCGCAGGATGCCCGACGGGATCAGGCGCAGCACCTGCTTGCGACCGCCGATGACCAGCGTGTGTCCGGCGTTGTGACCGCCCTGGAAGCGCACGACGCCGCGCGCGGTGTCGGTGAGCCAGTCGACGACCTTGCCCTTGCCTTCGTCGCCCCACTGGGTGCCGACGATCACGACGTTCTTCGCCATCTGCAGCAGCTTCCTCGATTCGCGTTCGATTGCCCGGTCGGCGCGTCAGCGCGACGCGCCGGCCGGGTCGACGATCCATTCGTTGCCCCGCAGCACGAGTTCGCGATCGCAGACGAACTCCTGCGGCCCCGGGTCGCGCCCGGGAAGGGCCTGCACGACGATCTCTCCGGCGGCGCGCAGCGCGTCGATCGCCTCGACCAGCGCCGCATCGTCGGACCACGGCGCGCGGATCGCCGAAGCCGGTGCGCCGTTCTCGAGCAGACCGGCCAGCGCGCGCAGCTCGATCGAGAACCCGGTGGCCGGCCGCGCCCTGCCGAAGGCGCGACCGACGTCGTCGTAGCGACCGCCGCGCGCGATCGCGTAGGGCAGCGCCTCGACGTAGGCCGCGAAAGTGATGCCGTTGTGATACCGATAGCCGCGCAGGTCGGCGAGGTCGATCGACAGCTCGAGTTGCTGCCAGCGCTGCAGCACGGGCGAGGCGCACAGGCGCTCGAGCCGCTCGAGCGCGTCGCGGATCGCCGGCGCATCGGGCAGTTGCGCGCGCGCGCGGGCGAGCGCCGAACCGGCGCCGTCGAAGCCGGCGCCGGCGCGCCCGTGCAGCCGCGCGAGCGTGGGCAGCGCTTCGCGCAGCGCGGCCGGCGAATCGCGCAGCACCTCGTGCAGCCCGGGGATGTCCTTGCCCTGCAGCAGCCGGTACAGCTCGTCGACGTCGACCTCGGGGTCGAGCGGTCCGAGCGCATCGAGCAGGCCCTGCACGACGCCGACGTGGCACAGGTCGATGCGCAGCTTCTCCACGCCGGCGGCGGCGAGCGAGCGCACCATCAGGTCGATCGTCTCCACCTCGGCTTCGATGCCCGAGTGCCCGTACAGCTCGGCGCCGATCTGGATCGGTTCGCGCGTGGCGAGCACGCCCTGCGCGCGCGTGTGCAGCACCGAGCCGGCGTAGCACAGGCGCACGACGCCGTCGCGATCGAGCAGGTGCGCGTCGATGCGCGCGACCTGCGGCGTCATGTCGGCGCGCACGCCGAGCGTGCGCCCCGAGAGCTGGTCGACCAGCTGGAAGGTACGCAGGCCGAGGTCGCGGCCCGAGCCGGTGAGCAGCGAATCGAGGTGCTCGATCAGCGGCGGCATCACCAGCTCGTAGCCGTACGACCGGTACAGATCGAGCAGCCGGCGGCGCAACTCCTCGATGGCGCGCGCTTCGGCCGGCAGGACGTCGGCAATACTCTCGGGCAGCAGCCAGCGCAGCATGGGAAGGAGCAGTACCTCGTGCGAAGGCCGGGCGCGGCAAACGCCGCGTCCGGGCGAACCGGCTATTGTAGGTTAGATCAACAGCAGCGCGAGACCGGCCAGCGTCGCGCCGAATCCGACGAAGCGGATCTGCCCGTCGCGCAGGCGGGCGATGTGCAGGAACATCTCGCGCCAGCCGGAAGGCGCGAACAGCGGCATCGCGCCCTCGAGGATCAGCACCAGGCCGATTGCCCGCAGCCAGTCGTCGATCGTCACTTCGGCGACCCGTCCGGCGCCTTGAAGTAGCGGAAGAACTCCGACGACGGATCGAGCACGAGGACGTCGGACTTGCTGCCGAAGGCCTGCCGGTACGCCTCGAGGCTGCGGTAGAACGCGGCGAACTGCGGGTTCCTGCCCCAGGCCGCGGCGAACAGCTGCGCCACGCGCGCGTCGCCCTCGCCGCGCATCTGCTGCGCCTCGCGATAGGCCTCGGCGACGATCACTTCGCGCTGGCGGTCGGCCTCGGCGCGGATCTTCTCCGACTCGGCGGCGCCGGTGGCGCGGCGCTCGTTGGCGACCTGCTTGCGCTCGGACTCCATGCGCGCGAACACGCGCTCGGAGACCTCGGGGGCGAAATCGACCCGCTTCAGCCGCACGTCGATGACCTCGACGCCGATCTGCTTCGAATCGTCGTTGACCTTGGCGCGCACGTTCTCGACGACCTGGTCGCGCGCGCTCGAGATCATGTCGGAGACGGTGCGCCGCGCGATCTCGTTGTTCAGCGCGTCGCGCAGGCTGCGGTTGATCCGATCGACGGCGATCTGCTCGCTGCCCGACACCGAGCGGATGAAGCTGGGCGGATCGATGATGCGCCACTTCACGAAGGTGTCGATCATCACGTTGAGCTTCTCGGAAGTGATGAAACGGTCGCTCTCGGAAGTGTCGATCGTGAGGATGCGCTTGTCGTAGTAGACGACGTTCTGGAACGGCGGCGGCAGCTTGAAATACAGGCCGGGCGCGTCGATCACCTTGCGGATCTCGCCGAGCGCGTAGACGACGGCGAACTGGCGCTGGTCGACGACGAAGACGCACGACATCAGCACGAAGATCGCGATCAGCAGGCCGATGACGGCGGGAACGATTTTCTGCATCACGGTTCTGTTCCCGGTCAGCGGCTGTCGCGATCGCGGCTGCGCAGCCCGTCGCTGCGCGGCGCGGGCGGCGCCGGCGTCGGCGTCTCGTGCGCGCCCGAGGAAGACGTGGCCGAGCCGCCCGCACGCGAAGAAGCGTCGGCGCCCGACTGGCCGAGCAGCTTGTCGAGCGGCAGGTACAGCAGGTTGCCGCTCGCGCGCGAGTCGAGATAGACCTTGCTGGTGTTGGCGAAGATGCGTTCCATCGTCTCCAGGTACATGCGATCGCGCGTCACCTGCGGCGCCTTCGCGTATTCGGTGGCCACCTGGTTCAGCCGGCTGGTGTCGCCTTCGGCGCTGGCGATCACGCGCTGGCGGTAGCCCTCGGCTTCCTGCAGCAGCCGCGCCGCGCTGCCGCGCGCCTTCGGGATGACGTCGTTGGCGTAGGCGCGGCCTTCGTTGATCAGGCGCTCGCGATCCTGCGCAGCCTTGTTGGCGTCCTCGAAGGCCGCTTGCACCTGCTCGGGCGGCTGCACCTGCTGGATCGTGAGGTCGACGATCGAGATGCCGGCCCGGTAGCGATCGAGGATCGACTGGATCTGCTTGCGCGCAGCCTGCGCCACCTGCTCCTTCTCCTCGTAGAGCACCTGGTCGACGCCGTTGCGCCCGACCGTCTCGCGCATCGCCGTCTCGGCGGCCTGGCGGACGATCTCCTCGGGCACCGGCCCGAGGTCGTTGTTGAACAGGTACGCCTTCACGTCGCCCACGCGGTACTGCACGGTGAACTGCATGTCGACGATGCTCTGGTCGAGCGTGAGCATCAGCGACTCGCGCAGCGTCTTGTTGCGCACCGCGTTGCGGTAGCCGACCTCCACCGTGCGCAGCTGCTGCACGTTGACGATCTCGTTCGTCTCGATCGGGTACGGCAGGCGCCAGGTGAAGCCGGCACGATCGACCAGCTGCTTGTATTCGCCGAAACGCAGGACGACCGACGCCTGCCCTTCCTGCACGATGTAGAAGCCGCTCGCCAGCCACAGCAGCACGGCGACCAGCACCAGCAGGCCGAGGCCGGCGCCTGCGCCCTTCATCGACGGCGGCTCGCCGCCGCCGCCGGACGGGCCGCGCGGACCGCCGCCGCCCCGGCGAAACAGCGAGTTCAGCCGGCGGTTGAAGTCGCGCCACAGCTCATCGAGATCGGGCGGGCCGTCGTTGCCCGGGCGTTGCGGCGGACGTTGGTCGGCGCCGCCGCCACCGCGCCCCCAGCCGGGATCGTTGAGCGAGAAGATCGAGCGGAGGGGGTTCCACATGGGCAGAAGGCGGATTCAGGCCGCTCTGGGAGCGGCCGGCTCTAGCGAATCGGAGGAGGCGAAACCGGGCTCGGGCATCGTCTCGGACGATGCTTCGGCGGGCGCCGCACGTGCCCGGCGCCACGATTCGACCTGCTGGTCGATCGCCTCGCGCAGGCCCTCGAGCCCGGCGCCGGTGACGGCGCTGACCAGGACGCGGGCGATCCTACCACAAGCATCCCGGCCCACTTCAGGCCCGCGGCCGGCGCGGTCGATCTTGTTGTGCACGAGGATGCGCGGCACGTCGGCCGCGCCGATCTCCTCGAGCACGCGGTCGACCTGCGCAATCTGTTCGTCGCGATCCGGGGCCGACGCGTCGACCACGTGCAGCAGCAGGTCGGCCTGCGCGGTCTCCTCGAGCGTGGCGGTGAACGCTTCGACCAGCGAGTGCGGCAGCGCCCGCACGAAGCCCACCGTGTCGGAGAGCACGACCTCGTTGCCCGACGGCAGGCGCAGGCGGCGCGTGAGCGTGTCGAGCGTGGCGAAGAGCTGGTCGGCGGCATAGGTGCCGGCGCCGGTGAGGGCGTTGAACAGCGTGGACTTGCCGGCGTTCGTGTAGCCGACGATCGAGATGGCGAAGGTGGGCTTGCGGTCGCGCGCGCGCCGGCGCGTGCGGCGCTGCTTGCGCAGCTGCTGGAGCTGGGCGCGCAGGCGCTTCACGCGCACTGACAACATGCGCCGGTCGAGCTCGAGCTGCGTCTCGCCCGGGCCGCCGCGTACGCCGATGCCGCCGCGCTGGCGCTCGAGGTGCGACCAGCCGCGCACCAGGCGGGCGGACAGGTGCTCTAGCCTGGCCAGCTCGACCTGCAGCTTGCCCTCGTGGCTGCGCGCGCGCTGCGCGAAGATCTCGAGGATCAGTTCGGTGCGGTCGACGACCGAAACGTTCCAGCGCTGCTGCAGGTTGCGCTGCTGGATGGCCGACAGTTCCTGGTCGAAGACGACGAGCCCGATGCCTTCGGCCGCCAGTTGCGTGGCGATCTCGTCGGCCTTGCCCGAACCGAGGAACAGCGCGGCATCGGGCTTTGCACGGCGCACGACCACGCGGCCGCACGGGGCGAGCCCGGCCGACTGCGCGAGCGCGGCGAGTTCGTCGAGGGAATCGGGGTTGGCCTGCGCGGCGCCGAAGACGACGCCGACCAGCAGGCACGAAACGGGAGCGGCTTGCTTGTTCAGCTTTCCGGACTTTCTTGCTGGAAGTGGACGGCACGGCCCGGCACGACCGTGGAGATCGCGTGCTTGTAGACCATCTGCGTAACGGTATTGCGCAACAGCACGACGTACTGGTCGAAAGAATCGATCTGGCCCTGCAGCTTGATGCCGTTGACGAGGTAGATCGACACCGGAACGTGCTCCCTGCGAAGCAGATTCAGGAACGGGTCTTGTAGCAGCTGCCCTTTATTGCTCATGGGGACTCCGGCTTGTTGTGATTGGATTCGCGCGCCGACGGGCCGCGGATCGATCACTCTATCGCAAATTCGGGGCGGTCAGCCCCAATTCAAGTGCGCGGCGCATAGGGGTTCGACCCGCTGCGGAACTCGATGCGCAACGGCGTCCCGGTGAGCGCGAAGCGTTCGCGCAGCCAGGACTCCAGGTAGCGGCGATAGGCGTCGGGCACGCCGTCCAGCGCGCTGCCGTGCACGATGACGACCGGAGGATTCTGTCCGCCTTGGTGCGCATAGCGCAGCTTCGGGCGCGACATCCCGCGACGCGGCGGCGGCTGGCGCTCGACCGCCTCGCGCAGCGCGCGCGTGAGCTTCGGCGTGGAGAGCTTCGCCATCGCCGCGGCGTGCGCCGCCTGCACCGAGCGCATCAGTGCGGGGATGCCGAAACCCTCGCGCGCCGAGACGAAATGCCACTTCGCGAAGCGCAGGAAGTGCAGCTTGCGATCGAGTTCGGTGCGCACGCGTTCGCGCTCGCCGGCGTCGGCCAGATCCCATTTGTTGACGGCGACGACGAGCGCGCGGCCGGCCTCGAGCACGTAACCCGCGATGCTCGCGTCCTGGTCCGAGACCTCCTGGCTCGCGTCGAGCAGCAGGATGCACACGTGCGCCTGCTCGATCGCCTGCAGCGTCTTGACGACCGAGAACTTCTCGATCGCCTCGTCCACGCGACTGCGACGCCGCAGCCCTGCCGTATCGATGAGCGTGTACGCGCGGCCGCCGTGCTCGAAATCGACCGCCACCGCATCGCGCGTAGTGCCGGGCTGGTCGAAGGCGACCAGCCGCTCCTCGCCGAGCAACGCGTTGATCAGCGTCGACTTGCCGACGTTGGGGCGGCCGACCACGGCCACCCGCACGCGGGCGGCAGCGCCTCCGGGCGCTGGCGGCGCTGCTGCGTCGTCCGCCAGCTGCGCGCGCGTCTCCTCGCCCGCCGCCCGCAGCCGCTTCTCCTTGTCCGCTTCGCCTGGCGCGCGCGCCGCCTCGTCGCCCTCGCCCGCTTCGGTCCTTTGGGCGACGAAGGGCTCGAGCGCCGCATCGACCAGTTCGCGAACTCCGTCGCCGTGCGCGGCCGACACCGGCCACGGATCGCCCAGGCCCAGCTCGTGGAACTCGGCCACCGCCTGATCGCGCGGACGCCCTTCGGTCTTGTTCACCGCGAGCAGCACGCGCCGCGCCGTGCGCCGCAGCTCGTCGGCGATCTCGCGGTCGCGCCCGGTGAGTCCTTCCCGTCCATCGACGAGAAAGACGACCACGTCGGCCTCGACGATCGCCTGCCGCGTCTGCCGCGCCATCAGCGCCGCGATTCCGTCGCGCGCCACCGGCTCGAAGCCGCCGCTGTCGATGACGATGAACGGAATCTCGCCGACCCGCCCGCGTCCGTACTGCCGATCGCGCGTCAAGCCGGGCGCATCGGCCACCAGCGCCGAACGGCTGCGCGTGAGCCGATTGAACAGCGTCGACTTGCCGACATTGGGCCGCCCGACCAGCGCGACGACGGGGAGCAGCGCCATGTCAGTTCGAAAAGCCGACACGGGCAACGACGCGAGCTGCATGCCGCGCAAAGGCGGAGGCTGCGGCGAGAACGAAGACGCGCGCTACCGAAATGCGCGAATTCAGAACATTCTCGATGGAACACGAGTCCCCGCTGGCAGAAATGCGCGAGAAAGGAACAATTTCGCCGACGCCCGTCGGCGAGCGGCCTGGAATGCGCAAAAGACGCGCATTCCTCGCCAACTCCGCACCCTCGAGCGGCAGGCGGCAGCGGGCCGCGCCGGGGGCGGCAGCGCGCGGCGCCGTGTGAGGGCTGGGGCTGCGCGCCGGGATGCCCGAGCGCTTCGCGCGGCGGCGCGACTTCTGCGGCGCCGAGCAGCGCAGTCTCGGGGTCGGCGCGCGAAGCGCGCTTCGTACCTCTGACTTGCGGCGTACTGTCTGAGCGAAGCGCGCGCAGCGCGCGCAGCGAGTTACGCCGCACGACCCCGAGGCGAGCAGCGGAGGGGAGTCGGCGCGCAGCGCCGACCGCCGCAGCAGGAGCGCCGCCGCGCGAAGCGCTCGGGTGCCCCGGCGCGCAGCCCCAGCCCTCACGCGGCGCCGTGCGTTGCCGCCCCCGGCGCGGCCCGCTGCCGCCTGCCGTGAACGCCGGTCAGTCGATACGGAACGCATACAGCCCGCCGCCGCTCGTCTGCACGACGGCAAGCCCCGCCGCCGCCACCGGCGCCGACACGATGCGCGAGCCGTCCGTGGTCAGCCGCGCCGCCACGCGCCCGTCCTCGCGCTGCAGCGCGTGCACCAGCCCCGTGTGGTCGCCGATCACCACGAAGCGCGGCAGCAGCAACGGCGCCGACAACTCGCGACGATTCAACCCGTCCTGCTTCCAGACGCTCGCCCCGCGGCGCGAAAACGCCTGCACGTTCCCCCGGTCGTCGGGCGCAACGACCAGCTCGGCATCCATGTCGAAGCCCGAAGGCGACGAAAGCTCGCGCGCCCACAGCGTGCGTCCGCTCACCGCCTCGAAGCAGCCGATGCGCCCCTGGAAGCTCGCGGCGCACACCTCGCGGCCACCGACCAGCGGCATGCCGACCACGTCGGCGATGCGCTCGATCTCGTTGGCGCCGCGCGGCGTGGACACCGCCGCCTCCCAGCGCAGCGCGCCGCTGTCGAGCGTGAGCGCAACCAGGCGCCCTCCGGGCAGTCCGACATAGGCGCTGCTCGCGTCGATCGCGATTCCCGAGGTCTGACGCAGCACCAGCGGCGGGCTCTGGCGATGGAAGGTCCAGCGGCGCTTGCCGCTGTCCAGCTCGAAGGCCGAAACGCGGTTGTCGCTGGTGCGCACGATCGCCAGCCCGAGCGCGACGCTGGGCACGGTCACGATCTCGGCGCCGGCCGTCACCGACCAGCGCCGGTTGCCGCTGCCATCGAGCGCGATCAGCGATCCGTCGCGCCCGGCGACCACGACCGTTTCGCCGTCGCTGCCGGCGCCGGCGATCAGCGGCTGCTCGAGCTTCACGCGCCAGCGCAGCGCGCCGCTGGGCGGATCGATGCGCACCACTGTGCCGTCGCGCGCCGCGGCCCACAGACTGTCGCCGGCGAGCACCGGCTGGAAATTGACGCCGCCCGCGCCGAGCGAAACCGACCAGGCCAGCGAAGCACTCGCCGGCGCAGTGATCGGCGGAGGATCGGGAAGCTTCGGCCGCGACGACGACCAGGGCCACCAGGCGCATCCGCCCAGCGCGAGCGCCAGCGCCGCGATGGCCGCGCGGCGCATTGTCGGAACCCTCGTGCGCGCGCTCATGCCGGCGCTCCGCCGAGCGCGTCGCGCTTCAGCTGGACGAGCCCGCGCAGCGTCGCGTTCGGCGACAGCGCGGCGAGCGCGCGCTCGTAGGCCGCGCGCGCCTCGTCGCGGCGCCCGGCGGCATTCAGCAGGTCGCCGCGGCGGTCTTCGAACAGCCCCAGGTACGCGCCCGCCGACGGGACGTCGAGCGTCTTCAGCCCTTCGTCGTAAGCGCCCTCGTCGAGCAGGATCGAGGCCAGCCGCAGGCGCGCCGTGTTGCGGAAGTTCTCGTCGGCCGCGTTGTCGATCGCCCATTGCAGCGGAATCTTCGCCGCCTTCGCATCGCCCGCCTGCACGTATGCGCCGGCCGCGATCAGCGCCGCCATCGGCCCGTATACCGTCTTGCCGTACTCGTCGAACAGCTTGCCCGCGGAGGCGCGCACGCCGTCGATGTTGCGCGCGCTCGCCGCCTCGCGCAGCGTCTCGTAGACCGCCGCGGCCTGCGCCGACTGACGCCCCTGGTACCAGCCCCAGCCGCGCCAGCCGGCGATCGACAGCGCGATGATCGCGATCAACGTGACGAGGAAATTGCCGTAGCGGTTCCAGAACGCCTTGAGATTCTCGAGTTGTTCCTGCTCTTCCAGGTTGTAGGCCATCAGCCGTCGGTTCTCCCCTCGGTTCTCCGTCAGTCCTCGTCGGTCATCGCTTCGAGCACCCGCTCGACGATGCGATCGAGCGTCACGCTCTCCTGGCGCGGCGCGCTTCCTGCTTCGGACGACGCGCTGCGCAGCCACTTCAGCGCCGCCTCGCCGCGCGCGAGTTCGTCCACGCCGAGGATCAGCGCGAGTTGCGCGCCGCTCGCATCGGCCTTGCGAAACTGCGACTTGAAGCTGCCGCCGCCGCAATGCAGGATCACGTCGAGGCCGGCATCGCGCAGGCGTTCGGCCGCGCCGAGCGCGGCCTCGAGCGTCGCGTCGCCGTGGTGCACGACGTAGACGTCGCATTGCGCGGCGCGCGCGGCCGACTCGTCCTGCTCGCGCAGCAGCGCGAGCACGCGCTCGACGCCCAGCGCGAAGCCGCAGGCCGGCGCGTCCTTGCCGCCGAGCATCGCGATCAGGGGATCGTAGCGCCCGCCCCCGCAGATCGTCAGCGGTGCGCCGCCGACCTCGGCGACCCACTCGAAGACGGTCAGGTTGTAGTAGTCGAGCCCGCGCACCAGCCGCGGGTTGATCCGGTACGGCAGGTTCTGCGCGCGCAACAGCGCCTGCAGCCGCTCGAAATGCGCGCGCGATTCGTCGCCGAGGAATTCCGACAGCCGCGGCGCTGCTTCGACCAGCGACTGCATCGCCGGATTCTTCGTGTCGAGGATGCGCAGCGGATTGGTGTGCAGCCGGCGCGCGGCATCGGCGTCGAGCCGGTCGGCGTTCGCCTCGAACCAGGCAATGAGCGCCTCGCGGTGCGCGCGCCGCTCGTCGGACTGCCCCAGCGAGTTGATCTCGAGCCGCGCATCGACGATGCCGAGTTCGTCCCACAGCCGCTGACACAGCAGGATGACTTCGGCATCGGCGTCGGGGCCGGCGAAGCCGAGCGCCTCGGCGCCCACCTGGTGGAACTGGCGATAGCGCCCCTTCTGCGGACGCTCGTGGCGGAACATCGGGCCCGCGTACCACAGCCGCTGCGGGCCGTCGTACAGCAGGTTGTGCTCGATCGTCGCGCGCACCACGCCCGCCGTGTTCTCCGGGCGCAGCGTGAGGTTCTCGCCGTTGAGCGCATCGACGAAGGAGTACATCTCCTTCTCGACGATGTCGGTCACCTCGCCGATGCTGCGCACGAACAGCCGCGTGTGCTCGACGATCGGCGTGCGGATGCGGCGATAGCCGTAGGCGCGCATCGCGTCGGCCACCGCATCCTCGAAGCGCTGCCACAGCGCCTCGTCGGCGGGCAGCACGTCGTTCATGCCGCGCACGCCGTTCAGGCGCTCGGCGGCGCGCCGGGGCTCGGCGGCGCTCATGGTTGTTCCGTCTTCGTTCGGTGGCCGGCCGCGCCGGCGCCGAAACGCCGCTCGACGTAATCGGAGACGATCGCCTGGAACTCCTCGGCGATGCGATCGCCCTTCAGCGTGACGCTGCGCTCGCCGTCGATGAACACCGGCGCCACCGGCGCTTCGCCCGAGCCGGGCAGCGAAATGCCGATGTCGGCGTGGCGGCTCTCGCCCGGTCCGTTCACCACGCAGCCCATCACCGCGACCTGCAGCGACTCGACGCCCGGATATCGCCCCTTCCACGACAGCATGCTCTCGCGCAGCCAGCCCTGGATCGACGCGGCGAGTTCCTGGAAGAAGGTGCTGCTCGTGCGCCCGCAACCCGGACACGCCACGACCTGCGGCGTGAACATGCGCAGGCCCATCGTCTGCAGGATCTCCTGCGCCACGACGACCTCGCGCGTGCGGTCGCCGCGCGGCTCGGGCGTGAGCGAGACGCGGATCGTGTCGCCGATGCCCTGCTGCAGCAGCACCGCGAGCGCCGCGGTGGAGGCGACGATGCCCTTGCTGCCCATGCCCGCCTCGGTGAGCCCGAGATGCAGCGGCCAGTCGCAGCGACGGGCAAGCTCGCGGTAGACGGCGATGAGGTCCTGCACCTGCGAGACCTTCGCCGACAGGCAGATCGCATCGGCCGGCAGGCCGAGCGCCACCGCCCGCTCGGCGTTCTCGATCGCCGAGGTGACCAGCGCCTCGCGCAGCACCGCCTGCGCCGGCCACGGCCGGGCGCGCGCGGCGTTCTCGTCCATCAGGCGGGCGAGCAGCGTCTGGTCGAGGCTGCCCCAGTTCACGCCGATGCGCACCGGCTTGCCGTGGCGGCAGGCGATCTCGATCATCTGCGCGAAGTTGTCCTCGCGCCTGCGGCCCAGACCGACGTTGCCCGGATTGATCCGGTACTTCGACAGCGCCTGCGCGCAGTCGGGGTGCTCGGCGAGCAGCTTGTGCCCGTTGTAGTGGAAGTCGCCGATCAGCGGCACGTCCACGCCCATGCGATCGAGCCGCTCGCGCAGCGGCGCGACGGCCGCCGCGGCCGCGCCGGTATTCACCGTGATGCGAACCAGCTCGGAGCCCGCGCGCGCCAGTTGCGCGACCTGCGTCGCGGTGGCGGCCGCATCCTCGGTGTCGGTGTTCGTCATCGACTGCACGACCACCGGCGCATCGCCGCCCACCTGCACCGAACGCGCGCCCCACGCCACGCGCATCGGCCGCGAGACGCGGCGCGGCGACGCGCCCACCGCGATCGGCACGGCCGCGTCCGGCCTCGGTTCGCCGCTCGCGTTCACTCGATGCGCACGCGCGCCACGCCTTTCTGCGTGACGGCGCCCAGATCGACGTTGCGTCCGCCGTGCTCGACGCGCACGAAGGTCGCGTTGCCGATCGTCAGCGAGTACGGCTTCTGCCCGGAGACCTCGCGCGTGCTGTTCGCCGGTTGCGTTCCCATCAGCAGCACCTTGCCGTTCGCATCGCGCACGTCGACCCACGATTCGCGCTCGAAGCGCAGAACGACCGCATCGGTTGCGGCCGGCGTGGCGGCATTCTTCGCGGCCTGCGCGCCCGACTGCGCGCCCGCCTGCGCAGCACCGGCGGCCGATGCGCCATCGGCAGCAGCGCTCGTCGAGGCATTGCCGGCCGCGGCAGCCGTCGACGCAGCGCCGCCGCCGGCGCTGCTGCCCGGGGTGGTCGGCGCTGCGGATTGCGTGCCGGCCGGCGAAGCAGGAACGGCCGCGGCCGCGCCTGCCGCAGGCGTCGCTCCGGAGCCGACCCCAGAGGCGCCGGACGCATCCGGGGATGCCGACGGACGCGCCGAATCGGGCGCAGCGCCGCGCGCGGCATCGCCGGGGGCGGCGCGCGTCGAATCGGACGGAGCTCGTGTCGTATCGCCGGCGCCGGCGCTCGGGGCGGCACTCGGGCCGGCGCCCGGGCCAGCGTTCGGGCCGGCGCCCGGCGCGAGCGGCACGACGTCGACCGACCGCCCCGGTCCGCTGCCGCCGCTGCCCGGTTCGAGCACCCGGCCGAAATCGGCCCCGCGTCCGAAATACATCGCGATGGCGACCACGCCGATGACGCCGAGAATGATCCAGACGATACGGCTGCCCGAGCCGCCGTTGTCGAAGCCCAGCGCGCCGTGCCGGGGCAACGGCGAATCGAGCGACGACGAAGGCTTCAGTTCCGGCGCGCCGTTCGGTGAGCCCAGCGTCGCCAGCAACGGCGCGACGTCGAGCTGCAACGCCTTGCCGTAGGCGCGGATCGCACCGCGCACGAATGCCGTGCCGGGCAGCGCTTCCCAGCGGCCATGCTCGATCGCATCGATCTGCCGCGGCATCATGCCGAGCTTGGCGGCGACGTCGGATATCGACCAGCCGCGCGCCTCGCGGGCGGCGCAGAGCTGCTCGAGCGATGCGATCTGGGTGATCGACTCCGGAGAGGTAGTCGCTTCGACGTTCATGGATGTCCTGTTCACCCCCCGAAACGGCCCTGCGCGAGCAGCGCCGACTCGGGTGAATCGGGGAAACGGCGTCGCAGCTGCAACGCCAGGCTCTTCTCGGCGTCGCCGTTGCCCAGCGAATGCTCGACGCGCAGCGCGAGCCAGAGCGTCTGCGCCGTCGGCTCGTAGGTGCTGAGCAGTCGCTGCGAATAGAAGCGCGCCCGGCTCGCCTCACCGCGCTTCAGGTACAGCTCGGCGAGGTGGTACATCGCGACCGCGTTGGACGGATCGACCTGGAAGGCGCGCTGCAGGTTGCGCTCGGCCGTTTCCTCGTCGCCGATGCGCAATGCGCAGATGCCGGCGTTGTGCAGCGGCTTGGCCGGCGTGCGATACAGCGGATCGTTCAGCGCCCGCGCGAAGCGGTCGAGCGAGGCGCGCTCGCGTCCGGTCTGGCAAAGGAACCAGCCGTAGCTGTTGTTCAGGTCGGCGTCGTTCGGCGCCAGCCGCAAGCCGTGCTGGAAGGCGTCCTCGGCGCGATCGCGATCGCCCAGATCGTTGTACACCAGGCCGAGCACGCCGTAGACGGGCGCGTAGTTCGGATCGATCTCGATGGCCTGGCGAAGCTCGTCGAGCGCAACCGTGAAGTTGCTCTGCTGATAGTAGCTCGCCGCCAGCTCCAGCCGGATGCGCGCGCGGCGCCGCTCTTCGCTCTCTTCGGGCGAGCCGGGCAGCGGCGAGCGCGCGGCGGACGGCGAAGCGATGTTCGCGCCGGAATCGGAAGCCGAGGTTCCGTCGGTGGCGCAGCCGGCGAGCCACAGCAGCGAAGCCAGCGCGGCGGCAACGGCAAGGGGAGCTTTCACGGGCGCAGGTCCGTCAATGGGTTCTTTCCAGGAAGCGCACGCGCTGCTCGCGTTCGCGCAGCCGGGTGCGATCCTGCACTTCGCCGGCGAGCTGCCCGCAGGCAGCATCGATGTCGTCGCCGCGCGTGCGCCGCACCGTGGTGACGATGCCGGCGTCGACCAGCCGCTGCGCGAAGGCCCGGATTCGCGCGTCGGGCGAGCGGCGCAACCCCGAGTTCGGAAACGGATTGAACGGAATCAGGTTGAATTTGCAGGGCAGGTCGCGCACGCAGCGCAGCAGCGCCTCGGCGTGCGCGACGCTGTCGTTCACGCCGTCGAGCATCACGTACTCGAAGGTGATGAAGTCGCGCGGCGCGCGCTCGAGATAGCGGCGGCACGCGGCCATCAGTTCGGCCAGCGGGTACTTGCGGTTCAACGGAACGAGCCGGTCGCGCAGTTCGTCGTCGGGCGCGTGCAGCGAAACGGCGAGCGCCACCGGACAGTCTTCGCGCAGCCGATCGATCATCGGCACGATACCGGAGGTGGACACGGTGACGCGCCGGCGCGAAAGCCCGTAGGCGTGATCGTCGAGCAGCAGGCGCAGCGCCGTCAGCGTCGCCGAGTAGTTCTGCAAGGGCTCGCCCATGCCCATGAACACGACGTTCGTCACGATGCGGGCGTCGTGGTGCACGATGCGGGCGTCGTCGTACACGGCGCGGGCGTCGTTCGCCCGTTCGAGCGAGCGCTTCGCGTGCCAGACCTGCGCGACGATCTCGTCGGCGCGCAGGTTGCGCGCGAAGCCCTGCTTGCCGGTGGAGCAGAACAGGCAGTTCACCGCGCAGCCCGCCTGCGTGGAGACGCACAGCGTGCCGCGATCGGTTTCCGGGATGAACACGGTCTCGACCGCATTGCCCGCGCCGACGTCCAGCAGCCACTTGCGCGTGCCGTCGGCCGACTCGTGATCGGCGAGCACCGGCGGCGCCTCTACGCACGCGTGCTCGGCGAGCACGCGACGGAAATCCTGCGCGAGATCGGTCATCGCGTCGAAGTCGGCAACGCCACGTTGGTGCACCCAGCGCAGCAGCTGGCGCGCGCGAAAGGTCTTCTGGCCCCAATCGACGCATTGCCGCTCGAGCGCTTCCCGGTCCAGGCCGAGCAGCCGGACCTTCTGCGCTTCGTTGCCCGTCGACGCGTTCATGACAGCTCGCAGGACGGCCTTGAACAACCGCGGATCAGCGCGAATGCAGGTCGAGCGTCGGGAAGAAGAACGCGACCTCGGTTTGCGCGGTGTCGGCGCCGTCCGAGCCGTGCACCGCGTTCGCGTCGATGCTTTCGGCGAAGTCGGCACGGATCGTTCCCGCGGCCGCCTTCTTCGGATCGGTGGCGCCCATCAGGTCGCGGTTCCGGCGGATGGCGTCTTCGCCTTCGAGCACCTGGATCATCACCGGGCCCGAGCTCATGAACGAGACGAGATCGGCATAGAACGGGCGCTCCTTGTGGACTGCATAGAAGCCGCCGGCCTGCTCGCGCGACAGATGCATCATCCGCGCAGCAATGATCTTCAGCCCCGCGCCCTCGAAGCGCGCGTAGATCTGCCCGATCACGTTCCTGGCGACGGCATCGGGCTTGATGATGGACAGGGTTCGTTCTACAGCCATGGAAATTCCGGTGAGGCACCGCCACACGATCGCGGCAGGGCGACCACAACGCGGCAAATGCGGGTTCGTCGGTGAATTATTGAATAGAATGCGCGGAAATCCGCCGTTGCAGGCGAAGGTGTGGCGCATCTTCAACGCCCGGGCGCACGCGCCGAAGACGAGTGCGCGGCGCGCCGGCAAGTTTAACATGCGTCCACCCGCTCACCGGGCCCCGGGCATGCTGCCCGAAGACGCGGCAGCGGCTTGAAACCGGCGACAGGCGTCCCAACATCGGGCACGATGGCAACTTCAGGGCCCTTGGTGATCCTCAGTGACTCAGTGATCATCCGGCGGCCCCTCGGTGCCCCCTTACTGGAGAAGACATCGCATGGCATTCCAACAGAACCAACTCGGCACGCCCGTGACGCGCGGCGGCTACGGCGGCGCGATCGACGCGGCCAGCCGCAACCGCGTGCTGCGCAACACCTATTGGCTGCTCGCGCTTTCGATGGTGCCCACCGTGCTGGGCGCGTGGATCGGCGTGCAGACCGGCTTCTCGTTCTTCGCTGGCAGCCCGTTCACCGGCCTGATCCTCTTCCTGGCGGTGGCCTTCGGCTTCTTCTTCGCCATCGAACGCTTCAAGAACAGCGGAATCGGCGTTGCGCTGCTGCTCGGCTTCACGTTCTTCATGGGCCTGATGCTGTCGCGCCTGATCGGCGCCGTGCTCGGCTACTCGAACGGCGCGGGTCTGATCATGACGGCCTTCGGCGGTACGGCCGCCATCTTCGCCGTGATGGCCACAGTGGCCAGCGTCTCGAAGCGCGACTTCAGCGGCATGGGCAAGTGGCTGTTCATGGGCTTCCTGGTCATCTTCGTCGCGGCCATCGCCAACATCTGGCTGCAGATGCCGGCGCTGATGCTCACCGTCTCCACGCTCGCCGTGCTGATCTTCTCGGCGTTCATCCTCTACGACCTGCAGCGCGTGGTGAACGGCGGCGAGACGAACTACGTCACGGCCACGTTGTCGGTGTACCTGAGCGTCTACAACGTCTTCTCGAATCTGCTGATGCTGCTCGGCGTCTTCGGCGGCGAGCGCGACTGACGACGGCGCGCAGGCGCCACACCGGCCGGGTTTCACCGGCCGCAGGGCCCCGGGGCCCGACCGATGCCCGCACTCGTGCGGGCATCGCCTTTTCGGGGCGCTTCGGCGAAGCCTCAGCGCGGCGGGTCGAACACCGCCATCGACTCGACGTGCGATGTGTGCGGGAACATGTTCAGCGCGCCGGCCGCGCGCAGCACGAAGCCGCCCTGATGCACGAGGATCGCCGCATCGCGCGCCAGCGTCGCCGGATTGCACGACACGTAGACGATGCACCGGGGTCTGTGGGCATCGGCGACGATCGCCTTCACCACCTCGAGCGCGCCTTCGCGGGGCGGGTCGACGAGCACGCGGTCGAAGCGGCCGAGCGCGCGCCAGCGATCGTCGTCGATCGCGAACAGGTCGGCTGCGCGGAACTCGCAGCGCTCTTCCAGCCCGTTGAGCGCGGCGTTCCGGGCGGCACGCTCGACGAGCGCCCGATTGCCCTCGACGCCCACCACCTTCGCGCCGCGCGCGGCGATCGGCAACGAGAAGTTGCCCAGTCCGCAGAACAGATCGGCGACGCGCTCGCCCGGCTGCGGATCGAGCCAGCGCAACGCGCGACGCACGAGCACTTCGTTCATCCGCGCGTTGACCTGCGTGAAGTCGGTCGGCCGGAACGGCATGCGCACGCCGAATTCGGCAAGCGCGTAGCCGAGCGACGAGCGCGCGCCGTCGCTGGCGAGCCTGCCGTCGGCGTCGCAGAACAGCTCGATCGAATCCGGCCCTTTCGGCTGCAGCCACCATTCGACGCGCCGCTCCGCGGCGAAGCGACGCAGCCGTTCGAGGTCGTCTGCGCTCGGCGCGTCGAGCACCCGCAGCACCAGCGCAATGCACTCGCCGCCCCGGGCACCACTGTCGCCCCGGGTACCACTGTCGCCCCGGGCTCCAGCGTCGCCCGTCACGCTAGCATCGTCCTGCACGATCTCGCCGCCCTCGCCCACCGCGACCTCGATCTGCGGCACGCGCCGGCGGATGCCCAGCGACTCGACCAGCGCGCGCAGCGGCAGCAGCAGGTCGGAGACGCGCGCCGGCAACACGTGGCACTCGCGCATGTCGGCGACGTAGCTCGATGCGCGCTCGTGGAAGCCGACCAGCACCCCGCCCTTCTTCGGCACGTCGCGCACCGACAGGCGCGCGCGGTGCCGGTAGTGCCAGGCGGGCCCCGAGATCGGCGCGAGCCAGGTCTGCGGCGCCACCTTGCCGATGTGCCGGAGCTGGTCCTCGAGCGCGCGCTGCTTGATCGCCATCTGCGCGCCGGCGTCCATGTGCTGCATCGAGCAGCCGCCGCAGACGCCGAAATGCGGGCAGCGCGGCGGCACGCGCGCGCTGCTCTCGCGCAGCACGGCGACGGTCTGCGCGACGTCGAATTTCGGCTTGCGCCGGACGATTTCGGCGGCCACGCGCTCGCCCGGCAGCGCGCCGCGCACGAACACGACCTTTCCTTCGTGACGGGCGACGCCGTTCGCTTCGAGGTCGAGCGATTCGACGTCGAGCTGCAGCTCGCTCAAGAGTCGTCCGCCCGGTCGGCGCTCGCCGCCCGCTCGGGCCAGGCATCGAGGAACTCGCGCCAGTGCGGCGCCTGCGCGCACTGCGCGGCGAGCGTCTCACGCAGCAGCGCCAGCTCGTTGCGGTAGCGCTCGGGCGTCCACAGGCCGCGCATCGTCTGGAAGCGGCAGAAGACGAGCCAGGTGTTGGCGACGTCGGTCTCGCAGTAGGCGCGGATCTCCTCGATGCGGCCCGCACGGTAGCCGTCCCACACCTGCGAGCCGTCCATCCCGAGCTTGCCCGGAAAGCCGCACAGCTTCGCCAGCTCGTCGAGCGGCGCGTTCGCGCGCGGCGTGAACAGCGCGAGCGTGGCCATCAGGTCCAGATGACGCGTGTGATAGCGGTTCAGGTAGTTGTTGAAGCGGAAGTCGCGGTCGTCGTCGCCCTGTTCCCAGTAGCGCGCCGCCTGCACGCCGTTGATCAGCGCGCGGTAGTGCAGCACCTGCAGGTCGAAGCCGCCGCCGTTCCACGAGACGAGCTGCGGCGTATGCCGGTCGACGAAGCGGTAGAACGCCTGCACGAGCCGCGCCTCGGCGTCGCCGGGCTGGCCGAGGCAGCGGATCGACAGTCCCTCGTCGTCACGGAACAGGCAGGCGATCGCCACCACGCGCTGCAGGTGCAGCGGCAGGAAGTCGCTGCCGGTCTGCTCGCGCCGCTTCGCGAACGCGAGTTCGGCCACCGCGGCGTCGTCCAGCGAGTCGTCGAGCGACCACAGCGTGCGCAGCCCCGCGACGTCGGGGACCGTTTCGATGTCGAAGCACAGGGTCGGAGTCATCGGCGTGGGGCCGCGCGCATGCGCGGCGTCGTCGCTACCGGACGGGCAGCACCTTGCGCGGATCGATCGGGCGGCCGTCCTTGCGGATCTCGAAATGCAGCTTCGGCGAATCGGTGCCCGAACTGCCCAGCTCGGCGATTCGCTGGCCGCGCTTGACGCTCTGGCCTTCCTTGACGAGCAGCGTGCGGTTGTGCGCGTAGACCGACAGCGTGTCGTCGCCGTGCTTGACGATGACCAGGTTGCCGTACGAACGCGGGCCGGCGCCGCTGAAGATCACTCGTCCGTCGTTCACCGCGACGATCGGGTCGCCGGGCTTGCCGGAGATCGAGATCCCCATGCTGCTCGGCTGGGCGAAGTCCTGCACGACCTGGCCCGAGGCGGGCCAGATCCAGTCGCTGGAGCTTTGACTCGCGCTTGCGCTCGGGCTCGCGCCTGCGCTCGGGCTCGGGGCGCTCGCCGCCGGGGCAGCGCCCGCCGCGGACGCAGCCGAAGCGTCGGACGCCGACGGGCGGGCGGCGGCCGCGCTGGGCGCCGCACTCGCCATCGGCGGAATCGGCTCGGACGCAGCAGGCGCGTTCGCGCGCATCTGCGCGAGCGCGGCATCGGAATACGGCTGCTTCAGCGCCTTCGGTTCGGTCTTCAGCAGATTGCCCGAGGCGGCGCTCGACGCCGGAGCCGCGCCGGGAGCGCCCGGCAAAGGCCGCGTCTCGACCGGTCCGCGCGCGATCGGCGTCGTCTGCACGCCGACGGCTTCCGCGCCCGGGGCGGCCGCGGGCGACCCGCCGGCGGCCGCAGCGCCCGTCGCAGCGGGCGCTCCCGCGCCGGGGACCGCAGCGGACGGCGCCGGCGCAACGACCGGCGGCGCGGAGACCGGCGGAGGCGGCGCGCGGTGGATGATCGGCGCCGGGTGGGGGCTGGCACAGCCCGCCAGCACGAGGACGATTGCAACGGCAATCCAGCGGCGCGGCAAGGCCGCGATGGCTTCGCCGCAGGCGAAGCCGGCTCGAACAATGATCATCGGTAATCGCGCCGCGCGGACGCTGTCGCTGGGACGGAACCGGTCCTAGATGGTACCGGTGCGCAATGGAACGAATCGTACCGCATCGAGAATCGTTAGCTGCCATCGATCGCGCTCGACGCGCTCGACGAGGTGCAGCGACTGGCGCGCGGAACCCACCGGCGCGACGAGGCGCGCGCCGATGCGCATCTGCTCGAGCAGCGCGTCGGGAATCGAATCGCCGGCTGCGGCGACGACGATCGCATCGAAAGGCGCTGCCTGCGGCACGCCGAGATTGCCGTCGCCGAAGACCAGGCGCAGGTTCGGCAGCCGCATCGCGCGCAGATTCGCGCGCGCCTGCTCGTGCAATCCGCGCACGCGCTCGACCGAGACCGCTTCGCCGAACACGCGCGCGAGCACCGCGGCCTGGTATCCGCAGCCGGTGCCCACCTCGAGCGCGCGCGCCGAAGCGCGCCGCGCCGGGTCCAGCGGCTCGGCGGCGAGCTCGATCATGCGCGCGACCGTGCTCGGCTTGGAGATCGTCTGTCCGTGCCCGATCGGAAGCGCGACGTCCTCGTAACCGCGGCTGGCCAGCGCCGCGTCGACGAACAGATGCCGCGGCACCTGCGCCATCGCCTGCAGCACGTGCCCGTCGCGCAGGCCGGCGCGACGCAACGCGTCGATCATCCGCGCGCGCGCGCCGTCGGTGGCCAGCGACGGCGCAGTGCGTTCGCGCTGCACCGGCGCCGCCGTGCCGGCTCGCCTGCGCGCCGCGGCCGGGGGCAGCGGCAGCCAGGAAGGACGGTCACTCATGGCTTTCCTCGACCCACTCGCGCACGATGCGCAGCGCGCCCGGCGCGGTCAGGTCGATGTCCAGCGGCGTCACCGACGCCCAGCCGCTGTCCACCGCATGGAAATCGGTGCCCGGGCCCGCCTCCTTCGCGCGGCCCGCCGCCCCGATCCAGTAGATCGTGTCGCCGCGCGGACTGGTCGCGCGCACGACCGGCTCGGCCAGGTGCCTGCGCCCGAGCCGCGTGACCATCACGCCGCGCAACTCGGACAGCGGGCGCGCCGGAACGTTCACGTTGAGCAGGATCGGCGCCGGCAGGCGCCGACGCTGGTGCCGCGCGAGAATGCGGCGCGCGACCTCGGCTGCGGTGTCGAGGTGCTCGTGGCCGCGTCGCGCCAGCGAGAACGCGATCGACGGAACGCCGAGCAGGTAGCCTTCCATCGCCGCCGCGACGGTGCCCGAATAGATCGTGTCGTCGCCCATGTTGGCGCCGTCGTTGATCCCCGACAGCACGATGTCGGGCTTGTGCTCGAGCAGCCCGGTGACCGCGATGTGCACGCAGTCGGTGGGCGTGCCGTTCACGTAGAGGAAGCCGTTGTGCGCCACGCGCACCGACAGCGGACGGTCGAGCGTGAGCGAATTGGACGCGCCGCTGCGATCGCGCTCGGGAGCGATCACGGTGACTTCGCCGAAGGCCGAGGCCACTTCGGCGAGCTTTTCGATCCCGGGGGAGAAATAGCCGTCGTCGTTGCTGATCAGGATGCGCATGCGGCCACGGACGTGCGCGCGCGAACGGCGGCGTTCATTTCGGTGTGCTCAACTCTCGGCAGGCGAATTGCGGATGTAGGCCTTGAGCATGCGGTTCTCGAAACCCTGCTCCTCGAGCACCGCGCGGGCGACGTCGTGGAACGAGATGACGCCCAGCAGCATGGCGCCTTCCATCACCGGAACGTAGCGCTGGCGGGTGTCGAGCATGATGCGCCGAAGCTCGTTGACATCGGTCTGCGGGGCGACGACGAGCGGATCGGTCTTCATCACCTGGCGCACGACGATCTCGGCCACCGGCGGCGTGGGGCCCGAACGGTGCTCGAGCTGGCGCCGCGCCAGCACCCGGATGACTTCGCGGAAAGTGAGCATGCCCGCAAGCTGGCCGCGATCCATCACGACCAGCGAACCGACGTCGTGCTCGGCCATCGTGACGATGCAATCCGACAGCATCGAGTCGGGCGTGACGGTGAACAGGGCGGTGCCCTTCACCCGAAGTACTTCGCTGACCTGCATGGCGACTCTCCGGCAGCCCGTCCGCGTTCGCGTCCCCAGGCACGTCGATGCTATCTCAGCAACGAAGGGCGAACAAGCCGGCGCCGCTCAGCGACCGGCGCCGCGCGACTGCAGCAGCGCGGTGATGTGCGAGGCGAGCGCGTCCTCGGTGTACGGCTTGGTCAGGAAGACGTCGACGCCGGCGTCGTGCGCCAGCGCGCGGTGCTTTTCCGACGAGCGCGACGTGATCATCACCACCGGGACGTCGCGCGTGGCCTCGTCGGCCCGCAACGCGCGCACGAACTCGACGCCGTTCATCCGCGGCATCTCGAGGTCGACCAGCACGATCGACGGCACGCGGCGCCGCACGCGCTCGAGCGCCTCGACGCCGTCGCCGGCGCTGTCGGGCTCATAGCCGAGGTCGCGCACGAACTGCTCCATCATCCGGCGAACGCTGACCGAGTCGTCGACGACCAGGCACACCGGAAGAGCGGCCCGCGCGGCACGCAGCGCGGGCGCGGCGCGTCCGCCCTCGCGCTCGGCGAGCAGCCGCGGCAGGTCGTAGACCGGCGCCACCGCGCCGTCGCCGAGCACTGTCGCCCCCTCGAAGCCGGGAATCGGCCCGACGAAGGCGGCGAGCGGACGCAGCACGACGTTGCGCGGCTGGCCCGGCTCGGGCACGCGCACGCCGATCGTCTCGCCTTCGGGCATGCGCACCTGGAGCACGACGTTCACGCGCGTCTCGCCCGCCGTCTCGCCGGCGAAGGCATCCTCGGGCAGGCCGAGCGCGTCCTCCAGCCGGACGACGCGCGATCCGACGTCGGCATCGTCGGCGTCAAACGACACGATGCGCTCGACCTCGCGCACCGAAAGCCCGATCACGTGCGTGGCTGAACGAACGACGACGACGGGCATCGCGGCCAGCCGCACCGGCAGGCGCAGCCGCACGCTGGTGCCGCGACCGCGTTGCGTGTCGATCGCCACCGAGCCGCGCTGCTCGCGGGCGACCCGCTCGACGACGTCCAGCCCGATGCCCCGGCCCGACAGCTGCGTCGCGCGCTCGCGGGTCGAGAAGCCCGGCAGGAGCGCGAGACGCGCGAGCGCGCTGTCGGACAGCGCTTCGTCGGGCGCGATCAGGCCGCCGGCGATCGCGCGTGCGCGGATCGCCGGCAGGTCGAGGCCGCGGCCGTCGTCGGCGCACTCGACGACGAGATCGCCGCCGTCGCGGGCGAAGCGCAGCGACACGCGTCCCGCCCGCGGCTTGCCGAGCCGCTCGCGCTCGTCGGGCGGCTCGATGCCGTGATCGACCGCATTGCGCAGCAGGTGGCCGATCGGCTCGACCAGCGCCTGCAGCAGCTGCGCGTCGATCTCCACGTCCGCACCTTCGACCTGCAGCACCGCCTCGCGCATCGCCATGCGCGCCGCCTGCCGCACCGTCCGCGTCCAGCGCGGCACGACCGTTTCCGCGCGAACCGTTCGCGTCTGCAGCGCCGCTTCGCGCAGGTCCACCTGCAGTCGCTCGAGCTGCGACAGCGAGTCGCGCAGCGCCGCGACGCTGCGGCCGAGCTGCTGCTCGATCAGCCGGCCGTCGGCGCCCGACTCGGCGATGCGTCGCGACACCATCTGCAGATCGTTGTGCTCGTCGAGCTCGAGCGGATCGAAGTCGTCGCGCTCGCGACGCTCGCCGAGCATCGAGCCGCGCATGTCGACCAGGCGCTCCAGTTCCGACGAGAGGTCCTGCAGCTGGTCGGTGCCGCCGACCAGCGTCGCGCGCACGCGGTCCACCTCGACGGCCTGCTCCTGCGCCTGCGAGAGCAGGATCGACGCCTCGTTGGCGAAGGCGAGCAGCCGTTCGATCAGCGACGCCGGCACGCGCAGCCATTCCTGCGCTGCCGCGTCGGCGGCAGGCTCGGCGGGGCGCTCGTCGTCGATGCGCGGTTTCGTCGCCTGCGACGGCGCGGGCTCGACTGGCGGCGGCAGAATTTCGCTTGCCGTCTCGGGCAACGCAGAGGGCGTCGCTTGCAACCCGAACGGCGTCGCTTGCGACGCAGCCGCCTCGCCCCTCGCCGGCTGCGCTTCACCGCCCGATTCTTCGAGCAGGCGCGCGATCCACTCGCCGATCGACCGATGCACTTCGCGCGCGCGCGCCGGCGGCTCGCCCAGGCCCGCGACCGCCTCGCTCATCTCCGCCAGGCAATCGGCGGCATCGGACAGCACGTCGGCGAGGTCCGACGCGAGCGGCGCGTCGTCGACGCCATCGAGCAGTTGCAGCAGGTCTTCCAGGCGATGCGTGAGCGAGGCAATGGCCCGCACGCCGACCGTGTTCGCCGAACCCTTCAGCGTGTGCGCGATGCGCTGCGCCTGCGCGAGATCGTCGCGCGAGCCGGCCTGCGCGCGCTCGATCGCCACCGAGAAAGCCGCCGACAGCGCCGGCAGTTCGCGCAGCAGGTTGTCGACGACCTCGCGGTCGGCATCGGGCGGGATCTCGAGCGACAACGCCTCGTCGTCGATTTCGGCCTCGGGCGCCGAGACGCGCCGCGTACCCACCTTGACGATCGAGGCGAAGGCGCGGCGCGCGGCGTCGAGCTTCGCCGGCGCCACCGGCGACGGCCAGGCGGCATCGGCAAGCGGCGCGAGCGCGCGACGCGCGGCGTCGGCCGATGGCGTCTCGAATAGCGCGGCCCACAATGACGGCAGCTTGGCGAGCAGGCTTCGATGCGCCTGGCCGAAGCGCTGCGGCTCGCGCGCGAGACGCTCGAGGTTGCCGTGCCAGGCGAACAGCGCATCGCTGACCGGAACCAGCCCGACGTAGGCGATCGCGCTCGCATAGCGCTCGATCGCGTCGCCGATCTGCGCGAAGGACTCGAAATCGACGCCCCCGGCGAGCGCTTCGCCGAACTCCTCGTCGAGCTGTGCCGCCGCGTCGGCGAGCATCTGCAGTTCGTCGACGCCGATCGGCAGTGCCGCTGCGTCGAGCGGCGACGCTTCCATCGCCGCAGCATCGAACGGCGGCGTCCCGGTCGCCGTGGCGTCGAGCTGCGGCGCCTGGGTCGCCGCCGGGGCGCCCGGCGCAGCATCGGTCGGCACGGCCACGTGCGGGCCGGCTGGCGGCGCGTCGGCCGCCTGCGCCTGCGCCTGCGCCGGCAGGCTCGCGCGCGTCGCCTGCGCGATCCGCTGCGCGTCGGCGCGCAGGCGCATCGCGAGCGTGCTGGCGCGCTCGGGCGTGAGCTGCGCGTCGATCCCGGGCCAGTCGCGCAGCCGTCCGACCAGGCTCGCCGACTCGTCGCTGCCCAGCTCGCCGCTGCAGAACGCGATCGCGTCGCCCACCCAGCCCTCGGCGAGCGCGAGTTCGAGCGCCGCGTCGCTGTCGCGCAGCACGCCGCTGGCCGCATCGGCGGCCGGCTCGCGCGGGCCGAGCGGCGGCTCGCGCAGGCGCTCGGCCAGCAGCGTCGCGGTCTGCGCGAGCCCGGCCAGCTCGAGTGGCAGCGCTGCCAGGGACAGCCGGTCGAGCGCCTGCGCGAGACGCGCGCGCCAGTCGCCGATGCCGGCGCCGCCTTCTTCGGGCGGCGCCCGGGTCGGGGCTCCTTCACCCCCCGGCATCGCGGCGCCGCCTTCGAAAGGCATCGCGACGATCAGCGGCTCGAGCAGGCCGACCGCGGCGGCGTCGAGCGCGTCGAGCCGCTGGTCGGCAGCGCGGTCGGCGTTCGCGCTCATGATCGCGACGGCGTGCGGAACACCTTCACTTCCTCGACGAGCGAGCGCGCGTATTCGACGAGACGGCGCGTCTCGATCGATTGCGCGCGAAGCTGACGCGCCGTTTCGGCGCTGGCCTCGCGGATCACGTCGGCCCGCGTCTGCAACCCGGAGCTGATCCGCGCCTGTTCTTCGGAGGTGGCCGCGATCTGCCGCACGTCGTCCACCAGCGAACCGGTTTCCGCCTGCGTGCGCCGCATCGCCTGTCCCGCGTCGTCGGCCATCCGCGTGATCGCGACCACCTGTCCGATCGCGTCGTTCATCGCGCGCACCGTCTCGTGCGCCTCGGTCTGGATCGCGTTGACCAGCCGCGCGATGCGCGCCGTCGATTCGCGCGCCGACTCCGACAGCCGCTTCACCTCGTCGGCGACCACGGCGAAGCTGCGCCCCGCCTCGCCGGCGGCAGCCGCCTTCATCGAAGCGTTCAGCGCGAGGATGCCGGTGCGTTCCGAGATCGCCTGCAGGATGCCGACGACCTGCCCGATCTCCTGCGTGCGCTCGCCCAACCGCTTGATCCGCTTCTCGGTCTGCCGGATCAGCTCGCGCGACTGCACGATTCCTTCGATCGTCGCGCCGACCACGCGCACCGCCTCGCCGGTCTCGACGAGTGCGCGCCCGGCCGACTGGTCGACCTGGTGCGCGCGCTGCGCCACCGCCACCAGCGCCTGCGCCGCCTGCGACAACTCGCTGGCCGCCATGCTCACCTCGCGCTGCTCGCGCGCGGCCGCGGTGATCGCCAGGTCGGATTGCCCGCGCAGTGCGAAAGTCGCCTGCGCCACGTCGTTCGCCAGGTGGCCGACGCTCTCGAGCACGCGCGCCATCTCGTCGGTGAGCAGGTTCAGCGCGTCGGCGATCGCGCCGGTGACGTTCTCGGTGACGGGAACACGCACGCCGAGGTCCTTCGTCGTCGCGATCGTGCCCACCGCCTTCATGATCTCGATCACCGAGGTGTTCAGCTCCTCGCTGTCGCGGATCGTGCGGTTCAGGCCGGCGACGCGATCGTCGAGCAGGCGATCGAGCGCGTCGGCCAGCCCGGCGAACTCGTCGCGGCCCTCCCAGCGCACGCGCGCGTCGAGGTCGCCGTCGGACAGCGCCTCGAGGGTCGACTGGATGCGCGCGATCGGCTCGCTCACCGACGCGGCCAGCCGGCGTCCGTAGAGCGTTCCCGCGACGGCGAGCAGCGCCGCCCCCACCAGCAACGCGACGCCGACCGCGCCGAAGGCGGAATCGCCGCCCGCGTTGCGCGCGAGCAGCCAGGCCGCGCCGGCCGCCAGCGCGACCGCGAGGGGCGCGGCCGCGAGCACGGCGATGCCGGTGCGCAGGCGCTGCGCGAAGGATCGTTCGGCCATCGGCTCAGTTCACTCTCAATTCCCCAGCAGCGCGGCGATCAGCCGCGAGGGATCGACGTCGTACCAGTCGGCGCCCTCCTCCCCGCCGCCGGCCGGAACGCCGTGGTGCGAGACGATGGCATCGAAGAACGGACAGTCGGCCAACGCATCGACGCGAGCCAGCGGCAGGTCGAGCGCGGCCGCGTCCTCCGCCAGGCGTTGCGGCGCGCCCTGCACCAGCAGCCCGGCGGCGTGCGGCAGCGTGCCGACGACCAGCACGTCGTGCGGGGCGAGCGCAACGCTCGCGGCGGCGCTGCCCGTATCGCTGCCCGCATCGCTGCCCGTATCGCTGCCCGTCCCCCGGCTCGCCGACGCATCGAGCACGACGATCGGCTGGCCGCGCAACTGCATGAGGCCCGCGACGCGCGCAGGCGCGAGCGGCAACGGATGCAACGAGGCCTGCGGGACGAACTCGAGCGCGGTGCCGGCCGGCAGCCGCACCGGAATGCCCGCCAGGCGCACGCCGAACGACGGCGGCTGCGTCATTGCACCGCGAACTTCAGCGCATCGAGCAGTTGCGCCGGACTGTACGGCTTGCCGATCAGCGCCTTGGCGCCCTGCATCAGCGCCCAGACCTGGTCGGCGCGCTGGCACTTCGTGGAGACGAAGACGACCGGAATCGAACGCGTGAGCGGATCGCCGGCGAGCCGCCGGCAGGTCTGGTATCCGTCGAGGTCGGGCATCACGATGTCCAGGAAGATGATCGCCGGCCGTTCCGCGCGCGCCTTCTCGATCGCCTCGATGCCGCCGACGGCCGTGCTCACCCGCCATCCGGCGTCGGTGAGGATCGCCGACATGCGCGCGCGCTCGGTGGCCGCGTCGTCGACGACCAGTACGGTGTTCATCGATGCTCTCTCCCGGGAACGGCTGAGCGAACCCGTCATTGTGCCGGCATCGTCGTCGATGGCGCCCATCGCGCGAGCGCTCATCCGGCCCCGCCGCCTCCGCTCTGCGTGCGCGCCGGCGCAGCCTGCGGCGTCGCTGCGCCGGGCCCGGCGCTGCGGGCGGCGGCGCTCGCCTGCGGCGCGGGGCTCAGCCGCAGCAGTTCACCGAGGTCGTCGATCGCCAGCGACTTGCGCAGCTGCTTGACGACCGCCGCTTCGAGCTGGCGCAACGGCACCGGCTTGACGAGATAGCTGTTGCAGCCGGCCAGCGCGCCGCGCGCGAGGTCGAAGGGCGAGGAGCGGCTGGTCAGGATGATCACCGGCACGCCTCGATGGCGCCGCCGGATCTGCCGCGTGAGTTTGTAGCCGTCGACGCCGGGCATGACGACGTCGACGAGCACCAGGTCGTAGTGCGTCTCCGACAGCCGTGCGAGCGCCTCGCCGGCGCTGGCCGCCGTATCGCACAACACGTTCATCCGCGAGAAGGCGATCGACAGCTGCTGGCGTACTGTGGGGCTGTCGTCGACGACGAGCACGCGGATGCGCGGCGGCGCCGGCTCGGCGCTGCGCGGAAAGGCGACGAGATTCGAAGGCGCCGCGGCAGCCGGCGCGCTCGGCGGCGATTCGGCCGCCGCCGCAGCCGCAGCCGCACTCGCACTCGCACCCGCGGCGCCGGCGCGCGCCCGCGCCGCCGCCTCTCGCGCGAGGTCGCCTTCGCGCGACTTGCGGGCGGCCTCGCGCAGGAAGTCGCGCGTCGAACGCTCGCCCTCGGGGTCCGCAAACGCCGCGCCGGCGGACGCTGCGCCGGCGGATGCTGCTCCCGCTGCGCGTGCCGCAGGCGATGCGCCGGCCGCGGCGCTCTCCTCTTTCGGGCGGCGCAGCTCCAGCTCGACGACCCGGTTCAGGATCGGCAGCAACTGCAGCGTGAGCCGGTCGATCGAGATCGCATGCCGCGCGCTGCTCGTCGCGCCGCGCGGCATCGCGGAGATCACCGGCACGCTGCGCCCCGCGCTGCGCACGCGGGCCACCGCGCGCAGTCCCTCGGGGGCCAGCGGATTCACGATCAGGATGTCGATGCCCAGCGGATCGGGCTTCGCCTCGAAGCGAAACGCATAGCGGTTGTACTGGCTGTGCTTGAAGACGATCTCGATCAGCCGCACGTCGCGCGGATCGAGTCCGGCTGCCGCCACCCGGTATTCCGGTCTGCTGTCCATCCCCGTGCCGTCCGTGATTCCTCGATCGCCCCGACAGCCCTGCCCCGCCCCGCCTTCCACGTCGCCGCGCATTGTCGCCCCAAGCCCGGAACTCACCAAGTGGCGTGCTAGCATCGGAACGACCTCCCGTCGGATCCCTCGCATGTCCCAGCGCGACTTCTACGGCTTCGACACGCTCACCGTGCACGCCGGCGCCAGGCCCGACCCGGCGACCGGCGCACGCATCACCCCGATCTACCTGTCCACCGCCTTCGCCTTCCGCGACACCGACCAGGCGGCGGCGCTGTTCGACATGGAGCAGTCGGGGCACGTCTACTCGCGCATCAGCAATCCCACGGTATCGGCGCTCGAGGAGCGCATCGCCGCCCTCGAATCGGGCGTAGGTGCGATCGCCACCGCCAGCGGACAGGCCGCGCTGCACCTGGCGATCGCCACGATCGCCGGCGCCGGCTCGCACGTGGTCGCCTCGCGCGCGCTGTACGGCGGCTCGCACAACCTGCTGCAGTACACGCTGCCGCGCTTCGGCATCGAAACCACCTTCGTCGATCCGCGCAGCCCCGACGCCTGGCGCGCGGCGCTGCGGCCGAACACGAGACTGCTGCTCGGCGAGACGCTCGGCAACCCGGGCCTCGACGTCCTCGACATCGCCACCGTCGCCGACATCGCGCATGCGCATCGCGTGCCGCTGCTGGTCGACTCCACCTTCACTACGCCGTGGCTGGCGAAGCCCGGCGATTCCGGCGCCGACCTCGTCCTGCATTCGGCCACCAAGTTTCTCTGCGGACACGGCACCGTCGTCGGCGGGCTGCTCGTCGACGTCGGTCGCTTCGACTGGGACGCCTCAGGCCGCTTTCCGGAGATCACCGAGCCGTACGAAGGCTTCCACGGCATGGTGTTCTCCGACGAATCGACGGTGGCGCCCTTCCTGCTGCGCGCGCGGCGCGAAGGACTGCGCGATTTCGGCGCGTGCCTGAGCCCGATGAACGCCTTCGAGATCCTGCAGGGCATCGAGACGCTGCCGCTGCGCATGGCGCGCCACGTGGCGAATGCGCAGCGCATCGCCGAATACCTGGCCTCGCATCCGATGGTCGAACGCGTGCTGTACCCGGGCCTGCCCTCGCATCCGGATCACGTGCTCGCCAGGCGCCTGATGCCGCGCGGCTGCGGCTCGGTGTTCAGCTTCGAGCTGAAAGGCGATCGCGCGGCCGGGCGCCGCTTCGTCGAGGCGCTGCGGCTGTTCTCGCATCTGGCGAACGTGGGCGACGCGCGCTCGCTCGTCATCCATCCGGCGACGACCACGCATTTCCGCATGGATACGTCCGCGCTCGCCGCCGCCGGCATCGGCGAAGGCACGCTTCGCCTGTCGATCGGGCTGGAAGATCCGGAGGATCTGGTCGCCGATCTCGAGTCGGCGTTTCGCGCGGCCGCGCGCGGCTGAAGGGGAGCGAAGCGTGCAAGTGCCCGTCGATGGCCGCCGCGTCCACGCCTACACCGGCGGCGTCGCTTTCGATCCGGCGCAGCCCACGGTCGTGTTCCTGCACGGTGCGCAGCACGACCACAGCGTCTGGATCCTGCAGTCGCGCTATTTCGCGCATCACGGCCATGCGGTGCTCGCGCTCGACCTCCCGGGGCACGGGCGCAGCGAAGGCGAGCCGCTGCCGACCATCGAGGCGCTCGGCCGCTGGGTCGTCGCAGCGCTCGACGCCTTCGGCGTGGCGAGCGCTGCGCTGGTCGGCCACAGCATGGGTTCGCTGATCGCGCTCGAGGTCGCCGGCGCCGCGCCCGATCGCGTGAGCGGCATCGCCCTCGTCGGCACCGCGTTCCCGATGAAGGTGTCCGACGCGCTGCTCGCCGCGGCCCGCGACGACGAAGTGCGCGCCTTCGACATGATCAACTTCTGGTCGCACTCGACGATCAACGCGCGGCCCGGCTCGCCGGCGCCGGGCTTCTCGATCTTCAACCAGAACCGCCGGCTGATGGAGCGGCAGAAGCCCGGCGTGCTCGCCGTCGACTTCTCGGCATGCAACGCGTGGCAGGGCGGCTTCGAGCGGGCCGACGCGCTGCGCTGCCCGACGCTCTTCGTGCTCGGCGCGCGCGATGCGATGACGCAGCCGCGTTTCGCGCGCGCGCTGATCGAGCGCGCGGCCAGGGCGGCGGCCGTGGCGTACGTGCCCGCGCCGCGCGTCGTCGAGATCCCCGATTGCGGCCACGCGATCGCCGCCGAGGCGCCCGACGCGTTGCGCGACGCGCTGCGCACCTTCCTCGCCGCCTCGCAGCCGGCTACACTGCCCCGTTGATCGAGCGTGCAGGCGCATTGCGTGCGCCGCACCGAAGAGCTCGACGACCAGAAGACGCCGCGCGAACGCGGCGCGCAACGCCGGGGAGGGCGAGGATGAGCGCGACCGCGCAGGGGCGGTACCGGAGCTTCGACGACTTCTACCGTCATTACCTGAGCGAGCACCGCACGCCGTGGTGCCGCCGCCTGCATTTCTTCGGCAGCCTGGGAGCGCTCTTCTGCCTGGCCAAGCTCGTCGTCACGCTGAATCCGTGGTGGCTCGCCGCGGCGCTGGTCTGGGGCTACGGACTTGCCTGGGTCGGCCACTTCAGCTTCGAGCGCAATCGTCCGGCGTCGTTCCGCCAGCCGTTGTACAGCTTCGCCGGCGACTGGGTGATGTTCCGCGACATCCTGCTCAACCGGATCCCATTCTGATCGCCGCCGCTTCGGCGGACGGCGCGAGCCGGGTCGAAGCGCTGCCCACCAGCGGCTGGTCGATCCCTTCGGGAAAGCTTCCGGAGCGAGCGCCGCCAGCCACCTGTCCCCCGGTCCAGATCGCCTCGAACAGCGCCCGCAGGCTCATCGAGCGCGGATCGCCGGCCCATGCCCAGCGCTCGGCCCAGACGGTGTCCGCCGCGGCCCCGGCCCGCCGACGCCATCGCGCGCGGCGCGCGCTGCCCGCCAGCCGATGCCGCGGGGCCGGCTCGCTCGCGGCATGCGGGTCGCCCAACTGCACGAAGCGGGTGAGATAGCCCAGGCGCGTGAGCAGCAGCGCCGCTTCGACGGCGCGTTCGGCGTCGTCGCCGAGCCCCTGCGCGACCCGCTCGACCGGCATCGCCGCACACGAATCGGCGCCGAGCTGCTCGCGCATCGCCTCGAGGACGAAGCGCGCATCGTCGAAGCGCGCCTGCGGGGTGCGCGCCAGATGCGGCTCGCCCGGCGAGGCCCAGAAGCGCAGGTTGGCCGCGAGCAGCGCGCCCAGCAGCACCGACATCCAGCCGAGGAACAGCCACAGCAGGAACAGCGGCAACGCGGCGAAGGTCCCGTAGACGATCGTATAGGTGGGCAGGTTCGCCACGTAGAGCCCGAGCGCGGTGCGCAGGAACTCGAACAGGGAGGCCGCCAGCGCAGCGCCGAAGAGCGCATCGCGCCATCGCACCGACGCGCTGGGCAGCAGCCGGTACAGCAGCGTCAGCCCTGCCACCGAGGTCACCCACGGCAGCACGAGGAACCAGATCGTGCGCACCTCGTTGAGGTCGGCCCCGCGCAGCCACGAGGTGGCGACGATGCCGTGGAAGACGAGGCTTGCCCCGAGCAGCAACGGACCGAGCGTGAGCATCATCCAGTGCATCGCCAGCCGGTGCGCGAGCGGCCGTCGGCGATCGGCCAGCCAGATGCGGTCGAGCGTGTCCTCGATCGTATGCAGCGCGACGAAGGCGGTGAGCAGGAACACTGTGAGGCCGATCACCGACAACTCGTTGGCCTTGGCGGCGAACTGGTTCAGCAACCCGATCACGGTGTCGCTGATCGACGACGGAAACAGGTTCGCCAGGAGGAAGCCCTGCAGCGCATCGCGCAGGCGTCCGAACATCGGCGAGGCGGTCGTCACCCAGAACACGATCGAGAACATCGGCGCGATCGCGAGCAGCGACAGGAAGGCGAGGCTGCCCGCCGTCTGCGGCAGGCGCAGCTGGCCGGCCTGGCGCCACATGGCGCGCACGAGCCGCACGATACGGTACGGCGTCGAGCCGCTAGAATCGGCGCCGGCGTCTCGCGCATCGCCGCGCGATGCGGCCGCTGTCTCTGCCTTTCCCTGTCGCGCGTCGCTTCCCTTCATGCCTTCCGTCCCGCCGTCGTCGCTGCGCCGGATCGTCGTCGCCTGCTTCGTTGCGCTGATCGTGCTGGGCATCGCGTGGGAAACCTGGCTCGCGCCGCTTCGGCCCGGCGCCTGGCTGCTGTCGCTGAAGGTCGTCCCGCTGGCGTTCGCGCTGCCCGGCATCGCTGCCGGACGGGTTCGCGCGTACCAGTGGTGGTCGATGCTGATTCTCGGCTATCTGGCCGAGGGCCTCGTGCGCGCCGCGTCGGACGCAGGTCTGTCCGCCCGCCTGGCGTGGGCCGAAATCGCGATCGCCGCCGTCGCGTTCACGGCGATCGTGCTGTTTGTTCGTCGCGTTCGTCGCGACGCGCTGCAGCCCGGCTGAGCGCGGCGCGCGCGTAGTCGAGCACGTCGGCGCCGTGGCGATCGAGCGCCACCGGGTCGCTGAGCGTGCGCCGCCACATCCTGGCGCCGGGCAGCCCGTTGAACAGACCGAGCATGTGCCGCACGATCGCGCGCGGCGGCTCTCCTGCCTCGACCTGCCGCCGCAGATAAGGCCGCGTCGCGACGATCGCCTCGTCGCGCGCAGCGCACGGCGCCGGGCGGTCGAAATAGAGCGGATCGACCTCGGCGAGCATCCACGGGTTCTCGCAGGCTTCGCGCCCGATCATCACGCCGTGCACCCGGGCGAGCTGCGCGAGCGACTCCTCGTGCGTGCGCAGGCCGCCGTTGGTCACGAAGGTCAGCGACGGGAAGTCGCATGCCAGTTGCGCGACCACGTCGCGGCGCAGCGGCGGCACCATGCGGTTCTCCTTCGGACTCAACCCGTCGAGCCAGGCATTGCGCGCGTGCACCACGAAGACCTCGCAGCCGGCCTCGCTCACCGTGCCGACGAAGTCGCGAACGAATTCGTAGGACTCGACGCGATCGACGCCGATGCGATGCTTCACCGTGACGGGAACCGACACCGCATCGCGCATCGCGCGCACGCAGTCGGCGACGAGCGTCGGCTCGCGCATCAGGCAGGCGCCGAAGGCGCCACGCTGCACGCGCGGGCTCGGACAGCCGCAGTTCAGGTTGATCTCGTCGTAGCCGGCCGCCTCGCCGAGCCGCGCCGCACGCGAGAGATCGTCGGGCTCGCTGCCGCCGAGCTGCAGCGCCACCGGGTGTTCGGCGTCGTCGAAGGCGAGCAGCCTTTCGCGCGGCCCGTGCAGCAGCGCACCCGTCGTGATCATCTCGGTGTACAGCCGCGCTCCGCGCGTGAGCTGCCGCGCGAAGTAGCGGAAGTGCCGGTCCGACACGTCGAGCATCGGCGCCACGCAGAAGCGATGCGCGCTGGTGCCCGCGATGATGCTCGCGCTGGTGCTCATATTCCGCGCGAACGACGGCCGAATCTGCCCGCCGTCCTGCGCCTGTGCGGGCTTCGCCGCCAAGATGGACCCTCCTGCCCGACCTGCTGCGCGACCCAGCCGCTCGCAACCGGACATTCTAGCGGGGCGCGGGACCCCGGCGCAGGTGCAGCGGCGAGGCGACCGCCGGCGCGACGCGAGCCACCGGCCACCCGGCCACTCCGGCCCGGTGCTTCCCCTACCCCCTTCGACCGAGCGCACCAGACTTCGGTAGCAGATTGGCTTGACGAAAGCCGCGAGCCGGCCTTACAACCCTGCCGAAAGAACGGGAATCGGGACAGGGGGGATCGGTCATGGCCTGCGTGCTCATCATCGACGATCATCCGCTGATGCGCGACGCGGTCCGGATCACGATGGACTCGGTCGCGCCGGGCAGCCGCATCGACCTGGCCGGCAGCTACGCCGAGGCCCGGCGCATGCTCGCCATGAACGTCCCCTACGACTTCACCCTGCTCGACCTGAATCTTCCCGACTGCTCCGGCTTCGATGCGCTGCGCGGGCTGCGCGAACAGTTCCCGCACCTGCCCACCGTCGTGCTGTCGGCCGAGATCGACCGCGAGACGATCCTTCGCTGTCTCGACCTGGGCGCGGCCGGCTACATCCCGAAGACCTATCACGCCGACGTCATCACGCATGCGCTGCGGCTCGTTTCCTCGGGCCACATCTACGTTCCGCGCGAGGCGATCGACCCGCGCCACGGCGCGAAGGAACCGATCCGCTCGCGTCCGATGGAGAACGATCCGCGGCATCTCGGGCTCACCGACCGGCAATGCGAGGTGCTGCGGCTGATCCTGCGCGGGCTGCCGAACAAGCTGATCTGCCGGCAACTCGACCTGGCCGAAGGAACGGTCAAGGTGCACGTGAGCGCCGTCCTGCGCGCGCTCGGCGTGCGCAATCGCACGCAGGCCGTCATCGCCGCCAGCCGTCTCGGTCTGCGCATGGTCGACTGACCCCGGCCCTTGCGCCCGGCGTCTCCTTCCCCCATATCGAGGGATCCGGAGGAACACGATGAGCGACCCGATCCACACCGTCTGTCCGCATTGCGGCAAGACCAACCGACTTCCCGCCCAGCGCGCGGGCGAGCAGCCCGACTGCGGCGCCTGCGGCCGGCCGCTGTTCCCCGGCAAGCCCGTCGAGATGGACGAGGCGCGTTTCGACGACTACCTGCGCCGCACCGACCTGCCGGTCGTCGTCGACTTCTGGGCGAGCTGGTGCGGGCCGTGCCGGATGATGGCGCCGCAGTTCGAGCAGGCCGCGAAGAAGCTCGCCGGGCGCGTGCAGTTCCTCAAGGTCGACAGCGACGCGAATCCGCAGTTGAGCCAGCGCTACCGCATCCGCAGCATCCCGACACTGGCACTGTTCCGCGGCGGCCAGGAAGTGCGCCGCAGCGCGGGCGCGATGAGCGCGGCGCAGATCGAAGCCTGGCTGGCCGGCTGATTCCTTCGGCCCGCATCCGTTCCCGCTTCGGCCGGGACCGATGTGTGCGCCGGCCGTGCCCGATCAGTGCGCCGGCCATGCCCAATCAATGCGCCGTGCGATGCCCGGTTCCCGGCTGCAGCACACGCACGTCCCGCCGCGCATCGGCGCGTGCATAGCGATCCGGGCCCAGTCCGGCCGCGCTGATCTGCGGCCTGCGCCCGCACAGCAGATCCGACAGCAGCCGCCCGGAACCGCAGGCCATCGTCCAGCCCAGCGTCCCGTGGCCGGTGTTCAGCCACAGGTTGCGCTGCGGCGCCCGTCCGACGATCGGCGTGCCGTCCGGCGTCATCGGGCGCAGCCCGGTCCAGAAACTCGCCGCCTCCAGGTCGCCCGCATCGGGAAACAGGCTGCCGACGACTTTCTCCAGCGTCTGCCGGCGACGCGGGTTCAGCGACAGGTCGTATCCCGCCACTTCCGCCATGCCGCCGACGCGGATGCGGTCGTCGAAACGCGTGATCGCGACTTTCCAGGTCTCGTCCATCACGGTGGAGACCGGTGCACGCGATGCATCGACGATCGGGATGGTCAGCGAGTATCCCTTCAGCGGATACACGGGAAGCGACAGGCCCGCGGTTTCGGCGAGCGGACGCGAGTAGCTGCCCAGCGCGAGCACGTAGTGATCGGCGCGACGCAGACGTCCGTCGATCGTCACTCCGGCGACGCGTTCGCCCTCGGAGCGGATCGCCTCGATCGAGCGACCGTACTCGAATTCGACGCCGGCTGCGCGACACCGCTCGGCGAGCCGCGTCGTGAACAGCCAGCAGTCGCCGGTTTCGTCTCCCGGCAGGCGCAACGCGCCGACCAGCTGCCGGCGAACGCGCGCCAGCGCAGGCTCCACGGACGCCAGCTCGTCCGGTCCGAGCAGCTCGAACGGCACGCCGACCTCGCGCAGCACCTCGGTGTCGCGACCCGCGGCATCGAGCTGCTTGCGCGTACGGAACACCTGCAGCGTTCCGAGCTGGCGGCCTTCGTATTCGATGCCCGTCTCGGCGCGCAGCGCGTCGATGCAATCGCGGCTGTATTGCGCCAGCCGCAGCATCCGCTCCTTGTTCACCGCGTAGCGCGAGGCGCTGCAGTTCGCCAGCATCCGCGCCATCCACTGCAGCTGGAACCAGGTTCCATCCGGGCGGACCGCCAGCGGCGAGTGGCGCTGCAGCAGCCATTTCACCGCCTTCAGCGGAATGCCCGGGGCCGCCCACGGCGTCGAATAGCCGGGCGAGATCTGCCCCGCGTTCGCGAAGCTCGTTTCCATCGCCACCGCGGGCTGCCGATCGATCACCGTCACGCGACAGCCGGCCTGCGAAAGGTACCAGGCAGTCGTCACGCCGATGACGCCGCCGCCCAGAACGAGTACATGCATCGTGAGTCTCCCGGATGCCCCATTGTCGGCCGGGATCGGGAGGGATATTCACTGAAGTAGTGCGGTCAGGCTAGAATTCCCGTCGTTTATCTGGCTTCCCGTAATAAAAAAACCTTCGAAAACCGGATTCCGCAGGTGAGAGACCTGGACCGCATCGACCGCAAGATCCTGCGCCTGCTGCAGGACGACGGCCGGATGTCGATGACCGAGCTGGCCGAACGCGTCGGCCTGTCGGTCACGCCCTGCAGCGAACGCGTCAGGCGCCTCGAGCGCGACCGCTTCATTCTCGGTTATCACGCGCGGCTCGATCCGCATGCGCTCGGGCAGAAGCTGCTCGTGTTCGTCGAACTGAAGCTCGCCGCGAAATCGGGGCCTATCTTCGACGCGTTCCGCCGCGAAGTGCTGAAGCTGCCGTACGTGCTCGAGTGCCACCTGGTGTCGGGCGAGTTCGACTACCTGATCAAGGCGCGCATCGCGGAGATGGGCGCCTACCGCAAGCTGCTCGGCGACATGCTGCTCGCCCTGCCCGGCGCGCGCGAATCGCGCAGCTACATCGTGATGGAAGAAATCAAGGAGAGCCTGAGCGTGCACGTGGCGGAGCCGCAGCGCCACGCGTGAGCGGCAAGGTCCGCGTCGGCCTCCGGACGAAGCAAGATCCAGCCGTCAGCCCAGCTCCAGACTGCGCTTCATCAGCTTGTCGAGGATGACGTCGAGCTGCAGATGCTCGTGCTCGTCGAGCACGGCCAGGAACCAGGCCTCGCGCTCGGCGGCCTCGGGCAGGATGTTCTCGCAGATCTTCCTGCCGGCCGGCGTGAGCGACAGGATCACCTTGCGTCCGTCCTCGGGGTGGCCGTAGGTCCGGATCATCCCCAGGTCGATCATGCGGCGCTGCGCGCGCGACACGCGCGCCTTGTCCATGCTGGTGCGGTCGACGACCTCGTGGAACACCAGGTCGCCGTAGCTGTACAGCGCCATGATGATGCGCCACTCGGGGATCTGGATGTTGAAGCGGGTCTCGAAGAGCTTGCCGATCGATTGCGATACGCGGTTCGCCACCACCGACAGCTTGTAGGGAATGAAGTCGTCGAGCTTGCCCATCGGCCCGAGATTGGCGGCGCGCATGACCTCGATGCGGCGCGCCGGGGCGGCGGACTTGCGCGCGCGGCGCGGGGCGGGCTTGTCGGCGTCGGCCACGGTCGGCAATGTGGGCTTCGGAGCCACGCAGTGTAGCCGCTCGTTCAGGTCGTTGACAACGAAATCGCTCGCCGGCGAAAACGAAATCGCTCGCCGGCGAGCGGGACGACAGAATTTGTTGACAACGAAACTAACGACGCCGATCATTGCTCCCGATCGACCGTCGCCGCCCCCTGCCGCCCGTGAGCCAATCCGCCCTCCCGACGTACCACGACGGCGCCTTCGGCAACGGCCGCACCGGCACATCATGCAGGTGACGCTCCCCGCGGCATTGCTGCTGGATTTCGGCAGCGTGATCACGGTGTCGATGTTCGAGCGTCACCGCGACACCGAAACCCGGCTCGGCCTGCCCGCAGGCAGCCTGCGCTGGCTGGGCCCGATCGCCCCGCAGACCGATCCGCTGTGGCAGGCGATGCAGCGCGACGAAATCAGCGAGCGCGACTACTGGGCCCGGCGTGCGCGCGAACTGGGCGCGGCGGCCGGCCAGCCGCACTGGGACATGCTGGCGATGCTCACGCGGCTGCGCCACACCGAACCGAACGCGATCGTGCGCCCGGGCATCCGGCGGCTGGTGCAGCGGGCGCACGCGCACGACCTGCGCATCGGCATCCTGAGCAACGAGCTCGAGCTGTTCTATGGTGCCGAATTCCTGGAGCGCATGGACATCCTGCGCGACATGCACGTGATCGTCGACGCCACGCACACCGGCATCCTCAAGCCCGACCCGCGCGCCTACGCGCTGGCGATGGACGGCCTGGGGGTGGCGGCCGAGCGCATCCTGTTCGTCGACGACCAGTTCCGCAACATCGCCGGCGCGCACCGCGCCGGAATGCAGACGCAATTCTTCGACCTGCGCGACGTCGACGGCAGCATCGCCGCCGCGGCCGCGCGGCTACGCATCCCCTGGGAGGACAACGCATGCCACGAATGAGCACGGACGAGCTGAAGGCCGCCAATGCGCGCTTCCTCTGGCACCCGATGGCGCATCCGAAAGGCATGCGCGAGCATCCGCCGGACATCATCGCGCGCGGCGAAGGCAGCTGGATCTGGGACATCGACGGCCACCGGATGGTCGACGGCGTCGGCGGCCTGTGGAGCGCGAATCTGGGCTTCGGCCGGCGCGAGATCCGCGATGCGATCGTCGCGCAGCTCGACGAGCTGGCCTTCTACAACACCTTCCGCGGCACCACGCACCCGCGCGCGATCGAGCTGTCGTCGCGGCTGGTCGGGGTGATGCAGAGCGACGGCGTGGCCGCGGTGCTGTTCAGCAACGGCGGCTCCGACGCGGTCGAGGGCGCGCTGAAGATCGCGCGCCAGTACTGGAAGCTGAAGGGCCAGTCCGATCGCACGAAGTTCATCAGCCTGCGCCAGGGCTATCACGGCGTGCACTTCGGCGGCATGAGCGTGAACGGCAACACCAACTTCCGCCGCGCCTACGAGCCGCTGCTGCCCGGCTGCTTCCACGTCGACACGCCCTGGCTGTACCGCAACCCGTACACCGACGACCCCGAGCGGCTGGGCCGGATCTGCGCCGAACTGCTCGACCGCGAGATCACCTTCCAGGGGCCGGACACGGTGGCGGCCTTCATCGCCGAGCCCGTGCAGGGCGCCGGCGGCGTGATCGTGCCACCGGCCAACTACTGGCCGCTGGTGCGCGAGGTCTGCGACCGGCACGGCGTGCTGCTGATCGCCGACGAGGTGGTGACCGGCTTCGGCCGCACCGGCCACTGGTTCGGCACGCGGCTGTGGGGCGTGCAGGCCGACCTGTGGTGCCTGGCCAAGGGGCTGTCCTCCGGCTACCTGCCGCTGGGCGCAACCGCGATGCACGCGAAGGTGGCCGACGTGTTCCTCGGCGGCGACGCCACGCTCGGCTCGGTGGCGCACGGCTACACCTACAGCGGTCATCCGGCGGCCGCCGCGGCGGCGCTCGCCACGCTGGACATCCTGGAATCGGAAGACGTGGTCGGCAACGCCGCGCGCCAGGGCGAGCACCTGATGCAGCGGCTGCGCGCGCTGGCCTCGCGTTCGCGCCTGATCGGCGACGTGCGCGGCGTCGGCCTGATGGTGTGCCTGGAGCTGGTCGCCGACCAGAAGACGAAGGCGCCGCTGCCGCGCGGTGCGAAGGAGATCAACGCGATCGCGCGCAGCGCGTACCGGCGCGGCGCCATGGTGCGCACCTCGGGCGCGAACATCATCCTGTCGCCGGCATTGACGATCACCCGCGAGGAGATCGACTGCCTGTGCGACGCGCTCGAAGGGGCGGTGACCGAAGTCGAAAACGAAAAACGCTGAGAAGCCGGGGCGATGATCCGTCTCGATCCGCAGGCGGTGCGCGCGGCGCTGGCCCGCGAGCAGGCGCGCTTCGCCGACACCCATCCGCGCTCGCGCGCGGCCTTCGCCGCCGGCCAGCGGCACTACCTGTACGGTGCGCCCTCGCACTGGATGCGGCGCTGGGCGGGAGGCTTTCCGCTCGCGGTGCGGTCGGCGAAAAGTGCCCGCGTGCGCTGCGTCGACGGCTTCGACTACGCCGACTTCTGCCTGGGCGACACCGGCGGCATGTGCGGGCACGGCCATCCGGCGATCACGCAGGCGGTGGCGGCGCAGCTGGACCAGGGCGCCACCCTGATGCTGCCCACCGAGGCCGCCGCCTGGGTCGGCGAGGAACTGGCACGCCGCTTCGGCCTGCCCTACTGGGGCTTCACCACTTCGGCGAGCGACGCCAATCGCGCCGCGATCCGCATCGCGCGCATGATCACCGGCCGGCCGAAGGTGCTGGTCTTCGACGGCTGCTACCACGGTTCGGTGGAGGAGGCGCACGTCGCGCTCGATGCCGACGGCCGCGTCGTGATGCGCAACGGCATCCATCCGAACGCGGTCGAGCACGAGCGGGTCTCGAAGGTGGTGCCGTTCAACGACGCGGCCGCGCTGCGCGCCGCGCTGGAACCCGGCGACGTCGCCTGCGTGCTGGCCGAGCCGTTCATGACCAATTTCGGCATGATCGAGCCGCTGCCCGGCTTCCTTGCCGATCTGCGCCGGCTCACGCAGCAGACCGGCACGCTGCTGGTGCTCGACGAGACGCATACCTTCTCCAGCGGTCCGGGCGGCGTCACCGGCCGCGACCGGCTGCAGCCCGACTTCTTCGTCCTCGGCAAGGCGGTGGGCGGCGGCGTGCCGGTGGGGCTGTACGGCGCCAGCGCCGCGGTGGCCGAACGGCTATGGCAGCAGGTGCCGAAGGTCGATCCGGCCGCGGTACGGCAGAGCGCGCACCTGGGCTTCGGCGGCACGCTGGCCGGCAGCGCGCTGCAGGTGGCCGCCGTGCGCGCGGTGCTGGCCGAGGTGCTCACCGATTCCGCCTTCGCGCACATGACGCGCCTGGCCGAAGCGCTGGCTGAGCAGTCGCGCACGGTGATCGCGCAGCACCGGCTGCCGTGGTGCGTGATGCAGCTCGGCGCCCGCCTCGAAACGATGTTCGTGCCCGAGCCGCCGCGCGATGCGGCCGGGTTCCGGCGCAGCCGCGACGACGCGCTCGAAGCGCTGCTGCACGTCTACTTCATGAACCGGGGCGTGCTGATCACGCCCTTCCACTGCATGCTGCTGATGTGTCCGGCGACGACCGAGGCCGACACCGGACGCTACCTGCAGGTGCTGCGCGAGTTCTGCGCCGGGCTGGTCGGCGCGACGCAGTGAGCACCGCAGTGAGCACCTTCCGCCTCGACGGCAGGATCGCGCTGGTCACCGGCGCGGGCCGCGGGATCGGCGCGGCGATCGCCACGCGGCTGGCCGAGGCCGGCGCCGCCGTGATGCTGGCCAACCGATCGCGGGAGGCGGCCGAGGAAGTGGCCGCCGCACTGCGCGAGCGCGGCTTCTCCGCGCGTGCCACCGCCTTCGCGGCCGACCGGGCCGGCTGCCGCCAGGCCGTGGCCGATACGGTGGCGGCCTTCGGTGCGCTGCGGATTCTCGTGCACAACGCCGGCGGCTGTCCCTGGTCCAGCATCGAAGCGCTGAGCGAGAACAGCCTGCGCGAGACGCTGCAGTTGAACCTGGAGAGCTGCTTCTGGCTGACGCAGGCGGCACTGCCGCAGCTCAAGGCCGGCGGCGGCCGCATCGTCGTCACTTCGTCGGTGACCGGCCCGCGGGTCGCGATGCTCGACTCGGCGCACTACGCCGCGGCCAAGGCCGGCGTCAACGGCTTCATCCGCTCGGCCGCGCTCGAGCTGGCGCCGTACCGCATCACCGTCAACGGCGTCGAGCCGGGTTTCGTCGCGAAGCAGCGCGGACGGCTCAGCCGGCCCGACACCCGACGCGCGCTCGAGCGCGAGATTCCGCTGGGCACGGCCGGCGAGCCCGACGACATCGCCTTCGCCATGCTGTACCTCGCGAGCGACGAGGCGCGCTGGGTCACCGGGCAGACGCTGGTGGTCGACGGCGGCATGACGCTGCCCGAGTCGGGGCAGGTAATGGACGACTTTCACGCAAGAGACCGGTCATGAAGCCGAACATCCTGATCGTCGGCACCGCCGACACCAAGGCCGACGAACTGTTGTTCATGAAGCGCTGCATCGAGGAAGGCGGCGGCGGCGCGTCGATCATGGACGTAGGCGTGCTCGGCCAGCCGCGCTTCGCGCCCGAGCACCCGAACACCGAGGTGGCGGCCGCGGCGGGCACCACCGTGCAGGCGATCGCCGCGCTCGGCGACGAGAACGACGCGATGACGAAGATGGCCGAAGGCGCCGTCGCGCTCGCGCTGCGCCTGTACGGCGAGGGCCGCGTGCACGGACTGCTCGCGCTGGGCGGCACGATGGGTACCGACCTGGCGCTCGACGTCACCGCGGCATTGCCGCTGGGCATGCCCAAGTTCGTCGTCTCGACAGTGGCCTACTCGCACCTGATCCCGCCCGACCGGCTGGCGCCGGACCTGATGATGATCCTGTGGTCGGGCGGCCTGTACGGACTGAACACGATCTGCCGCTCGATCCTGGCGCAGGCAGCCGGCGCGGTGCTGGGCGCGAGCCGGGTCGCCCGGCCGCTGCCGCAGGGCGCACCGCTGGTGGCGATCAGCTCGCTCGGCAGCAGCGTGCTGACCTACATGCTCACGCTCAAGCCCGCGCTCGAAGAGCGCGGCTACGAAGTCGCAGTGTTCCACTGCACCGGCATGGGCGGGCGCGCGATCGAGTCGCTGGCCGGGCAGCGGCGCATCGCGGCGGTGCTGGACCTGTGCCTGCAGGAGGTCGGCAACGAGGTGCACGGCTCGGTCGTCACCTCGGGCGCACGCCGCCTCGAGACCGCCGGCGCGATGGGCATCCCGCAGATCGTCGCGCCCGGCGCGCTGGACATGATCGACATGCAGGCCTGGAAGCCGGTGCGCGCCGACTTCGCGCAGCGGCCCTACCACGCGCACAACCGGCTGATCGCCTCGGTGCTGATGACGCCGGACGAACGACGACACGCGGCGCGCGTGATCGGCGAGAAGCTCGCACGTGCGAAGGGACCCACCGCCTTCGTGCTGCCGCGCGGCGGCATCGAGGGCTGGGACCGGCCGGGCGAGGCGCTGCACGACGCCGAGGGGCTCGGCGCGTTCACCGACGCGATGCGCGGCGCGGTGCGGCCGCCCGCCGAACTGATCGAGATCGACGCGCACATCAACGATCCGCAGTTCTGCGACACCGTGCTCGGCGTGTTCGACCGCTGGGTGGCCGCGGGCCTCGTGCCGCGCGGCCGGAGCGAAGCGTGAATGCACGCGTGGCGCTGGTGACCGGAGCGGCCAGCGGCATCGGCGCGGCCACTGTCGAGCGTTTCGTCGCCGACGGCATCCGGGTCGTCGCCTTCGACCGCGCGAGCGCCGCGGCGCGCGCCGGCGTGACCGCGCTCGTCGGCGACGTCACGCTGCAGCGCGACGTCGACGCGGCCATCGACGCCGCGCGCCGCGCGGGCGGCCCGCACATCGTCGTCAACGCAGCCGGTGTCGTCGCGGCCGACGACCCCGAGAACGTCGAGGACGCCACCTGGGAACGCATGCTCGCGGTCAACCTCACCGGCACGATGCGCGTGTGCCGCGCCGCGATCCCGCTGATGCGCGCAGCCGGCGGCGGCGCGATCGTCAACGTCGCTTCGGTGGCGGCCTTCAACTCCACACCCGGCAGCGCGAGCTATGCGCCAGCCAAGGCCGGCGTGGTCGCGTACACCCGCAACATCGCTTTCGCTCACGGCGTGGACGGCATCCGCGCCAACTGCCTGTGCCCCGGCTGGACCGCCACCGCGATGGCCGAAGCCGAACTGCAGGAGGCGGCCCGGAAGTCGGGCCGCAGCGTCGCGCAGGAGACCGAAGCGCTGGCCTCGCGGCTGGCGCTGCGGCGCCTGGCCCGGCCCGAGGAGATGGCCGCGTGCATCCGCTTCCTGGCGAGCGACGAGGCCTCTTTCGTCACCGGCGCGGTGCTGGTGGCCGACGGCGGCGGTCGGATCGCGACGCCGGCGCGGGGCTTCTGAAGCGACCCGATGATTCTGTTGACAACGAAACTATGCGCTCCTAGCATGCATCGCATACCACGAAAACGAGCGAAGACGAGGAGGCCGCGATGAGGGAGGCCGCGATGAGCACCGTGTCCACGACGAACGACGGCCTCCCCGCACCGATGCGCCGCCGCGTGCTGGCCGCAGGCGCGGGCGCCGCGGCCGCGCTCGGCATGCCGGCGCTGGCGCTGGGACAGTCGCGCAGCACGATCCGCATCGGCTACATCACCGCGCTATCGGGCGTGCGGGCGAACTTCGGCGAGGCCGACAACTGGACGCTCGACAAGTTCAAGGCTGCCGTCAAGGACGGCGTGCAGATCGGCGGCAGGAAATACGCCGTCGAGGTCGTGCTGAAGGACAACCAGTCCGACCCGAACCGCTCGCAGACGGTCGCCAGTGAAGTCGTGCTGCGCGACAAGGTCGACCTGGTGCTGGTCCAGGACTTCGACGCCGCCGGTCCGGCCGGGCAGCTCTGCGACGTCAACGGCATCCCGATGATCTCGACGATGGCGCCGTGGCAGGCATTCACGTTCGGCCGCGGCTCGACGCCGGAGAAGGGCTTCCCGTACTCGTTCCACTTCTTCTGGGGCGCCGACGACGTGCTGAAGAACTTCTTCGGCATGTGGAATGGCGTGCAGACCAACAAGATCGTCGGCACCTTCTACATCGACAATCCTCCCGGGCAGGCCTTCGCCGACGCGAAGACCGGCCTGCCGGCCGGCGCGAAGCAGTTCGGCTTCAAGGAGATCAACACCGGCTTCTTCAAGATCGCCACCGACGACTTCTCCAACCAGGTGTCGGCCTTCAAGGCCGGCAACGCGCAGATCGTCTCGGGCTTCGCCTACGCGAACCACTTCGCCACCTTCTGGAAGCAGGCGCAGCAGGCCGGCCTGAAGCCGGAGGTGGTGACGATGGCCGCCTCCTTCCTGTTCCCGAGCGGCGTGCAGGCGCTGGGCGACTCCGGCGACGGCATGTCCACCGAGATCTGGTGGACGCCGGCCTTCCCATACAGGTCCTCGATCACCGGCCAGAGCGCGAAGGAGCTCGCCGCAGAATGGGAGGCGAGCAGCGGCCGGCAGTGGACGCAGCCGATCGGCTACGGCCACGCGCTGTGGGAAACCGGCCTGGCCGCGCTGAAGGGCGCCGGCGACCCGAAGGACCGCAAGGCGGTGCGCGATGCGATCGCGAAGATGAAGCTCGACTCGATCATCGGGCCGATCGACTTCCGGGACAGCCCGATCAAGAGCATCGCCGTCACGCAGATGGTCGGCGGCCAGTGGCGCAAGACGAGGGGCGGAAAGTTCCCCTTCGAGCTGCTGATCACGCACAACAGCACCGCGCCGAACATTCCGGTCGAATCGGAGCTGAGGCTGCTGTCGGCGCTGCAACGCACCTGAGAAGCCGAAGCCCGCGTCGACGCGAGCGGAGCCGCCGCCTTGCTGCAGGTGCAGGGGCTGTCGAAGAAGTACGGCGAGATCGTCGTCGCCCACGACATCGCCTTCACGCTGGACACCGGCCACTGCCTGGGCGTGATCGGACCGAACGGCGCAGGCAAGAGCTCGCTGTTCAACCTGATCACCGGGGTGGCGGCCGCCGACGCCGGCAGCATCCGGCTCGACGGCATCGAGCTCACGCGCAAGGCGGCGCACCAGCGCGCGCGCCTGGGCGTGGCGCGCGCCTTCCAGATCCCGCAGCCCTTCCCCACGTTGACGGTGTTCGAGAACGTGCTGGCCGCCGCGACCTTCGGCGCCGGCCTCGACGGCGCGCGTGCTGCGGTGCGCGCCCAGGCCGCGCTGCAGCGCAGCGGCCTGGCGGCGCTCGGCGCGGAGCCGGCCGGGCGGCTGCCGCTGCTCGACCGCAAGCGGCTGGAGGTGGCGAAAGCCCTCGCCACGGCCCCCAAGCTGCTGCTGCTCGACGAGGTGGCGGCCGGACTCACCGAACCGGAGGTCGCCCTGCTCGTCGCGCTGGTGGCCGAGCTGAAGTCCGAATACGCGGTGATGTGGATCGAGCACATTCCGCAGGCGCTGCATGCGGTGGCCGACCGCATTCTCGTGCTGCACTACGGCCGCAAGCTGCTCGAGGCGCCGCCGGCCGAGGCGATGGCCAGCCGCGAGGTGCGCGAGATCTACATGGGCCTGCCGGCGGACGGCTGATGGCGGCGCTGCTCGACATCGAATCGCTGCAGGTCTGGTACGGCGACCTGCAGGCACTGTACGGCGTGTCGATGCAGCTCGACGAGGGCGGCGTGCTGGCCCTGATCGGCGCCAACGGCGCGGGCAAGTCGACGCTGCTCGGCGCGGTCTGCGGGCTGCTGGAGGGGCGCGCCGCCGGCGCGGTCCGTTTCGGCGGCGTGCCGGTGCTGGGCCAACCGGCCGAGGCGCTGGCGCGCGCCGGCATCGCGCTGGTGCCCGAAGGGCGCATGCTGTTCCCGTCGCTCGGCGTCGAAGAGAACCTGCGCATGGGGTTGCGCACGCGGCGCAGCGGGCCGTGGACGCTGCCGCGCGTCTACGAACTGTTCCCGGTGCTCGAGGAGTTCCGGCATCGCCCGGCAACCGCGCTGTCCGGCGGCCAGCAGCAGATGGTGGCGATCGCTCGCGCGCTGCTGTGCAATCCGCGGCTGCTGCTGTGCGACGAGATCTCGCTCGGCCTGGCGCCGATGGTGGTCGAGCAGATCTACGCGTCGCTGCAACGCATCCGCGGCGAGGGACTGGCTATCGTGCTGGTCGAGCAGGACGTGCGGCGAGCCTGCCAGAGCGCCGACCGCGTGTGCTGCCTGCTCAAGGGCCGCGTCACGCTGCAGGGAGCGGCCGGCGCCTTCGATCACGCGCAGATCGCGCAGGCCTACTTCGGGCACTGATGGACTGGATCGAGACGATCGTCAACGGCCTGCTGCTCGGCGGCCTGTACGGCCTGTTCGGCCTGGGCCTGGCGCTGGTGTTCGGCGTGATGCGCGTCGTCAACCTGGCGCACGGCGAGTTCATCGTGCTCGCCGCCTACGCCGGCACGACGCTGGCGGCGATGGCGCCGGGCGTGCCGCCGCTGCTGTGGGTGCTTCCGGTGGCGGTGGCGGCCTTCGGGGTCGGCTACGCGCTGCAGGCGCTGCTCGTGAACCGCGCCGTTCGCACCGGCGACCCGCTGACGCCGTTGCTGCTGACTTTCGGTCTCGCGGTCGTGCTGCGCAACCTGATGGTCGAGATCTTCGGCACCGATCCGCGCGCGCTCGACGGCGGACAGTTCACGCGCGCCGGCATCGACCTCCTCGGCCTGCGCATCGGCCTCTTCCCGCTGACGGCGCTGGCGATCGCCGCAGTGATGTTCTTCGCGCTGCAATGGCTGCTGACGCGTACCGAATGGGGCCGCATCGTGCGCGCCACCTCCGACAACTTCCGCATCGTGCGGCTGATGGGGGTGGAGCCGAACCGCGTCTACAACACCGTGATGGGCCTGGCACTGGCCTTCACCGCGGTGGCCGGCATGCTGCTCGCGCTGCGCACCTCGTTCACGCCCTACTCGGGCGTCGAGCGACTGCTGATCGCCTTCGAGGTGGTGATCCTCGGCGGACTCGGCTCCTTCTGGGGCGCCTTCGCCGGCGGCATGGCGCTGGGCGTCGCGCAGCTGCTGGGGCAGAAGATCGACTCCAACGCCGGCTCGCTGTACGCGCACCTGCTGTTCTTCGTCGTGCTGATCCTGCGGCCCACCGGCCTGGCGGGGCGCGGACGATGAAGCCGCTCGGCATCGCCGCCCTGCTCGGCTACGCGCTGCTGGTGGCGGCCGCGCCGACGCAGCTCGACGCCGGCTGGCTGCGCCTGGGTTCCGAGATCCTGCTGATGCTCGCGATGGCGCAGATGTGGAACCTGCTCGCCGGCTACACGGGGCTCGTCTCGTTCGGCCACCAGGCCTTCATCGGCGTCGGTGCATACCTGCTCTTCTACGTCTCGGACCGCTTCGAGATCCACCCCTTTCTGCTGGCGCCCGCGGCCGGCGCGGCCTGTGCCGTGCTGGCCGCGCTGATCGCGCCGCTGCTGTTCCGGCTGCGCGACGCCTACTTCTCGGTGGGCATCTGGGTCTTCGCCGAGATCGTCTACGTGCTGGTATCGAAGACGCGCGAACTGGGCGCCACCAGCGGCGTGGCGCTGAAGTCGGTGCGCCTGGTCGATACCGAAACCTTCGTGCGCGACACTTTCTGGATCAGCGCGCTGATCGCGCTTCTGGCGGTCGGCGGCGTTCACGCGCTGATGCGTTCGCGCCTCGGGCTGGGCCTGATGGCCGTGCGCGACAACGAGCTGGCCGCCACCAGCATCGGCATCGACGTCTGGCGCAACCGCTTCGCCGCGTTCGTGATCTCGGCCTTCGGCTGCGGGCTGGCCGGCGCGACCCACTTCATGGGCACGATGTACGTCAGTCCGGAGGCCGGCTTCGACGTCAACTGGGTGGTCGCGATGATGTTCATCGTCATCATCGGCGGCATCGGCACGATCGAAGGGCCGATCCTCGGCACCGCGCTGTATTTCGCGCTGCGCGAAGGCTTCACCGCCTGGGCGGGCGTGTCCGGCAGCTGGTACCTGGTGGCGATGGGGCTGGTGGCCATCGTCGTGATGCTCGTTGCGCCGCGCGGCCTGTGGGGCTGGGTGCACGAAAACCGGGGCTGGCAGGGCTTCCCGGTGCGGCGCGTGCCACCGGCCCCCGCCACCGAAGGAGCAGATGCATGACCCACGACGAATGCGCCGCGCACGACCGGAGAGCCCCATGAGCGCAACGACGACCGCTTTCTTCCACGACGAACGCACGCTGTGGCACGTGCCCGGCGGCCTGCACGCGCTGTTCCTGCCGGTGGGCGGCTGGGTGCAGCCCATGGCGGGCAGCGGCATGGCCGAATCGCCCGACAGCAAGCGGCGCATCAAGTCGTTGATGGACGCCTGCGGACTCACCGACCGGCTCGCCGTGCGCAGCGCACAGTTGGCCACCGAGGAAGATCTCGCGCGCGTGCACCCGCGCAGCTACCTCGACGAATTCAAGCGACTGAGCGATGCCGGCGGCGGCGATCTGGGCGAGGTGGCGCCCTTCGGCCGGGGCAGCTACGAGATCGCGAAGCTGTCGGCCGGGCTGGCGATCGCCGCGGTGGACAGCGTCTGGCGCGGCGAGTTCGCCAATGCCTTCGCGATGTCGCGGCCGCCGGGCCACCACTGCCTGCGCGAGCACAGCATGGGCTTCTGCCTGCTGAACAACATCGCGCTCGCGATCGAGGCGGCCAGGGCGCGGCACGGAATCGAGCGCATCGCGGTGATCGACTGGGACGTGCACCACGGCAACGGCACGCAGCAGATCTTCTACGACCGCGCCGACGTGCTGACGCTGTCGCTGCACCAGGAGCACTGCTTCCCGCCGGGCTACAGCGGCGCCGAGGACCGCGGCGCCGGCCCCGGCCTGGGCTTCAACATCAACGTGCCGCTGCAGCCGGGCGGCGGCCACGACGCCTACGTCTACGCCTTCGAGCGCATCGTGATCCCGGCAATCGACCGCTACCGGCCGCAGCTGATCATCGTGGCCAGCGGGCTCGATGCCAACGGCGTCGACCCGCTGGCGCGCATGCAGCTGCATCCCGAATCGTTCCGCTGGATGACGAAGCAGGCGAAGGCACTGGCCGCGCGCCACGCCGGCGGAAAGCTCGTCATCGTGCACGAGGGCGGCTATTCCGAGGCCTGCGTGCCCTTCTGCGGCCTGGCGGTGATGGAGGAACTGTCCGGCCACCGCACCGAGGTGCAGGACCCTTTCACCGACTTCTTCGCGCTGCAGCAGCCGGGCGCGCGCTTCATGGCGCTGCAGCGGCAGCTGATCGACGAGATGGCCGCGCTGCAAGGCCTGTGACGACCACGGAGGGATGAGCGATGAGCACCGCTGCGCAGCCTCCCCATCGCTGGACGGCCATCGAGTCGCTGGCCGAACTGAAGGCCGGGCGCATCGGCGCGCTCGAGCTGCTCGAACACTACCTCGCGCGCCAGGCCGCGCTCGACGGACAGGTGAATGCCGTCGTCGCCATCGACCCGGAGGGCGCACGCCGCGCGGCGCGCGACATCGACGCGCGCCGCGCCCGCGGCGAGACGCTGCCGCCGCTGGCCGGCCTACCGATGACGATCAAGGACAGCTTCGAGGTCGTCGGCCTGCCGGCCACCTGCGGTATTCCCGATCTCGCGCAGTACCGGCCGCAGCGCGATGCCGACGCGGTGGCGCGGCTGCGCGCGGCCGGCGCGGTGATCTACGGCAAGACCAACTGTCCGCTCGGCGCGGCCGACCACCAGAGCTACAACCCGGTGTACGGCCTGACGCGCAACCCGTGGAACCCGGCGCGAACCGTCGGCGGCTCCTCCGGCGGTGCCGCCGCGGCGCTGGCGGCGGGCTTCTGCGCGCTGGAGCTGGGCAGCGACATCGGCGGATCGATCCGCGTGCCCAGTCACTACTGCGGGGTATACGGCCACAAGCCGAGCTGGGGCATCGTCTGCGGCCGCGGCCACATCCCGCCGATGCCCGGCGAGGTGGTTCCGCCGCCGCCGCTGGCGGTAGCGGGTCCTATCGCGCGCTCGGCGGCCGACCTGGACCTCGCACTGGGCCTGCTCGCCGGACCGGCGCAGGACGACGCCGTCGCCTGGTCGCTGCGCCTGCCGGCGCCGCGCCACGAAAACCTGCGCGACTACCGCGTCGGCCTGTGGCTCGATGCCTATCCGGTGGACGACGCTTACGCGTCGGCGATCGAGAACTTCGCGCGCACGCTCGCCGAGGCCGGTGTACGGGTCGAATTGCTGCACGACGGACCGGTCGATCCGGCCGCCTCGTGGGCGATCTATCTGGATCTGCTTTTCGGCGTGATCGGTTCGGGCTCGCCGGAGTCGGAGCTGGCGGCGTATCGCGCAGCGGCCGACGGCGCGGCCGAGGACAGCTATGCCGCACGGCTCGGGCGCGCGACCGCGCAGCCGCTGCGCCACTGGGTGGCGCGATCGGCGCAGCAGGCGCAACTGCGCCAGCAATGGTCCGCCTTCTTCCGCCGCTACGACCTGCTTCTGTGCCCCGTTGCGATGGGCCCGGCCTTCCCGCACCAGGTCGACGACGGTCACGGCCCGGTGCCGCAACTGAAGCGCACGCTGCAGGTGAACGGCGCAGCACGGCCGTACCTGGACAACCTGATGTGGTCCGGACTGGTGACCGTGGCCCATCTGCCGAGCACGGTGATTCCGCTGGCCACGTTGCTCGACGGCCTGCCGCTCGGCGTGCAGGCGGTTGGTCCGTATCTGGAAGATCGCAGCACGATCCGCTTCGCGGCGCTGAGCCAGGAACTGCTGGGCGCCTTCAGGGCGCCCGCGCTGTAGCGCAGCCTACGGCCGCAGATACGCGTAGCCGTCGCGTTCGCGCTCGACGATCTCGACCACGCCCGACGGCACATAGCCGATGCCGGGAATCATGTCGGGCGGCGCGAGCTTGCGGCCGCGCATCGTGTTCTCGCAGGCCAGGACGCGCACGCCGTCGCCCAGCGCCTGCGTGATCCGCGCCTGCACCGACGAGTCGCGCTGCAGCATGCCGATGCCGGGTCCGTAGGCGACCAGTTCGGCGACGACGTTCTGCGCGCCGAGCGCGCTCTGCAGGTTGCGCAGGTTGTTCAACGCCAGGTTCCAGGTGCGCGGGTCGTCGTCGCTCACCTGCACGACGACCTTCATCGGCTCCGCAGCCGCGGGGCGGGCAACGGCGGGCGTAGCGGGTGTAGCCGGCTGCATCCCCTGCGCGGCGACGCCGCCGGCCCAGCCGAACAGCGCGGCGGTGACGAACAGCGGGGCCGCCTTCATCGCTTTTCCGATTCCTCGTTTCATCGTCTGTCTCCTCGTGAGCCGTTCGTCCCGCCCGGCTGCGGCGAAATGCGGATCATCGAGCAATCGCCGTGCTCGGCACGGGATGCCACCACTCGCAGTACCATCCTTCGTTCCCGCCCAGCCCCTCGTCCATGCACCCCGATCCGACCGACCCGAGCACGCGCGCCGACGACGAGCGCATCGCGCAGATGCTCGTGCTGCCCCCGCCCGAGGACCTGCTCCGCTTCTTCCCGATCGCCGGCACGCCGGTCGAGCGGCAGGTGCTCGAAAGCCGCGCCGCGGTGCGTGCGATCGTGCGCAACGAGGACGACCGGCTGCTCGTCGTGATCGGCCCCTGCTCCATCCACGATCCGCGCGCGGCGCTCGAATACGCGGGCCGGCTGGCCGAGCAGCGCATGCGCCTGCGCGACACGCTCGAGATCGTGATGCGCGTGTATTTCGAGAAGCCGCGCACGACCGTCGGCTGGAAGGGCCTGATCAACGATCCGTATCTCGACGAGAGCTGCCGCATCAACGAAGGACTGCGCATCGCGCGCTCGCTGCTGATCGACGTCGCGCGACTGGGCGTGCCGGCCGGCAGCGAGCTGCTCGACACGATGTCGCCGCAATATCTCGCCGACCTCGTCGCCTGGGGTGCGATCGGCGCGCGCACCACCGAGAGCCAGGTGCATCGCGAACTGGCCTCGGGCACCTCGGCGCCGATCGGCTTCAAGAACGGCACCGACGGCAACGTGCGCGTGGCCATCGACGCGATGCTCGCCGCACGCGCGCCGCACAATTTCCTGGGCATCCACAAGAACGGCCACGTCGCGATGGTGCGCACGCTCGGCAATCCCGACTGCCACCTGATCCTGCGCGGCGGGCGTACGCCGAACTACGACGCGGCGAACGTCGAGGCCGCCTGCCGCACGCTCTCCGACAGCGGTTGCCGCCCGTCGCTGATGATCGATTTCTCGCACGCGAACAGCGGCAAGCAGGCGCTTCGGCAGCGCGAGGTCGCCGATGCGGTGTGCGCGCAGATCGCCGGCGGCAGCCGCGCCATCCTCGGCGCGATGATCGAGAGCCATCTCGTCGAGGGTCGCCAGCCCTTCACGCCGGGTACCGACGACCCGCGCGCGCTCGTCTACGGTCAGAGCATCACCGACGCCTGCCTCGGCTGGGACGACTCGGTGCGCGTGCTCGATGCGCTGGACGCGGCGGTGCGGATGCGACGGCGCAACGGCTAGCGCGGCGGTCGGCTGCGCGGCCCGCGGAGGGCGGCTGCGCGTCTCGGGCGGCGAGCCGCGCGCTTCACCCGCCCAGCGCCTTGCGGCGCCGCTCCATCATCCGCCAGATGAACGGCGTGAAGATCAGCTGCATCGCCAGTTCCATCTTCCCGCCCGGGGCGACGATCGTGTTCGCGCGCGACATGAACGAGCCGCCGAGCATCGTCAGCAGATAGGGAAAGTCGATGCCCGCCGGATTGGCGAAGCGGATCACCAGGAAGCTCTCGTCGGCGGTCGGGATGTCGCGCGCGATGAACGGGTTCGACGTGTCGACGGTGGGCACGCGCTGGAAGTTCACGTGCGTGCGCTCGAACTGCGGACAGATGTAGTGCACGTAGTCGTTCATCCGCCGCAGGATCACGTCGGTGACGGCTTCGGTGGAATAGCCGCGCGTCGACTTGTCGCGGTGCAGTTTCTGGATCCATTCCAGGTTGATCACCGGCACGACGCCGATCAGCAGGTCCGGGTAGCGCGCGACGTCGACGGTGGCGGTGCGCACCGCGCCGTGCAGTCCCTCGTAGAACAGCAGGTCGGTGCCGGGCTCGAACTCGCTCCACGACGTGAACGTGCCGGCTTCCTGCCCGTGGCGCGACGCCTCGGCGTCGTCGTGCAGATACCGGCGATGACGTCCGTTGCCGGTTTCGCTGTAGTCGCGAAAGGTCTGCTCGAGTTCCTCGAAGAGGTTCGCCTGTTCGCCGAAGTGGCTGAAGTGCCGGTTGCCGGCCGCCTCCTGCTCGGCGAGCATCCGCCGCATCTCCTGGCGGTCGTAGCGATGGAAGCTGTCCCCCTCGATGATCGCCGCCTTCAGCTTCTCGCGACGGAAGATCTTCTCGAAGGTGCGGGTGACCGAGGTCGTGCCGGCGCCGGAGGAGCCGGTGATCGCGATGATCGGGTGCCTGGCCGACATCTCACTGCCTCGCTTCGACGACAGGGGCCGCGTCGCGGAACAGGCCACGCCGGCTGAACAGCGGCGTGTCGAGCGGATCGGCCGTCTCGCGGTGATAGCGCTCGATGCGCTCGACCTCCTCGCGCGAGCCGAACACGAAGCCGATGCGCTCGTGCAGCGACGCGGGTTGCACCGCGAGCACCGGCCCCGCGCCGGTGCTCGCCCGGCCGCCCGCCTGCTCGATCAGGAACCCGACCGGATTGCATTCATAGAGCAGGCGCAGGCGCCCGGGCCGCGCCGGATCCTTCGAATCGCGCGGGTACAGGAAGACGCCGCCGCGCGTGAGGACGCGATGCGCGTCGGCGACGAGCGAGGCGATCCAGCGCATGTTGAAGTCCTCGCCGCGCATGCCGGCGCGGCCCGCGACGCACTCGTCGACGTAACGGCGCACCGGCGCTTCCCAGAAGCGATGGTTCGACGCGTTGATCGCGAATTCGCGCGCGGCGGGCGCAACGCGCAGATCGCGATGCGTGAGCAGGAACTCGCCGATGCGCGGCTCCAGCGTGAAGCCGTGCACGCCGTTGCCGATCGACAGCACGAGCATCGTCGACGGGCCGTAGATCGCGTAGCCGGCGGCAAGCTGCTGGCCGCCGCACTGCAAGAAGTCTTCGACGCGCGTGGGCCGGCCGGCATCGGGCGCGCGCAGCACCGAGAAGATGCTGCCGACCGATACGTTGACGTCGATGTTCGACGAGCCGTCGAGCGGGTCGAAGGCGACCAGGTACTCCGCATCGCCGTCTTCGCGCGCGAACACCGGTGCGTCGAACTCTTCCGAGGCCATCGCGCGAACGTTGCCGCATCGCTGCAGGCAGTGCACGAAAGTCTCGTTGGCGATCACGTCGAGCTTCTGCTGCGCTTCGCCCTGCACGTTGACCGAATCGGCGCCGCCGAGCACGTCGGCAAGCGCGCCGAAGGCGATCTTGTCGGACACCGACTTGCACGCGAGCGCCAGCGCGAGGATCACGCCGTCGAGCGAGGCCGGCGCATCGGAACGCAATCGCCGCTCTTCGGCGAGGAACTGCGCGAGCGTGAGGCGATGGCGGATCATGACGGGCACTCCTCTTCCGCGCGGCGCTGCGATGCCGGCTGAGATGGCCGGAAAACGCGACTCGCGCGGAAATCTTCCGCGGTCAGCGTGGACAAGGTAGCGGCATCGGCCTGCGCGATCGAGCCGAACAGCCGGCTCGCATGCCGCAGCCGCGCCCGGTCGAGCGCGTTGCGCACGCTGCGCGCATTGGCGAAATGCGGTTGGCGCATCCTCAGCTCCAGGTAGCGCTCGAACAGCTCGCGCGCCTGCTCATCGAGCGCATAGCCGAGCCGCCCGAGCATCAGTTCGGCGATGCCCATCAGCTCTTCGCGCCCGTAGTCGGGGAAATCGATGTGGTGCGCGATGCGCGAACGGAAGCCCGGATTGCATTCGAAGAAAGCCGCCATCCGGTCGGCGTAGCCGGCGAGGATCACGACGAGGTCCTCGCGCTGGTTCTCCATCGCCTGCAGCAGGATCTCGATCGCCTCCTGTCCGTAGTCGCGCTCGTTCTCGGGGCGGTACAGGTAGTACGCCTCGTCGATGAACAGCACGCCGCCGATCGCGCGCTTGAGCACCTCGCGCGTTTTCGGTGCGGTGTGCCCGATGTACTGCCCGACCAGGTCGTCGCGCGTCACCGAGACGAGGTGCCCTTTGCGCACGTAGCCGAGCCGGTGCAGGATCGAGGCCATGCGCTGCGCCACCGTCGTCTTGCCGGTGCCGGGGTTGCCGGTGAAGCACATGTGCAGCGTGGGCGGGGGCGAAGCCAATCCGTGCGCCTTGCGGGCCGCATCGACCAGCAGCAGTGCGGCGATGTCGCGGATGCGCTGCTTGACCGGCGCCAGGCCCACGAGTTCGGCATCGAGTTCGGCCAGCAGCGCGAGCACTTCGCGCTCGTCGATCGGGTTCATCGCGTCGTGCCTCCGGTTCGCATTGCGGCGCTTGCGCTCGCCGGCGTCTTCAGCAGCGTTCGCCGTAGCGCCGACCCGGCTCGCGCTGCGCGGCGTAGCCGTCGAGCGCATAGCGCTGCAGACGGCCGCCCGCCTCGGTGCGTCGCAGCCGCAGTCCCGGCTCGTGCGCCGGACGGTTCGCGAGGAACGAAAGGCGCACCGTTTCCCAGCCGCGCGTGGAGTCGAAGCCGTTCACGCGGATGTAGTGGTCGCGAAAGGTCTCGCGACACGCCTGCAGCTCGAGCATCGCGCCGCCGGCGTCGGCCAGGTCGAACATCGGCTGGCCGTACATCTGCCAGTAGACGTTGCGCGGATGGATGTCGTCGGTGTACTCGAGGCTCACGGCCCAGCCGTTGCGCAGGCAGTAGTCGATCTGCGCGCGGACCTGCGTGTCGTCGAGATCCGGAAGGAAAGAGAAGGCGCCCTGGGTGATACGCATGACGGAAGCTCCGGAGAGGGTTCTGTGTGCCGCGGGATCGATCCGGCCGCGCTCAGCACATCGAGGGCGTGGCGACGAAATCGGACGCGTCGGTGCTCTCGTAATCGAAGCGCACGTCCTTCCACGTTTCGAGCGCCGCCTCCAGCGGCCGGCAGTGCCGCGCAGCCTGCGCCAGGATCTCGGGCCCTTCGGTGCGCAGGTCGCGGCCTTCGTTGCGCGCGAGCACGACGGCTTCGAGCGCGACGCGGTTGGCCGTGGCGCCGGCCTGGATGCCCATCGGATGGCCGATCGTTCCGCCGCCGAACTGCAGCACCACGTCGTCGCCGAACAGGTCGACCAGTTCGTGCATCTGCCCCGCGTGGATTCCGCCGGAAGCCACCGGCATCACCTTGCGCAGGCCCGCCCAGTCCTGCTCGAAGAACAGCCCGCGCGGCAGGTCGACCCCGCTCCTCGTCTCGCGGCACACCGCGTAGTAGCCCTGCACGGTCAACGGATCGCCCTCGAGCTTTCCGACCGCCGTTCCCGCGTGCAGGTGATCGACGCCGGCCGCGCGCAGCCACTTGGCGAGCACGCGAAACGACATCCCGTGCGACTTCTGCCGCGTGAACGTGCCGTGTCCGGCGCGATGCATGTGCACGATCATGTCGTTTTCGCGCGCCCAGTTGGCGATCGACTGGATCGCCGTCCAGCCGACGACGAGATCGACCATCACGATCAGCGAGCCCAGCTCTTTGGCGAACGAGGCCCGCCGGTACATCTCCTCCATCGTGCCGGCGGTGATGTTCAGGTAATGGCCCTTGACCTCGCCGGTGTCGGCGCTCGCCCGGTTCACCGCTTCCATGCAGTAGAGGAAGCGATCGCGCCAGTGCATGAACGGCTGCGAATTGATGTTCTCGTCGTCCTTCACGAAATCGAGCCCGCCGCGCAGCGCCTCGTAGACCACGCGGCCGTAGTTCTTGCCCGACAGGCCGAGCTTCGGCTTGGTGGTCGCCCCGAGCAGCGGACGGCCGAACTTGTCGAGGCGCTCGCGCTCGACGACGATGCCGGTGGGCGGACCGCGAAAGGTCTTCAGGTAGGCCACCGGCAGGCGCATGTCCTCGAGCCGCAGCGCCTTCAGCGGCTTGAAGCTGAACACGTTGCCGATGATCGACGCCGCCAGGTTGGCGATCGAACCCTCCTCGAACAGGTCGAGGTCGTAGGCGATCCAGCAGAAGAACTGCTCCGGGTTGTTCGGCACCGGCTCCACGCGATAGGCCTTCGCGCGGTACTGCTCGCAGGCGGTGAGTCGATCGGTCCAGACGACCGTCCAGGTCGCCGTCGACGACTCGCCGGCCACCGCCGCGGCCGCCTCGTGCGGATGGACCCCGGGCTGCGGGGTGATGCGGAACAACGCGAGCACGTCGGTGTCGGCAGGCTCGTAGTCGGGCTGCCAGTAGCCCATCTGCGCGTACCCGAGCACGCCCGCGGCATAACGCGCCTTGGCGTCGGTGATCGTCCGGAGTTCGGGACCGCCCATTTCGTGCTCCTGCGTTTCGTGTAGAGGACGAGCGCATCGTGGAGCGTCGATCGAATCAGGTCTATTCAGATTTTTGACGGCCTGGTATAAGTTTCGCTTATGCAAGAAAGCGCACGCCCGCGTCGGCGACTCACCGTCCGCCAACTCGAGGTTCTCGCGTCGGTCGGGCGCGAGGGCAGCGTGACCGCCGCGGCGGCGCAGTTGCACCTGACCCAGCCGGCGGTGTCGATGCAGCTACGCCAAGTCGAAGACGCCTTCGGGCTGGCGCTGTTCGAGCAGGTCGGACGCCGGCTGGAGATCACGGAACCCGGCCGGGCGCTGCTGCCGTTGGCCGAGGAGATCCTGAGCCGGATCGACGACTTCGAACAGACCGCAGCCGCGCTGCGCGGCCTGCGCACCGGACGGATCCGGCTCGGCCTGGTGAGCACCGCGAAATACTTCGCCCCGCGGCTGATCGCGCAGTTCGGCAAGACTCACCCCGGCATCGAGTTCAAGCTCACGGTGCACAACCGCGAGCAGATCATCGAGCGGCTGCGCTCGTATTCGATCGACCTCGGATTGATGGGACGCCCGCCCGAAGGAATGGACTTCGTCGGGCTTCCGTTCGCGCCCAATCCGCTGATCGTCGTCGCCGCCACCACGCACCCGTTGTCCCTGCGCCGGCGCATGGAGCCCCGGGAACTCGACGGCGAGCCGCTGATCGTTCGCGAACCCGGCTCGGGCACCCGCATCGCGATGGACCGCTTCTTCGCCGAAACCGGCGTGCGTTGCCGGCAGATCATGGAAGCCGACAGCAACGAGACGATCAAGCAGGCGGTGATGGCCGGCATGGGGTTGGGCTTCCTGTCGATGCAGACCGTGCGCGCCGAACTGGCCGAGGGACGCATCGCGATGCTCGACGTGCAGGGTCTGCCGCTGCGCAGGCAGTGGTTCGTCGTGCATTCGCGCGCGCGCCGGCTGACGCCCGCGCCAGCCGAGTTCCGCGAGTTCCTGCTGCACGAGGCCGATGCGCTGATGCGGGTCGCGCTCTGAAGGTGCGCCGCACGCAAGGCGCAAAATGAAAAGATTCAGGGAACCACGATGACCGAACCCGTACGCCTGCGCATCGACTTCGTCTCCGACATCGCCTGCCCGTGGTGCGCGATCGGTCTCGCCGGCCTGCAGGTCGCACTGGCGCGCCTGGCCGATCGCGTGCGAGCCGACATCCACCTGCAGCCCTTCGAGCTCGAGCCCGACATGCCCTTCGAGGGCGTCGATGCCGGCGCTCACCTGATGCGCAAATACGGCATCGACGAGGCGCAACTGCAAGCCAACCGCTCGACGATCCGCGAACGCGCGGCGTCGCTCGGCGTGACGATCGCGTATAGCCCCGGCACCCGCGTGTGGAACACCTTCGATGCGCACCGGCTGCTGCATTGGGCCGCGCTGCAGGATTCCGAACGAGCGCTGGCGCTGCAGAAAGCGCTCTTCCATGCCTACTTCGCCGACAACGAGAACGTCGCCGACCATGCCGTGCTGATCCGCCTGGCCGCCGACACCGGTCTCGACGCGAACGAAGCACGCCGCATGCTGGAGAGCGGCGAATACGCCGACGAAGTGCGCGCCCTCGAACGCCGCTACCAGCAAAGCGGCATCCGTTCCGTGCCGGCCACCATCGTCGACGACCGCTACCTGATCTCCGGCGGCCAGCCCCCGGAGGCCTTCGAGCGCGCGCTGGAAGAACTGGCCAAAGACCGCCAAGCGTCCGACGCGGGCTGACGCCTTCGAGGCGCGCCGGCTGATCGATCGCACCCGGTCGGCTGCAAGGTCCACGCCCCCGGGCCCGACGTCGCTCTGGACGGCCGCACATCGCTCGCGCATGATCGCGCGGGTGCATCGCGCTCGCCGGCCGTTCCGTGGAGAACGCGCGGCGATCAGGTGCGCGCCGCCGCCGTTCATCAATCGGAGCCGTCGATGTACACGATCGTTCGCCACGAGATCTTCTCGGAGAACGCGTTCCTCTGGGAAGTCCTGGCGCCCGACGTCGCCAGGGCCGCCGAGCCGGGGCACTTCGTCATGCTGCGCCTGTACGAAGGCGGCGAACGCATCCCCTTGACGGTGGCCGACTACGACCGCGAGCGCGGCACCGTGACCATCGTCGTGCAGGCGCTCGGCAAGACCACCCGGCAGATGCGCGACGACTACGCCGAAGGCGACACCTTCGACGACTTCGTCGGCCCGCTCGGCCTGCCGCAGCACATCGACGAGGTCGGGCACGTCGTGCTGGTGGGCGGCGGCCTCGGCGTGGCGCCGATCTTTCCGCAGTTGCGCGCCTTCCGGCAGGCCGGCAACCGCACGACCTGCATCGTGGGCTTTCGCAACCGGGACCTCGTGTTCTGGGCGGACAAGCTCGCCGAATACGCCGACGAACTGGTCGTGTGCACCGACGACGGCAGCGCGGGGCGCCCCGGTTTCGTCACCGAAGCGCTGAAGGACCTGCTCGATCGGGAGAAGCCCGATCTCGTCGTGGCGATCGGCCCGATGCCGATGATGCACGCCTGCGTCGAGACGACGCGGCCGTACGGCGCGAAGACCATGGTCTCGCTGAACACGATCATGGTCGACGGCACCGGCATGTGCGGGTCCTGCCGCGTCACCGTGGGCGGCGAAGTGAAGTTCGCCTGCGTCGACGGCCCCGATTTCGACGGCCACCTGGTCGACTTCAAGGAACTGCACGCACGCCAGAAGCGTTTCCGCAGGCAGGAAGCGCAGGCCAACGAGGACGCGGCGCATGTCTGCAGCATCGAGCAGAAGCTCTTCGTCGAGGGCAAGCGCACGTACAAGAAGTTCTCGGCGCTCGAGCGTCACCAGGTGAAGATGCCCGAGCGCGACCCGACCGAGCGCGCGCAGAGCTTCGCCGAAGTGAATCTCGGCTACGACTACGGCGCGGCGCTGCGCGAGGCCGAGCGCTGCATCCAGTGCATCAACCCCACCTGCATCGACGGCTGTCCGGTGAGCATCGACATTCCGCGCTTCATCCGTCACCTGATGGTGCGCGACCTCGAAGGCGCCGTCGGCGCGATTCACGAGTCGAGCATCTTTCCGTCGGTGTGCGGACGCGTGTGCCCGCAGGAAAGCCAGTGCGAAGCGCAATGCATCCTCGTCAAGGCGAAGATGGAGCCGGTGGCGATCGGCAGGCTCGAGCGCTTCGTCGGCGACAACGCGAAGCCCGCGCCGGTCGTGCCTCCGCGCTTCGAGACCTCGCTGGGCAGGGTAGCGATCGTCGGCTCCGGACCGGGCGGGCTCGCCGCCGCCGCCGACCTCGTCAAGTACGGCGCCGAGGTCACGGTCTACGAAGCGCTGCACGTAGTCGGCGGCGTACTGCGCTACGGCATTCCGTCGTTCCGGCTGCCGCGCGAGATCATCGATCGCGAAGTCCGGCGCCTGCAGGACTGCGGCGTGCGCTTCGAGACCAACAAGGTGATCGGCAAGACCTTCACCGTGCCGCAGCTCACCGGCGAGATGGGATTCGATGCGGTGTTCATCGCCGCGGGCGCCGGCGCGCCCGCCTTCCTCGGCATCCCGGGCGAGTTCGCCGGACAGGTGTACTCGGCCAACGAGTTCCTCACGCGCGTGAACCTGATGGGCGGCGATCAGTTCCCGTATCGCGACACCCCGATCAGCCTCGGCGACAACGTCGTCGTCATCGGCGCGGGCAATACCGCGATGGATTGCCTGCGCGTAGCGAAGCGCGTCGGCGCGGCGCACGTGCGCTGCGTCTATCGCCGCTCGGAGGCCGAGGCGCCCGCGCGCGTCGAGGAACTGCGCCACGCGAAGGAAGAAGGCATCGAATTCAGCTTCCTGCACGCGCCGGTGGAAATCCTGCTCACCGACGACGGCGACGTGCGCGGGATCCGCGTGCAGAAGATGGCGCTGGGCGAACCCGACGAGCGCGGTCGGCGCTCGCCGGTGCCGCTAGGCGAATTCGTCGAGTGGCCGTGCGACACCGTGATCTACGCGCTGGGCACCAAGGCCAACCCGATCGTCGCCCAGGCCACGCAGGGGCTCGCGCGAAACAAGTGGGGCTACATCGTCGCCGACGATCGCACGCAGGCGACCAACCTGCCCGGCGTGTTCGCGGGCGGCGACATCGTCACCGGCGGCGCGACCGTGATCCTCGCGATGAGCGCCGGGCGCCGCGCGGCCCGGGCGATCGCCACGTACCTGCAGCGGCAGCCGCGCCAATGGCCGATCGCCGTCGAGGATCTCGAGACCTTCGTGCCCCCCACCCCGCTCGCCGCGACGACGGCCTGAGGAGCGCACCATGCAATGTCCGAAATGCCACCGGCCCCTCGACGACGCGGACGACGGCGTCTACATCTGCTGCGCCGACGCCGTCCTGCAATGGCGCTGCACGCGCTGCGCCAAGGTCAGCGACGGCTTCGCGTTTCCGTACGGACGATGCCCGCAGTGCGGCGGCGAGCTGGAGATGCTCGACGCGCGGGAGATCGAAGACGCGTCGGCCCTCGAAGGCATCCGCAAGGCATTCGAGATCGAACTCGGCGGGCAGGCGTTCTATCGCCGCGCCGCGGCCGACACCGACGAACCGATCCTCGAAAAGCTGTTCGAAGCGCTGGCGCAGATGGAGAGCGAACACATGCGCACCCTGTCGCGCCGGTATCACGTCGAGGTGCCGACGGACGTGAGCATCGCCGACCTGGACGCGGCTGCGGTGTTCGGCGGCGTGGTCAATCGCCCGGCCGATCCGGCGAACCTGTTCCGCATCGCCATCGCGCTCGAGAACCGCGCGAGCGCGTATTTCAGCGACTGCGCGACGCGCGCCGGCGAAGGGTCGGTCGAGCAGCAGCTCTATCGGGAGCTCGCCGCGGAGGAACTCGAGCACGTGCGGATGCTGAGCACGGAATATGCGCGGTGGGAGGCGGGGAAGCCGGGGCTGCTCGGGGGCGGAGCTTGACGCTTGCGCGGGTGACTGCAGTCATTGAAAGCATGTAATAGATTTTGATTTTGAATCATGGCAATCCTGACTGTAAGGAATGTGCCCGATGACGTGCATCGCGCTTTGCGCGTGCGGGCAGCCCAGCACGGCCGCAGCACGGAAGCCGAGGTGCGGGAGATTCTGGCGGCTGTGGTCAAGCCGGAGAAGCGCGTGCGTGTGGGCGAAGCCCTGGCCGCCATCGGTCGCAGGATCGGGCTGACCAATGAAGATTTCGCCGTTTTCGAGAACGTGCGCGACAAGGCGCCGGCCAAACGCTGATCTTCGACTGAATGATCGATGTTGATCGATAGTTTCACAGCGAGCCGCAGCGTGATGTCGTCATCATCGCGGGAGTTCCAGATCCGCGTGCCCCCGTGGTGAATGTCGCCGGCAATCAGCAGAACCTCGTATGCGGCGACTGAGGGCTGCATCGTCGATGTGCCGCCCGGCACCGAAGTCCATTGCGGCGCAGGTAAAGGGTCTCGCAAGATCGTTCGGCAGACGGTCGTCACGAGGCCGGTGGACGACGCGCCGAATTCGTGATTCCGGACATTTTCCGCACTTTTGAGCGCCAGAAACGAAAAACCCGCTGTGAAATCAGCGGGTTAGATGGCCGTAGGGACTCCGAATATCGGCCGGAAAGCCGCGCCGGATAAGGCTTTCGCGGGATCCTGATATCGAGCGTTCCCCCGGATCGTTCCCCCACTTGGGCCGGATGCAGGCGGATCAACGCGGATATCAGCGAACGATTCTAACCGCCCCGGCGCGCGGCGAAAGCGACGGCGTTTCGCAACAGTGAACCGGGACTTGATCAGGCGTGCCACTCGCGGCGATCCGCTCAAGCTCGGCGTCGCTCAGATGATGCACGCTGTCGGTTCGGATCGGTCCGCCGGCCGGCCCCGAGTGCTCGCGCCGGTTCGTGAACAGGCCGCCGACTTCCTTCGCCGCCTGTTCGAGCGCCGCGGCTGCGAGCGGGATATTCCCGCGCGTCGACGCCTGTTCGTACATCCGTTGCAACGCGCGAAGGCGGAACGACTGATTCGCGATCGGGATCGAGGCCGCGTCGCGCAGGAACGCTTCGCGGGTCGCGAAGAAAAGGTCCGACCAGCGCTTCGCCAGCGAACGCCCGGCGACCTTCTCGGGGTCGTAACACTGGACCTGCTGCCGCGTGACGGCGACGCCGCATTCGTCCTTGACAGTCGCGACGACCTGCGCGGGCGGGTCGTAGCACGCCAGCGCTTGAACGATGCGCGTCTTGGTTCGATCGTCGAGCCTTGCCATTTCCTCGAATCGTATCGGACCGGTACAGGTTGCGGGGCGGCGCCGCACCGCTCAAGCGAGCGCGCCCGGCGGCAAGTCGGGATACCAATCGAATTCCGGGTCGATCGGCTTTCCGTCGTCAAGCGCCTGCCGCAGCACACGAACGTAGAACAAATCTTCGACGCCGAACGGGAACGGCGGAAGCACTCCGAATCGCGCCGAGTACTCGGCCGGCGGCCTGCGCCGCGTCTTCGTTCGTCACGTTTCGCCCCTCCCTCGTGGTCGGCATAGGTGCCCGCCGCGCGGCTTGAGATCGCCGCCGCGGGCTGTCGCGGTTGCTTTTTGACGCGGGCGACTCACGACTAAGGCCCGCCCGGCCGCCCGAACAGGATCGGCCGGTCCTATTCCCCTATCGGGCGCCTCGGGCGCCGCGCGCCGCCTCCCATCCGATGTACCGCGAGCCGACAGCCACGGCAAGGCCGCCGGTCGCCTTTCGCGCTCGATGCGCCGCTCGCGTCACGCGCACGCGCTCGGTTGTTCGGCCGCAAGGCGCGCACGCACGGCGCGCCGGACGGCATTACGCTCGCGACGAATCCCGTGCATCGCCTCGTGCCGGCGATGCCAGCTTCGCGGCAGGCGCGCTACCTTCGCCATCGACCACTCGCGCACGACTTCGGCGTGCCAAAGCCGCGCGCGCCGCGCGCCGACGCCCGGGCGCCGCATCGACCGACAGCCGGCCGGCAACGTACCGCGCGACGTACGCGACGCCGCGAACCCGTACGATCGCCTCCCACGCGAAGCCGTCGTCGTACAACGCGATCGACTGAACGTCGGTCCCTTCGTGCTCGTTCGTCGTCATGATCGGGCGCCTCATTCGACCGAACCGCGCAACGCGCCGAGCGCACGCGCGACCGGCAACCAATCGGCGATCGTGCCCACGCCGTACGAGCCGAACCGATCGCGCGCGATCACGTCATCGCCGATGATCTCGACGGCATCGACGCCGACGACCGACGTTTCCTGAATCCAGTTCGCGACGAACCTGCGCAGCTTCTCTCCGCGCTCGGGCGACAGCGTGGCTACGGCGGTTGCGTTCATCTTCGTTCACTCCGTGCAAGGTTGCGATGGATCGACAATGCGCGACGAGCGCCGGTTGATGCAACGCGATTCTTGGTAGTACGGTGCAACCGAAAAGCGCACGAAACGGGCGACGAACGGCGGGCGATGCGCGCGCTCGGCGTCGCATCCCGCGCCGCGCCGGCTTCGCACGGCTCGAACGCCCGAAAGTTCACCGCTTTTCGGTTGCACGGGACACGCTTTTCGAGTGGATCCACTACCGAAAGTTGATGCACGTTCCGACGAACGGCAGCCGAATCGCGTGTCATCGGTTCATCGTCGTCTGTGCAGCGCGCGCGACGGCCGCTTCGGCCTGCTGCGCGTCGATTGCGAAAGCTTTGCGCATCTCGGCTCGCTGATCCTCACGGCTCGACGCGATACCGAAAAACGGAAGATCGCTGATAACGGACGCATGAGTGAGGTACGCGGAGCACGGCGCGCCGCGTCGCACGATTGCATTGCCGATCGCCTTCGCGCGTCCGAATGCTCGGCCGAGCCTCTCGATAGCCTCGCAATGCTCGCGATCCGCCGCGACAAGCTCGGCGTTCAGCCATGCGACTTCCGCTTCGCGCAGGGCTTTCGCGGCCTCGTCGCGTTCGCCCTTCGCCGCGTCGAGCCTTCGCGCCAGACCGACGACGGCCGCCTCGGTGCGCTGCGCGTCGTCGTTCGCTCGGTTCGCTGCTCGTTGCGCCGCGTCGAGCCGGGAATACGCTTGCGCGAGATCGGCGTCGGTCGCATCGCCGAGCGCACGCGCGCCGGCCGCGTCTTCGTACGCTCGGCGCGCGGCGGCAAGCGCTTCGTCGGTCGCCGCGGTTGTCTCGGCGGCCGGCGCCTGCTCGGCACTTGCCGCGATCCGCTCGACTTCGGCCTTCGCGCGATCGTGGCGCGCCTTCGCGCGTCGAAGATCGGCAACCTGGGGGGTGACGGAAAATTTCATTCTCTCGTTGCTCCGGTTTCACTACAGAAGAATCGACGCCCGGACGCACCAGATCGACGCAGGCGCGTTCTTCGGCATCGGGGAATAGGTCGGTAGCCACGCACGCCCGATCGCGCGCTGTAGGCCCGATTTTGTGGCGGCCACGTTCATCGTTGCGGCACCGCCGGCGCGAACGCGCTGCAATGCGCGCCCCGATCCGCCGGCAAGCGGTTCACGTCACGACCGAGACAGCGCGCGGAAGCGCCGACGCCGCGTAGATATCGACAACGCGAACAACGGTCGATGCGCTCGGCCATGTCCGCGACGAGCCGGCGCATCGCCTCGGGGGCGACCCGGTACCCGGCGCGCAGCCCTTCGCGATCGGCTTCGGAGTACAGCCCGACACGCACGCATTCGGCGAACGTCGCTTCGACGTCGGGCGGCACCGGCTGCTCGACCGGCGCGACGAATTCGACGAAGACGGGTCGCGCTTCGTTCACGGCTCACCCTCGGTTGCTTGCGCGAGTGCCCGCGCCAATTCCGCCTCGTAGATCGCTCGTTCGCGCGACGACAGGCGCTCGGGCACGCGCGGCGACCATTCGGCGCTCGCCATCGCGACGACGCCGGGACCGAGCAGCGGAATGGTCAATTCGCAGGTGAAGCGACCGACGCGAAACGTGCGACGGATTGCGCGGCGATCGTCGGTCATGACGCACTCCGACGCGATCGCGGGACGGGGCAGCGGGACAGCGGGACAGCCTTATAGGCTGCTGTCCCGTCCCGTCCCGCTGTTGGCGTCCGTTCCGGGCGGGACATGTCCCGCAAATGTCCCGCTGTGTCCCGCTGTCCCGCTTCACGGAAAAGGCGCGCCAATGCTTGCTTTCCGACGAGCGAACGCGCTTCTGCGTCGTTGTCCCGCTCCCCTTTCTCGAACGAGCGGGGCAGCGGCGCCACGCGAGCCCGAGCGGAAGCGGAAATGTCCCGCTGAAAGCCGTTCACCATAGCCACGTCCGCGCTTCGTAAACGCCGACAATCCCGGCGTTCTTGAGTTTGTCGACGGCGCGCTGGAATGCCTTCTTGCTCGATTCCATTGCCTGCCGATCGTCCTTCGCAACGCCGCGTTCCTTGCGGAAGCGCTCGCGCCAATCGTCGAGCGCGACGCGCGGCTTTCCGGCCGGATGCAGCGAAGTCGATTCCGTCCGGTCCTCTGTGTCGGCGCACAGATCACGAAGCACGCGCAGCGCGATCTCGTCCGTGTCGGAGAACCGCGCCGACGACGCACGCTGTACGGGCGAATTGATCGGCTCGACGACGCACGAAGTACGCCGCTCATCGGGGTCGGCTTCGGGATCGACTTCGATCATTGCGCCGAGATCGACCGACGCGAGCCGAAACGTCATCAGCACCTCGCCGTCGGCACCGTCCCGGACCTTCTCGGCCGTTACCGTGCGCACGTCGCCGTCGCGCTTGACGCTGATCTCGGCGTCGGTCGCGGCCTTGAGCGACGAATGCCCGCGGCTACCCTTCGTTTCGTCCTTCCCGCTGTGATGCACGAACACGACGGCGCAGCCGAGTTCGCGCTCGATCAGCTTCGCCGCGGCGATCAGGTTGCCCATGTCCTCAGACGAGTTCTCGTCGCCGCCCGGCATTGATCGATTCAACGTGTCGACGATGACGACTGCGACGCCGCCGGCTTCGTCGGCGACTTCTCGGAGCGCGTCGATCAGCGCGTGAACGGCGCCCGACGGATCGAGCAGGTTTATCGCGGAATCGAGGATGCGCAGGCCGCCGAGATCGTCGAGCGACAGGTCGCCGTGCTGCAGGTATGCATCCAGCCGATCGCGCAATTGCCCTTCGGCCGCGACGTAGGCGACGACGCCGCGTCGCGTACGGCGCCCGGCCCACGGCAAGCCGCGCACGATCGCGCCTGCGATATCGAGCGCGGCGAACGTCTTGCCCGAGCCCGAAGCCCCCCAGATCACAACGAGACCGCGCGCCGGGATGATGCGAAGCACGCGCCATGCGGGCGCCGGCTGATGCAGTAACTCGTCGACCTTGAGGAATCGCAGCCGCGGCGCCTGTTCGCGTTGCTCGCGGACGGCTCGATCGACTACCGCGCGCGCCTGTGCAATTGCATCAGCCACGGCGAACCTCGGTCATCGAAGCCGCCGAAGCGATGCGCCCGGCGATCGTCCAAAGCTTCACGCGCACAGATTCGGCGGTGCATCGGCCGTCGGCTAAGTCGGAGGCAATCACGGCCGCCTCGACGGCGTCGGCATGGATCGCAACGAGCGCGACACGCGGCGGGATCGATTCGATTCGCTGGCGTGAGTCACGCACGCCGGCCGAGCGCCACCCCTTCATCCGGCCGACGTCGTCCGGGTCGCGCTCGGGAAACAGCGCGGCGAAATCGAGTCCGACGGCGTCGAGTATCTCGGCAGCGGGGCAACCGGCGCCGAAGTCATGCACCAAAATTTTCCCGTCCGCGGTTTCGCTGATCGTCAGCGACGGGCTGCGATCGTCGTGCACCGGGCACCGGGCGATCCATTTCCCTTGCCCGACGCGGCGCACGCGATCGAGCCGCGAAAGCAGCATTTCGATCGACACAACGGCGACTCAGCGCGCGGACGGGCGGTTATCGAGCCAATTGCGAAGTTCCGATTCGCGCCAGCCTACCGCCTTGAGCGACAGCCGAATCGGCGCCGGCGCCTCCTTCCTGCGCACGAGATCGAGCCACGTGCTCCGGCTCAGGCCGACGATCGCGAGCGTTGCGGGAAGTCGGCGAATGGAATCGGGAAATTCGGTCGGTGCTTGAGCGGTACGGTTCGACACGTTCGGCCCCCCTCGGGCAGCGTTGACACGCTGCGAATTGAAGCTGAACCGATGACGCGCCTGCGGTACTTAATCGCGGAGCATCGCCGAGTAAATACCGCGCGCCTTCCAATCCTCCTCGACTTCTCTGATCAGGTTGTCGAGGTTCGGAGCCGATTCATCAGGCCCCACGATTCCGGCGATCCTGAACATCGCTTCGCACGTCGCAGAGAAATCGCTCGGCGGATGCCCGTACTTTCCCGCACGTCCCACCGGCAAGCCGTAGCGCTCGAACCCTCCGGCAGCGATCCAAACGAGTCGCCCGGCGACAAGCTTTCTCGGCCGCCCTTGTTTGGGCGGATTGAGCTTCTGAACGTAGTGCATCTGAACCCGAAGCGCGACCAGCACAGCGGAAAGATTCAGTCGATCGAAGGCAATTGCGGCAACTTCCTTGTTAATCGCCAGACCGGGCAACGACTCCTCTGCCAAGCCGCGCACGTCGACGTCGCACGCAGCATTCGCGTGGTCCGTGTAGAAGTCGCGGATCATCTTGATCAGTTCGTCGGCCTTCTTCTCGATCTTCTCCGCAGCGGCCGACGGATTGCGATTCTTGCCGCTGCCCGAAGCACCGGTTTCCTTCGGTTCACGCGAGCTTTCCGCGACATTCCATAGCCACTGCTGTAGCCCGCGCGGAACGCTCTCAGGGAAGACCTTTCGCCACGGTTTCATCATCGTCATTTGCCCCCGCGCACTGCGCCGCGAACCCACTCGCGTTCTTCGGCCCAGGTACGCCCCTTCTCGGGCAGGTACACAGTATCGAACCACCGCAACGCCCGGTCGAAATCGGGCGACGCACCGGCGCGATACGGCTCGATCGTCGCCGTCCACGCGCCGTTACCGCCGTCCCCCTCGAACGCCGGTCCCGCCGAGCGACGCGGCGCGACTTCGCGCACGCGCTCGATCTCATGCATTGCCGGGCTCGACGTGCCCCACGGATCGGCGTAACCGCCTTCGACCCATACGGCGCCGCCGCGCGGCCGATCGAAGACGAAGATCGCGAAGCGCTCCATCGGCTCGGCGTCGGGCGCGCTTTTCCATCGAACGGTAACGAACGCGCCGCGCCAATGCGCCGCCGCAAGTTCGATGCGAACAAGGCGCCGACGAGGTTTCGTTGTCGCCACGATCACGCCGCCCGGATCGGAACGACCTTCGCTCCCTGCCGCAACTCGTCGAGCCGATCGGCCCATGCCTGCATCATCTGCCGACGCTGCGCGAGATAGCCCGCATGGTTGTACGCCGCCGCGACTTGGTCGCGCTGCTGATGCGCCAATTGCAACTCGATCCACTCGTGCGGGAAGCCCAATTCGTGCAACTCGGTCGACGCGACGCCGCGGAAGCCGTGCCCGGTCATCCGGTGCTTGTACCCCATGCGTTCGAGCGCCTTGAGGATCGTGTTATTGCTCATCGGCTTTTCGTGGTTGCGTTCGCCGACGAACAGAAGGCCCGACCGCCCGCGGATTTCGTACAGGCTGTGCAACACGTCGACCGCTTGCCGCGATAGCGGGACAAGGTGCTCGGTCTTCATCTTCATTCGCGCCGCCGGAATGCGCCACAGGCCCGCGCCGCCGTCGAGATTCTCGAATTCGTCCCACCGCGCGCCGATCAATTCACCCGTGCGAACGAACGTCAACGCCATGAGCTTCATCGCGAGCCGGGTATACGCGCCGGCATAGCCTTCGATCTTCCGGAGCAATTCCGGAAGCTCTTTCGCACTCAGGCGAGCGTAGTTCCGCCGATCGCGCGGCTTGAGCACGTCGCGCGGCTTCACGTCGGCCGCAGGGTTGCGTTCGACGATATCGCGTGCGACTGCCCACCGGAAAACCTGCCCGCAATACTGGATCGACCGGCGCGCGAGTTCGAGCGCCTCGCGTTCCTGAATCTTCTCGGCCATCGCGACGAGTTCGCGCGCCGTGATTTCGCCGATCGGACGCGCACCGATCGCCGGAAAGACGTCGGCTTCGAGCCGGCGGCGGACATACTCGGCGTGGCGCTCCGTCTGTGCGCCGCGCCAGTGCTCGTACCAGCGCCGGGCGACCGCCTCGAACGTGTTCGACGCCTGCTCGGCCTCGCGCCTACGTTCCTCGCGCCGTGATTCCTGCCGCGAGGCAACTGGATCGGCGCCGGTCTTGAGCGTCGTTCGCGCCTCGTCGCGCGCCTTGCGCGCCTCGCTCAGACCGACCGCCGGATACACGCCGAGCGCAAGCCGCTTTTCCTTTCCCTCGAATCGGTACTTCCAGAACCACCGCGCGGACTGTGGCGAGACTTCGAGATAGAGCCCTTCGGCGTCGCTCAAACGCGCGCGCGCCTTGTCGGTCGGACATTTCGCATTCCTGCACTTCGCGTCGGTCAGCATGGGGGAACAAGCTCCGGGGGAATGGGGGAACATGACAGCCGTTCCCCCGGACCGTACCCCCACCTTTCCCGAACGTCAACGAACTATGTCGGACGACAGAAAACAAAAAAGCCCCGATATCTCAGGGCTTTGCGTCGTTTTCCGGTGTTCTCCGGACCTTCTCGAATCAAGTCTTGGCGTCCCGTAGGGGATTCGAACCCCTGTACCGACCGTGAAAGGGTCGTGTCCTAGGCCTCTAGACGAACGGGACCGGATGTCTGGTGGAGGTAAGCGGGATCGAACCGCTGACCTCTTGCATGCCATGCAAGCGCTCTCCCAGCTGAGCTATACCCCCAGAGAGCCAGCGAGTATATGCCACGAGCGCGAGAGCGCGCAAGTCGGCGCGGGGGCACGTGCTAGACTCGATCGCACCCCCGGCGGCATGCGGCTTGCGAATGCCTGTCGTCGATTTCCTCCCCTCGTTCCGATCATCCCTTTCCCGACATGAGCGCACAAATCCTCGACGGCGCCGCGCTGGCGAAATCGATCCGCGCCGACGTGGCGCAACGTGCGGCGAAGCTCGCCGCAGCCGGCCGCGCGCCCGGCCTGGCCGTGATCCTGGTCGGCGACGACCCGGGTTCGGCGATCTACGTGCGCAACAAGGTGAAGGACTGCGAGGAGGCCGGTATCCGCTCCACGCTCGACCGCCTGCCGGCATCGACGACGCAGTCGACGCTGCTCGCCCGCATCCGCGAGCTGAACGAAGACGACGCCATCGACGGCATCCTCGTGCAGCTGCCGCTGCCGCCGCAGATCGATCCGTTCACCGTCATCGAGACGATCTCGCCGGCGAAGGACGTCGACGGCTTTCACGTCGCCAGCGCCGGCGCGCTGATGACCGGCCAGCCCGGCTTCCGTCCGTGCACGCCCTACGGCGTGATGCGCCTGCTCGCGCAGGCCGGCGCGCAGCTGCGCGGCGCGGAAGCGGTCGTCGTCGGGCGCAGCAACATCGTCGGCAAGCCGCAGGCGATGCTGCTCTTGCAGGCCGACGCCACCGTCACCATCTGCCACAGCAGGACGCGCGATCTCGCCGCGCACACGCGTCGCGCCGACATCCTGGTCGCCGCGGTGGGCCGCGCGCGGATGATCACCGGCGACATGATCAAGCCCGGGGCGATCGTCATCGACGTCGGCATGAACCGCGACGAGAACGGCAGGCTGTGCGGCGACGTCGACTTCGACAGCGCCAGCCGCGTCGCCTCGTGGATCACGCCGGTGCCCGGCGGCGTCGGACCGATGACGCGCGCGATGCTGCTGGTCAACACGATCGAGGCCGCCGAGCGCAAGCAGGAAAGCAACGATGCCTGACACCGACACCCGACGCGCCGACGCCGCGTCGAACGCGCTGCTCGATTTCTCCGGACTTCCGCGTTTCGCCGATTTTTCTCCGGCGCAGGTCGCGCCCGCCATCGATCGGCTCATCGCCGAGGCCCGAACGGCGCTGCAGCACGTCACGGCGCCCGACACGCCGCTGTCGTGGGACGCCTTCGTCGAGCCGCTGGACGACGCCACCGAGCGCCTTGGTCGCGCCTGGGGAATGGTCGGTCACCTGAACGCGGTCGCCGATACGCCGGATCTGCGCGAGGCCTACAACGCGAACCTGTCGAAGGTCACCGAGTTCTGGACCGAGCTGGGGCAGAACCAGGAGCTGTTCGAGAAGTACAAGCGCTACGCCGCGTCGCCCGAGTTCGCCGCGCTGCCGCCGTCGCGCAGGCGCATCGTCGAGAACGCGCTGCGCGATTTCCGCCTCGGCGGCGCGGAACTCGTCTCTCCGGCGCGCGAGCGTTTCGCCGAACTGCAGCAGCGCCAGGCCACGCTCGCGCAGAAGTTCTCCGAGAACGTGCTCGATGCGACCAACGCCTACGCGAAGATCGTCACCGACGAGGCGCAGCTCGATGGCCTGCCCGACGACGCGCGCGAAGCCGCGCGCGAGGCCGCGCAGCGCGCGGGCATCGACGGCTGGAAGTTCACGCTGCAGTTTCCGTCGTACTTCCCGGTGATGCAGTACGCGCACGACCGGCCGCTGCGCGAGGAGATGTACCGCGCGTATGCGACGCGCGCCTCGAAAGGCGCCGTCGCGCCCGAAGGCGATCGCGTGATCGCGCTCGACAACGAGCCGATCATCGACGAGCTGCTCGCGCTGCGCGCCGAGGAAGCGAAGCTGCTCGGCTACCGCAACTTCGCCGAGGTGTCGCTCGTCCCCAAGATGGCGCAGTCGCCCGACGAGGTGAAGAAGTTCCTGCGCGAGCTGGCCGCGCGCGCCCGCCCCTTCGCGGAGCGCGACCTCGACGAGCTGCGCGAGTTCGCCGCACGCGACCTCTCGCTGCCCGACCTCAAGTCGTGGGACCTCGCCTGGGCCAGCGAGAAGCTCAAGGAAGCGCGCTATGCGTTCTCCGATCGCGAGGTCAAGCAGTACTTCCAGTTGCCGCGCGTGCTGGACGGACTGTTCCGCCTCGTCGAGCGGCTGTTCTCGGTGCGCATCTCGCCCGACGAAGCGCCGACCTGGCACCCGGACGTCCGCTTCTTCCGCATCGAGCGCGACGGCGCACTGATCGGCCAGTTCTACACCGACCTGTACGCGCGCGAGTCGAAGCGGCCCGGCGCCTGGATGGACGACGCGCGCTCGCGCCGCCGTCGCGGGTCTTCGCTGCAGACGCCGGTGGCCTACCTCACCTGCAATTTCCAGCCGCCGGTCGGTACGCGCCCCGCGCTGCTCACGCACGACGACGTCACCACGCTCTTCCACGAGTTCGGCCACGGCCTGCATCACCTGCTCACGCGCGTCGACGAGCTCGGCGTCTCGGGCATCTCCGGCGTCGAATGGGACGCGGTGGAACTGCCGAGCCAGTTCATGGAGAACTTCTGCTGGGAATGGGAGATCGTCGAGTCGATGAGCGCGCACGTCGACACCGGCCAGCCGATCCCGAAAAAACTCTTCGAGCGGATGCTCGCCGCGAAGAACTTCCAGAGCGGAATGACGACGCTGCGCCAGATCGAGTTCGCGCTGTTCGACATGCGCCTGCACAGCGAATACGAGCCGGACGGCGCGCAGACCGTGCAGCAGTTGCTCGACGAGGTGCGCGACGAGGTCGCGGTCATCGCGCCGCCCGCCTGGAACCGCTTCCAGAACAGCTTCTCGCACATCTTCGCCGGCGGCTACTCGGCCGGCTACTACAGCTACAAGTGGGCCGAGGTGCTGTCGGCCGACGCCTACGCGGCGTTCGAGGAAGCGATGCAGGAGCCCGATCCGATCGCCGGTGTGGCGCGCACCGGACGCCGTTTCCTCGACGAGATCCTCGCCGTGGGCGGCAGCCGACCGGCCATCGACTCGTTCCGTTCGTTCAGGGGACGTGAGCCCGAAATCGACGCTCTGCTGCGACACAATGGGATGGTCGAGGCCCGCGCCCCGGAGTCGTCCCATGTCCGTTCTTCGCAGCCGTCGTAGCCGCATCGCCGAAGCCGCCGCAGCCGCCCTCGCGCCGATCACGCCGGCCGATCGCCCCGCGTTCGCGCTCGGCGCCCTCGCCTTCGCTGCAGCCGCCCTGCTCGTGCAGGCCGTCGCCTTCGCCGCACCGCCTGCACCGCCTGCGCCGAGCGCATCGCGCCTGCCGCTCAAGTGGGTCGACGCCTCCGGACGCGTGCACTACAGTGACCGGCAGCCCTCGCCCGACGCGCTGGGCCGCGGCACGAGCCCCCAGGCGATCGCCGCGCGTCCTGCCGAACCCTCGATCGGCGATCCGACGCTGCCGTGGGCGCTGCGCTCGGCGGCGGCGCGCTACCCGGTGACGCTGTACACGTCGGCCGAGTGCGAGCCCTGCGGGCTCGCCCGCGAGCACCTCGCGCAGCGCGGCGTGCCTTATACCGAAAAGCGCGTGAACGACGCTGCCGACCTGAAGGCCTTCCACGCACTCGGCTTCGAAAAGGCGTTCTTTCCGAGCGTTTCGATCGGACCCGAGAAGCTCAGCGGTTTCGAGTCGGTCGGCTGGGATCGTGCGCTGGACGCGACCGGCTACCCGAGGTCGTCGATGCTGCCGCCCCGGCGCGATCCGCGGACGGTGGCGCCGATGCGCACCGAAACGCGTCCGGCGACGGCGGAAGCGACGCCCGATGCACCGGCCGCGGCCTCTAGCGCCGCTTCGGCCGATGCAACGCCGCGCGACGTCGACAGCCTGCTGTCGCCCGCGTCGTTTCGCACGGGACCGAACCCGATCCGCTTCTGATCGGATAGATGAGGCGCCGGCGCCGCGCGATCAGCGACGCAGCTTCGACAGCCAGTGCTCGAGCAGACGCCCGGCCGCCTCGCGTCCGCCCAGGCCGAAGGACAGCGCGAAGGCCACCGCCACCGCGCCCAGCGTCAGGCCGAAGGCGAGATTGACGATCGAGTCGGCGATGCCCATCGCGCGCAGGCCCATGGCGAGCACGAGCCCGATGATCAGCGCGCGCACCAGGCCGCCGAGCCAGGTTGCGCCTTCGGCCGGACTGCGCGCCACTGCCGAACCGAGCAGGTTCGCCAGCCACAGCCCGACCAGCAGGATCACGATGCCGAGCAGCACGTCGCCGCCGAACACGATGAAGGCGCCGACGAGTTCGCTCACCTGGCCGAAGTGCAGCCGGTTCGCCGCCTCGGCGATCGCCAGCAGCATCGCGAAGAACAGCAGCAGCCGGCCGATCAGCTGCGACAGGCGCAGCAATCCGAGCATCGGCTGCAGCCCGGTGCGCGTGGCCAGCCGATCGAGGCCGGCGCCGTCGAGCACGCTGGTGGTGAGCGCGGCGACGAAACGCGCGACGTACCAGGTCACCGCGAGAATGAGCGCGGCGGCGAGCAGTTCGGGAATCGCCGACACGAACTCGGCGAGCATCGTCGTCGCCGGCTCGGAGACGGCCTCGATCTGCAGCGCATCAAGCGCCGAGATCAGCGTCGGCACGAAGATCGCCAGGAAGACGATCGTGCCGACCAGGCGCGGCAGGTCGGTTCCCTCTCCCAGTCCGACGCTGCGCGCGAGCGACTGCACGCGGGTGGCGACCAGCAGGTTCGCCACGATGCCGCGCGCGATCTTCGCGACGTAGTAGCCGACGACGACCACCACCACCGCGCCGAACAGCCGCGGCAGGAAGGCGAGCAGCTGGTCGATCAGGTTCTGCACGGGCAACAGCAGGCCCTGCAGGCCGAGCGCGCCGAGCACCATCGGCAGGAACAGCAGCAGCACGACCCAGTAGCCGACGTGTCCGATGCTGTCGCTGATCGGGCGCATGCCGGCCTCGGCGCTCAGGCGCTCGTCGAGCGTCGTGCTGTCGAGCAGGCGCGTCAGGCCGTTGCGCACGAGCAGCGCGAGCAGCCAGCCGACCAGCGCCAGCACCAGCGCGGCGAGAACCTGCGGCAGGTACGAGACGACGTCGCCGACCATCGCGGCGAACGGCGCCGACGCCATCTGCAGATCGAGCGTGTTGAAGGCGGCGACCAGCGCCACGAGCAGCACGAACCAGAACACCAGCCGCGAAGCGAGCAGCTCGAGGTCGACCGCGCGCCCGAAGGCCGGGGCGAGCCGGCGGTTCACCTGCGCCATCGACAGCGCGCGCCGCGTACCCGCGGCGGCCACCAGTCCGATCGCCCAGCCGAGCAGCAACAGCACGACGGCGCCGGCCACCGTGATCAGTTGCGTGCCGAGCGCGCGCCGCATCGCCTCGCCGAAGCTTTCCGTGGGCATCCGATCCGATCCTCCCGCGGGCGAGTCTACCCTTCGCTGTCGCCGGCAAGAGATGCGCCTCGCGCCCGCGTTGCTCGCGCGCCGAAACGCCCGGGTTTGCCCTACGAATCGCGCTCGTCGAGGTGCAATTCGCCGATCTTGCGCGTGATCGTGTTGCGCCCGATCCCGAGGCGCTGCGCTGCCTCGACGCGCCGGCCACGCGTATGGCGCAAGGCCGCCGAGATCACCGTGGCCTCGAAATCGCGCGTGAGCCGGTCCATCAGCAGCGACTCGTCGCCGTCCGCCGGCGACGAGGCCAGTAGCGCCGCGACTTCCGCGGCGAGCAGCTGCTGCCAATCGGCGGAGGGCTCGACGCGTCCGTAGTGCGGAGGCGCGGGAGCGACGTCCGCGTCGTCGGCCGTCGCGGCGGCGGCCCCGGGGGCGGCCCCGGCCCCGGCGGCAGCCGCCGCGACGACGGGCGCAGCGCCGCCGAACGTGGCGCCCGTTGCCGCCTGCGCGCCCGTACCGCCGGACGGCCCCTGCACGCCCGGCCCACCGGACGAATCGCGCGCGACTGTGCGCACAAACGACGCTTCGCCCGACGTCGCAGACGGCTCGCGGATTTCCGCCGGCAGATCGCGCAACTCGATCACGCGCGCCGGAATCATCAGCGTGAGCCAGCGGCACAGGTTCTCCAGCTCGCGCACGTTGCCCGGCCATCGATACTCGACGAGCGCGCGCAACGCGGCGCGCGACAGCTGCTTCGTCGCGCCGCCCAGCTCCTGCGCGCTGCGCTGCAGGAAATGCCGGGCGAGCAGCGCGATGTCCTCGCTGCGTTCGCGCAACGGCGGCAGGCGCAGCCGGATCACGTTCAGCCGATGGAACAGGTCTTCGCGGAACTGGCCCTGCCGCACCCGCTCCTCCAGCGCCTGGTGCGTCGCCGCGATCACGCGCGCCTCGGCCTTTAAGGGCTGGTGCCCGCCGACGCGGTAGTACTGCCCCTCGGAGAGCACGCGCAGCAGCCGCGTCTGCATCTCGGGCGGCATGTCGCCGATCTCGTCGAGGAAGAGCGTGCCCTCGCGCGCCTGCTCGAAGCGCCCCTGCCGCAGCTGCACCGCGCCGGTGAAGGCGCCGCGCTCGTGACCGAACAGCTCCGATTCGAGCAGCTCGCCCGGGATCGCCGCCGCGTTCACCGCGACGAACTCGCCCTTGGCGCGCGGGCTGTGCTGGTGCAGCGCGCGCGCGACCAGCTCCTTGCCGGTGCCCGACTCGCCGGTGATCAGCACGGTGGCGCTCGATTGGGCGAGGCGGCCGATCGCGCGGAATACGTCCTGCATCGCCGGCGCGCGCCCGAGAAGACCGAGCTGCGTCTGCACGGAATCGTCGTCGCCGGGATCGGCGCGGCGCTGCTCGAGCGCGCGGCGCACCAGTTGCACGGCGGCGGCGACGTCGAAGGGTTTGGGCAAATATTCGAAGGCGCCGCCCTGCAGCGCCGCCACCGCGCTGTCGAGGTCCGAATAGGCGGTCATCACGATCACCGGCGTCTCGGGACGCCGCCGGCGAAACGCGGCGAGCAGCTGCAGGCCGCTCTCGCCGGGCATACGGATGTCGCACACGAGCACGCGCGGCGCGTCGGTCGCCAACGTCTCCAGGCACGAGCGGGCGTTGGCGAACGAGCGCGTGGCGAGCCCCTCGCGCTCGCAGGCGCGTTCGAGCACCCAGCGAATCGACTCGTCGTCGTCGACGATCCACACGCTCACGGGACTACCCTCCGTGCAAGCGTGGAGCTGAACCGAGGCAGGCTCACGCAACGTCCTCCCGCAGCGGCAGGCGGATGCGGAAATCGGTCCTTCCGGGGCGGCTGTCGAATTCGATGATTCCGCCGTGCTGCTGCACCAGGTTCTGCGCCAGCGTCAGCCCCAGGCCGGTGCCGCCGTCGCGCCCCGAGACGAGCGGATCGAACACGCGATCGGCGATGGCCGGCGGCACGCCCGGCCCGTCGTCGATGACGTGCACATCGACGGCGAGCTTCCAGCGCCGGCGCGCAATCGTCTGCTGGCGCGCGATGCGCGTGCGCAGCACGATGCGCCCGCGCCCCTGCATCGCCTGCGCCGCGTTGCGGACGAGGTTCAGCAGCGCCTGCACGAGCCGCTCGCGATCGGCGAGCAGCTCGGGCAGGCTCGCGTCGTAGTCGCGCAGGATCTCCAGCCCCTGCGGAAACTCGGCGAGCACCACCGAGCGCACCCACTCGCAGACCTCGTGGATGTTCACACGCGTCTCGCGCGGCCGGCCGCGATGCGGTGCGAGCAGTCGGTCGACCAGCGACTGCAGTCGGTCGGCCTCCTTGACGATCACCTCCGTGTACTCGCGCAGCCGCGCGCTGTCCAGCTCGGCGTCGAGCAGCTGCGCCGCGCCGCGGATGCCGCCGAGCGGGTTGCCGATCTCGTGCGCCAGCTGGCGCACCAGCTCGCGATAGGCGCTGGTCGATTCGATCAGCCGCTCGGCGCGATCGACGCGCTGGCGCTGCTCGTGCGGACGGAACTCGAGCAGCACTGGTGCGGCCGGGTCGGCGCCGGCCACCGCCGAGACGATCAGCGCCTGCGCCTCGCTCCCCGGGCGGGCGAGCGACAGATCGATCGTCTTCTCGTCGAAGCCGCCGCGGGCCGCGTCGGCGAGCAGGCGCTCGAGCGGCTGGGCGTCGACGAAATGCGCCGCGAAGCGCCGACCCAGCGCCTGTCGTCGCGACAGTCCGAAGAGCTGTTCCGCTGCGGCATTGAGGAAGCGCACGCGCCCACGCGCATCGGCGACGACGACCGCGACGGAGAGCCAGTCGAACGCGGCAAAAGGCTGCGCCTCCGCCGTCGACGCGCGCGAGACGCCGGCCGGCGCGGTCCCGCCGCCCGCCGTTGCGGAGCCTGCGGGCGCTACTCGCGGATCGTGCTCAGCTCGCGTCGCAGCGACGCGATGTTGCTCTCGGTTCGTGCGATGTCCTCCTGCAGCCGGGCAACGCGATCGAGGTATTTCTGGTAGTTGCGTTCGTTGCCGAGGCGGTCGGGTTCGCCGTTCTTGTACTCGGCATTCAATTCGCCGAGCCGCTGCTGCTCCTTCTGCAACTCGTCTTCGAGAATGCGGCGCCGATCGCCGTCGCGCGCGCGCTGCGCGGCGCCATCGACCTTCGGGAAGCTTTCGGGAGACGGGCGCGCTGCCGGCGCCGTGGCCTTCGCGGCAGGCTGCTTCGGCGCCGGAATCGTCGTGAGCGGCTGCAGGTCGATCGGGTGGCAGTTCGCGCCGTTCGGCGTGCCCTGGTAGACCGGCACGCCGTTGGGCGATTCGCAGCGATACACCTGCGCGAGCGCCGACGGAGCGCAGGCAGCGAGGCCGGCGCCCGCGAGCAGGCAGGCGAGGATCTCGGGGCGGGAACGGACGATCATGGACGGCAGGATCCTGTGCGGCGGGCGTCCGAGTGTAAGACGCGCGCACGGCGAATCCAAGACGACCGGACGGCCGACCGACCTGCGGAACGCGCAGCCCGACCCGCGCCGCTCACAGGCTGTAGTAGAGGTCGAACTCGACCGGATGCGTCGTCATTCGCACGCGCTCGACCTCCTCGGCCTTCAGCGCCAGGTACGCGTCGATCATGTCGTCGGTGAAGACGCCGCCGCGCGTGAGGAACTCGCGATCGCGGTCGAGCGCCTCGAGCGCCTGGTCGAGCGACGCGCACACGGTCGGGATGCGCGCCTCCTCTTCGGGCGGCAGATCGTAGAGGTTCTTGTCGGCCGGCTCGCCCGGATGCATGCGGTTCTGCACGCCATCCAGGCCCGCCATCATCAGCGCGGCGAACAGCAGGTACGGATTGGCCATCGGGTCGGGGAAGCGCACCTCGACGCGCCGGCCCTTGGGGCTCGCGACGTACGGGATGCGGATCGACGCCGACCGGTTGCGCGCCGAGTAGGCGAGCTTCACCGGCGCCTCGAAATGCGGCACGAGCCGGCGATACGAGTTGGTCGACGGATTGGCGATCGCATTCAGCGCGCGCGCGTGATGAATGACACCGCCGATGTAGTGCAGCGCGAAGTCCGACAGGCCCGAGTATTTGTCGCCGGCGAAGAGGTTCTGCCCTTCCTTCCAGATCGACTGGTGCACGTGCATGCCCGAGCCGTTGTCGCCGACGATCGGCTTCGGCATGAAGGTCGCCGTCTTGCCGTAGCTGTGCGCCACGTTATGAATGACGTATTTCATTCGCTGCAGCCAGTCGGCGCGCTGCACCAGCGTGGAGAAGCGCGTGCCGATCTCGTTCTGCCCGGCCCCGGCCACCTCGTGGTGGTGCACCTCGACCGGAACGCCCATCTGCTCGAGGATCAGGCACATCTCCGAGCGCATGTCCTGGAAGGAATCGACCGGCGGCACCGGGAAATAGCCGCCCTTCACCGGCGGACGATGCGCGAGGTTGCCGCCCTCGATCTCGCGGCCGGTGGACCACGACGCCTCCTCCGACTGGATGCGCACGGAGCAGCCCGACATGTCGATCGACCAGGTCACCGAGTCGAAGATGAAGAACTCGGGCTCCGGACCGAAATACGCGGTGTCGCCGATGCCGCTCGACTTCAGGTACGCCTCGGCGCGGCGCGCGATCGAACGCGGGTCGCGCGTGTAGCCGACGCCGTCGGCCGGTTCGATCACGTCGCAGGTGAGCAGCAGCGTCGCCTCCTCGCGAAAGGGATCGAGGCACGCGGTATCGGGATCGGGCATCAGCAGCATGTCGGACGCCTCGATGCCCTTCCAGCCCGCGATCGACGAGCCGTCGAAGGCGTGGCCGGTCTCGAACTTCTCGGCGTCGAAGCCCTTGGCCGGAACCGAGACGTGCTGCTCCTTGCCGCGCGTGTCGGTGAAGCGCAGATCGACGAATTTCACTTCGTTGTCCGCGATCATGCGGGTCACGTCCTGGACGCTAGCCATCTGGGGAACTCTCCTGAGGGTCGGGATTCGGTCGCGAAGGCGCGATTCTGCGCTCTTTTCGGCTCGGCTCGAAAGCGAGCCGCAGTTACCTGGAAGCAGGATGCGTGCCACGCGACTCGGGGCTGATTCCGCACCGGTGGCAGGCGCGATGCACCGTACCGGTGCATGGTATCGCCTCCACTGCCGGGCACACCGCTCACCGTATGGCGCGCTCGCGACAGGGCCATTGCCCGAACGGGCCAGCGCGGCGCATATTCTTCATCACAGATATATCTTATGGAGAAACCGAGGTGTCCGCATTCGAGCCGCAAGCGACGATCCGACCGGCGGGCCTTTCGTCCTCGACGCTTCCCGTCTACGAGGCGCTCGCCCGCGACCTGCGGGCGCTCGACGCGCCGGTGTTCGGGCTGATGAGCGACGACACGATGCTGCTGGCCTCGACGCTGGACGCGATGGGCGTTCCGTTCCACGCGGCGAGGCACGAGAACAACGCGATCGCGATGGCCGACGGATGGGCGTCGGCCAGCGGCAGGCTCGGGCTGGCGTTGATCGGCCGCGGCCCGGCAACGGCGAACAGCCTGCACGGCGCAGTGAGCGCGAGCCGCACCGGCTCGAAGCTGCTGCTGATGTACGGCGATGCGCCGATCGGCGTTCCGTCGCCGAACGAGCTGGGGCCCGACGGCAAGGCATTGAACGCCGAGGCCGTGCTCACCGCGGCCGGCATCCGCACCTTCGTCGCGCGTTCGCCGGCCGGCGCGCGCGAGACGCTGCGGCTGGCGATCGCGCACGCGCAGCGTGGGCAGGCCGTCGCGCTGCTGCTTCCGGTGGACGTGCAGACCGCCGAGATCGATTTCGAAGCCGAAACCGCCGAGGCATACCCGGGCGACGCCGAGGCGGCGGATCACCGCGACACGCAATCGACCTCGGCAGCCCGGATCGCCGCCGACGCGCTCGCCGCCGCACGCCGACCGCGCGACGTCGGCCGCGCCTCGCCCGCGTCGATCGTCACCGCAGCGGCCGTCCTGCAGCGCAGCCGCAAGCTGCTCTTTGTCTGCGGCGTCGGCGCAAGGCAGGCGGACACCCGCGAAGCGATCGAGCGGCTCGCCGATCGGGTGGGCGCCGTGCTCGCCACTTCGCTGAAGGCGAAGGATCTGTTTCGCGGACATCCTTTCCACGTCGGCGTCATCGGCTCGTTCTCGCATTCGGCCGGCCGGCGCCTGATGGACGAGGCCGACTGCATCGTCGTCTTCGGCGCGAGCTTCAACCAGCGCACGACGAGCGCCGGCGCAGCGCTGGCCGCCGGCGCACCGATTGTCCACGTCGATCGCGATCGCAGCCACATCGGCCGCTGGGGCCCTGCCGACGTCGCGGTGGTCGGCGATGCGAGAGCCGTGGCCGAACAGCTGCTCGACGCGCTGCCCGAGCGCGCGCCCGCCGAAAAGCCGTTCCGCAGCGAAGACAACCGCCGGCGCCTGGCGCAGTTCGAATGGGCGCACGAATTCCGTCCCGAGCACACGCCGCGCACAGTCGATCCGCGCGCACTCGCGCTCGAGCTCGATCGCCTGCTTCCGGCCGATCGCAACCTGGTCTTCGACTCGGGCAACTTCGTGCAGACGCTGCCTTTCCTCTCCACGCTGGGGCCCGAGCACCTGAAGCTTCCCTGGGATTTCTTCTCGGTGGGCATGGCCTTCGGCACGGCGCTCGGCTTCGCGAAGGCGCGGCCCGACGAGACGACAGTGCTCGTCATCGGCGACGGCGGCCTGCTGATGACGCTCGGCGAGCTGGAGACCGCGGTGCGCGAAGACGTTCCGCTGGTCGTCGTCGTGATGAACGACTGCGCCTACGGTGCCGAGATGCACTATCTGCGCCTGGAGAACATGCCGGTCGCGCAGGCGATGTTTCCCGACGTCGACTACGCGCCGGTGGCCGAGGCCTTCGGATTCCGCACGGCGACGATCCGCACGCTCGCGCAGCTGCACGAGGCAGCGCCGCTGCTGCGCTCGCGCGACGAAGGCCCGGTGCTGCTCGACTGCAAGATCAACGCAGCGATCTGCGGGCCGTACATCGCGGAGGCAGCCGGCCACCTGAAGAAGTAGGGCGCCGCGCCGAGTGGGGCGCCGTGCCGGCGCGCCCTACTCCTGCGGCGTCACCGCGTCCTGCGGCCAGCGCCAGTCGGCGTAGCGCTCGCGCAGCTTCACCTTCCAGAACTTGCCGGTGGAGGTGCGCGGGATCTCGTCGACGAACTCGATCGCATCGGGCAACTGCCAGCGCGCGCACTTCGGCGCGAGGAATTCGCGCAGCTCGCCCGCGGCGAGCTGCCTGCCGGGCTTGAGCACGACGCAGGCGAGCGGCCGTTCGCCCCACTTCGGATGCGCGATCGCGATGACCGCAGCTTCGGCCACCGCCGGGTGCGCCATGATCGCGTTCTCGAGATCGACCGAACTGATCCACTCGCCGCCCGACTTGATCAGGTCTTTCGTGCGGTCGCTGATGCGCACGTAGCCCTGCGGATCCACCGACGCGACGTCGCCGGTGCGCAGCCAGCCGTCGTCGGTGAACTTCTCGGCGCTGCGCGGCTCGTCGTGATACGAGCCGGTGATGAAGGGACCGCGCACCTGCAGCTCGCCGACGTCCTTGCCGTTCCACGGCGCCGGACCGTGCTCGCCCATGATGCGCAATTCGACCAGCGGCACCGGAATGCCGCAGGTGGCCTTGCGGGCAAACCATTCGTCCTCGCTCGTCGCGCCGCGCAGCTCGGGCTTCTCGAAGAAGAGCGACGCCATCGGCGAGGTCTCGGTCATTCCCCAGCCCTGTGCGAGCCGCACGCCGTTGCGCGCGAAGGCGCGGATCAGCGACTCCGGCACGGCGGCCCCGCCCACCATGCTGCGCATCCCGGCGGGCAGCTTCCAGCGGCCCGGGTTCGCCTCGAAAGACTGGATCATGCCGAGCCAGATGGTCGGCACGCCGAGCGCGAGCGTCGGCGGCTCGAGCTGCATCAGGTCGAGAAGATCGTCCGGATGCAGGTGCGGCCCGGGAAAGACGATCTTCGAGCCGAGCATCACGGCGGCGTACGGGATGCCCCACGAGTTCGCATGGAACATCGGCGTGACCGGCAGCACGACGTCGTTGGCCGACAGCGCGACGTAGTCGGGCAACGCGCAGTTCAGCGAATGCAGCACCGTGGAGCGGTGCGAATAGACGACGCCCTTCGGCCGACCGGTGGTCCCCGACGTGTAGCACATGGCCACCGGATCGTTCTCGTCGTGCGCCACGTAGGCGAAGCCCTCGCCCTCCTTCGCCCCGGCCAGTGCGGCGCCCGCCTGCGACAGCAGCCGCTCGTAATCGTCGATCGCCGCGAGCCCCTGCGCCTCGTCGGCCTCGCGCTCGGCCACCGGCGCGCCGGAGAACGGAAACACCAGCACGCGTTCGAAGCGGTGCAGCGACGCGAAGCGCTCGTACAGCGGCAGCAGCGTGTCGTCGACGATGAGAAAGCGATCCTTCGCGTGATGCGCGATCCAGCCGAGGTCGTCGGGCGCCAGCCGCAGGTTCAGCGTATGCATCACGCCGCCGGCGGCCGGAATGCCGAAATACGCCTCGAGGTGCGCATGATGGTTCCAGCACAAAGTCGCGACACGATCGCCGCGGCGCAGGCCGAGCTTCTGCAGCGCGGCGGCGAGCGCGCGCGTGCGCGCGTACCACTGGCCGTAGCTGTGCCGGCGCAGCGACTTGTCGGGCAGGCGCGAGACGATCTCGCGCTCGGGAAAGAGCCGGCCCGCATGTTCGAGCAGCCGGTTAAGCGACAGCGGCACCGGCATCATCGTCGTCCGGATTTCGTCCATGACTCCTCCTCTATCGTTGTTCGGGCAGGAACATCTGCTGCAGATCATTCAGGAAGCGCGCGCCCAGCGCAGTGGGCCGGTACGCCGTCGGATCGGGATCGAGCAGCCCCCGCTCCACCGCGCGCGCCACCGGATCGGCGATCGCCAGCGTCGACAATCCGGTGCGCTCGACGAACCACGCGGCCGGCACGCCGTCGGTCAGGCGCAATGCATTGAGCATGAACTCGAAAGGCAGCTCGCGCGCCGGAACCGCATGCGACGACGCGATCGGCCCTTCGCGGCTCTCGCCGAGCGCTGCGCGCATGTACTCGCGCGGGTTGCGCACGCGCGCCTCGCGCACGATGCGGTCCTGGAACGACAGCTTGCCGTGCGCACCCGCTCCCAGCCCGAGATAGTCGCCGAACTGCCAGTAGTTCAGGTTGTGCGCGCAGCGCCGATGGCGCCGCGCGTAGGCCGAAACCTCGTAGTGCTGCAGGCCGGCGAGCTGCGTCTCGTCCTCGATCAGCGACTGCATGTCGCTCGCCGCGTCCTCGTCGGGCAGCACGGGCGGGCGCAGCGCGAAAGCGGTGTTCGGCTCGAGCGTCAGGTGGTAGTACGACAGGTGCGGCGGCGCGAAGGACAGCGCCTCGCGCAGGTCCGCGCGCAGCGCATCGAGCGTCTGCCCCGGCAACGCGTACATCAGGTCGAGATTCCAGCTGTCGAAGTGCTGCGCGGCGGTCTCGATCGCGCGTCGCGCCTGCGCGGCGTCGTGCACGCGTCCGATGCGGCGCAGCGCGTCGTCGTCGAAGCTCTGCACGCCGATCGAAAGGCGCGTGACGCCCGCCTGCGCGAAGGCGCGGAAGCGCGCGGCCTCGAAGGTGCCCGGGTTCGCCTCCATCGTGATCTCGGCGCCCGGCACGACCGGCAGCAGCGTGCGCAACATCGTCAGCAGCGCGTCGATCGATTCGGGCGAGAACAGGCTCGGCGTGCCGCCTCCGACGAAGATCGTCTGCACCGGCCGTCCCCATACCTCCGGCAGCGCCGCCTCGAGGTCGGCGCGCAGTGCGTCGAGATAGCGATGCTCGGGGACTTCGTCGCCGTCGGGCGAGGCGTGGGAGTTGCCGGGCGCGGCGGGCGAGTTGGCGAGCGCGGCGTGCGAGTTGCCGAGCACCGCGGGCGAGTTGCCGAGCACCGCGTGCGAGTTGAAATCGCAGTATGGGCACTTGCGAACGCACCACGGCAGATGCACGTACACCGACAGCGGAGGCGCCGACCGCACGCCCGAGCTCTCCTCGCCCGCGGGACGACGCGCGATCGTGCGCACGCGCGATTCCGCGCCCGGCCCTCCCGAACCCGCCGCCATCACCCGATCGCGCCGGCCTCGCGCAGGCGCTCGATCAGCGCGCGCGTTGCACGGCCGCGGTGGCTGAGCCGATTCTTCGTCGCCGCGTCGAGTTCGGCCGCCGTGCGGCCGAGCGAGGGAATCAGCAGATGAGGGTCGTAGCCGAAACCGCCGGTCCCACGCCCTACGTCGATCACCTCGCCCGCCCAGCTCGCATCGGCGACGATCGGCTGCGGGTCGTCGGCGGCACGCAGCAGCACGAGCACGCAGTAGAAATGAGCGCGGCGGTCGCGGACGCCGGCAAGTTCCTGCACCAGCCTGGCGTTGTTCGCACGATCGCGCTCGACGCGATCGGTGTCGATGCTGTCGTTGCCCCCGGCCGATGCCCAGCGCGCCGACAGCACGCCCGGCCGGCCGCCCAGCGCGTCCACGCACAGCCCGGAGTCGTCGGCGATCGCCGGCAGGCCGGTGAGCCGGCTCGCGCGCCGCGCCTTCACCAGCGCGTTCTCGATGAACGTGCAGTGCGGTTCCTCCGCCTCGGTGACGCCGAGCGCGGCCTGCGCCTGCACGGCGACGCCGAGCGGCGCGAGCAGCGCGTTCAGCTCGGCAAGCTTCCCGGCGTTGCCCGATGCGAGCACGATGCGATCGATCTTCATCGCGCCCGCCCCGTCACGACGCGAGCGCCTTTCGCTGCAGCTCGATCAGCCGCGCGATCCCGCCGCTCGCCAGGTCGAGCAGCGTGTCCATCTGCGCGCGCGTGAAGGCTTCGCCCTCGGCGGTGCCCTGCACTTCCACGAAGCCGCCGGCGCCGGTCATCACGACGTTCAGGTCGGTGTCGCAGGAGGAATCCTCGGCGTAGTCGAGATCGAGCACCGGCGTGCCCTCGTAGAGGCCGACCGAAACGGCGGCAACGAAATCGCGCACCGGGCTCGCCTCCAGCTCGCCGCGCTCGAGCAGCAACGCGACCGCATCGTGCGCGGCGACGAAGGCGCCGGTGATCGCCGCGGTGCGCGTGCCGCCGTCGGCCTGCAGCACGTCGCAATCGAGCGTGATCGTGCGCTCGCCGAGTCGTTCGAGATCGAATATCGCGCGCAGGCTGCGACCGATCAGCCGCTGGATCTCCTGCGTGCGACCGCTCTGCCTGCCGCGCGCGGCCTCGCGTTCGCTGCGCGTATGCGTGGAGCGCGGCAGCATTCCGTATTCGGCGGTGAGCCAGCCGCTTCCCGCTCCGCGCAGGAACGGCGGCACCCTGCTCTCGACGCTCGCCGTGCACAGCACGCGCGTATCGCCGAAGGCGACGAGCACGGAGCCCTCGGCGTGCCTGGTGAATCCCCTCTCCAGACGAACCGGACGCAGCGCGTCGGGCGCGCGCCCGCTCGGACGTATCGACATGCCTTCAATGATTCCCGGTGCGCGAGATCGCCTCGCGGATCTCCCGGATCGTACGCTCGATCTCGTCCTCGCTCAGCACCTCGGCCGGCGAACCGGCATCGAGCTGCCCCACGGCGATCGTCGTCGTGATCGCGCCGTCGGGCACGTCGTCGGACGACAGCAGCGCCCCTGCCGTCGCCTCATCCCCCCAGGTCATCGCCAGCGCGGTCGCGTTGTCGGCCGTCGCGCCCGCCTCGTCGACCGCCGCGCGCACCACGCAGGGCACCGACGCGAGCACGCTGTCGGCCGACAGCAGCGCGAGCAGCGCAGCTTCGGGCAACGCCGACCAGACGCCGTCGGTGCACAGCAGCAGCGTATCGCCGGGCGCGAGCGCCACGTTGCCGCCCAGGTCGATCGTCGGCTCGAAAGGCGAGCCCAGGCAGTTGAGCACCTTGTTGCGTTCGGGATGGGTGTCGGCGTCGGCCGGATCGATCTGCCCGAGATCGATCAGACTTTGCACTTTCGAGTGATCGCGCGTGCGCCCGACGACCCGCGCATCGCGCAGCCAATACAGCCGCGAATCGCCGGCGTGCGCCCACCACGCACGGCCCTGCTGGACGACGCAGGCGACGATGGTCGTGCGCGGCGCCTCGGGCAGGTCGTGCAGCGTCTGATGCCGCAGGATCTCGCGATGCGCGTGACGCAGCGCGCGATCGAGAAAAGCCGGCGGATCGGCGAGCAGCGGCCGGGCATCGGCCTGGAAGCACGCGGCGGCGGCCTGCAACGCCAGGTGCGCGGCCACCTCGCCGTGCAGATGCCCGCCCATGCCGTCGGCCACGACCATCAGCAGGCTGTCGCGCGTGAAGCAGTAGCCCATGCGGTCCTGGTTCGTCGAGCGCGCGCCGCACAGCGAGTCCTGGTAGATCGAGAATCGCATGAGCGGCTCCTGGTCAACCGATCGAACCGACGCTCTCGCTGCCGCGCCGGCGCGCCGGCACCCGGTTCGCCAGCGTGTCGATCCAGCGCCCGACGGTACTCGGCGCGCGCGGGGCGTCCTCCGGCGGCGGCTCGATGTGGCGCATCGCCCGCTGCAGCGCGAACACGCTCTGCGGGCGCTCGAGCGCATCGAGCTTCAGGCACCAGCCGACCAGATCGAGCAGCGCCCGCGAATACGCGTGCTCCATCGCGTCGAGCGCGGCCGGAACCTTGTCGTCGAGTTCGCGCTGGTCGGCCGGTTGCGGCGGCTGCCCGGCCATGCAGCCGAACAGGCTCGCACCGATCCCGTAGACGTCGGTCCACGGCCCGAGCTGCTGGTTGCGCCGGTACAGCTCGGGCGCGGCGAAGCCGGGCGTGTACATCGGAAAGAGCTTGTGCGGCTGCACGTCGAGCGCCCGACGAGCGGCGCCGAAGTCGAGCAGCAGCGGCGTGCCGTCCAGGCGCAGGTAGACGTTCGCCGGCTTCAGGTCCAGGTGCAGCAGCCGGTTGGCATGCACCTCGCGCAGGCCGTTCATCGCCAGATGGAACACGCGCAGCAGGTGCCGCTCGGCGAGCGTGCGCCCGTGATGCCGCCCACGGTGGCGCAGCACCAGTTCCTGCAGACTGCGCCCGCGCTCGTAGGCCATCACCAGATAGACCGTACCGTTCGCGCGGAAGAAATTCACGACGCGCACCACGTTCGGATGGAAGATGCGCGCCAGCGCGCGGCCCTCCTCGAAGAAGCAGCGCAGCCCGTTGAGGAAGGTCGGCTCGCTCGCCTCGGCCACGCGCGGCTCGAGTTCGCCGGCAGCGCGCTGCACCAGCGAGCTGGGCAGGTACTCCTTGATCGCGTATTGGACGCCGCTCTCGTCCTCGGCGAGATAGACGATCGAGAATCCGCCGCTCGAGATCTTCCTTACAATGCGATACCCGCCGACTTCGAGCCCCTCGGGCAACGGCGCGTTGGTCTGGGTGGCCATCTCTCGATGAGAATTCGTCGTCGATCCGGGCGCACCCATTCTAAAGACATCCCCTCACGAATCGACTTCCCCGAACCATGCGATCCGCCGAACGGCGCCCGATCCAGAGCATGACCGGTTATGCGCTGTCTACGCGCAACACCGCCGCCGGCCAGCTCGTGGTCGAACTGCGCAGCGTCAACGCACGTTTTCTCGACCTCGTCGTGCGCGCTCCCGACGAGCTGCGCAGCGCCGAACCGGCGCTGCGCGAGCTGATCGGTGCGGCAGTACAGCGCGGCAAGCTCGAATGCCGCCTCGCGCTGCGCGCCGGCGTACGCGCCGACGAAGCGGACGCGCGCATCGACGAGCGTGCGCTCGCGCGCTTCGCCGACCTCGCCCGGCAGGTCGCCCAGGCGATGCCGGATGCCCCGGCCCCCACCGTCGTCGAAGCGTTGCGCTGGCCCGGCGTCGTCGCCGACGAGACGCAGGAAGTCGACCTGAACGCCGAGATCGTCGCGGCAGCGCGCGAAGCGCTCGCCGAATTCGCCGCCAGTCGCGTGCGCGAAGGCGACAAGCTGATCGCCTTCGTCCTCGACCGAGCCGACGCGATCGACGCGATCGTCGCCCCGCTCGCCGCCCGCGGCCCGGAGCTGATCGACGCCTGGCAGCGCAAGCTCGTCGAACGGCTGCGCGAGGCGCTCGAGCAAACGGGCGCGGCGATTCCCGTCGAAGAGACGATGGCGCGCGTGCGCCAGGAGGTCGCGGCCTATGGCCTGCGCATCGACGTCGCCGAGGAGATCGGCCGACTGCAGGCGCACGTCGTCGAACTGCGCCGTGTGCTGTCCGGACCGGGGCCGGTGGGCAAGCGACTCGACTTCCTGTTGCAGGAGCTGAACCGTGAGGCGAATACGCTGGGGTCGAAGGCTGCGGCGATCGACCTTACCGGGGCGTCGATCGAGTTGAAGGTGCTGATCGAGCAGATTCGGGAGCAGGTGCAAAATTTGGAGTAGGTTTTCAAGGGGTGTCGTGCCACCCTAAACCGTCTCCTAAGTCGTTGATTTTCGGTGGTAAGTAGGTTCAAGCCGTAGCGCGGCGTCTTACCGCATCGCACGCTGTTGTGGGGGTATGTGGGGGTTTTTGGGCTAAGCGCCTGATTCCCTGTCGTTTTTCCGCACCGACCCCCACAAGCTCCCGGAGAGCCGCGCCAAGCTTGATTCTGCGCGATTTGCCGCGTTCGCCTGACTGGCGCGCACTCCATGTTCCGAAGCACTTGGAAAGGAGATTGCGTGATGTCAGTAGTGAACCATGAAGCCGAAAAACGCGTTACCGAGCTGACCCTGCGGGCATGGTTGCGCGCCGGTCCGGTCGACAAGGGAATTGGAGGTGGCCTGACCTTCATGGCCTCGGCCTCCGCGGCCCGGGAGTGCCAAGCATCCTGGATTCTGCGTTACCGCTTCGCGGGAAAGAGCAAGGAGAAGGCACTCGGTCGATACCCGGACATCTCCCTGCAAGCCGCCCGCGAGCTCGCTCGAATCGATCGGGCGAAGATTCAGCAAGGCGTGGACGTCGCCGCGGAGAAGCAACACTTCAAGCTGGTCAACCGGCGGAAGCGGCCATGCCTTGCCCTGCGCAGGGTCTGGTACACGCGCTATATCGCCCCGAACTACGACAAACCGGAACGGGTCGAATCCTCTTTCATACGCTACGTCGATCCCATCATCGGGCACCTGATGGTCGACCAGGTGCAACCGGAACACGTCGAGCGCATTCTCGACCGGGCGGTGAAAGCCGGAGCCCCGACCGTCGCGAACGATCTGCTCCGATACATGGTCCGGATGTTCAACTTCGCCATCCGTAAACGCTACCGGCTGAACAATCCCACGACGGGCTTCACGCTGCTGGACGCCGAAGGAACGGAGCATCCACGCACGCGGTGGCTCGACTGCGATCAACTGGCGGTTCTTGCCACGGCAATGCGTGAGACGGAGAGCTTCGGGCGGATCAACGAACTGTCCGTGTGGCTGCTCTTGGCTCTATGCGTGCGCAAGATGGAACTGCTGTCCGCGAAGAAATCCGCCTTCAACTTCGAGCGTGCCGAATGGACGCTGATGAGCGAAGACACGAAAACCCGGGCGCCCATCGTCATTCCGCTATCCGATGTCGTATTGGGCTGGCTGGAGGAGGTCATGGTGTTCTCAGGGAATAGCGAGTACCTCTTCCCTGCTCGGTGACGAGTACGGTCTCGGCTGGGCAAATCCGTCAAGAACCGTTTTCCTCACGTCTCTCCCGACACGCTCAACGTCGCGCTGAGGCGCCTGACGAACTTGGAGATCGCTCACTTCACGGTGCACGACATGCGGCGCACGGCCCGGACCCACCTGGCGCGCATGGGCATCGCCTCCGACATTGCTGAGCGAGCCCTGAACCATGCGCTGCAGTCCGTCGAGGGAATCTACAACCAATACGACTACCTTCTCGAACGTCGAACGACACTTACCAAGTGGGCGGAATATCTGCATTTGCTGGAGCACGGTCATACGTCAGCCGATGACCTGCCGGTGGCTGTCGCGAGCGACCAAGCCATCCGCACGGTGCCATTGCAGAGGGCAAGCGCTCCTCATATACCCGGGGAAACAGAAAGGTAGTGCGCGCGAAATACGCGAAAGTAGTGTGTTGACAACGCGTAATAGTAGTGAAAATATACTACGTGATATTAGTGCAACCATGTGATCATGGCGACGCCCAACGAAAAACTTGCCACGTCCCTCGAACAGCTCAGGGCGATACAGGAGAACGGCCAACGCGTCGTTCGAAGCTCGGCCTTGTCGCGAACCCATCGGGAGCGTCTGAGCAAGGCGGGCTACCTGCAGGAAGTCATCAAGGGCTGGTACCTCCCAGCACGGCCTGATCTCTCCATCGGCAGCATCGAAGGCAGCACCGCCGCATGGTTCGCCGGCATGCGCGACTTCGTCGCCGGCTACTGCGATGCGCGTTTCGGGGAAAGTTGGCACCTGAGTCCCGAGCTATCCCTGTTGCTGAGGTCTGGCGAGCGCACCCTCCCCTGGCAATTGCAGGTCTGGTCCACCGCGGGCAACAACCAGTTGGTGCAGCTGCCCCACGGGTGTTCTTTGTTCCTATATCGAGCCCCCCAACTCCTGCCCGCCGGGCCGCATCCGGAGGATCGAGGCATCCGTCTCGTGAACCTCACAGATGCGCTCGTGGCCGTGTCGCCCACGTTTTTCGTGCAACAGCCCTTGGCCGCACGCATTGCCCTGGGCATGGTCGATGACACCGCGCCGCTGTTGCAACGACTGCTCGACGGTTCGCACTCCGTCGTCGCCGGGCGGCTGGCAGGCGCGTTCCGCGCGGTGGGCCGGGCCGACTTCGCCAACAGCATCATCAGCACCATGCGCGGCGCCGGCTACACGGTTCAAGAAGTCTCTCCGTTCGACGCACCTCCGCCGCCGCTGCTCACTGGCCGCCCAACTTCTCCCCACGTGCAACGCCTGCGTCTGAATTGGGCGACCATGCGCGACGCAGTCATCACCGCTTTTCCTGCTCCCGGTCCCCTGCCCATTGATGAAGCGCGGGTTCTCATGTACATCGAAGCGCGCTATGTGGCAGATGCTTATCACTCGCTGTCCATCGAGGGCTACCATGTCACGGCGGACTTGATCGAGAAGGTCCGCAACGGCGCCTGGGATCCGGAAGGAGTTGATCGTCAACAACGCGATGCCATGGCGGCGAAGGGCTATTTCGAAGCCTACAAACTCGTCAAGGACTTCATCTCCAAGACGCTGCAGCAGCAGGCGAAACAAGCTGGGCTACAAGGCCTGCGCGAAGCGCTAGGTGCGTGGTATCCGGCGCTTTTCAGCCCTAGCGTACAAGCCGGCCTGCTCAAGCCTTCGGATCTGGCTGGATGGCGCAACAATCAGGTGTTCATTCGTGGCGCCTTGCATGTTCCTCCCGCCAAGGAAGCCGTGCGCGAATGTATGCCCGTGCTGTTCGAGCTCATCGAAAACGAACCGCACCCCGCCGTCCGGGCAATCCTCGGGCATTTCCTGTTCGTCTTCATCCATCCCTACATGGATGGCAACGGCCGTCTAGCCCGCTTCCTGATGAACGCCATGCTCGTCACCGGCGGCTATGTCTGGACCATCATCCCCGTGCAGCAGCGGCAGCGCTATATGCAGGCGCTGGAACGCGCCAGTTCCTATGGTGAGATTGGGCCGTTCACGGACTTCATTGCGCAACTGACTCGGGGGCAGGCACTGAGCCCCTTGCCACGGCCAGACTGATCTGCTCCCCGGACCGCTTCAGACTGAAAGCCGTCACTCGCGCCGGGCGAGGCTGTGACCGCTCCCCGCTCAAGCGGTCAATCGATGCGGCGTCTCAATCGATGTGAGGCTCTCGGCCAGGAGCGGAAGTTCAGAAGATGCAATTGAAGGTCTGTTTTGCGGCGGTTGCTGTCCTTTGCTGGCGCAGCTCGTACTTACGGCGGAGTCCCATCAAGCGGTCGTTCGCTTCACCTCACGCAAGCGTTGCGCATGCACTGCTGCGCTAACGGTGTCTCCGCTGCGCGGTGAGAGCCAGAAGTCACCAACAGGTGAATCTTCAATAACATTGGGGAGGTCTCGTGGGCAGGAAGTCAAAAGAGAAGCGCGAGCGCCGACTTGCCAAGAGCGCGGGAGATCCTGATGTCTTACTCCACCAGATGATGAGCTGGCACGACCAGTTTGGCGAACGCCAACAGCTGAAAAACGCCTTTCTCGTCCAAGTGGGGCAGACCCGCACCCTCCTCAGCCAGTATGACGCCGCAGAAGTAGCGCTTGCGATTGGCGTGTCTGAGCTCTGGCCGGCGAACGCCGGAAGTCACGTCAAACATGCGTTCGCATGGTGCGTGTTTCTGGACGCCCCGCTCAAAGGACGCGGCGGTAGAAGAATCGAGAGCTACGCCGACTTCCAACAGTTCTCCCAAGCACTTTACGCGGTGTGGCCCCAATTTCCTACCCTTGAAGACTTCGCGCCTGAGGCGGATTGGGGACAGACCAAGGTAAGCCTCGGCGGCCGGTTCGTGCCGGTCTTCTACGGCAGCAGCATCGAGCGAGTGCCGGACTTCATAGAGGCCTTTCGAATCACCTACGCCGATGTTCCCGACGCCCTGGCCCAGATGGACTTGGTCGTCGCGCTGCAGGCACTGATCATTGAAGCAATCCCCCCATCTCGGGCAGTCCCCTGTTGTCGATGCGGAACGTGGCCACGTAGAGCTTCCCCCGGAAGATTTCTGGCTCTCGTGCAGGAATGTGCTGCAGAACATCGGTCAACAGAGCGTCGCCTGGCGCCAGCGCGCGGGAACCTTTCTCGATGGGGAAGTCGGTGGCTACAAGGCGCCGCTGACTTGGGAATCGTTCGGCAACGCAGCATTCACTGGCGATGCCGTTCCCTTCTTGGGCGTCAATGTCGCCGGGACCTGGTACCCGATGGCGCTACGAAGCGCTCCGGGGACAGTCGTCGATCACTGGGCAAAGAAGAACACGTCGGGTGTCAGCCTTCAGGTGCACAGGAGGCTGGGGCAGTTTGTCTTCGAGCGCTTTGAGGGCACTCTGCCAGGACCGGTGATGTTGGTTCTCGACGGCGAGGTATGCAGAGAGCTTTCCATCAGCAGCGTGACCTCTGCGCCGACAGGTGTGTACCTCATTTGCGCTTGCCATCATGAGCAGCTTGACGAGCAGTCGGTGGCAGCCGGCAGAGTTCTGGCCAAGGCCCGGCAGGCAAAGAGCATTCGCTTCAAGATCGTTGGAGGTCCAGAGGTCCTGCTCTCGAAGGACGGCGTCAACGGCCCGTCAGCCGATGAGCTCCACATCATCCTCGCACCTACTTTAGCGGCTACCTCTGCCGGGCTCCTCAACCTTCCTGACGAACCGTTGCGACTCCTACCGCTTGCGGATCTCATCACCATCTTTGACAGCCTGAAGAATCTGGAGGATCTGCAGCGCTATTGGGCCTTTTGCGATGGGCAGCGGTCAGCCCTAAATCCCTTCTCCCGTGGCCCTGCCGATCTGTTCGCTTCATTTAAGGACACCGACGAGGTTCTTGTTGACGGTGCCGTGGAGCCCTCGATGATCAGCCTCGAGCCGAGTTGGGGTACATCATGGAGGTTCAAGGTGCTCGCTGAGTTCTGGTCAAGGGCTCCTCGCGTCTTTCCCGATGGCACATCTAGCTGGAGATTAAGCGAAGGGACCGAAGGCGTCATCGAGATGAGCTCGCGCGGCCGCAAGGTCATCGCCTACTCCACTCTCGTCGGCGATTGCACCGTTCAAGCTCTGCTGGAAATCAAGGACGACCTAGTCTTGGAAGACGGGCGCATGATCGACCTGTTCATCCAGATCCTCGCCGACAGCGCTTTCAGGTGCCGTGGACTGCTGGCTACCGTGCCACTGTTCCAGTTGCACCATGTTCTGTTCGTCAGCAAACGTAGCGCGTCCAGCACCATCATTGGCGGTGACGGAGCGGATTCCGGCACGGCTAAGAATGCAGGCCCGGTCGTAACTGCTGCCGAAGGAAGCTTCGGCAGAACTACAGTCGTTCACCTTGATGTCGATGTACGTGCGGTGCTCGCAGGCTTGACCGACGCTACCGACCGGAGTTTCGAGGTGCAGTGCCTTGCGGAGACGATTCGCAAGAGCCACGACGCCCTTTGCATGGCACTTCCTGAGGGTCTGGATGAGGCGGTTGTGTCAACGGCGGGGGAGCTCGCCCGATACACGCTGCGGGTTGCCAATCGACGCGTCGACGTTCCCGATCACCCGTCGGTGGTCATTCCAAGGATGTCGGACTACAAGCTGGCTCGTAAGCAACTCGCCGAGGTAATCCGAGACCTGGGCCTGGCACCTGGTCGATACGCGCTGTCGGAGGCCAAAGAGAAAATTGACCTGGCCAGCGCCCAATTCAGGCTTCGCATCGAAGGGCGGCTCGCTCAGCTCGACCGACTTCATCTGATTCGAGCTTGCATCGAACAGCACGATGCGCTTCTAGCCACCGAGCGAGAGCGGATTGAAAGAGCCCGTCAGAGCCTGTCTCACGAGGTGGACTATGACCGAGTTGACGCAGTTGAAGAGGCGCGCGCGCAATACGGCACTGTAGCTCGTCACTATCGATACCTGCTGGAGAAGGCCGTCAGTAGCCAGGCATCTGGACCCGGCGAGGTCACTCCCGATGTGCTGCGCGAACTGGTCGGGAAAGTTGACTGGCTCATGTCGCTTGCAGGAGCCAGCGACGTCCTCCACAACGGGGTCGATGTAGCAGGCGTCGCCATCGACGATTCGTTCATCCCGGAAGTCTTCTACTCCGACGGTTCCAATGACCGGGAGATTCGGTTCGCGCGTGAGTACGCCAAGACACGACTTGGACTCGGAGAAAACCGCAAGGACGTGGTCGAGGGAGAGTCGGAGGCCCTGTTGGAATCGGCTAATTTCAACAATGCCTTCGAGGCCGACCTTGGTTTCAACCTTTCGGACCTGTTCACGTCCTTATCCGTGCTCGCCCAAGCTCAGCACCGTGGTCTTGCCAAGGAGCTGTCGCTTTCCTACGGCGCCAGTCCAGACAAACTGGCAGGGAAGCTTGCCTCCGAGATCAAGGACCTTGGACAGGAGAAGGCAGAGCGCATTGTGGCCTTCCTGACCCTCTCAGAAACGGGGCTTCTGCGGCTCGCTGGCCGGGACGTCCAAGAGGGGGAAGTGCCCTACTGGGAGCACAGAAAGCGTATTCACCGATACGCCATCCGGCCACTGGTGCAGGTCGGTGATGAGCTGCGCTGGGGCGCGGAGGCGGCGAGTCGCTGCATGTTCAATTGGATGTCCTCGGTGCGTGATGGCTACCTGCCTGCCGATTTCGGTTGGCCTAACATCGAACTCGTCGTTCGGCAGGTGAAGGCCAGCATCGAGAGGCGGCTGGAATTCTGCAGTGAAGAGATCTTCCGCCGGCATACCCCGTTTGTCGCGCGGGACATCGACTTCTACCGGAAGTTTAGAACCGAAGGATTCGAAGATGTTGGCGACTTCGACGTCCTCGCGTATTGGCCCGACCACAATCTCATGGTCGCGATCGAGTGCAAGTACAACCAGCCGTTTTACACGATGAAGGACGGTCGCCGGATCCGCGACAAGATCTTTGGGCGCAAGGAGGGCGACAATGGCCAGATCGGAAAGGTACTCCGCAGAGGTGCCTTTTTGGAGCAGCACCGAACCCGGATGCTGGAGCTCCTCGGATGGCCGAAGCCCGTCAACGCTGCAGAGCGCTATGTCGAACTCTACGTCAGCAGGGACATCTACTACTGGATGGTCCATCCTCCTTACCCAGTGCCGACCCACTTTGTGAGAATTTCGACGTTGGATTCTTGGCTGAAGACCGAGCTTTTCACGGTTGCGGGCCTGCGTTAAGTGATCCAAGCCATCCCACCGCATCCCTGACTCCAAACGCTGCTTCCAGATGACCCGTCGATTCAACATTGCAACGCTAAAGGCACTCTCGCAGGCTCCAGGTGACAAAGCCAAAAACTGGCTCGTCGGCGCGGAAGATTCGGTCGCGTTCCTCAAGGCGAATGTGCAGAGCGAGGAAATCGTCATCTACGCGAGTGGCCCGGCCGTCCTGATACACGGCGTGCTCGCCCCCGTTAAGCAGGTGACGCCTGCGGACCAAGAGGACCTGATGCGCGGCTTTGTCCAGACCGACGAGAGCTGGGTAATCCAGAAGAGTTACGGAGGCGGCGAAGGGCACAAGGTCTATCTTGAGCCGCCGCTGAGGCACGCGGGGAAGTCGCTCTCTGGCGGCGAGAAGCTGATCTTCCGCAGATCCTTCGACGGCGTACAAAAGGGAGAGAGTCCTGTCGAGTTGAACCAAAAACTGGTGCACTCGCTCGGCCTGCACTTCGTAGTCGAACGCAATGCCTACTGCCGGCTCGATAACCGAGGCGACATCGAAGATGTGATTCGCGTCCTGCTAGTCGAGCTCGGAAGCGGTCACGAAAGACTGACGGCCGTGACAATCCTCGCCAGAGATCTCTCGACGTACATGACGCTGGCGGACATGGCGCTGGTGTTCTTGTTCGACTTCACGCGCTTTGTCCCGGGCAGCTTCAACGGCTGGGGCGATCACGACCGAATCGACCGAAGGGCTCCCGACCTCTTCTATCACGGTGGTGGCATCGCCAATGCCAGCTACGTGAACGGCCGGATGATCGTCCGTTCCGTCATACCACTTCAACAGCTCATCGACGAATGGAAGGAAGAGTCGAACCCGACCAAGCGCGAGTACGCAACTTTTAAGATCTTCGACCGCAAGAATGGCGTCGAGGTCGAAACGTCCTGCGCTCCCGAGTTCCTTTCCAACTATTTCCAGGAGTCAGATCTTCCGTGGGAGATATCGCCGGCCTTCTTCCGGCCGGATGTCCTGCACCGATTCAAGTCCGATCCCGAAAAGTACGCCCTCGACGACCGCGCGATTAGCTGCCGCAACGCCTGGTACTTGAAGGGCTACGACATCAACGAAGCAGGGCAGGTGCACGCCTATATCGGCGATCTCGCACGCCTGCCGATTGAGGAGCAGCGCTATTGGCAATCGTTCAACGAGTGGCCGAAGGGCCCCATTTCGAAGCGCGCGCATGAGAACGACATCATGGGCGAGTTCAGCTCGGAGTACGACCCACTCCACCTCTTGAAATACAAGATCGGAAAACTCAACGACGCGCCGCCCGCATGGTGGTTACCACGGAGCCCCGAGCATCTCGATGCGGCCCGCTACCCGGCAACCGATTCGACGTTCGAGTGGGCCAACGAGATCATGGCTCTTGACCACCTACTGGTCGAGGGGTTCCAGCTCAAGCCATTGCGCAAGGTCCTCGAAGACAAGGGCGCAAAAGCGGAGTCCAGCTGGGCATCGCTCCGGGTTCTGGGGGCGATCCTGGTTGCCACCGGACTCACCGAAGAACAGGCCAAAACCACGCTCACGCCGCTTTCAAGGCTGCACGGACTGCGGAGCACGCTCAGGGCTCACAGTTCAGTCATTGAGAAGGACAAAGAGGAAAGGCTAGCAAGATCCACCCACGGGACGCTGCGCGCTCACTTCAAGTGGTTGGCGGGCGAGTGCGACAAGGCTTTCGACGCCGCACTAAAGGCTCTGGATGCGGGAGATCTCAATCCCTGAAAGTCTACGCGTCGGCGCTTGCCGGGCTAACTACGACTCTACGAACAAGTGGGTGCGTTTGTTTTCTCCCGGCTTCTGCTCCTCTCGGCGGACTTGCAGATTCGGAAACATCAGGCATAAGTAGTTATGGACGATAAAAAACGGAAAGAGGCCGCTGCTTCCCTGCTGAAAGACATGGAAGCCACATCCGCCCGCATGCGCGAGCTGATCGTCGCTATGCCTCCGCATGATTTGCTTGGCTACATCTACGCACAGCGTGTAATAAAAGCGATGGCGGACCAAAGCGCCGCCGAGGAGCAATGCCAAACAGACGCTTCGGATGACCTGATTAACGAAAACCAGTTCTTGCTGGAGTACGTGCACGCGGTTCTCGCGTCAGATGCCGCTCCTGCAAATATGACACTTGACGAGGCCCAGTGCGCAGAGCTGTTTGAACTTGGCCGCAAACTGCGAGAGCAAGCTATATTTTTTGCTATGGCCACGTCTACTGATAACAAAGATGGAATCTTCGGTCCCGACACCGCCGACATTGAATTTCGCGCGAAATCCAATTGGGTCATGATGCGCGGGAACCGCTACCAAGTTTTGGAAGGTGAGTTCTACCGCTATGTTCTGGCGCCTCACAATGAGGTTTTGGAAGAAGTGTATGGCGTTGGTGCCGCCTATATCGCGGAAGGCTTCCAGACCATGGCCGACGCCACGCGTTCTGGGCATGCCGAAGCCACGATGGAGATGATTAAGCAGATGGAGGCCGCTCAGGCCTTCGCTTCGGCACAGGAAAAGCCTCTTGAAGAAATTATGGAGGCATGGGTTGCGGCGAACGCGGAACAGGCGAAAGCCGCCGGACGGGCAATGGATGACATGTTTCGGGGCGGCATCGCCAACGTGAGCCGTCACACGAAGCTACCATCAACGCTGCTCGCAGACTTGGCGTACCAGCGCGGCGAGGAAACCGAGTTCTTCGCTGCTGGCGATTTTGCAGGGACACCCTACCGGACACTACCGGCCCGGAAGAAACCCCTAATTCAGCTTGGGTCAGATTACTACGCCGTCGATTCGTGTTTCGCCCGCGATGCGGGGTACCGTGCTCTTCTCTACAACCTACTTCAACGAAAACCGGACTACAAGAAGACCTTTGAGAATCATCAGAAGACGATGAGCGAAGCTGCCTTCGCAGACATTCTGGCCGATCAGCTTCCCGGTGCCACAGTTCTCCAGGAGATCTACTACAAGGATCCTGCCAGTAAGCAGTGGTCCGAAAATGACACTCTCATCCTGATTGATGACGTGCTGTTTTTAGTTGAGGCCAAGGCCGGTGCAGCCGCCACCATCGCATCGCCAGCGCTTGATTTCGGCCGCCACGCCCAATCCGTTCAGGACTTGGTGCTTAAAGCGTACAAGCAATGTGAGCGCTTCTTCAATTACCTGAATTCGGCCGATGAAGTGTCCCTCTACCGCCTAGTGGACGGAAAATATGAGGAGTGTGGCCGCGTCTGCCGCTCCGACTACCGAGTGATGGTACCGATTGGGCTGACGGTTGAGTCATTCTCGCCCTTTTCAGCGTACTGCAAGAAATTGCCGCAGGTTGAGCCGCTACTTGGAAGGCATCCCTTCGTTTCGCTGTCCATTGACGACCTGTTTGTACTCAAGCGACTCCTGCCCACACCCGGCCAGTTCGCCCATTACATGGAGGTGCGGCAAGCTGTGGCGGGGATGCGCCGGGCTCATCTCTTCGACGAGTTTGACCACCTTGGCGCGTACCTGAAGAAGAACCGATTCGATCAGGACATCGCCGAGCAACTGCAGGACGGCAAGGTGAACATGCTTATCTGGGACGGCATGAGCGACATCGTTGATAGGAGCTTCGAGGGTGAAGACTGGGAGGCCAGGCCGTTTCCGACCCAGCACTTCCCTAAAGAGGTGCTAAAGCTGCTTGATGCTCTTGACGTAACCCGAGTACAAGGTTGGCTTTCGGCGGAGAGCCATATCCGTGACCTAGGAGAAGAAGGCCGGAAAGATCTGGCCAAGATGCTCACCGACCTTCGCCAAACCCTGAATCAACATCCCGCCCGTTACTTTGTTCTGGCTGGGGACGGAGAGCCGCTCTTTGTCTGGCTACAACAACACGGCCAGCAAATTGACTGGAAAAAGGTAAATGAGAAGGCCAGTGCAGCTTCGTTAGCCGTTAAGGCTTCTAATGTGGTCGGCGTTGTTGCAGAGATTAGTTCCGATGGAACCTATCGCCGGGCGCAATCGTTCGCAGTTCACATACCAACAGAGCGAACGCAAGAAAACGCCTCCATCTACGAAGACGCTGCCCGAATGGTTCACCCAACGCGGGCAGTGAATCTCAAGCAACCGGAAAACGTGCCCTCTCTTGGGAAGACCAAAAAACCGGGACGAAATGATCTCTGTCCATGCGGCAGTGGCGCGAAGGTCAAAAGGTGTCATGGCCGTTAAGAGCGCGCCGGAGCGGTCCAGTAACCAGTCGCGACGAATGTCTCTTGCAGGCCTTGCGCATGTTCAACCACTGCTGATCAACGACCGCAACCAGCCTCCACCGAACATTGAAATCTGCAAACTGAACTTCCGCTTTGGGTCGACTACGTGAGTACGAAGCTTGAGGGAGCGGTCATTCGGTCGAGCGGTACGGGGCGTGGAACTCGGCCACACGCCGAGTGAAGGCAGCACCATCGAGATCGGGGCCGCGTTGCACACTCAACAAAGGCCTGATACCAACTCGCATCCAAAGACATAGAAACTCTCCAGGGAGGTTCTTGTGTCTTTGAACGCAAGACCGTATGAATGATGGCGATGTGGGTGATACCGTGAACTCGCCGTTCGAGGTCGAAGGGCAGCAACCGCTGTAAAGCGGCTTTCCAGCTTGCTCAGACAATCCCCGCATTGACCATGCTGCCGATTCTCGACAACTAAGAGTGACGCACTCGAACTAGCAGGAGCGGGGAGCCAGAAAACTACATCAAAGACCCTCCCCACACCGTTCAGCGATCCAATTCCGCACGTCCTCAACCCGCCATGCTGTAATGCTCTGCGAAAGCTTCACTGTCGCGGGAAATGCACCCGTGGACACTTGACGCCACAGCGTCGACCTCGAGATCGGGATGAGGCTGAGCACATGCGCTTGGCGCACGAAGCCGGTTGGAGGCAAGTCTGGGATGAAAGAAAAATGGGGATCAGCGGCCGAAGCCTTCTGGAAGCAAGTCGTCATTCAACTGTCTCAAAAAATATAAGCACAAGGTTCAGGCGACGCGTCCAACTACAGCATGGTCATCGACCAGCCACAGTCAGAGAGACACCGCCGCTGAGATTGTCCAAGACCGCGTTCCCCCCTCTCCCATGCCGTATCATCCAAGCCCAAGTTGGGGAGGCGGTTCACTGGTAACTTCGCCGAGCACGCGTACGAGAAACTCTTTATAAATCAATGACTTCAGGCCTATACCGATCTTCCGCCAAATCAATCGATATTCAGGTGCAGTACATCGAGTGAGGTTTCACGGCGTCTCTTGACACCCCTAAGCGGGAAATCGACAGCTACTCGGATCTCATCCTCGCCGCCGTACGCCAAGCCGCCAAGAAACTGCGCGCCAAAATCGCCCTGGGCCATGACGTGACCGGCGAGAAGCAGGAGCGCAAGTCCACCGCCCTGGCCCGCATCGAGGCTGCGCGCAGCATCACCACCGTCGGCCAGCTCGCCGACGAGTACTTCGAGCGCATGATCAGCGGGCGCTGGAAGCACCGAACATCATGCGCAGCCGCGTCGAGAAGGACATCAAGCCGCATCTGGGCAAGCTGGCCCTGGATGCGGTGGAGCCGCGGCACATCGACGCGATGCTGCGCGCCGTCGTCAAGCGCGGGGCGCCGACCATCGCCAGCGACGTGCTGCGCTGGGTGCGGCGCATGTTCGACTACGCCATCAAGCGCCACCTGTTGCACTTCAACCCGGCGGCAGCCTTCGACTTGGCGGACGCAGGCGGCAAGGAACTCGCCCGCGAGCGCGCGCTGTCACGCGACGAGCGGGTGTCGCTGTTCGAGGCGATGCGCCAGGCCAAAGGCTTCAGCGTGCAGAACGGGACGTCCCGCTGCCGACCATGGCGGTGGAATGGCTGCATAAGCTAAAGGAGCTTGCCTGCAACGCAGCGCATGTGCTGCCGGCGCACAAGCTCCAAATCCGGATGGTTCCCGCACGTGTGCGGCTCGCGCTGAGGCACCAGCTGCTGACCGCAGGCGGGACGCTGATTACCTAGCAGTCACTTTCCGCTTGACCTACAGCGGGTCAACTCAGAAAATGACCGGGAGGTAACTTACAGCACCTGCCATGTCGTCCTCGGCCAAAGACTTACCGGTCGGTCACTCCACTGAGACGCCGATCCGCTCCTCCGTTGAGCTGGGCGCGGTCATCCGCGATCAACGCAAGCGGTTGGCGCTGAAGCAGCTCGATCTGGCCGGCCTGGGCAACACCGGCAACCGCTTCATCGTCGACCTGGAGAACGGCAAGCCGACGGTGCAACTGCAGAAGGTGCTGGACCTCATGGACCTGCTGGGCCTGGAGGTGGTGGTGCGCACCAAGGCCTCTCGTTCGACCTCGTCGCTGTGAGGAACGGGTGATGCAGCCACGGCCCGACAGGCTGGATGTCTACTACGGCAGCGACCTGGTCGGCGCGGTGCATGACAGCGCGCCGCTGGCCTTCGAGTACGAACCGACGTGGCTGGATGGCACCCAGCGCATGTCGCTGGCGGCTATTCCTCTGCAGCCCGGGCGGCAGGCCACGCCCGAGGTGCAGGCCTTCTTCGAGAACCTGCTGCCCGAAGGTGAACTGCGCGACTACCTGGCCACGCAGCGCAAGGCGTCCACGCTCTTCTCGCTGCTGCTGGAGGTGGCTGGCGACACCGCGGGGGCCTTCGTGCTGGTAGCGTCCGGACAGACGCCGGACCCGCCCCGCTACGAAGCCACGACCTGGGAGGCCATCGCCGCGATCCTGGCCAAGCGGTCGGCCTCTGCGATCGATATCCACGAGCAAGGCGCCCGCATCTCACTGGCCGGCGCGCAGGACAAGACCAGTCTGGCGATCTTCGACGACGGTGTCCCGATGCTGCCCAAGGGCACCTCGCCGTCCACGCACATCCTCAAGCCCAACATCCGCCGCCTGACCAAGGTCTGGCACTCCGCAGCGAACGAGGCCATCGTGATGCGCGCTGCCAAGCTGGCCGGCCTGCCGACGGCCGAGGTCTTCTACGAACCGCGCACCGAAGCCTGCGTCGTACGCCGCTTCGACCGACAGCTCCGGCCCGACGGCACGCTGGCCCGGCTGGTGCAGTACGACCTTTGCCAACTGGCCGGAACCGTGTCGGACCGCAAGTACGAGAAGGAAGGCGGCCCGGGACTGTCCGCCTGCGCCGAACTGATCCGTCGCTACAGCGCGCAGCCGGCCGTCGACCTGCGCCACCTGGTGCGCTGGGTCTTCTTCAACCTGTACGTCGGCAACAACGACAGCCACGCCAAGAACCTGTCGATCTACAGCGTGCCCGGCCAGGGCGTGACGCTGACGCCGTTCTACGACCTGATGTGCACGCGGCTGTACGCGGGCCTGTCGCCCGAGTTCGCGTTTGCGATCGGCGGCGAGGTCAGGCCGGGTGAGATGGGGGCCGAGCACCTGGCTCTGATGGCCAGGCAACTGGGCATGCAACCGCGCTTCCTGGCTCAGCAGGCGCGGGACATGGCCGACCGCGTGCCCACAGCCATCGACCAGGCCACGCGCGAGATCGCGCCCTCGCTGACGCCATCGGCCCGCCCCCTCGCCGAGCGGATCGAGCGCTTCGTGTCGTCCACCACCAAAAAGCTCGCAGCACGCCTGACCGCGTGACGGCAGCTGCAGGAAAGACGGATCAATGGGAGAGGTCACCAACCAAATTGCCATCGTCTTTGCCGTCCTCGTCGCCGGCTTGGCCGGGCCTGCCGCAGCCCTCTTCGTCCTGATCCGCAGGAAGGCGAAGGCGCGGCAAAACCGCCGCTCTCCAATCGGCATCGCGCTGCTGCGCGGCCCAGGCCACTCGCTGCGTGAACAGCTCGACGAGGCCCACAACGATCTGACCTGGGACCTCGCGCTGTTGATGGTGGTGCCGCTGCTGACGCTGGCGCTGTTCCTGGCGCAGAGTCATCTGCGCGGCCTGCCGCAGATGGCGCACCTGGCGCCGGTCTACGCCTTGGCGGTGATCGCCTTCATCGCCTACATGCTGCGCAAGCTGCTGAGGGTTGGCATCCGCCTCGATCACCTGAAGGCCGGATATGACGCCGAGGTGGCCGTCGGCCAGGAGCTCGACCAACTGATGCGCCAGGGCGCCGCCACCTTCCACGACCTGCCGGCCGAGCAGTTCAACATCGACCATGTCGTTGTCGCTGCCGAGGGCGTCTTTGCCATCGAGACCAAGGGTTTCACGAAGCCGAACCAGGGCCGCGGAAAGGCCGACGCCACGGTGGTCTACGACGGCGAGATCCTCAGGTTCCCCAACTGGACGACCAAGGAGCCGCTGGAACAGGCCGAGCGCCAGGCCGCCTGGTTGGCCAAGTGGCTGTCGAGTGCCGTCGGATCGCCTGTCTCGGTGCTGCCCGTGATCGCACTGCCGGGCTGGTTCGTGGAGCGCACCGAGCGTGGACGGGTTCGGGTCTTCAGTGGTAAGGAACTGGCCGGCCTGCTGAAGTTGCGGGGCACCCAAGCTCTGACAGCCCAGGACGTTCAGCGGATCGCGCACCAGGTCGAACAGCGGTGCCGAACCGTGACACCGCTGTACGCGCAGGAACCCAAGGCGAACTGAAGACCAGCGGCCGGCCCGGTCACCGTCCGCTGTGTTGCATCACGCTGCAGCGTCGCCACCCGCCACGCTGCCACCGCCCTTCGCCTCACCTTTCTTCTTGTGAAGCACGGCGCCCAAGTACGCTGCCGAGGCCCTCCCTCTGTTGTAGCCGGCCAACCTGCTCACCGCCAACCGCGCCGCGTCCTCCTGCTCCCGCGTCAGCCCTTCCCCACCGCCCCGCAGCGGCGGTTCATGGCCGGTGATCGCGATGTACTCCTCGATCAGAGCTTCGTGCCGCAGGCCGTGGGCGGTGATGTCCAGGCCCTTCGAGGTGATGCCGAACTCCCGCAGCACGTAGCCGAAGCGGACCATGTTCTGCTTGAAATCGCGGTCGGGGTCGCCCGTGTGGGAGTGGTTGTCCCAGTCGGCCACCTGCTGTGCGCTGGCGATGGCCTGCCGGCGGCGCGGCGTGTTCATCGGCACGAAGCGCGGCGGCCGCCCTTGGCGCCCTGACGCACCCACACGTAGTCCTCGCCCTGCTTCTCGGCCTGGGGCAGGCCGGTGTCGGCGAAGTTCACCAGGCACTCGTTGGGCCGGAACATGATCGCCTCGCGCTTGCGTGGGCCGAAGGCACGAATCAGCGTGGCGAAGGAAGTTGGCCCGCTCGTGCCGCGCCTTGAACGACACGCTCTTGGCGCGCCATGGCTGCTATATATATTGATTTGCGTCACAGACCACCCAGGAGGACGCATGTCGATCAGATCCGTTCTGAAATCCACCGTGGTGGCACTGGCGATGGTGACCAGTGGGCCGCTTTTCGGGCAGGGCACATCCATCGATGCAGCGGCGTTCGACGCGCTGGTTGCGAAGGGCCCCGTCGCCGACGCCGCGACCATCGCATCGAGCACCTGGGCCAGCAAGATCAGGCAGGCCGGCGCGTTGCGCCTTGGTGGCACACAAACCTCGAATCTCTTCTCGCTGCTCAACGAGAAAGACGGCAAGATCCGCGGCTTCGACGCAGGTCTGGCCCAACTCATCACGCGCTACATCCTGGGCGATGGCGCCAAGTACCAGTTCACGCAGGTGACCTCGTCCACGCGCGAACAGGTGCTCATCAACAATCAGGTGGACATGGTGCTGGCCACCTACTCCATCACCCCCGCCCGCGCCGAGAAGATCTCGTTCGCCGGTCCTTACTACACCTCGCAGGCTGGGGTGCTGGTCAAGGCGAACAACAAGACGATCCAGTCGTACAACGACCTGGCTGGCAAGAACGTCGCCACGCAGGCTGGCTCCACGGGGCCAGCGATACTGGCGCAGTACGCTCCCAAGGCTGCCGTACAGGAGTTCCAGACGCATCAGGAAGCGCTCGACGCACTGCGCCAGGGACGCGTGGACGCCTACGTGACCGATTACACGCTGCTGCTCAACGCCCTGAGCCTGGGAACCGGCGACGCGCGCCTGGCGGGCGCGCCCTTCGGCGCGCAGGATCCCTACGGCGTCGGACTGCCCAAGGGCTCGGACGGCGTGGCCTTCGTCAATACCTTCCTGAAGAAGCTGGAAGCCGACGGCACCTGGGCCAAGCTCTGGACCGTCTCCATCGGACAGCGCACCGGCAGCACAGCCGTTCCGACGCCGCCCGCCCTCCCATAACCGATGGGCGATGTTTCCAAGCTCCTGGCCGACTATGGGCCTGCCTTCGGGCAGGCCCTCTTTCTGACCTGGAAGCTCACTGTCGTGTCGTTCGTGCCCGGCTTCCTGCTGGGCGTGGTCGTGACGGTGCTTCGGCTCCTCCCGTTGCCGCCGCTGCGCTTCGTCCTGACCGGCTACGTCGAGATCTTCCGCAACATTCCCGGCGTCGCGTTACTGATCTTCATCGTCTTTGCGCTACCCGATCTGAACGTCCTGATCGGCTATGAGCCCAGCGTGATCCTCACGTTGACGCTGATCTGCTCCGCGTTCACGGCGGACTACCTGCGCTCCGGCATCAACACCGTCCACGGCGGCCAAATCGAGGCCGCACTCAGCCTGGGCATGCGGCCGATGCGCATCATCTCCGCGGTGGTATTGCCCCAGGCGCTGCGCGCGGTGGTGCAGCCGATGACCTCGCTGCTCATTGCACTGATGTTATCGACCTCGCTGGCGTCGCAGGTGCCGTTTCCCGGCCGCGAGCTCACTGCGCTCGTGGCCAAGATCGCCAACGACTCCGCCGCCGGCATTCCCGCGTTCGCCGTGGCAGCGGCGATGTACGTGGCGACCGGGTTGCTCATCGCCTGGGCTGGCGCCGCCCTGGAAAAGAAGGTGCGGATACTGCGATGAGCCGCCCACTGGAAGACATTCTGTTCGGTGCTCCCAGCCCCCAGTCCCAGACTGTCATAAGGGGGGGCAGCGTGACCGCAGGGGCCGTGCTGCTCCTGCTGGCGGCGGGTATCGTGTTCCGGTTCCATGCCGCAGGGCAGCTCGACGCCCGATTCTGGAACTTCTTCGTATGGCCGACGACCTGGGCCTTCCTGGCCAGGGGCCTGCTCGGCACGCTGGCATCGTCGGCGATGGCCGCCATCATCGCGCTGACCCTCGGGCTGGTGCTGTTGGTGGGGCGCCTGGCGCGGCTGCGGCTCCTGCGTTGGCCGAGCATCGCAGTTATCGAGTTCCTGCGTGGCACGCCGACGCTGCTGCTCATCTATGTGTGTTTTCTGGTGCTTCCCTCGGTCGGGATCAAGCTGAGCACATACTGGATGTTGACCTTGCCCATCGGCCTCGGCACCGCCGCGGTGGTGGCCGAGGTGTACCGCGCGGGCGTGCTTGCCGTTCCTCGCGGCCAAACCCAGGCTGCGCGCAGCCTGGGACTGACAGAAGCCCAGATTTTCTTCCTCGTCGTCTTCCCTCAGGCGCTTCGCTATATTGTTCCGGCACTGGTTGCGCAACTGGTCATCGTGGTCAAGGACACCACCTTCGGCTACGTCGTCACCTATGGTGAATTGATGCAGAACGCCAAGGTGCTCATTGCCAACTACCACGCGCTGGTGCCCGTGTACCTCGTCGTGGCCGTGCTTTACTGCCTCGTGAACTACGCGATATCAAGGGCGAGCAAACGGCTTGGCGGGCCGATGCATTGACCGTCAC
>JAJPEN010000031.1 GCA_021166835.1 Burkholderiaceae bacterium | reverse complement strand
ACAGGACGTTCGCGGGTGCGAAGTGCAGTTGAGCGCCGAGCGGGCGCCCACCGATCCGAAGGTCTTCACGCGCATCCATTTCCATTTCGTCGTGCGCGGCCGCTCGCTCAAGCCGAACGTGGTCGAACGCGCGATCCGGCTCTCGCACGAGAAATACTGCTCGGCGTCGATCATGATGGGCCAGACCGCAGAGCTGACGCACGACTGGGAGGTCGTCGAAGACTGACTTAGATGTAGTGCGCCGTCTTCGTCATCACCTTCGACACGGTACGCATCGCCCAGCGTGCGGGCCCCGGCAGGTCCACGCCTCCCAGTCGGCGCGCGTGCTCGGCGTGGCGGGCTTCGTCCTCCTGCATTGCAGCCACGATCGTCCGTGAACGCGTGTCGCTCGCCGGCAGCCGCTCGAGATGCCGGGCCAGATGCGCTTCGACCTGCCGTTCGGTCTCGGCCATGAAGCCGAGACTGATCCGATCGCCCATCCGGCCGGCCAGCAGACCGATCGCGAACGAGCCGGCATACCAGAACGGATTCAGCGCCGACGGCCGCGCGCCCAGTTCGCGCAGCCGCCCGCGCGTCCAGGCCAGGTGATCGCCCTCCTCGCGCGCGGCCCTGCGGAACTCGCCCTCGAGCACCGGATCGACGGTACTGGCCGCCTGCGCCTCGTAGAGCGCCTGCGCGCAGATCTCGCCCACGTGGTTCACTCGCATCAGCGCACCCGACAGGCGCCGCTGCGACGGCTCGGTGGGCTCGTCGTGGTCGGGTGCGGCGGCGCGCACGGGCATCGGACGGGAGGTCGGCGGCGCACCGGCGAGCGAGGCGAGCGCGCGGCCCAAACCGGCCAGGGCGCGGTCCAGCGGCGTAGGGTGGCGAAGTCCGTGCGGTGGAATCGTCGTCATTTCCGTCTCGTCTCGACCTGCGGTCGGAAGATGCGCAGCGCGCGCCTGGGGCATTGTCTCCGAACGACGGGAGGCGCCTTCCGCATGACCGCGACGGGCGACGCGCAGCCGCCGGGGCGCTTCCCGGCCCCCGATCGCGACTTGTTGCCGGGATGCCACAGAAAAGCGCCTTCCAGGCATCCGGAGCCCCTCGTTTCTTTGCTCCCCCAGTGAATTTCGGGAGAATACGTTGGACTTCAAACCGAGGATCGCCTGCCGGCCACTCGGGGAGTTGCGGCGGCACACCACGCCGATGATTGATTCCAGAAACCTAGGAGAACTTTCAATGAAGAAAACGCTTCTCGCAGTGGCTGTCGCCGCAGCGCTGCCGGCAGCGGCGTTCGCGCAAACGAACGTCACGCTGTACGGGATCGCCGACGTCGGCGCGGGCTGGAACGACACCGACGGTCCGGGCGACTCGAGCACGATGGTCGTCAACTCGGGCTACCAGTCGACGAGCCGCTTCGGGGTTCGTGGAACGGAAGACTTGGGCAGCGGGCTGAAGGCCACGTTCAACATCGAGGCGGGCGTCAAGTGGGATACGGGCAATAGCGATCCCGCCGGCTTCTGGCAGCGTCGCTCGGTCGTCGGCCTGGCGGGCGGCTTCGGCGAAGTGCGTCTCGGCCGTGACTACACCCCGGCCTTCTCGGCCGCGGGTACGACCGATGTCATGGGCTACGGCCTGCTGGGCAACTGGCTGACCTACACGGCCGGCGCGGGCGGCATCACTACCCGTGGCAGCAATGGCATCCACTACACGGGCACGTTCAGCGGCGTCACGCTGCGCGCCATGTACGCCGAGGGCGAGCTCACCGATCAGACCGTCGGGGGCGTGAAAGTGCAGGACAGCGGCGGTAACGACGCGTTCGGTCTGTCGGCCGTCTACGCCGGCGGTCCGCTCACGATCCAAGGCTATTACCAGGAAGTCAACAACGTCCTGGGCGATGCGGTCAAGCAGGCCGGCATCGGGGCAGGCTACAACTTCGGCGCGTTCCGACTGACGCTGACCTACGGTGTGGCGGATGCGGACGGAACGGCGTTGGTGCGGGCCGCAGCGGCCGGGAGCCCTGACGTCGACAAGATGCAGGCGCTCGGCCTTGGCGCCGGAATCAAGGTTGGTACGGGCGAGGTTCTTGCTCAGGTCATACAAATCAAGGGCGATTCGGCAACTGCCGGTCTGCGTGACCCGAAAGGCACGTCGTTCGGCCTCGCGTATGTCCATCCGCTGTCGAAACGTACCAACCTGTACGCAACGTACGGCATGATGCGCAACAACAGCACGGGTAACTTCGCGATTCTCGCGTCCGATAACTCGGTTGCTGCCGGTGCGGCGGGGGCGGACCCGAAAGGTGTTGCGATCGGTATCCGTCACCTGTTCTGATCGCGCACCGGCTCAGGCCGGTACACGAAGCAGGTCTGAAAGCGCCGGGGAAACCCGGCGCTTTTTTTGATGTTCACGCAGCCAAGGCGCCGCAGAGCGACACGAGCCGCAGGAAGCGCCGAGGATCCGACAGGCGACTTACTCGTAGCTCGCCAGACCCGACGGATCCATACGCTCCCCAACCAGGCGCACGACGTCGACGCAGTCGGGCCTTTCGAAGTACCAGAAGGTCAGCGGAAAACCGATGACTCGCCAGGTGCGAAGGCCCTCGATGCCGAGTGCGTTTCCCAGCAAGGGAGACTCGATCGCAGGATGGCGACCCAACTCGTCGAGTGCTGCTCGCAAGGCCGTGACAAGGCGCAGGGCGACTGCGTTTCCGGCGCGCTCGCGGTAGTAGCTGACCTCGTCACGTCGATCTTGACGCGCACGAGGCCGCAGAACGCAGGGTTTCACTCGCGGTCGCCGCGAGCGAGCGACTCCAACTCGTCCCAGTCTTCGCGCGTGTCGGCGACGGCCGGACCACTCGTCAATCCTTCCTGCAGCATCGCACGCAGCCGCAAGACATCCTGCTCGCGCTGATCGCGCCGGATGAGCTCCCGGACATACTCACTGGTGTTCCCGTACTGCCCGGAAGCGACGCGCTCGGCAACGTAATTGCGCAACGCCTCAGGCAGTGCGATGTTCATGGAAGTCGTCGAGGCGGTCATCCAGGAATCGTATCGCTATTGGCAACAGTTGCCAAGCGAGGGCTACGCTCGGCAATGCACGACGCGCAGGCCCAGATGTCGCTCGAAGGGATCAAAGTCTCGATCACTGTGCAACAGCACAAGACCGTCCACCAGGCAGCGCGTGGCGATGAGGGTATCGACCGTCCCTCGGACGGTTACCCCGAGCGCTCGCAGACGGCGGTAGTTCCTGGCTGCCTCGACGGCCAGGTCCGGGCCGCCGATGACGACCTGTTCGAGTCGCCCCAACAGGCGCCGGGCCTCGTCGAAGCCTCGATCATTCGTGAAGCCCTGCAGGACTCCGGCGAGGATCAGGTCGCCGACGAGAAACGCCTCGAGGCCCAGGTTCCGATCCAGCCATTCCGCCTGCGGAGTCGGCTTGTTACGGAGGAATTCTATCCAGACGCTCGAGTCGACAAGGATCACCTGTCACGCCTCATGGCGTCGAGATCGCCGACCCATTCGTACTTGCCGCGCAGCTTGCGCAATTCGGTCTGCTGCTTCAGGCGAAGAAGGGTGCGCAGCCCTTGCTCCACCGCTTCCCGCTTGGTCTTGATGCCCGTGGCCTTCAAGGTGGCTTCCATGAGCTCGTCGTCGATCACTACATTCGTGCGCATGTGTATGTTCCTCAACAATTTTACACATTCTACGCCACGGACCGGTGCGGCGAGAACAGGAAGAGTGCTACGCCGGTCGGTTGAAGGGTGAACTGTTCAACCCTAAACTGTCTCGCATGCCCTCTTCCGACGAGCCCCCCTTCCCGCCCGACCACGAAACCCGGCTGCAGGCGCACGACCACACGGCGCTGCGCCTGTGGCTGCGTCTGCTCACCTGCACCAGCCTCATCGAGGGGTCGGTTCGTCAGATCCTGCGCACCGACTTCGACAGCACGCTGCCGCGCTTCGACCTGCTCGCGCAACTCGACCGGCATCCGCAGGGGCTGCGAATGAGCGAGCTGTCGCAGCGGCTGATGGTTACCGGCGGAAACATCACGGCGCTCGCCGACCAGCTCGAGGCTGAAGGTCTGCTGCACCGCGAGCCGGTGAGCAACGACCGCCGCTCGATCCGCCTGAAGCTCTCGGCCGCGGGCCGCAAGCGCTTCGCCGAGATGGCCGCGGGACACGAGCGCTGGGTCGTTTCGCTCTTCGAGAGACTGTCGCAGGACGAGCAGCGCCAGCTGCTCGCACTGCTGGCGAAGCTCAAGCCGGGACTCGTCGAAGGCAAGCGACGCGCCGAAGAACAGCGCGCGACGAAGGGCCGCTCGCGTTCGGCAGGCGCCTCGCGCAACGTCGCCTGAGGCGCGAACACAACCCGCAAGGCGCTGCCCGACTCGTCGAACACCGACTCCCACGGTACGATTCCCGGCGACGCCGAACAACAAGGAAAGAGGGGAACCCATGCATCGATCCGCCCACGTCGACCGCTTCGCGCGCGACAACCTGCCGCCGCCCGAGCAATGGCCCGAGTTCCTCGAGTCGCCCGACACGCGCTATCCGGCGCGGATGAACGCGACGGCCGAATTGCTCGACCGCATGGTCGCGAGCGGCCACCGCGACTCGATCGCGCTGCACACCGACGAGGCGAGCTGCACCTATGCGCAACTGCAGGCGCGCGTCGACGCGATCGCCCACGTGCTGCGCGGGCGGATGGGCCTGGTGCCCGGCAACCGGGTGCTGCTGCGCGGAACGAACAACCCGATGATGGCCGCCTGCCTGCTCGCCGTGATCAAGGCGGGGCTGATCGCGGTGCCGACGATGCCGCTGCTGCGCGCGAAGGATCTGGCACCGGTCGTCGAGAAGGCGCATGTGTCGGCGGCGCTGTGCGATCTGCAGTTGCGCGACGAGATCGACCGGCTGCGCGAGCAGTCCGATGCGCTGGAGCAGGTGATGTTCTTCAACGACGGCAGCGGCGAGGACGACGCGCTCGAAACCTGGCTCGCCGACACGCCTGGGGCGTTCGACGCCTGCGGCACCGCACAGGACGACGTCGCGCTGATCGCCTTCACCTCCGGCACCACCGGCAAGCCGAAAGGCACGATGCACTTCCATCGCGACATCGTCGCGATGTGCGATCTGTTCCCGCGGCACATCCTGAAGCCCACGGCCGACGACATCTTCTGCGGCACGCCGCCGCTGGCCTTCACCTTCGGGCTGGGCGGCATGCTGTGCTTTCCGCTGCGCGTGGGCGCTTCGGTGCTGCTGCTCGAGCGCGGCACGCCCGAGTCGCTGCTCGGCGCCATCGAGCGGCACCGCGCGACCATCGTCTTCACCGCGCCGACGATGTATCGACAGATGGCGATGATCGCCTCGCGCTACGACCTCTCGTCGCTGAAGAAGAGCGTCTCCGCAGGCGAAGCGCTGCCCGACGCCACGCGACAGCTGTGGAAGCAGGCGAGCGGCATCGAAATGATCGACGGCATCGGCTCCACCGAGATGATCCACATCTTCGTCTCGTCGGCGCCCGAGGACGTGCGCCGCGGCGCAATCGGCAAGCCGGTGCCCGGCTACGTGGCGCGCGTGGTCGACGACGACATGAACGAAGTCGCGCACGGCGAGGTCGGCAAACTCGCGGTAAAGGGCCCGACCGGCTGCCGTTATCTCGCCGACCCGCGCCAGCTCGACTACGTGCGCGACGGCTGGAACCTGCCGGGCGACGCCTTCGCGATGGACGAGGACGGCTACTTCTACTATCAGGCGCGCTCCGACGACATGATCATCTCGGGCGGCTACAACATCGCCGGACCCGAGGTGGAGGCGGCGCTGCTGCTGCACGAGGCGGTGGCCGAATGCGGGGTGGTCGGCGTGCCCGACGAAGCGCGCGGACAGATCGTCAAGGCCTTCGTCGTGCTGAAGGCCGGCCGAAGCGCTGCCGACGAGCTCGTCGGCGAGCTGCAGGACTTCGTCAAGCAGACGATCGCCCCGTACAAGTATCCGCGGGCGATCGAGTTCTGCGAGGCGCTGCCGCGCACGGAGACGGGGAAGCTGCAGCGGTTCCGGTTGCGGCAGGGGTAGCCGCTGAAGGGCCGAGGCGCCATCGTCCGATGCCGTGCTGGGTAGCAGTCAATACCACCGTCCTGTTACCGAATTGCCGTTCTGTTACCGAAAAGATACCATTTAGGTTGATTATCGGAGTACAAAGTGGAGTGCGATCTCTTCATCAAGAAGCTGCCACGCGACATCAAGGAGCTGATCGCAAGAGAGGCACAAGCGAATCGCCGCTCGGTCAACCAGGAAGCTATCGTGCTCCTCGAAGAAGCCCTCACCCGCAGAGCGCGCTTCGTCAAGCGGCACCGACATGCGGTCCAACAGGTGCTAGCGTCATATAGAGCGCTGCCGATCAAGAACGATAGGGCCCCGGACGAAATCATCGAGTACGACAGCAACGGGTTACCTACATGAAAGCACCGCTCTTCAACGAGATCCGCACGGCCCAGGCCGCGGCGTTCCTGCTCTTTCGAGCCGGCGGAAAACTGCCGTTGATCAAGCTCGTCAAGCTTCTTTACCTGGCCGAGCGGCTGTCACTGAAGAAGTACGGCGAACCGATCACGGGTGACAAGCTGGTTTCGATGCCTCACGGGCCCGTTCTCTCGATGACCTACGATCTCATCAACGGTGCGCTTCCTTCGATCGACGGCGGATGGGACTCCTGGATTTCGGATCGCGCATCACACATGGTTGCCCTGCGCGACCGAAGCAGGATTCGCTCGGCAGAGACGGATCTGCGTCAGCTGAGCGAAAGCGATCTGGAAGTCCTGAGCGAGGTCTGGAGCGAGTTCGGCCACTGGGACCGCTGGGATCTCGTCCGCTACACGCACTCCGATGCTTGTCCTGAATGGGAAGATCCCGAGGGTTCGAGCCGACCAATACTGCACGAGGTGCTCTTCCAGAAGCTCGGCTACTCGGCCGAGGAGGCCGCTGCTCTTACCGAACGGCTACGCGAACAATCCTGCCTGAACGCTTCGTTCTGTTGAGACGGAGGCGTGGCTACGTGGCGGAATGAGCCAGGCGCGACTCTGCTCATCCCGTCGGGACCGCGCGGACTGCATCTTTTCGTTGTCTTGATTGGGCCCATCTTGCTGCCCGCATACGGACCAGATCCGCAAACCGGAATGGTCAGCGTCACTACCATCCGAAGCGGCATTCCCCACGACACAGCCTGCGAGTTGCATGCAGGCGACCACCCGTTCATCCGCCATCCCAGTTACATCGCCTACCGCCACATGCGAGTAGACGCGTCGGCGCATACCGCGGAAATGGTCATGCGCGGTCTTTGGAAGCCGCACGAGCGATGTTCTCCGGAATTGCTCGCTCGCGTTATTGCCGGCGCGCGCGTCTCCCGCCTGATACCGCGGGAGTTCAAAGCCTGGTTCATCGAATAGCCCGAGGAGCAGGCACGTCAGGCTCAAGCCGCCTGCGCCTCGTTCGCCTTCGCCTTCACCGTCTCGTCGCGCAACTCCCTTCGCAGGATCTTCCCGACGTTCGTCTTCGGCAGCTCCTTGCGGAACTCGATGTACTTCGGCTTCTTGTAGCCGGTGAGGTTCTGCGCGCAGTAGTCGCGCAGCGCCTGCTCGGTGAGGCCCTCGTCGCTCTTCACCACGAACAGCTTCACCGCCTCGCCGGAGACCGCGTCGGGCACGCCCACCGCCGCCACCTCGAGCACGCCCGGGTGCGCGGCGACGACGGCCTCGATCTCGTTCGGGTACACGTTGAAGCCCGAGACGAGGATCATGTCCTTCTTGCGATCGACGATGGTCGTGTAGCCGCGCTCGTCCATCACGCCGATGTCGCCCGTCTTGAAGAAGCCGTCGGGCGTCATGACCTTCGCCGTCTCGTCGGGCCGGTTCCAGTAGCCCGTCATGACCTGCGGGCCGCGGATCGCGATCTCTCCGCGCTCACCCACCGGCAGGTGCTTGCCGTCGTCGTCCAGGATAGCGACTTCGGTGGACGGGAACGGCAGACCGATCGTTCCGCTGAACACGTCGGTGTCGGTGGGGTTGCCGGTGGCGGCCGGCGAGGTTTCCGACAGGCCGTAGGCCTCGCAGATCGGGCATCCCGTCACCGCGAGCCACTTCTTCGCCACCGCCTCCTGCACCGCCATGCCGCCGCCGAGCGAAACGCGCAGGCCCGAGAAGTCGAGCTTGGCGAACTCGGCATTGTTCGCCAGCGCATTGAAGAGCGTATTCACTGCCGGGAACAGCGTGAAACGGTACGGACGGATCTCCTTGATCAGCGCCGGCAGGTCGCGCGGGTTGGGGATGAGGATGTTCAGCCCGCCCAGGCGCATGCCGATCAGGTAGCACGCGGTGAGCGCGAAGATGTGATAAAGCGGCAGCGCGCAGACCCAGACGAGCTGATCGGGCAGCGGCCCGCGCTTCGTGTTCTTCAGCGCCGGCTGGATCCACTCCTCGGCCTGCAGCACGTTGGCGATGATGTTCCGATGCACGAGCATGGCGCCCTTGGCTACGCCGGTGGTGCCGCCCGTGTACTGCAGGAAGGCGACGTCCTCGTGGCCCAGGTCGGGTTTGGCGAGCTCGAGCCGGCCGCCATCGGCGAGCGCCCGGTTGAATCGCACCGCCTTCGGCAGATCGAAGGCCGGAACGAGCTTCTTCACGTGGCGCACGACCGTGTTGACCAGCATGCCCTTGCCCAAGCCGAGCAGGTCGCCCATCGACGCGACGACGATGTGCTCGATCGCCGTGCGCGGCAGCACCTGCTGCAGCGTGGCCGCGAAGTTCTCGAGCAGGATGATGGCGCGCGCGCCCGAGTCCTTCAGCTGGTGCTCCAGCTCGCGAGGCGTGTACAGCGGGTTCACGTTGACCACGACGAGGCCGGCGCGCAGCACGGCGGCGATCGCCACCGGGTACTGCAGCACGTTGGGCATCATCAAGGCGACGCGGTCGCCTTTCTTCAGGCCGCGTGCCTGCAGCCAGGCGCCGAGCGTGCGCGACATCTCGTCGACTTCGCCGAAAGTGATCGACTTGCCGAAGCCGACGTAGGCCTTGCGCTCGCGGAATTTCGAGAACGACTCCTCGAGCAGCTCGACCAGCGAGCGGTAGCGGTTGTGGTCGATGTCGTGCGGAACGCCCGCAGGATAGTTCTTCAGCCAGAAGCGATCCATGTTCCTCTCTCCGGGTGGCGACCTGCGGCTCGATGGGTCGCGTTGGCGCCCTTTTGGATCATTATGCCGGCGAATGGCCGGCCGACGATGCCGATCGGATCAAGGTTCGAGCGCACCCAGCGCCGCGCCTCGCTCGCCCTTCGGCAGCTCGCCGATGCGCCGCGCCGCCGCGTAGAACGCCGGCAGGTCGCCGCCCTCGCGACGCAGCAGCGCGCGAAACGCCGGCACCAGATCGTTGTAGGTAGCGATCGATGCGAGGTGCGCATTGGTCAGCGGTTGCGCGAAGAAGCGGTCGTAGCCGGCGAAACCGCCCCAGGAACGTTTCAGCTCCTCGTAGTCGAGCCTGAGCTGCGCGAAGATCTCGCGCTTGCCGGCCCGCTTCGCGTCGTCCGATGCGGACGACGCGTACAGCGCCTCGAGCTTCGCGCGCTGCCGCTGCAGCAGCGCGAGGAACTGCTGCCGGCGTGCGTCGAACACCTCCCACTCGTCGCGCAGCTTGGTGTCGTGCGTGCGCTTTTCCACCGCCGCGAGCCAGCGGCGCACGCCTTCGCGCTCGACGGTGGTGGCGAACGACTCGTTGAAGGTCGTGTCGCCCTTCACGTACAGCTCCTGGTGCGCCAGCTCGTGGAAGATCAGGCGCGCAACCTCGGCTTCCGGGTAGCCGACGAAGGTGTTCAGAACCGGATCGTCGAACCAGCCGAGCGTCGAATAGGCGGGAACCCCGCGCACGACCACGTCGAAGCCTTCGTCGCGCAGCCGCTGCGCGAAGCGTTCGGCGTCGTCGCGGTCGTAGTAGCCCCGATAGGCGACGCATCCAACGAAGGGAAAGCACCACTGCTCGAGGCGCATCGACAGTTCGGGCGTGGCGAACACGCTCCAGACGACGAAGGGGCGGCCGAGGTCGGCATACCCGGTGTAGCTGCCGTTGCGCGGCAGGCCGAGATCGTCGCTGGCGAACGCGCGGATGGCGAGCACGTCTTCGAGCCGCGCGCGCAGCGCGGGCGAGGTATGCGGATCATCGACGACCGTCGCGATCGGCCGCGCCCTGCTCATCACCGAAAGATGGCCGGCGATCGACTGCAGGTAATACCCCGGACCGTCGTTCCAGGCGGCGCAGCCCGACAGCAGCGACAGGGCGAGCAGCGTCGCAAAGGCGCGGATCGGCCGGCGCAGGCGAGCGCAGGCGCGGCGCGCAGCGCCGCTGCCGGCCCGGTTGTCCGCGTCGAGCGCAGGCGTCATCCAGCGATGCTAACGTAGGGCGTTGCCGCTTCATCACCCGCGAGGTTTTCGATGCAACTGGTCGACCGCATCGCCGAATTCCACGACGAGATCCGCACGTTGCGCCGCGACCTGCACGCGCATCCCGAACTGGGCTTCGAGGAGGTGCGCACCAGCGAGACGATCGCTTCGCAGCTTGCGCAGTGGGGCATACCGGTACACCGCGGGCTCGGCGGCACCGGCGTGGTCGGCATCGTGCAAGGCCGTGCCGGCACGGGGCGCGCGATCGGCCTGCGCGCCGACATGGATGCACTGCCGATCACCGAGCGCAACCGCTTCGCGCACGCATCGACGAATCCGGGGCGCATGCACGCCTGCGGGCACGACGGACACGTGGCGATGCTGCTCGCCGCCGCGCGCCACCTCGCGAAGCACCGCGATTTCGACGGCATCGTCTACCTGATCTTCCAGCCGGCCGAGGAAGGCGGCGGCGGCGCACGCGCGATGATCCGCGACGGCCTGTTCGAGCGCTTCCCGATGGACGCCGTGTTCGGCCTGCACAACTGGCCGGGGCTGGCCGCCGGCGATTTCGCGCTGCGCGCCGGTCCGATGATGGGTTCGTCGAACGAGTTCCGCATCACCGTGCGCGGGCGCGGCTCGCACGCGGCGCTGCCGCACGACGGCGCCGATCCGGTGCCGGTGGCCTGCCAGATCGTGCAGGGGCTGCAGACGATCATCACGCGCAACAAGCGCCCGGTGGAGGCCGCCGTGCTGTCGGTGACGATGATCCAGGCCGGCGAGACGACCAACGTCGTACCCGACACCGCGACGATGCAGGGAACCGTGCGGACCTTCACCACGCAGGCGATCGACCTCATCGAACGGCGCATGCGCGAGATCGCCTCGCACACGGCCCGCGCCTTCGACTGCGAGGCGCAGGTGGAGTTCGCCCGCAACTATCCGCCGACCATCAACCACGAGAAGGAAACCGCGCTCTGCCGCGAGGTGGCGCGCGATCTCGTCGGCGCCGGGCGTGTGCAGGAATTCGAGCCGACGATGGGCGCCGAAGACTTCGCCTACTTCCTGCAGGAGAAACCGGGCTGCTACCTGATGCTCGGCAACGGCGACGGCGCACATCGCGCGGGCGGCCACGGCGAGGGGCCGTGCACGCTGCACAACCCGAATTACGACTTCAACGACGATCTGATCCCGCTCGGCGCCGCATACTGGGTGCGCCTCGTCGAACGCTGGTTCGCCGCTTCGTAGCGCGCGAGCAACTGGTTCGACGCGCAGCACCGCCGCGCGTCCCCTGCGGCTGTCGTCTACAGCCGCACCGCGCGTGCCGGCATGGGCTTCCGTCGTACACTGCCATCGAGGAATCCGTTTCGTCGATGCGCACACCGATCGCACTCGAAGCCCGCAGCGAAGCGCCAGGCGAGGCCTGCGCGGGATCGATCTCCGCCCGCCCTGCCCCGCCCGCGGCATACCCCGAACCGACGGCCGCTCTCCCCCGGTCCACCTCGCCGGGCTCGCCCGCTTCGCAACGCGTGCTGCAGGCGATCGGCGCCTGGCAGCGCGAACTGGCCTCGATCCGCCAGGCGCTGCACGCGAACCCGGAACTCGGCTTCGAGGAACACTTCACTTCGGAGCTCGTCTGCCGCCAGCTGCAGCGCGCCGGCGTGGACGAAGTCCATCGCAACATCGGCCGCACCGGCGTCGTCGGCGTCATCCGTGGCCGGCAGACGCACAGCAGCCGCACGGTGGGGCTGCGTGCCGACATGGACGCGCTGCCGATGCAGGAAGACGGCGAGCACGCGCACCGTTCGCGCAAGGCGGGCGTCATGCACGGCTGCGGGCACGACGGGCACGTCACCATGCTGGTCGGCGCCGCGCGCTACCTCGCCGCGAGTCGCGATTTCGACGGCACCGTCCACCTGATCTTCCAGCCCGGCGAGGAAGGACACGGCGGCGCCAAGGCGATGATCGACGACGGGCTGTTCGAGCGCTTTCCCTGCGACGCCGTCTACGCGATGCACAACTGGCCGGCGCTGCCGCCCGGAACCATCGGCGTGCGACCCGGTCCGATCATGGCTGCCGCGGACCGCATCACGATCACCATCGAAGGCCGCGGCGGGCACGGCGCGCATCCCTATCTGGCGATCGATCCGGTGCTCGTCGCCGCGCACATCATCACCGCAGCGCAGTCGATCGTCTCGCGCAACGTCAGCCCGATCGATTCGGCCGTGGTCAGCCTGTGCTCGATCCAGGCTGGGCATCCGGGCGCGATGAGCGTCATCCCGCACGAGGCGAAGCTCGTCGGCACCGTGCGCACTTTCCGCGAGTCGACGCAGGCGATGGTCGAGCAGCGGCTGCGCGCGCTCGTCGAATCGGTGGCCGCGGGCTTCGGCGCGAAGGCCTCGCTCGCCTACGAGCGCGTGTATCCGGCGACGATCAACAGCACGCGCGAGGCGATCTTCGGCGCGGCGGTGGCCGACGAACTGGTCGGCGCCGCGAACGTCGTGCGCGATCTCGACCCGAGCATGGGCGCAGAAGACTTCTCCTTCATGCTGCGCGTGCGTCCCGGTGCGTATTTCCGGCTCGGCCAGGGCGGCGCCGCCGAAGGCTGCCTGCTGCACAGCTCGCGCTACGACTTCAACGACGCGGTGCTGCCGGTGGGGGCGGCGCTGTTCGTGCGGCTGGCGGAGCAGTCGATGCCGGTCGGGTAGGCGCGTAGTTCACTGTGAAGTGCGCTGCGCGGACCCGGGTACGGACGCGCGGCCCTGATCGGCCGGCGCGAGTATCCATTCTTCTGCTCCGTTTCCCGCGAGCTGCTCCAGCCGGTACCGGAAGCCGACACCCAGCACGGCCTTCCTCGGCACGTGGCCGAACGGAAGCCCGGCCACGATCGGAATCGGTACGCGGGAACGGAAGTGCTCGACCACCGCGTTCAGGTCGTATCCGTTGTCGTGTGCCGAAGCCTTCCACTCGGTGAACTCGCCGAGCACGATCGCGCGCTGCGCCGCCAGCACGCCGGAATACAGCAGCTGGTGCAGCATGCGCTCGATGCGATACGGGTGCTCCGCAACGTCCTCGAGGAACAGGATGCCGTCCTCGACGGCTGGCAGATAAGGCGTGCCGACGGCCGATGCCACCAGCGACAGATTGCCGCCCCACAACGTGCCTTCGATCGCATCGTGCGACGAGGGACGCGCGGGCCACGGCTCTCTCCACTGCAGCGGAAGCAGCCGTCCTTCCATCAGCGCATCGAAGTGCTCCACCATGTACGGATCGGGCTCGTCGACGCCGAAGTCGCCCGCCACGCCCGGTCCCGCGAAGCTCGGCGCTCCGGTGCGCGCGAGCAGCGCGAGCTGGAACGCGGTGAAGTCGCTGTAGCCGATCCAGCGCACGCCGCGCGCGGCGGACGACGCGACGAGCGGCCAGTCGATGCGATCGAGCAGCCGCGAGAGCCCGTAGCCGCCGCGCGTGATCATCACCGCGTCGATGTCGGTGGCGCGCGCCGCACGATGGATCTGCTCGAGACGCGCCTCGTCGGTCGCGCCGAAGCGCTGCCAGCCTTCGCGCGGTGCGCTGCAGCGCAGTTCGTGGCCGCGCTCGCGCAGCCGCTCAAGGGCGCGGTCGAAGCGATCGAGCGACAGGTGCGCGCCCGACGGCGCGATGATCTCGATGCGCGAGCCCCGGCGCGTCGTCATCGGCGCGTCGGCCCGTTCACGCGCCACGCGTCGAGCGCGCCTCGGCGAAGCGCACGAACCAGTCGATCGACGCCGGATTCGCCATCGAATCGCGATTGACCGACTTCTCCACCGGCTGCCCGAGCAGGAGCTTCTTCACCGGCACCTCGAGCTTCTTTCCCGACATCGTGCGCGGCACCTCGGCGATCGCGTAGACCTCGTTCGGTACGTGCCGCGCCGACAGCTTCGTGCGGATGGCGTCGAGCAGCCGCTTGCGCAGCGCCGCGTCGACGCCGGTCTCGCCGCGCACGGCAGCTGCAGGATCGGCCGCAGGCCCCTTCGCCCCTATGCCGGCGATCTGCGAGCCCGGCTCGCGCAGCACGACGAACAGCGCGAGGAAGGATTCGCGGCCCAGGTATTCGAGATCGATGACGAGCGAATCGGCGACCTCGTCGAACTCCTCGACGACGCGATACAGCTCGCTCGTCCCCATCCGGATGCCGTAGCGATTGATCGTCGAGTCGGAGCGCCCGAAGATCGTCGCCGTCACGCTCTCGGGGCGCTGATGCAGCATCAGCCAGTCGCCGTGGCGCCAGACGTTCGGCGGGCCCGGATAGGTGTCGAAATAGCTCTCGAAATAGCGCCGGCCGTCGGTGTCGCCCCAGAAGAACAGCGGCATCGACGGCATCGGCTCGGTGCAGACCAGCTCGCCCACCTCGCCGATCAGCGGCCTGCCGTCGTCGCTCCACGATTCGATCTTTCCGCCGAGCACGCGGCACTGCATCTCGCCCGCGTACACGGGAAGCACGGGACACGACGTGAGGAAAGCGGCGCCCGGGTCGGTACCGCCCGAGATCGAGGCCAGCAGGATGTCCGGATGCACGTGCGAGTAGATCCAGCGGCACGCCTCCTCGGTGAGCGGAGAGCCGGTGGAGCCGAGCGTGCGCAGCGCCGAGAGGTCGAACTGCTCGCGCGGATTCAGCCCGGACTTCATGCACAGGGAGACGAAGGCGGGGCTTGTGCCGAAGAACGTGAGCCGCTCGCGCTCCGCGAGTCGCCACAGCGTGCCGAGATCGGGATGACCGGGATTGCCGTCGAACTGCAGCAGCGTGGCGCCGGTCATCAGCGTGGACACCCACAGGTTCCACATGATCCAGTTCGTCGACGAGAACCAGAAGAAGCGGTCGCTCTCGTCGACGTCCAGGTGCAGCGCGTTCGTCTTCCGGTTCTCGAGCACGCTGCCGCCGTGCCCGTGCACGATCGGCTTGGGCATGCCGGTGGTGCCCGACGAATAGACGATCCACAGCGGATGGTCGAAGGGCAGCGCGGTGAAGCGGCATTCGGCCGGCTCGGCGATCGCTTCGCGCCACGACAGTACCGACGCGGCGCCGGCGCCGCCCGGCGTGGCGTCCTCGTCGAGGTAGGGCACGAAGACGACGGTGCGCACCGACGGCAGCTGGCGCACCAGCTCGCGCACGACGTCGCGCCGATCGAAGTCCTTGCCGCCGTAGCGGTAGCCGTCGACGGCGAACAGCACCGTCGGCTCGATCTGGCGGAAGCGGTCGAGCACGCTCACCGTCCCCATGTCCGGCGACGAGCTGGACCAGATCGCGCCGAGGCTCGTCGTCGCCAGCATCGCGACGACGGTCTGCGGAATGTTGGGCATGTAGGCCGCGCAGCGATCGCCCGGCTTCACGCCGAGCCGCGCGAGCGTGGCGGTGAGCGCGCCCACCTCGGCGCGCAACTGCTGCCAGCCGATCTCGCGGCGTTCGCACAGCTCGGAGACGAAGACGAGGGCGGGCCGCGCGGCGATCCCGGGGCGCAACGCGGGCGCGAGCAGATGCTCGGCGTAATTCAGCGTTTCGCCCTCGAACCAGCGCGCACCGGGCATCTCGCGTCGCGCGAGCACGCGCGACGCGGGCGTCTTCGCGATCACGCCGCTCCATTCGTGGAACGCGCCCCAGAAGCCTTCCAGATCGTCGACCGACCAGCGCCACAACGACTCGTAGTCGGGAAACGAGAGTCCGCGCGTCTCCTGCAGCCAGCGGTTGAAGCGGGTGATGCCGGCGCGCTCGATTCGCTCGGGGCCGGGGCGCCAGAGGACTTCGGGGGTGGACATCGGAAAGTCTTCGCGGTCGAGGGATCGAACCGACTATACCGAAAGCCGACCTTTAGAATTGCCTTCCGGATGAAGAGTTCTCGGAGAGATCGATGACACCTGCTGCCGCGAGCGACCTGCGCCGACATCCTTCTTCGCGCGTCGCCGCCGGCGCACGCGCCATGCTGGCCGCCGCCCTGATGGCCGGCACGGCGTGCATCGCGCAGGCAGCACCCTTCTCGTCGGTGTTCGTCTTCGGCGACAGCCTGAGCGATTCGGGCAACAACGCAATCGTCGTGGGCGGCGCCGTCACGGCCGTGCCGATCAGCGGCGACGCCTTCGTGCCGAGCTATCCCTATGCATCCGGGCGGTACACGAACGGGCTGGTATGGGCGCAGTCGTTCGCGGCCCGGTTCGGAACGTCGGCGACGCCGTCGCTGCTGGGCGGAAGCGATTACGCCTACGGCGGCGCCCGCACTGGCCCGGCGGGCGGAGGTTTCCCGTACAGCCTGCGCGATCAGGTGAATCAGTTCCTGGGCACGCTCGCCGGCCCGGTGCCTGCCGAATCGCTTTTCGTCCTCGCGGGGGGCGGGAACAACGCGCGCGATGCGCTGAGCGCCGTCGCCGGCGGCGCGGATCCGATCGCGACGATCGCAGCCACGGCCTACGGCTTCGTTTCCGATACGCTGGCCATGGTGTCGCAACTCGTTTCGGCCGGCGCCGGCGACATCGTCGTCTGGACCGCCCCGAACATCGCTTTCGCGCCCGCGGTGACGGCGCTCGGCAGCGCCGAGACGATCGTCTTCGCCGACGCGCTGGCCGGCGCGATGAATGCCTCGCTCGCCACGGCGCTCGCTTCGTACGCCGGCGTCGTGCAGATCTTCGACCTGAACCGCCTGCTCCTCGAGATCATCGAGCATCCGCTTGCCCACGGTCTGCTCAACGTCACCGACGCCTGCGCGGCAAGCGTCGCCTGCGATCCTTCCACCTACCTGTTCTGGGACGGCATCCACCCCACGTCGGCCGGACACGCCCTGATCGCCGACGCGATGATCGCGCTGGTGCCCGTTCCCGGATCGCTGGCGCTCCTGCTCGTCGCGTTCGGCCCCGCGCTGCTGCTGGCGAAGCGCCGGGTTCCGCCACGAATCGCCGGCGCGACCTGAGCGGCCGCTTCGGGATCGGGATAGGGGCCGGTCATCTCTGACCGGTCCCCTCCCACACCACCCGGCATGCGGGTCCGCACCGGGCGGTTCGAGCGGTTGAGGTCATGAGAGCCGAGGCACGCCGAGCCGGTCGAAGTAGGCGATCGGCATTACGCGGTTCAGCGCCATGCGGCTGTTGCGCCACCATCGGCGGCTGTTCGCCGCGATCCGCCGGGCATCCTCTTGCGCAGCGCCCATCGCCATCAGTTCCCGGTACATCGTTTTGCCACGTCGCCAGTGCTTGAGCTGCAAAGCCCGCATTCGGTGTCGCAGCCACTCGTCGAGCTCGCGGAACACCCCGGGCGTTTGTGCGAGTCGGAAGTATGCCTTCCAGCCCGGCATGTAGGCCCGAAGCCGCTGCGCCACCTCAGCAAGGCTGCGCCCGCTCGAGCGGCGCGTCATCCAGCGGATGCGCTGCTTGTAGGTTTGCACTGCCTTTCCCGCCACCGCGCACTTGATCTGGCCGCCCGGGCCGCACCAGAAGGCATAGCCCAGGAACTTGCGCCCGAACGCGGACGCGACAGCGGTCTTGGCATCGTTCACCTTCAGGTGCAGACCGTCGTAGAGCCGGCGCAGCCCTTCAAGCACCCGCTCGCCTGCGCGCTGACTGCGAACGTAGACGTTGCAGTCGTCGGCATAGCGAACGAACCGATGACCGCGCTTCTCCAACGCTCGGTCCACCTCGTCGAGCAGCACGTTGGCCAGCAGCGGCGAGAGCGGACCGCCTTGCGGCGTGCCCTCGTGACGCTGCACAACCAACCCGCCATCCATGATTCCGGCTTCGAGGTATCGGCGTATCAGCCGCAGCACGGCCTTGTCGTCGATCCTCCTGGCCAACCGGTGCATCAGGATGTCGTGATTGACTCGATCGAAGAACTTCTCCAGATCCACATCGACCACCACCCGGTAGCCGTCCTGCACGTATTGCCGTGCGCGAAGCACGGCCTCGTGCGCACGGCGTCCCGGCCGGAAGCCGTAGCTGTGTTCGGAGAAGGTCGGATCGATCAACGGCTGCAGGCCCTGCAGCAGGGCTTGCTGGATCAGCCGATCCGTCACCGTCGGAATCCCCAACTCGCGCATCCCGCCTCCGGGTTTCGGGATCTGCACGCGCCGCACGGCTTGTGGCCGGTAGCTGCCGTCCAGTAACGACTCCCGAATCCGGGGCCAGTGCGTCTTCAGGAACTCCGCCGTATCAGTGATCGACAGACCATCCACCCCGGCACTGCCGCGATTGGCTTTGACGCGCTTCCACGCCATCACCAGATTCGCTCTCGCGAGCGCCTGCGCAAGTAGGCTGCCTCGCCCCGAGCCTTCGGTTCCGTCTCGCGCCATCGGTGCTTCGTCGCGCATCGTTCGCGCTCGGGCTTCACCCTCGCGTTGCACGCTGCGCCCCGGTTGCCCGGGCTTCTGACGCCTTGCACTTCCGAGCGACACGATCGATCGGCTCTCCCACTCGTTCGGCCCTTCGCCCCGTGCCGGCGGCTACTACGGCCTCTGCTGACTTCTCGCTCCGGGTCATCCCCGTCGACCTTTCAGCCGTAAGGCGAGATCTCCCCGGGTAAGAACGCACTCCTTCGCTGCACAACCGCCGGATTTACGCCACCTCGCCTCGATCACAAGAGCTTCGCGGTTTCTGGCCCGCTCGCCCTGCCCGGCAGCGCCTCGTATCCGGTTCTTGTACATCGGCTCGCAGCTTCGCTCCACGCTTCCTTCCCACGCTCGGTCGCCCTCACGCAGTTGCGCTTCACTTCGCTCGCTGTGATCAACTTACGGCGGGACTTGCACCCGCAGGAGTGCGCCCGTGCCGGGCGCACCAAAAAAAAGCCCGCGAAAACTCGCGGGCCGAATCCACCATGCGGTGGAGGAGGAGACTCCGTGGGGTGTCGCCTGGAGGGCGCCACCCGCCTGTTCACCACCGGCCGATCGATTCCTCGACCGGCGCGGCGCTTCGATCCTGCTTCAGCGATCCCCGCTTGCGCGGGCCATCGCGGCATCGACCTCGGCGCGTACGCGCGGGTCGAGTTCCATCAGGACCTGCAGTGCGCGCTCCTGCTGCCGGGCGCGCACTCGGTCGACCCAGCGGGCGATCCAGGCGGCAAGCGTTCCGCGCACCTGGGCAGGCTTCGCGCGTTCGTTTCCGACGACGCGCCCGAGACCCCCGTGGGTAGTAACAAGCGTTGTCATGATCGTGTCCTCTGGGAGGGGATGTCCGTTGCGATGGAAGGATTATGGCGATTCCGGATGTATGTTTCCAATGGATGTTAGCCATGAGTATAATTCACTGATCGTATAGATTGATCCGAGCCGATCGATGAACTTCCGAACGCTCGACCTGAACCTGCTGCGCGTGTTCGACGAGGTGATGGCCGAGCGCAATCTCACCCGTGCCGCCCGCAACCTGGCCATGACGCAGCCAGCGGTCAGCAATGCGCTGCGCCGCCTGCGCGATGCGCTGGACGACGAGCTGGTCGTTCGCTCCGGCTACGGGGTGCAGCCCACTCCCACGGCGATCTCGCTGTGGCCGTCGGTGCGACAGGCGCTGCAGCAGTTGCGCGAGACCTTCTCGCCCGCCGAATTCGTTCCGTCGGAGGCGCGCGCGACCTTCACGCTCGCCATGGCGGACGCCACCGCGTCGCTGCTGATTCCGCCGCTGATCGCCTTCGTCGAGCACGAGGCGCCGGGCGTTTCTCTGCGCGTGCTGCCGCTGACCACGCGCGACCCGCGCCAGCTGCTCGTCGACGGCGACCTGGACCTTGCGGTCGGCCACTTCCCGGCGGCAATCGCCGCAATCGCGATGGAGGAGATGCGCCCCGACATGGCCGTCGCCTACGGCCATCAGCGCCTGTACAGCAGCCATTACGCGTGCGTGATGCGCCTCGGGCATCCGCTGGCGGATGCCGAACTGACGCTCGATGCGTACTGCGAGGCGCACCACCTGCTGGTGAGCTTCTCGGGACGGCCGTTCGGGCACGTCGACGAGACACTGGCGGCGCTCGGCCGGTCGCGCCGCATCGTCGTCACCGTGAACCAGTTCTTCACCGCCGGAATCATCGTCGCCAATTCCGACCTGCTCACGGTGCTTCCCCGGCACTTCCTGTCGTCGACCGGAACGACCGACAAGGTTGCGGTGCGCGCGCTGCCCTTCGAGCTGCCGCGCGTGGACGTGCACGCGATGTGGCATCGCCGGCGGGAGAATCGCCCCGGGCATGCGTGGCTGCGCGAATCGATCGCGCGCGCCGCGGCGACGCCGCTGCGAGAGCGGGTGGCGCCGGGCTTCTCGGCGGAGGGAGCCGCCCGGCCTGCCGACGCGGGTCGATCGGGCTGACGAAGCGGAAGGCCGGCGCTCCCTGCGCCGCGCGTCATCCGGCGCGCAGTCGCTCCAGCGCCTCGCGCAACTGCGGCGGCAATGCCACCGGTCGGCTGCTTTCGCGGTCGACATACACGTGCACGAAATGCCCTTGCGCGCACGCGAGCGGCTCGTCCTCGCGGAAGATCCCCAGCTCGTAGCGCACGCTGCTGCTGCCCAGGTGCGCCACGCGCAGCCCCGCCTGCACGCGATCGGGGAATGCGATCGGGCGAAAGTAGTGGCAGTTGGTCTCGACGACGAGCCCGACCACCGGGCTGCGCTCGATGTCGAGCGCGCCCGCCTCGATCAGGTACCGGTTGACCGCTGTGTCGAAGAACGAGTAGTAGACGACGTTGTTGACGTGCCGATACGCGTCGTTGTCCATCCAGCGCGTGGTGATCGGACAGAAATGCCGGTACGCGTCGCGCGGCTGCGGCGACGGGCGTGCGCCGCCCGTCGCGGGCTTCGCAGCCGCGTCGTTCACTCCACCGTACTCTTCAGCGGCGCCGCGTTCTCCGGCAGCGGCATCGCGGAGCGATCCATCCGCCGGGGCGCGGCGAACTGGCCCGAACCGCGTTGCGGCATCTTGCGCAGGTCGAAACCCTGCATGTAGGCGGCGCGCACGATCACCGTGTATTTCCACGTAGCGCCGCCGGCGATGGCCGCCACGCCGGCGAGCGCGAGCAGCGGGACGGAAGCCGGCGCGACGATCCAAGCGAGGATCGCGAGCACGAGCGGCGCCGCATGACCGAAGGCCGTCAGCTTCGGCGTGAACGCTTCGAGTACCCGGCGCGACAGCGGCGGAATGCCGTTGGCGCGCGCGCTGCCGACGTAGCTGCGCCAGAGCGCGGCGTTCAGCACCGCGAGCACGACGATCGACGCGGCCGCGAACGACGGCCACGCGCCCGTGCGCATCGAAGCGCCGAGCGCGAGGGCGACGATGGCCAGCGCGCCGGCGCCCTCGAGGAGCGCGGTGGCGATCAGCATCCACGGCATCAGCGGCACGCGCCAGGCCGGTATTCCGCGCGCCCGATGAAGGATCTTCGCCTGGCAGAACAGGAACACGGCGCCCGACACCGCAGCGAACGCGAAAGGCACCGGCCCCGGTGCGACGAGGCTGGCGAGCACCGACGGGAAGAAGACGAGCGACGCGTAGAGCTCTCGCGTCATCCACGAGCTCTGCCAGCGCGTGGCGGCGCGCCAGAAGCGCATCTGCCGGCCGATCTTCAGGAACACGCAGAACAGCCCGATCGCGACCAGCAGCGCCGACACGAAGAACACCGAGGGCCCGGCAGCGGGCGCGAGCGCGCCGACGGCCATCGCCGCGGCGCCGGTGATGGCCAGGCCGGTGCCGATGCCGCCGAAGATCCAGTTCATCGCCGCGCGCCAGTCCCAGAAGGTCTGGCGCGGACCGACCAGCGGATTGGCCGGATCGGCGCGGCGATCGTCGTCGAGGTCTTCGTCGGACACGCTGCGCCCCGGCACCGCCGGCGTCGTGTACAGGTACTTGATCTGCGGATCGGTTCCGACGTCGGCGTTCAGCTGCAGGTACTCGCCCTCGCGCGTCAGGCGCGAGACGTTGCTTTCGGGATCGTTGAAGTCGCCGAACTGGATTGCCTGCGAGATGCACGATGCGGCGCAGGCCGGGGTGGCCTGCGGATCGACGCCGGGCCGCAGCCCCTGGGCCAGGCCTTCATCGACGCGTTCGACGCAGAAAGTGCACTTCTGCGCGACGCCGATGCGTTCTGGGTGCTCGGTGGCCTTCTCCTGCTTCGTGCGCTGCTTGCCGTAGTAGCCCTTCATCTCGTGCGCGATGGTGCGCGCGTTGTACGGGCACGAGACGGCACAGTACGCGCAGCCGATGCACACGTCGTAATTCATCGTCACCAGACCGTCTTCGCGCTGGCGCGTCGCCCCGGTGGGGCACACGGGCACGCAGGGCGGTTCGGCGCAATGCTGGCAACCGGTGACGAGGAACAGCCGCTCGACGTTCGGGAAGCTGCCCTGCTCGACGTCGAGCACGCGGCGCCATTGCACTCCGGGCAGCGTGTCGTTCGCGTGCTTGCAGGCGATCGTGCAGGTCTGGCAGCCGACGCAGCGGTTCAGGTCGATGACCATGCCCCAGCGGGGCAGGTGCGACGACGCCTTCGGCCGCGTGCTCGGAGAATATCCGTCAACGTGCGTGCCGAGCACCTGGTCGAGGTCGGCCTGCTGGATCGTGCGGGCTAGCGCGCTTTCGTTGCGCGTGGCGGAACCCGAGGTCCGCGTGACGACGTCGTTCATGCCATTGCTCCTCGCGTCGATGCGCGCTCCCTGGTGCCCGCACCTGCCTCGGCCTGCGGGGCGCCGACGAGCTGTCCGTTCGACGCGCGCCGGATGCGGATGCGCATCACGTCCGAGCCGCTGCCGGTGCCGTCGGTGAGCTTCAGCGACAGATCGGTGAGCGAGTTCAGGCTCGGCAGCCCGAGGTCTTTCGCGAACGGCGTCTTCCAGTGGTCGAACTGGCCGATCATCAGCACCGTGTCGGGACGGATTCCCTCGCGCAGCACCGCGTTGCCTTCGGTACGGCCCGATACCGACTCGAGGACCAGGCGCTCGCCCTCGACGATGCCCAGGCGCCGCGCCGTCGTGCGGTTGACGATGACGCCGCGATGCCCGGCAACGTTGTTGGCGACCTCGTTGATCAGCGGCAGCCCGACGTTGGCGCCCCAGCTGTACTGCATCGAGCGTGCGGTGAGCGCCCAGAACGGGAACTCGTCGGGATCGCGCCCGTACTCGCGCGCGTATTCGATCCAGATCTCGGGGAAACGCTCGTAGGTGGGCAGGAACTCGTACTCGGCGAGCTGGTGCTCCCACCAGCCGACGCCGATCTCGTGCAGCCGGTGCGCGAGCTGGCGCCCGTGGCGCACGACGCGCTCCTGGTACGGCAGCTCGAAGCGCAGGTTCTGCCGCTCGAGCGCAGGGTAGAGGTACCAGTCGAGCTGCGGGAACGGACGCAGCAGGAAGCCGTTCTCCTTGAACCACTCGAGGTCCCGCACCTCTTCGCCCTGGGTGAGATCGTGGCTCGCCGCCCTGGCGATGGCGTTCCAGATCTCGTCGCCGGCCGGCTTCTTCGTCTCGTCGAGCGAGTAGTCGAAGGCGCCCTTGCGATCGCGCAGCGCCATGCCGGCGGCGCCCTTGTTCACCGCCCGCACGTACTCGGGCAGGATGCCGGCGCGCTCGGCCAGCGCGGTGGAGATGTCGGTGAAGTCCATCACGTCGCAATGCGAGTCGATGGCCGGCTGGCGGATCGCCCAGCCCTCGTGCTTCCAGAACTGCTCGGTGAACTTGGTGCTGCCGATGCGGATGAGCTGCGTGCTCTCCAGGTCGAGCGCCTCGGGCAGGAGGATGTCGGCGAAGTGATTGGTCTCGTCTTCGGTATAGGAGAAGGCGACGATGAACGGAAACTCGGCCAGCCGCTCGGCGATCTCCGGCGCGTTCCATGACGAGATCGCCGGGTTCGTCCGGTAGCAGATCCACATGTCGGGCGGCGCGACGCGCGGCCAGTTCTCGGGCGACTTCTTCTGGAACAGCCAGGGCAGATGCGCGGGCCCGAGCGCCGGCGACCACGGCGAATCGGAGACGAGCGGTACCAGCGTCTTGTACGCGTTGCGGATGTGCGGCTGGCGCATCCAGCCCTCGCGCGAAGTCTCGTTGAACTGGTACTGCATCAGGCCGTCGGGGCCCGGCAGCACCGAGCCGACGCGCGAGATTGCCGGCCGGACGAGCTTCACCGTAGTGCCCAGCGTGCCGCCGGGCACCTCGAGCGCGCCGACCAGCACGGCGAGCATCGTGCGCGCCCAGCAGCAGTGATAGCCGCCCCAGCCGTTGTTCACCGACTTGCCGACCATCACGGCCACCGGGCGGAAGGGCAGCGTCTGCCCCTCGATCTCGATCGTCTGGCCGATGCAGGCGTGCGCGACGTATTCGTCGGCGATGCGCCGGATCGTCTCGGCCGCAACACCGCACTCCTCGGCCGCCCAGTCGGGCGAGTACTGCCGCATGTGGTCGAGGAAGACGCCGAACGAGGGACGCACGCGCGCGGCCTGGTGCTCGATGCGTTCGTCGTCCGGACCGTGCTCGACGCCGGCGACGACGAACTCGCCGTCGAGCGCCGGATCCTTCAGGCCGGGATCGTCGTAGGTTTTCGCGCGCCCGTCGGAGAGGTCCCAGATCAGCGGCTTGCCCGATTCGACGTCACGCAGGAACCAACCGTTGGGTCCGACGAGATACGGCGAGCTGCTGCGATTCTTCAGGTACAGCAGGTCGCAGGACATCTCCCAGCCCTGCTCGTGCACGATGCGATGGATCAGCCCGAAGAGGAAAGCCGCATCGGTTTTCGGACGGATCGGCACCCATTCGGCCGACAGCGCCCCGGTAACCGACAGATGCGGCTCGACCTGCACGCGCTTGGCGCCGCGCACCCGCGCATCGGCCTCGCGCCAGATGCCGACCACGCCGCCCGAGGCCTCGACGTTGTTGCCGCAGTTGATGATGTAGTTCACGTACGGCGTGTCGGGCGACACGATGAACGCGCGGTGCCACAACTCGCCGTACAGATGCTCGGAGTGGTAGCACTTCACGCCCTGTCCGGCGCCGTAGCCCTGGTCGATCGGGCCCCAGGCGGCCATGAAGGCGGGGAAACTGCCCATGTACTGCACCGGGGTACCGCCGCCGCCGGTGGAGGTGGCCAGGCGCGGCACGCCCTCTTCGTTGAGCAGCCCCCTGGCGCGAATCTCGCGCATCTTCGCGCCGACGATGTCGAGCGCCTCGTCCCAGCTGATCGCGACGAAGCCGGGATCCTCGTTGCGACCCTTCTTCGGATTCGTTCGCTTCATCGGCTGACGGATCCGGTTCGGGTTGTAGGTCTTCTGGACCAGGCCGTAGGCCTTCACGCAGACCCGTCCGCCACCGGGATGCTGGCCGCTGATGTCGTAGTTCGATTCGATGCGCTTGGCGACGCCGTCTTCGACCTCGACCTTGAGCAGGTCGGGCCCTGCCACGCACTGGTAGCAGTAGATCGGTACCTTCTTCGCAGCCATCGGGATCCCTCCTCGGATCGTCGATTTTCGCGTCCGCCCCACAGGCATACCTTAACGCGCCTCAAGAACGAAGGCGCAATGCGCCTCGTTCGCGCTCACGGCAGGAGCCGGCGCATGCGGAAGGCGGACGCAAAAAAGCCACCCCGTCGGGGTGGCTTCTTCGCGTCGGAGAATTGCCTGACGATTTCCTACTTTCGCAAGCGAGATGCTCACTATCATCGGCGCCACGGCGTTTCACCGTCCTGTTCGGGATGGGAAGGGGTGGTTCCACCGCGCTATGGTCGTCAGGCGTAGCTTTTCGCCCGCCCGCCGCCGGTTGCCCGGCCGCGAACGAACCAATCCTGAAAGAAGATATCGAGACAATCCTGTCGATCTGTTCGTCGCGTCCGGGAGGGTAAGCCCGGGCGCGGGGTTGTGAGGCGCACACACAACCTTGCGGCATCGCGCTGAGCGTGACTGCGCAAAGTTATAGGGTCAAGCCTCACGGGCAATTAGTACCGGTTAGCTGAACGCATTACTGCGCTTCCACACCCGGCCTATCAACGTCCTGGTCTAGGACGACCCTTCAGGGGGATCGAGTCCCCAGGGAGATCTCATCTT
>JAJPEN010000049.1 GCA_021166835.1 Burkholderiaceae bacterium | reverse complement strand
GACGCGACGTGGCGCGCGCGATCCAGGTCGCGCAGCGCATCGAGTCGGGCATCTGCCACGTGAACGGGCCCACCGTGCACGACGAGGCGCAGATGCCCTTCGGCGGCGTCAAGGGCAGCGGCTGGGGGCGCTTCGGCGGCGGGGCGGGCATCCGCGAGTTCACCGAGCTGCGGTGGATCACCGTGCAGACGGGGGAGCGGCAGTATCCGTTCTAGCCAACGTCGGCGTTCGGCGGCGCCCGCTTGCGGGCGTCCGCTGCAACAGATCAGCCCGGTTCCCGCTCCGCCCGCTTCTTCCAGCTCAGGCTGAGTTTTCGGTTTGACGCAACACAGTCACGCAGGTACAGATTGATCAGGCTTTGATAGGGAATCCCGACCTCTTCGGAGATCCCTTTGAAGTATTCGATCGCATCTTCGTCGAGCCGGATGGTGATCTGCTTCTTCAACTGCGATGCGTAGGGGTTCTTGCGAGATTTCGAGAAATCGTATTCCTTGCGCATGCTGCACCTACTGCGGGTAAGACCTTGATTCACGCGCCGTCGCCTTGCGCGCCGAAATGATACGAATGAGGTTGCCTTTGCTGCGGTAGCAATGACAGAAGACGAGCAACCGTAGCGTGCCGCTCAGGCCCAACAGGATGAAGCGCTCCTCGTCTTCGGAGTGATTGGGATCGTCGATCAACCGCGCTCGGTCGTCGAAGAAGACCGAGCGCGCCTCTTCGAACGTCACGCCGTGCTTCTTCGCGTTGGCCGCCGCCTTGGCTTCGTCCCACTCGAACCTGACGTGCTCATTCGACAACGATAACTACATTGTAACTACAACGCAACACACCGGTAGAGCGAGCCCCAGGGCGAACTAACGTTGAAGCCCAGCTTGCTGATTCTCCATACGAAACCACGGCACCCCCCCATTTGGAGGATGTGCGCGGCGGCGGCGGGCAGTTTCCTTCTCATGAGGAGAAAACGCCGCTACAACCGCTACTACGTTCATGCGCGCATCAGCGAACGGCGCTTCGTGCTGTTCGTGCGCTGTTTTGCCGCAGATCTGACCGCGCGCCAGTGTGCGGCGCAGGTCGGCATGAGCGTGCGCGCGGTCAACGATCTGTACCGGCGCCTGCGCGAGCGGATCGCGCGGGACGAACTGCGTGCGGACGGAGGCGTGGCGGCGGCGTTGCGCGGGACGGAGTCCGGCAGCGTCACGCAATGGACGGCGGTCGGCGTGCGCTGGATCGACGGCAGGATCCGTGCCGCGCTGCTCTCGTGGTCACAGCCGTATGCGGCTCGTATGGGCGGCTCATGCATCGGCTCGCCGGACAGCCTGTCGTCGTGCCCCGATGCCGTCATCGACATCGGCCTGGATCATCATCGCTGGCTCGTGCCGCCGGTCGACGAAATGTCCGGCGGCGACCCCGTGTTGCGCTTCCGCCGCTTCGCGAAGGCGCGCCTGCGCCGCTTCAACGGTGTGGCCCGCCACGTCTTCGGGCTGCATCTGCAGGAGTGCGTGTTCCGCTTCAACCACCAGGGCGAAGCGCTGGAAGAGCTGCTGCTGGGCAGGCTGCTGGCCGAGCCGCTGCGGGTGGGGACGGACGGTCCGGAGAGCCGCCGCGGCACCGAGCCGATGGCGGATGCGATCGAAGCGAAGCGCGCCCTGGCGGGCGGTGAGAGGTGAGAGCGAAGCACACGATCGTCGGACCAGCTCGGCTGCGTAGCGCAGTTGAAGCGCCATGCTGCGGAATGCGGCGTTTCAGCGCGCGCAACGGTTTCCGCAGCGGAAAACGCTGCGCTTCGCAGCGCGTCTACCTGTGTCGAAGGCCCTGACGGCCGCGCCCCGGTTGCCGACCCTACCGCGCGCCGAGCACCGCAAAATCCGCCCGCTCGAGCATCAGTGAAACGACCACCCCCGCCACCAGCCCCCAGAACGCCGCACCGACGTTGAAGATCGCCAGGTCGGTGACCGTGACGAGGAAGGTGACCAGCGCGCCGAGCGTGAAGCGCCCGCCGAAGGAGGTGACGAAGGCCACCTGCAGCACGCGCAGCATCGCCAGCCCCGCCAGCGTCGCGATGAACGCCGGCGGCGTCGCCAGCATCAGCCGCGTGAAGAACGGCGACAGCAGCCCGAAGGCGAGCGCGAGCGCGCCGACGACGATCCCGCCCGTGTAGTGACGCTCGCGTTCGCCGGCCGACGAGATGATGGCGTTGGTCGGCCCGGTGAGACAGGTGGAAACGGTGCCGACGAAGGCGGTGACGATCGAGGTGGCGCCGCAGGCGAAGGTCACCGCGTTGATCGGCGCCGCATGCCCCGCCGCCTGCAGCACCGCGACCCCCTGCCCGTTCTGCACGACGAGCACGGTGACGACCAGCGGCAGCACCAGCTCGACCATCGCCTGCAGCGACCACTCGGGCGCGTACAGGTTCGGGTGGGCAAGCACGCTCGCCGCCGACAGCTCGGGCGCGAAGCGGCCCGACAACGCGACGGCGAGCGCGCCGACGACGAGCGCGCCGAGCATCGGCGGCAGGCGCCGGCCCAGCCGCGGCGACGCATTGAGCAGCAGGAAGGCGATCACCATCGGCGCGGCGATCGCGGCGTCCTCGTGCAGCGAGCGCACGAGGTCGATGCCGAAGCGCAGGAAGACGCCGGCGACCATCCCCATCACGATCGGCATCGGCACCGCCGCCATCGCGCGCCGCACCCAGCCGCTCAGGCCCAGCAGCAGCATCACGACGCCCGAGGCGACGAAGGCGCCGATCACCTGCGCAAAGCTCAGGTGATCGAGCGCGGGTCCGACGAGCACCGTGCCCGGGATCGTCCAGAAGAACGCCAGCGGCTGCCGGTACAGCCAGCAGAAGAGCAGCGTGATCAGCCCGTTCAGGAAGAACGCGCCGAAGATCCACGACGCGAGGTCCGACTCCGACAGGCCGCCGCGCAGGCCCACGGACAGGATCACCGCCACCGGCCCGGTGGCCGCGAAGATGAAGCCGATCAGCCCGTTGACCGCGTAGACGGTGCCGGAATCCCGCAGCAGGCCGCGCCAGCGGGTCGGAGGACGGATCGGGGCTTCGAGCGGCATCGCACGAAATGGTACGACACCGCCCTTGCCGGCAGCCGCCGGCGAAACGAGACGCGCGGCGCAGCCGCCGTGCGCCCTCGCACGGCGGCCGTCGCAGTACGTCTACTACCGCCCGGTCGGCCGCATCGCCGGCTCGCTGCCCTGCCGGTAGTGCGAAAGCGCCGTGCGCAGGCCGATCAGCACTTCGGCCGACGTCTCGAACAGCGCCTGCGCCTTCGGTTCGACGACCTGGTTCGCGTCGTCGCGAAGATGGCGAACCAGCTCGTCGATCTGCCCCGCGAGGCGATCGACGTGGAACCGCGGATCAGGGTTCTGGACCGATTCCATGGCGCTTCCTTTCCTGATTTCGACAATGACCGAGTCAGTGCGGTATGCAAGGCGCAAGCCCGACGAGAACTTCGGCGAGGAACTCGAACTCCTCGATGCGCGTCGTGCTCGTGCGCGCGGCGAGCGCGATGCGCCGGGTGGGCACCGGCGGCGCGAAACGCTTCGGCAACACCGACGCGCCCGACAGGAACCCGGAGTCGATCGCCATCTGCGGCAACAGCGCATCGCCGAGCCCCGACTCGACCATCTGCACCAGCGTGACCAGGCTCGTCGCCTCGATCCCCGAGGCGTTCGCGCGCTCGGCCAGCCCGCAGGCCTCGATCGTGTGCTCGCGCAGGCAGTGCCCTTCCTCGAGCAGCAGCAGGCGCTCGGGGTCGAGATTGGCGATCTTCGGGCGGCGCGAGCTGTCGCGCCCGTCGTCGCGCATCGGGCTGATCAGCCACAGCTCCTCGACGAAAAGCTCGCGCACGAGCAGCCCCTGCGTGTCGTAGGGCAGCGCGATCAGCGCGAAATCCAGTTCGCCGCCGCGCAGCCGCTCGAGCAGGGTCGCCGTGCGGTCTTCGCGCAGCACGAGCTTGAGCGCGGGGTGCGTCGCCCGCGTCTGGCGCACGAGCCCCGGCAGCAGGAAAGGCGCGATCGTCGGGATGGCGCCCAGCCGCACCATTCCGGTCATCGGCGCAGCGGAAGCGCGCACCAGCGCAACCAGGTCGCGCGCCGCGCCGAGCAGCGCGCGGCTGCGCTCGACGACCTTCTCGCCCAGCGGCGTCATGCGCACCGACTGGCGGTCGCGCTCGACCAGGCGCGCGCCGAGCGCGGCCTCCAGCTCCTTCAGGCCCGACGAGAGCGTCGACTGCGTGACGAAGCAGTCCTGCGCAGCCTGCGTGAAGTTCAGCCGCTCGGCAACCGCGACGAGGTAGGACAGCTGGCGCAGCGACGGCAGCGCATTGGACATCGAGGGGAACTCTCGTTATATCGAGAAACTCGATATAGATGACAGTAATAATTCGTTGGATCGATTATACGCGCCGACCGACACTTCGTTCACGCGTTACAACCCGAAGCGGAGAACGAAGATGAACGGCAGGTCGATCACCATCCAGAACCTCGAAGCGGCTTTCGCCGGCGAATCGATGGCGCACATCAAGTACCGGTACTTCGCGCGCGTGGCGCGCGCCGCCGGCGACGAGGAAACGGCACGGCATTTCGAGGCCACCGCCGACCAGGAAGTGCAGCATGCTTTCGGCCACCTCGACTTGCTGTACCCGGCCGGCAAGCTCACGCCCGCGCGCGCGCTCGAACTGGCGATCGAAGGCGAAACCTACGAGTACAGCGAGATGTACCCGAAGTTCCGCCACCTGGCGGTCGAGGAAGGCAACCAGGCGGCCGTGGCCGAGTTCGACCAGCAGATCGCCGAATCGAAGGAGCACGCCGACGCCTTCCGCGCCATGCTCGAGAAGGCGGCCAAGCGCTTCGCGGCGCTGACGAAGGTCGAGGAGAAGCACGCGAACGCCTATCGCGAAGTGCTCGAGCGCGTGAACGCCGCGGCGCGAGCGAAGGCGACCGAAGCCGCCTGAACCGAAACGGCGCCGCCCGCCGCGGAAACGCCGCCCGGGCGGCGCGCATCCAACGACACACCGACCGATACGCTACACAGGCAAGGGAGAACGCAATGAAGAGCTGGCAATGCATCGTCTGCGGTTTCGTCTACAACGAAGCCGACGGACTGCCCGAGGACGGAATCGCGGCCGGGACTCGTTGGGAAGACATCCCCGACGACTGGTCCTGCCCCGACTGCGGGGTGGCGAAAGCCGATTTCGAGATGATCGAGATCGTCGCCTGAGCCTGCGATGAGCGATCCGATCGTCGTCGCCGGCAGCGGGCTGGCGGGCTACACGCTGGTGCGCGAGCTGCGCCGACTCGACGCTTCGGCGCCGATCGTCGTCGTCACGCGCGACGACGGCGCCGTCTACTCGAAGCCGATGCTGTCGAACGCGCTCGCCGCCGGTCGCACGGCGGCGACGCTGGCGACGGCCGACGCGGCCGGCGCCGCGGCGCAGTTCGGCGCGACGGTGCTTGCCGGGCAGCAAATCGAGGCCATCGACCCCGCGGCCCGCGCGCTGCGCCTGGCGAGCGGCGAACGGATCGCGTACCGCGCGCTGGTGCTCGCGCTCGGCGCCGATCCGATCCGCGTTCCGCTGGAAGGCGACGGCGCCGGCGACGTGCTGACGGTGAACGACCTCGCCGACTACGCACGCTTTCGCGACGCGATCGAAGCGGCCGCCGACGTCACCCTCCTCGGCGCAGGCCTGATCGGCTGCGAGTTCGCCAACGATCTGCGGCTGTCGGGACGAAAGGTGCGGGTCGTCGAGCCGGCGGCCTGGCCGCTGGGACGACTGGTGCCGCAGACGGTGGGCGACGCTTTCGCGCAGCGCCTGCGCGAGGCCGGCATCGAACTGCGGCTCGGCGCGACCGCAACGTCGATCGCGCGTCGCGCGGGCGGCGGATACCGCGTGCGGCTCACCGGCGACACGTCGGTAGCCACCGACGTCGTGCTGTCGGCGATCGGGCTGCGGCCGCGAACGGCGCTTGCCGCCGCCGCCGGGCTGCGGACGAACCGCGGAATCGCGGTCGACCGGCTGCTGCGCACGAGCGACCCGGCGATCTACGCCGTCGGCGACTGCGCCGAAGTCGACGGACTGGTGCTGCCTTTCGTGATGCCGCTGATGCACGCGGCGCGCGCGCTGGCGCGCACGCTGTGCGGCGAGGAAACGCGGCTGCGCTATCCGGCGATGCCGGTCGTCGTGAAGACGCCCGCCGCGCCGTTGACGGTCGCCCCGCCGCCGCCCGACGCGAGCGGCGCATGGGAATGCGCCACCGGCGCCGACGGCAGTCTCGAGGCTTCGTTCATCGACGCGCAGGGAACGCTGCTCGGCTTCGCGCTGCTCGGCGGAACGCCGGCGGCGCGGCAGGCGCTCAGCCGGCGCCTGCCGGCCGTCCTCGACTGACGAAGCGGCGACCCGCTCGACCGCGCGGCGGGCGCCGCGCCGGTCGTCGCTCTCAGCCGAAGGGCCGCACGCCGATCAGCGGCCCGTGCAGGTACATCGCGAACACGTACCAGGCCACGGTGCCGACCACCACCGACGTCAGGTCGTTGCCCCAGACGCCGCGGCGCTGCACGCCCGCGGCCCGGTCGCGCCGGCGCGATGCGACGAAGTCGACCGCAGCCCAGGCGAGGAAGGCGCCGAACAGCACGAGATCGGCGACGCCGCCGTTGGCGAGCAGATGCGCCAGCGCCCACAACGCGACGCCGAGCAGCATCGGATGGCCGATCAGCGCACGCAGCCGGCTGCGCGGAACGTAGGCGGCGACGATCAGCACGAAGGAGATCAGCGTCAGCGGCGAGGCCAGATGCCGCGTCCAGACCGGCGGCGCCCACAGCGGCGCGCCCTGGCTCGCGCGCGCGAGCCCGTAGCCCCAGACGATCAGCGCCAGGCCCACGATCGAGACCAGCGAGAACAGGCCTTTCCAGCGGCCCTCGCCCATCGACGCGATGCGCCGGCTGCGCCAGTCGTCGGCGACCAGGCGCAACGAATGCGGGCCGAGGAACAACAGCAACCCCACGACGAGAACGATCATGGTCTTCTCCGGGCAAGCCTGCGCTGGCGGAAGGCTACCCGATGCGCCGGCAGGGCGTCGCGAATCATCGGATAATGGCGCGATGCGAGTACTCCAGCCGCTGTTCCAGAACAACCGCGAGTGGTCCGAGCGCATCCGCGCGTCCGACCCCTCGTTCTTCCAGCGCCTTTCGCAGCAGCAGAGCCCGAAGTACCTGTGGATCGGCTGCTCCGACAGCCGCGTGCCGGCCAACGAGATCATCGGACTGCCGCCGGGCGAGGTGTTCGTTCATCGCAACGTCGCCAATGTCGTCGTGCACACCGACCTGAACTGCCTGTCGGCGCTGCAGTTCGGCATCGACGTGCTGCAGGTCGAGCACGTGATGGTGGTCGGCCATTACGGCTGCAGCGGCGTGCGCGCCGCGCTCTTCCAGCAGCGCATCGGCCTGTCCGACAACTGGCTCGGGCACGTGCGCGACGTCGCCGAGCGACACGAAGCGCGTATCCGGCCGCTGGCGCACGACGGCGAACGCGCCGACCGCCTGTGCGAACTGAACGTCGTCGAGCAGGTACGCAACGTCTCGCACACGACGATCGTGCGCGACGCCTGGGAGCGCGGCCAGCAGCTCTCGCTGCACGGCTGGATCTACAGCCTGCGCGACGGGCTGCTGCGCGATCTGGGCGTCACCGCGCAGAACCTCGACGAATGCAACGAGCGATACGCGGCCGCGCTGCAGGCGCTGCAGCAGTGAGGCGCGTCGCGCGGAGCCTGGCTCGGACGCGCACCGCAACCGGATGAAAGTCCTCGTCGTCGGCGCCGGCGTCGTCGGCGTCACCACCGCCTGGTTCCTCAGCCGCCAGGGCTTCGAGGTCGTCGTGGTCGACCGCGGCCAGGAGCCGGCCTCCGAGACGAGCTTCGCCAACGGCGGGCAGATCTCGGTGAGCCATGCCGAGCCGTGGGCGAACCCGAAGGCGCTTCAGCGGGCGGCCCGCTGGCTGCTGCGCGCCGATGCGCCGCTGCGCCTGCGCCTGCGCGCCGATCCCCGGCAGTGGCTGTGGCTCGCCCGTTTCGCTCGCGAGTGCACGAACGAGCGCACGCAGCACAACATCGGCGAACTGGTGCGGCTCGGCACCTACAGCCGCAAGGTGCTGCAGCTGCTGCGCACCGACACCGGCATCTCCTACGACGAGCAACTGCGCGGCATCCTGCATTTCTACACCGACGCGCGCGAGTTCGAAGCGGCGCACGAGCCGGCGCGGCTGATGCGCGAGTTCGGCTGCGAACGCAGCATCGTTTCGGTGGACGAGGCGATCGCGATCGAGCCGGCGCTGCGCAGCGCGCGCTCGCTGCTGGTGGGCGCCACCTTCACGCCGGCCGACGAGTCGGGCGACGCGCACGCCTTCACCGTGCAGCTCGCGCGTCTGTGCCGTGCGGCCGGCGTCGAGTTCCGCATGGGCCATCAGGTGACCGCCCTGCGCACGAGCGGCGGACGCATCGAGCACGTCGAGGCGATCTCCCCCGAGGGCGGCTACGAGACGATCCGCGCGCAGCGCTACGTGCTCGCGGCGGGCAGCTTCAGCCCGCTGCTCGCCGCGCCGATCGGCATCCGGCTCGCCGTCTACCCGGCCAAGGGCTATTCGGTGACGATGCCCGTGCGCGACGCGGCGCGCGCCTACCAGGTGTCGCTCACCGACGACGAGCGCAAGCTCGTCTTCTCGCGGCTCGGCGATCGCCTGCGCATCGCCGGCACCGCCGAGCTGGCCGGCTACGGCCGCGTGCTCGACCTGAACCGCTGCCGCGCCATCCTGCGCCGCATCGAACAGCTGATGCCCGGTGCCGGCGACACCACGGCCGCCACGTTCTGGTCGGGGCTGCGGCCGTCCACGCCGTCGAACCTTCCCTACGTGGGCGGCACGCGCGTGCCCAACCTTTTCTTGAACACCGGACACGGAACGCTGGGCTGGACGCTCGCCTGCGGCTCGGCGAAGGCGCTGGCCGACCTGATGGCGGGCCGCCAGCCGGATGTCGACTACGCCTTCTGCGGTCCGGCCACGCCCCCCGGCAGGACGACCGCCGTTCCCGAGACGATTCCGCGATGAAAACCGCCGAAAAGCAGCCGGACGTGCCGGCCTACCCCTTCGCGGCCGCGCCCGTGCACGGATCGGCGGTCGAGGTGACCCCCGGCCTGCTGTGGATGCGCAAGCCGCTTCCGCCGCCGCTGTCGCACATCAATACCTGGGCTATCGCCGATGGCGCGGGCTGGGCCGCGGTCGACACCGGGCTGCAGAGCCCGGAGACGGCCGCCGCCTGGTCGGAGGCGATCGCCGGACCGCTCGGGCAACGGCCGATCACGCGCGTATTCGGCACGCACATGCACCCCGACCACATCGGCATGGCCGGATGGCTGACACGCCGCTTCGACTGCCGGCTGTGGATGACGCGGCTCGAATACCTCACCTGCCGCGTGCTCGTCGCCGACACCGGCCGCGAGGCGCCGCTCGAAGGCGTCGAGTTCTATCGGCGGGCCGGCTGGGACGACGACGCCATCGACCAGTACCGGGCCCGCTTCGGCGGCTTCGGCAAGGCCGTCTACCGGCTGCCCGACAGCTATCGGCGCATCGTCGACGGCGAGCGCCTGGCGATCGGCGATCACGAATGGATCGTCATCGTCGGCAGTGGGCATTCGCCCGAGCACGCCAGCCTGTACTGCCCGACGCTGCGGCTGCTGATCTCCGGCGACCAGGTATTGCCGCGCATCTCGTCGAACGTCTCGGTGTTCCCCACCGAGCCCGACGCGGACCCGCTCGGCGACTGGTTCGATTCGCTAGCGCACTTCGAGCGCACCGTGCCCGACGACGTGCTCGTGCTGCCGTCGCACAACGAACCGTTCACCGGCCTGCACTCGCGGCTGCGTTCGCTCGAGCACGGCCACCAGCGCGGCCTGGACCGGCTGAGGAAGTCTCTCGCCGAGCCGCGGCGCGTGGTCGACCTGTTTGGTGCTCTCTTCGCGCGCAACGTCTATGCCGA
>JAJPEN010000004.1 GCA_021166835.1 Burkholderiaceae bacterium | reverse complement strand
CAGGATGGGCCGACCGTCCGACGTGATGTTGCCGATGCGGCCGAGGCTGGCCGCGAGGCGGTCGGCGGTGGCGAAATCGGGAACGTAGATCAGGTGATGAACCTTTCGCGTGCGCTCGCCCTTCTTGTAGATCGTCGAGATTTCGGTGGACAGCATGAAGCGCACCGGCGTGCGGCAGGCGGGCGGAAGCGTTTTCCACACCTCGGCCTGCAGCTCGGGTCTCAGCGCGAACAGTCCGTCGCCGGTGGGCAACAACCTGTCCTTCATCTCGGCTAGCCACGCCGGATGCACGCAATCGCCGGTGGCGACCACCGCGATGCCCTTGCGCGCCGCCCACCAGGCGAGATGCTCGAGGTCGAGGTCGCGGCTGGTGGCGCGGGAGTACTTGGAGTGGATGTGGAGATCGGCGTGGAATTGCATGGGAGACCCTCAACGCAGACCGTACCAAACTCCACGGCCACTGCCGTGCCGATCAAGCGTGCCGCGTTCGACCAGTGTCCGGAAATGCTGCTTGAGCGTATTGCGGCTGGCCCCGGTCAGCTTGATGACCTCGCCAATGGTGACGCGCCCGTGCTCGCGGGCAAACTCGACGATCTGTAGCTGTAGTTCCGGCATGGCCGCCAGCACGATCTTCTCGCGCTCGACCTTCTTCTCCAGGCGCCGAACCTGCTCGGCCAGGGAGCGCAGAAAGAACACCAGCCACGGCTGCCAGTTCGGCGCTTCCGTGCGGATCGTGCCCTGCGTCTGCCGCAGCGCCAGGTAGTAGGCTTCCTTGCTCTGCTCGATCACGCTCTCCATCGAGCTGTAAGGCACATAGGCGTACGCGGCCTGCAGCAGCAGGAGCGTGGTCAGCACGCGGGAGAGCCGTCCGTTGCCGTCCTGGAAAGGGTGAATCTCCAGGAACACGACGATGCACAGGGCGACGATCAACAGCGGATGCAGCCGGGCCGTTTCGCGCTCCTGGTTCACCCACGCCACCAGCTCCGTCATCAGGCGGGGCGTGTCGAAGGGCGACGCCGTCTGAAACACGATGCCGATCTGTGCGCCGGTTTCGTCGAAGGCGGCGACACTGTTCGAGTTGGTCTTGTAGTTGCCACGATGCCAGATGTCCTTCTCGCTGTAGCGCAAGAGGATTTGGTGCAGCTGCTTGATGTGGTTCTCGGTGAAGGGGATGTCCTGCCAGGACGAGAACACCAGGTCCGTCAGTTCGGCATAGCCGGCCACCTCCTGCTCGTCGCGGGTGGCGAAGGACTTGATCTCCAGGTTCGACAGCAGCTGCTCCACTTCCCGGTCGGACAGCCTGCTGCCCTCGATGCGGGTCGATGAGCCGATGCTCTCGATGGTGGCTACGCGGCGCAGGGCCGACAGCCGGTCGGGCGCGAGCGTGCCCAAGGCGCGCCAGGCGCCTTTGAACTCGTCGATTCGGGCGATGAGGTTCAGGATCTCCGGGGTGATCTGGATGGTGTCAGCTTGCAGCATGAACCAATACTACAACCATTTACACCCATTTACGATGGTGCACCCATTCCCGGTCAGGAGATGGTCGGTCGCGATCGTTGCGGCGTTGCCGGCATTGATGGGTCGGAGACTGTTTCGTTGGATCAGCTTGGCGGGATTCCGGCTCGCGGTGGACGAACAGGGTGACGGCCTCGTCCAGCAGGGCTTGGGCGAAGGCCGGACCGTTCTGCACGCGAGCAGCGACGGTCTCTTCAATGTCACGGATCTTCGCCATCGACATGGCTTCTGCCATGGTGACTCGGGTCCGCGCGCCAGGGTTCTTCTTGCTCATCGACTCACTCCGCGACGACGACGAATCCACGCAGCCACGGATCGAGGTGGGCAATGTCGAACGTGCGCGACTCGAACATCTGCGTCATGTCGGCGTAGATCTGCATGGGCGCTCGCTGCAAGCGCCAGCCGTTGATCCGCAGGAACACGTCGGCAGCGGCAAAGGCGATACGCTTGTTGCCGTCGACGAACGGGTGGTTGATCGCCAGGCTCTCCATCAGCGCAGCCGCCTCGGCCACGATGTCGTCGTAGTAGCCCGTCTGTGGGCGGAACAGCGCGGCCTCCAACGCCCCGGGATCGCGCACGCCGGGCGCGCCGCCGTAGCGCTGCATCAGCACGATATGCATGCCTAGCACGTCAGCCACGGTCAGGTAGTCGCGCGACACGGCTTACTTGGCCAACTCGCGATAGAGACTGTCGAATTCGTCAAGGCTCGATGCGAATGAAGCCATCACATGGCGGCGAGGACGTTCCTTCTGCTGCCTGTCGATGTAGTCGCGCAGCGCCTCATCGAGCACTGCCTGGAACTGGCGGCCCTGGCTTTCCGCGATCTGGCGCAGTGCAGCGAGCACCTCCGGTGCGGCTTGGGAGGAAAACTTCTCGCGGACGGCGGTCGTCATGGCCATCTCCATCATGATCTATCTTGACACTTCATGATATGGCAAGATGCGACTCTACCACCCTCCGATTCGGGTTCGAAGCTTGATCGGTCGCCTCGGTTGACGACGAACTCCCGCGCGTAAGTCGTCGATTTTGTGAGGCCACGCGCTGCGTCTGCCCGCAGGCCAAACAGAGAAAAGAGACGGCTCTGACCCGGGAAGTGGCCGATTCCGGGCGTCGTGGCGAGCCCGTACCCGCAGCACAGGTGGCCGTAACCCCGCGTGGCGCGGGGATCGCAGGCGAAAAAAAAGGTTCTTCACGGATTTCCGGGGAACGCGGCGCGGATCTTAAGGAAGAAGTACTCGGTGTCGCGGTAGCCGTAGGCCATCCGTTTGATCACCTTGATGCGGTTGTTGATGCCCTCGAGTTGACCGGTGTGCATTGGCCAGCGCACCCTGGAGAGGATGCCGCGCCAGTACGGGCGCAGTAGCGAGGCGAACCGCTGCAAGGTGGCGATGCCGCTCTGGCGAGCGTGGTCCATCCATTGACGCCACCGGCGGCGCCACTCCCAAGGATCGGGAGCGCTCCACAAGGCCTTGAGCTGTTCGTTCATCAGGTAGCAGGTCATCAGCGGCAGGTTGGCGGCCAGCACCTCGTTCAAGCGCACCTGCTCGCCGGCCTGCAGCGAGTTGCGGTTGCGCAGCAGCAGCCAGTGAGCTTGCTTGACGACCCGGCGGGCCGGCTTGTCGTGGCGCAGTTGGTTGGCCGCGTCTACCCGCACCCGGCTGATCACCTCGCGAGCGTACTTGGCCACGACGTGGAACAGGTCGTAGACGATGCGCGCCTTGCGGCAGTGCTGACGCACCTCCAGATCGAAGGCGGTATTCATGTCCATGGCCACCGCTTCGATGCGTGCGCACCCGGCCGGCCCCAGCGCATGGAAGAATGCACGTACCGATTGGCGGCTGCGCCCCTCGGCCACCCACAGTACCCGCCGGGTATCGGCGTCTAGAATCACGCTGGCGTAGCGGTGCCCCTTGAACAAGGCGAACTCGTCCATCACCAGCCGCCGGGGCTGGGGCGGGGGCAGCTGATCGACCAGCGCCTGCAGCCGCCGACGGTCCAGTGCCCGCACCGTCGACCAGTGCAGTGCGAACAGCTCGGCCACATGCTTGACCGGCAGCCGCTCGCAGCACTGCGCTGCAGCCTGGGCCAGGCGACGCGTCAAGCGTGAGTGCCGCTGCAGCCACGGTACGTGCTGCAGACACTGCCCACATTCTTCACAGGCCAGCCGCAGCAGCTGCACTTGCAGCAGCACCGCATGCCCCAGCATCGGCAGATCGCGCACCTGCCGGCGGATCCGTTCGTGTACCCCGACTACGGGGCGCCGACAGCGCCCGCAGCTCGCTGGAGATGCCTCGTCCGGCTCCAGCCAGATCTGGACTCCGTACTCACCCACGGCGAGGTCGGTGACACGGAACCCCTCCCAAAACGTCAGCCAGCCAGTATCCTCGCGCATGGAGCGGTGCTCTCGGGTTTGATGATTGGTCGCGCAACCATCTTCTCCGGGATGTCATCGCTCTGCTCGTTTCCTGCGCCGGATTCCCCGCGAATCCGTGAAGAACCAAAAAAAAGGGCCCGGAGATCATCCGAGCCCTTGTAGATGGTGAGCCGGCGTCAACCGCATAGCGGCAGATACGGCGCGTCATCGCGAGCTATCGCAACTTTCTGGTTGTTCAGTTACCCCCATTGTTGCCCCTTGCGCTGGGCGTCGGATTTTTTTGTGCAGATTCGTATAGGTTCTGGTGAGGATCAAACAAACCTGAAGGACATGGCGTTCCGACACTTTCCCGAACGAATCCGTCTCTTCCGACAAGGGCCGATGCATGTCGATGACGCGCAAGCCCGCGCTTCGATGGTTGTCCGTTTTCTGTCGGGAGATGAAGAACATGCACCAGACGAGTCACCACGAATTTGCGATGCTGCGGCGTCCGCAGGTTCAACAGCGCACGGGACTCTCGCGTAGCACGCTCTACAGTACATCAGGGACGGCGACTTTCCCAAGCCCGTGCAGCTTGGTTTGCGCGGGGTGGGCTGGCTCGAATCTGATGTCAGTGACTGGATCGCCAAGCGTGTGAGAGAGGCACGCTGCTCGGGCAATGCGCCGGGGGCGCAGGAGCGCGCGAGACCGAAATAGTCGATTTCCGCATCTCGATTTTGACCGGAGAGTAGAGATGACAAACTTGAAGTAAACTCGGATTCAGGTGCGGTATGAAAAAAAGGGAGTCGCGGCCAGGCACTCCCGCTCTCGGACACCCGAAGAGGGAAACAGTCATGAGCCTGCCCGTTTCGATTGCATCACGTCTGCGGCTGCCTTTGATGGCCGCGCCGATGCTGCATGTTTCGGGGCCCGATCTGGTATCGGCCGCTTGCAGGGCGGGCATCATCGGATCGTTTCCCACGCCCAACGCGCGCACCGCCGATCAACTCGATCAGTGGTTGATGAAGATCGAAGACGATTGCGCGCGATCGGAAGGGCCGTGCGCGCCGGTGTGCGCGAACATCATCATGCGCTCGCGGTCCGACCTGCTCCAGGCCGATCTTGAGGTACTGGTGAAGCACCGCGTGCCGATGGTGCTCGCAAGTGTCGGCTCGCCTGAGTCGATCATCGGTCCGCTGCACGATGTCGGGTGCGTGGTGCTGGCCGACGTCGCGTCGCTGCGTCATGCCGAGAAGGCGCTCGAAGCCGGAGTCGATGGCCTGGTGCTGCTTAGCGCGGGCGCCGGTGGCCACACTGGGTGGGCGAACGGGATTTCCTTCGTCCGTGCCGTGCGCTCCATGTGGGCCGGCCTCCTCGTGCTCGCCGGCGGAATCTCCGATGGCGCGGCCCTGTGGGCGGCACGGGTCATGGGCTGCGATGTCGGCCTGATGGGCACACGTTTGATCGCGACCGGGGAAAGTATGGCGGTGCACGACTACAAGGCGATGCTCGTGGACAGCAAGCTCGACGACGTTGCGCTAACGCGTGGCGTCAGCGGGCTGGATGCGAATTTCCTCCGGCCCTCGCTGCTTGCCTGCGGACTCGACCCGGAGGAACTGGCGAAGCCTGTTTCTCCGGAGCGCGCAAGAGAGCTTTTCAGCGCGTACGCGGCGGAATTGCGCGGGCCGAAGCGCTGGGTCGACTTGTGGAGTGCCGGTCACACGGTATCCGCAGTCGAGGACGTTCTCCCGGTGGCGGAACTGGTCGACGCGATCGCCGGCGAGTACCTCGCCGCGCAGCGGGAGACGCTGGCACTGCTCGATGAGGAATCGATTCTGCGAGGGGCGCGTTGACATCGCTTGCCGGTCGCGCCTATATTCATTTACCCGAGAGTCAAAATCTCTAACCTGCAGTAAAGCAGGATCGGAAGGGAAGCCGGGCGTGTTCGCGCGCGCTGCCCTCCTCTGCGGTCATCGGAAGGCACCATGAGCGACACGTCATCGGTTTTTCTCAGCGAGCAGGAAATCCTCGTCCGCGATTCCGCCCGCAGGATCACGGCAGAGGTGATCGCGCCCACCGCCGCGGAGCGCGACCGCACGAGCGCGTGGCCTTCGAAAGAGCTGAAGTCACTCGCCGAGGTCGGCCTGATGGGCATGCACGTCCCGGAAGAATTCGGCGGATCGGGAGCGAGCTTCGTCGAGTATTGCCTGGCCCTCGAGGCGATTGCCGGGGCAGATGCCGGCGTCGCGACGATTGTTCATGTGCACAACAGCGTCGCGGGAACGCTGAACCGCATCGGCAACGACGAGCAGAAGCGACGCTGGCTGCCCGCGATGGTGAGCGGCGAGAACATCGGCGCCTACCTGCTGTCCGAGCCGCACGCCGGCTCGGATACGGCGGCTATGCGCACCTCCGCACGGCTCGACGGTGACCACTACCTGCTGAACGGCACGAAGCAGTGGATTTCGAACGGCAGCGAGGCCGGCGTCGGCATCGTGATGGCGAAGAACGACAAGTCTGCCGGCACGAAAGGCTATTCGCTCTTCGTCGTCGATCCGCGCGATCCGGCCTACAAGGTCCTGCGCGTGGAGAGCAAGCTCGGCCAGCATACGGCGCATACCGCGCAGATCCAACTCGACGACCTGCGCGTGCCGCTGGCCGACCGGCTCGGCGAAGAGGGCGCCGGCTATCGCACGACGATGAGCCTGCTCTCGGAGGGAAGGGTGGCGATCGCCGCCATCGCCGTCGGCGTCGCGGGGGCGGCCCTCGATGCCGCAGTCCGGTATGCGAAGGAACGCGAAGCCTACGGCCGCCCGATCTTCGAGTTGCAGGCCGTGAACTTCGATCTCGCCGACATGGCGACGCGGGTCGAGGTCGCGCGCCAATACACGACCCACGCCGCTCGCCTGTGCGTCGCCGGCGTGCCTTGCGCGAAGGAAGCGTCGATGGCGAAGCTCTTCGCCAGCGAGATCGCCGAGAAGGTCTGTTCCGACGCGATCCAGATCCACGGCGGCTACGGATACGTGAACGACTTCCCGGTCGAGCGCTACTATCGCGACGTGCGCGTCACGAAGATCTACGAGGGCACGAGTCACGTGCAGAAGCTGATCATCGGGCGCCAGCTCTGATCGAAGCTTCCGGATGCCGCCGATCGGATCTCGTTCCGCGCGCTTCACGGGGAGGCAGTGCCCGGTACTAGTTGCCGACGTCCACGGCCCCGAGGCAGGGCCGTCGGTGCTGCTGCTGCACGGCGGCGGACAGACGCGGCACGCGTGGGGCGATGCGGCGCGCAGGCTCGGCGCGGCGGGCTGGAACGCCGTGGCGCTCGACCTCCCGGGCCACGGCGACAGCGCGTGGATCGAGGGCGGTGATTATTCGTTGCCTGCGATGGCCGCGGAGATTGCGGCGGTCGCCGAAACGCTTCCCCGTCCGCTTGCCGTCGTCGGCGCCTCGCTCGGCGGGTTGAGCGCCATGGGTTCGCTGTTGCTCGATCCACCGCTGCATCTGGATGCACTCGTTCTCGTCGATGTGGCGCCGCGAACCGAGAGTGCCGGCGTCGAACGGGTGCTGCAGTTCATGTCGGCGTATCCCGAGGGATTCCCGAGCCTGGACGAAGCGGCGCAACACATCGCCCGGTATCGTGGTCGGGTCTTCGCCGGCGCCCGCGAAGGCCTTCGCAAGAACCTGCGGCGCCTGCCTTCGGGTCGCTGGGCGTGGCACTGGGACCCACGTCTGCTCGACCCGACCCATCACGAGCAGCGGCGCGACCCCGCACTGTATGAACGTGCGTTGCGCGACTGGCGCGGCCCGACGCTCCTCGTGCGCGGCGTGCAAAGCGACGTCGTCAGCCGCGAAGGAGCGCGCGATCTCCTGCGCATCGTGCCTTCGGCTCGATTGGTCGATCTCGAGGGTGCGGGACACATGGTGGCGGGCGACGCCAACGACGCTTTCGCCGACGCGGTGATCGCTTTCCTGAGCGAGGTCTTGCCGCCGGCGAAGCCGGGAGCAGCAGCCGTTTTCGGGAGGGGCCGATGAACCCGAGAAGCTTCACCTATCACGATCTCGTTTGCCGCAACGCATCGCTGCACGCCGATCGCACGGCTTTCATCCTCGGCGACGAGCGCTGCACGCACGCCGAATACGCGCAGCGCGTCCAACGCCTGGCGAGCGGATTGGCGCGCCAGGGAATCGGCACCGGCGATCGGATTGCGGCGCTCCTTGCCAACGGAATGGAGTTCGTCGACCTGCTGGGTGCGGCCGCGCGCCTCGGTGCGATCGTCGTGCCGATCAACGCAAGACTGTCGGCCGACGAGGTCGATCATGTGATGCGCGATACAGGGCCGCGAATGATCATCGTCTCACCCGAGTTCGATGCGTTGTTGCCTTCGCCGCTGCCCGGCGGTTGCGTGGCGTACACCGCGGGCGAGAAGGATGACGAGCGCGAGTCGATGCATTCGCTGTACGAAGCGGATCGCGCGGCCCCGATTGCCGACGTCGACGACGATGCGGCGTTTCTTGTCATCCATACCGCAGCGGTGGGCGGGCGCGCGCGGGGCGCGGTTCTTTCGCACCGCAGCCTGCTCGCTGCGAGCCTGTACACCGGCGGCGCGTGGAAGTTGACGCAGTCGGACGTGCACGTCGGCGTGCTGCCGCTCTTCCATCTCGCCGGAATCGGCCTGTTGCTCGCCGTGCAGCACGCCGGCGGCGCTACGGCGCTCGTCCGCGGCTTCGATCCGGACGCGCTGGTGGACGAGATCCTTCGCACGAGTGGCAGTGTCCTGGGCAGCTTTCCGCCGATGCTCGCCGCGCTCACCGATGCATGCGTGACGCGCGGCGAGTCGCTCGCATCGTTGCGCATCGTTACCGGAATCGACGCGCCCGAAACGATCGAGCGCTTTCAGCGCTGCTGCAGGAACGCGAAGTTCTGGGCGGGCTACGGACAGACCGAGACGTCGGGAATCGTCTCGATGGCTCCGTTCGACGAGCGTCCCGGCAGCGCCGGCCGTCCGATTCCGCTGAACGCGATCGCAATTCTCGACGATGAGGGCCAGGCCCTTCCGGCGGGCGAGGAGGGCGAGATCGCGCTGCGCGGCCCGATGGTCTTCAGCGGCTATTGGGGCGTGCCGGAAGCGGAGCAGGTCAGTTATCGCGCCGGTTGGCATCACACCGGCGATCTCGGGCGGCTCGATTCCGACGGCTTCCTCTGGTACGCCGGCCGATCGCCCGCGAAGGAACTGATCAAGCCGGGCGGCGAGAACGTGTATCCGGCCGAAGTCGAGCGATGCCTGCGCGAACACCCCGACATCGCCGAAGCCGTCGTCTTCGGCGTGCCCGACGAGCAGTGGGGCGAAGCCGTGATGGCCGTGTGTGTTGCGCGCGAGGCGAGCACGCCGTCGGTAAACGAGGTGAGCGAGTTCGCCGCTTCGCGGATCGCACGGTACAAGCGCCCGAAGCGGATCGTGTTCGTCGACTCGCTGCCGCGCACGTCCGCGCAGGCGATCGATCGCGCCGCAGTGAAAGCGGCGCATGCCGTTGATCGCAGCTAACGTCGTATTCCGCAGCGACTGCGCCGCAGGGACATTAACGATCGCAAAACACGGGCTTTCGCTTGCCTTCGAAGGCAGCGAGCCCTTCCTTCATGTCCTCGCTGTGCGCGTGCGCTTCGCAGGTGAGCAGTTCGAGACGCAGCGCCGTCTCGATCGGCTGCTCGAGCCCGTCGTTCACCAGCTGTTTCATCCGACGAAGGCCGGCAGGGCTCTTCGATGCGATCTTCGCCGCGAGCGCTCCGGTTGCCGTGACGAGCTGCGCGTCGTCGACGACGACGTTGACGAGGCCTGCCGCGACCAGCTCCTCGGCGGCCACGAACTCGCCCGTGAAGAACAGGTACTTCGCCCGCGTCGGACCGATCTTTCTCGGCAGGCGCACCGAAGCGCCGCCGCCCGGCAGAAGTCCGTAATTGGCGTGGGCATCGCCGAGCTTCGCCGAGCGGGCGGCGACGACGAGATCGCAGCACAGCACGAGTTCGAGTCCGCCGGCGAGCGCGAGGCCGTTGACCGCGGCGATCACCGGCATCGGGAACCGCTCCAGGCGGTTCATCGTGTCCAGCACCTGGCGAAGGAAGCGGTCGGTAGCACCGGCGCCTTCGTCGGATTGTGCGCGCACGTACTTCAGGTCGGCGCCGGCGCAGAACGCGCGGCCGCTGCCGGTGAGCACCACCGAGCGTACTGCGTCGCCCGACGCGGCGGCGTCCAACGCGGCGTCGATCGCCGAGAGAACGTCCGGTGTAAGGGCGTTCATGGCGTCGGGGCGGTTCAGGGTGATCCACAGGGCCCCGTCGCGCACGGCGGTCAGCACGTCGTCCATCTCGACTCCTCTCCAAAGGGGCGCGATCGTTCGTCCGACGCGCTCATCTATTTACTCAAAAGTAAAACGACTGCTATGATGCCCGAAACCCGCCGGGATTCGTAGGAGAAGCGCGTGAATCCGGAATTCGATGCCCGTCGTGAGGAGCTCACCTGCGCACCGCTGCGCGGCGTCCGGATCGTCGAGTTCGAGGGGATCGGTCCCGCGCCTCTGGCCGGACGCATGCTGGTCGACCTCGGTGCCCGCGTGACCCTCGTTGCGCGGCCGACGAAGAGCGGACTGCCGCCCGAGATGACGCCTTCGCCCGATGGGCCGTTGCTGAAGGGAAAGCGGATCGTCGAGCTGGACCTGAAGAGTCGCGAGGGCGTGGTGCGGGCGCTCGATCTCGTTGCCGAAGCCGACGTCCTGGTCGAGGGATACCGGCCGGGCATCATGGAGCGCCTCGGTCTCGGCCCTGCCGAGTGCGCGAACGTCAACGCGCGTCTCGTCTATGCGCGGATGACCGGCTGGGGACAGGACGGCCCGCTGTCGGCCGCCGCCGGCCACGATCTCAACTACATCGCGCTCAGCGGTCTCCTGTCGCTGGCCGCTCCTGCCGGGCAGGCGCCGCGGACGCCGCCGACCGTCGTCGGGGATGCCGTCGGCGCCCTCGCGATGGTCTGCGGTATCGCCTGCGCGCTGAATCGCGCACAACGCGAAGGGCGTGGCAGCATCGTCGACGCCGCGATCGTCGACGCGCTCGCGATGCTCTCGCCGCTGGTGCTGTTGCTGCGATCGACCGGCGAGGTCGACGGAAATCGACCTAGCGTTTTTCACGACTCCCCGTTCTACGACACCTACACGTGCGCCGACGGACGCCATCTTTCGATCGGCGCCATCGAGCCGCAGTTCTACCGCGAGCTGTTGCAGCGCGTCGGCTTCGACGACGTCGATCCCGCGCGCCAATGGAATCGCAGCGAATGGCCGGCGCTGAAAGAGCGGCTGCGCTCGCTGTTCGCGTCTGAGCCTCTCGAACACTGGAACGCGCTGCTCGAGGGTACCGATGCGTGCTACGCGCCCGTGCTGACGCTGGCGGAGGCGCAGGCGCACCCGCACAACCGCGCGCGAGGGCTGTTCTCGATATCGAACGACGGCGAGATCGCCGTCGCACGTTCGCTTCGCTTCGTCGATCTTCACGCGGCGAACGAGCCGGTGGCGACGTCCGACGGGCAGTAACCGGGGAAAGAAGGTCGGGATTACCCGTGCGGCGTATTGGTGACTGCCGGGTAGAACCGAGGTTAGTATCGAAACGACCGGCCGGCGATAGCGGTGCGGGTCAGGAGAAGTACCGATGGGCGAGATTTATGTGGTCGGCACCGGAATGACGCCTTTCGGTCGTCATCTCGACATCGACATGAAGACCCTCGTGCGCCAGGCGGTCGAGGCGGCGCTCGACGACGCAGGGACGGAGAAATCGGCCTTGCAGGCCGCCTTCTTCGCCAATGCCTCGCAGGGCCACATGGAAGGCCAGCACATGATCCGGGGGCAGGTCGCGCTGCGCTCGATGGGGATCGGCGGCATCGGCGTCGTGAACGTCGAGAACGCCTGCGCGAGCGGCTCGTCGGCGTTCGTTCTTGCGCACACGCACCTGCGCGCGGGCGCGGCCGACGTCGTGCTCGCCGTCGGTGCGGAGAAGATGTACTCCGCGGATCGCGACCGCATGTTCTCCGTGTTCGACAGCGCCTGGGACGTCCACGAGGCCGAGAAGATCCGCGAGCGTCTGCTCGAACTCGGCAAGGGCGTGGAGGTGCCGCCGGGGACGACCTCTGCGAAACCGTACAGCGTGTTCATGGACGTCTACGCGGCGTTCTCGCGAGCGCACATGAAGCGCTTCGGCACGACGCAGCGACAGCTCGCGGCGGTCGCAGCGAAGAACCACCGGCACTCGGTGCACAACCCGCTGTCGCAGTACCGCAACCCGTACACGATCGAGGAAGTGCTTGCCGCGCCGCCGATCACGTATCCGCTCACGCTGCCGATGTGCTCGCCGATCTCCGACGGCGCGGCTGCAGCGGTGCTGTGCACCAAGGCCGGGTTAACGAGGCTCGGCATCGATCCTTCGCGGGTGATCCGGGTCCTGGCGAGCGTCGTGCAGACCGGCTCCGATCGCGACGACTCGGAGTTCCGAAGCCACTGCACCGCACTCGCCGCACGTCGGGCATACGAGCAGGCCGGCGTCGCACCCGAAGACGTCTCGGTGGCCGAGGTGCACGACGCCACGGCGATGGGCGAGATCATCCAGATCGAGAACCTCGGGTTCTGTGAATTCGGCGAAGGCGGGCCCGTATCGGAGCGCGGCGACACGACGATCGGCGGTCGCATTCCCGTAAACCCGTCGGGCGGTCTCGAGTCGAAGGGGCACCCGGTCGGCGCAACCGGCCTCGGGCAGATTCACGAGCTGGTGGCGCAACTGCGCGGCGAAGCCGGTGCACGGCAGGTAGAGGGCGCACGCATCGCGCTCGCCGAGAACGGCGGCGGGCTGCAGGGGATCGAAGAGGCGGTCGCCTGCGTCACCATTCTCGGTCGCTGAGCGCCGGCGCATCGATCGGAGGGAAACGAAATGCAGTTGCAGGGAAGAGTGGCGTTCGTGACCGGTGCGGCGTCGGGTCTCGGTCTCGCGACGTGCAGGGTGCTGAACGATGCGGGTGCACGCATCATCGCGACGGACATCGACGCGAGCGCGCTCGAGCAGGCGGTCGAACCGCTGGGAAGCGGCGTTCATGCCCTCGCGCTCGACGTCTCCGACGAAGAGGCGATCGGCGCTGCCGTGGCGAGGGCGCTCGAGCTCGAAGGCGCGTTGCACGTCCTCGTCAACTGCGCGGGCATCCTCGGACCGAGCAAGACGATTTCGCGCGGGCAGCTGTTTCCCGTCGAGCTATGGGATCAGGTGCTCGCGGTGAACCTGAGCGGCAGCTTTCACGCGATCCGGCACGCGGCGCTCGCGATGACGCGCAACGATCCGGACGACAGCGGCGAGCGGGGCGTGATCGTCAACACTGCCTCGGGCGCCGCCTGGCAGGGGCAGATGGGCCAGGCCGCGTATAGCGCGAGCAAGGCGGCGGTCGTCGGCATGACGCTGCCGATCGCACGCGATCTCGCCGAGCATGGCATTCGCGTCGTCTCGATTGCGCCGGGCCTGTTCGAGACCGGCATGTCGGCCGCGATGCCGCCGAAAGTTTCGCAGAACCTCATCGACAACATGGTGCTGTTCCCGCGCAGGATGGGGCAGCCGCCCGAGTTCGCGGGGCTCGTCCGGCACATCGTCGAGAACCCGTATCTGAACGCGACGACGATCAGCGTCGACGGCGGAGGGCGGGTCGGTACACGTTAACGGCGCAGCGGCGCGAAAAGACGCCGCGCGGACAAGGAGACCAGGGATGACGCAGACGGATCTCGTGGAGGCGGCTTGAGCGCGCTTCCTTTCCCGCCGAGCGGCATGGCGGCACCCGTTGAAGGAGCAGGCCGCGCGAAGGGCGTCGCGCTCGCGGCCGAGGCGGTAACGTTGCGCTTCGGGGGCGTCGTCGCGCTGAGCGAAGTGTCGGTCGACGTGCGCGACGACGAGCTGCTTGCCGTGATCGGCCCGAACGGCGCCGGCAAGACGTCGCTGATGAACTGCCTGAGCGGCTTCTATCGTCCGCAGCAGGGTCGGATCCTGCTCGGCGGCCGCGACATCAGCGGCGCTCCGGTACACCGGATCGCCCGTCACGGCGTCGCGCGCACGTTCCAGGGAACGCATATCTTCTCCGGCATGACCGTGGTCGAGAACATCATGGTCGGGCGGCACATCCACATGCGTTCGACGCTGCCGGCGTCGTTCGTCTGGTTCGGCCCGTCGCGCGCCGAGGAGATCCGCCATCGCGAGATCGTCGAGGAGATCATCGAATTCCTCGAGATCGAGACGATCCGCCATCGCACCGTCGGCAGCCTCGGCTACGGCCTGCGCAAGCGCGTCGATCTCGGGCGCGCGCTCGCACAGGAGCCGCGGATCCTGCTGATGGACGAGCCGATGGCGGGAATGAACGTCGAGGAGAAGGAGGATCTCGCCCGCTTCATCCTCGACGTGCGCGAGGCGCGGCGCCTGCCGGTCGTGCTCGTCGAGCACGACATGGGCGTCGTCATGGATCTGGCCGAGCGCATCGTCGTGCTCGACTTCGGACGCAGGATCGCCGAGGGAACGCCGCACGAGATCCAGCGCGATCCCGCGGTGCTGAAGGCCTATCTCGGCGAGGGAGACCGCTGATGCTTCCGATGCGCACCCTTCCGCAGATTCTCGACGCGCACGCCGACGCCACCCCCGATCGGCTCTCGCAGCGCCACAAGTACCGCGGAATCTGGCGTGAATTCTCGTTCGCGAAAGTGCGCGACGAAGTGCGCGCGCTGGCTCTGGGCCTTGCCGCGGTCGGCATCGAGCGGGGCGAGACGGTTGCGATCATCGGCGAGAACGAGCCGGAGCACTTCTGGACCGAGCTTGCCGCGCAGGCGCTCGGCTGCAAGGTCGTTTCGCTGTACCCCGATCTCACCGCAACGGAGGTGCACTACCTGCTGTCCGACAGCGAGTCGGTCTACCTGTTCGCACAGGACCAGGAGCAGGTCGACAAGGGGCTCGCCATCCGCGACGAGCTGCCGTTGTTGCGCTCGATCGTCTACTGGGACGACACCGGGATGTGGTCGTACCGCCAGGAAGGGCTGCACACCTTTGCGTCGATCCAGCAGCGCGGGCGCGACTTGCATGCGCGCGAGCCCGCCCGGTATCGCGAGCTCGTCGCCGCCGGCGACCCGGACGAAACCGCCGTGCTGTCGTACACGTCGGGTACGACGGGCAAGCCCAAGGGCGTCGTCCTTTCGCACCGCTACCTGATCGACAACGTGCACCGGACGATCGCGTCCACCGGCGCCCGACCGGGACTCGAATACCTGACCTACATCTCGCCCGCATGGGCTACCGAGCAGATCTTCGGCATTGCGATGGGTGTCGCGTTGCCGATGGTGGTGAACTTTCCCGAGGGCCCGGAGCAGGTACTCGAGAACATCCGCGAGCTCGCGGTCGAGGCGATGACCTTCGCGCCCCGGCAATGGGAGAACCTTGCGGCAACGATGCAGGCGCGCATGCTCGATGCGGGTCCGATGCGCCGCAATGTCTACGAATGGGGTCTGTCGATCGGGCACGCGGTGAACGTCGCGCGGCTCGAGGGGCGACCGATTCCGGCAACGGCGCATCTCGCGTACCCGCTCGCCGAGGCGCTCGTTCTGCGTCCGTTGCGCGATCAGCTCGGGCTCACGCGCATCCGGATCGCATTCTGCGGCGGCTCGACGATGGCGCCCGACGTCTTCCGCCTGTTCCACGCTTTAGGCGTCCCGTTGCGCAACATCTACGGCTCCACGGAGATCGGGCTGCTCACCTGCCACCAGGGCGAGCGCTACGACCTCGAGACCGTCGGCCACTGGATGCCGGCGCATCCCGAGGCGGGCCCCGCGCTGGAGTGGAAGCTGGGAGACGGCGACGAACTGCTCGTGCGCGGCGGCTCGTTCTTCCGCGGCTACTACCGCCGGCCAGAGGCGCTCGCCGAGCGCGTCGTCGACGGCTGGTATCGCACGGGCGACGCGGTCACGCGCACCGAGCGCGGCGAGCTCGTGTTCCTCGAGCGCATCTCCGATCTTCGTCGGCTGCGCTCGGCGGAGTCGTATCCGCCGCAGTTCGTCGAAACCCGCCTTCGCTTCAGCCCCTTCATCAAGGACCTGATGACCGTCGGCGACGAGACGCGAGAGTTCGTCGCTGCGCTCGTCAACATCGACATGAACGTCGTCTCGCGCTGGGCCGAAGAGCGCAAGCTGTCGTTCTCCACCTTCACCGACCTGTCGCAGAAACCGGAAGTCGCCGAGTTGCTGCGCGGCGAGATCGCGCGCGTGAACGGCTTCCTTCCGGCGCACGCCCGCGTGCGGCGCTTCGCGAACTTCCCGAAGGAGCTCGATCCCGACGAAGGCGAGCTCACGCGTTCGCGCAAGCTGCGCCGCGAGTTCCTCGAGGAGCGCTACGCGCCGATCATCGAGGCGATCTACGCGGGCGCGCCCGAGGCGACGATCGAGATCGCGGTGACCTACCAGGACGGGCGTCGCGGCCACTTCGCCGCACGCGTCTTCATCCACGACGTCGATGCCGCGGCGGCTGACGCTGCTTCGGCGCCGAAGGCGAGGCAGGCGGCATGATCGATTTCGTCAACTACCTGATCAATGGCGCGCTCGTCGGCCTGCTGTATGCGCTGGTCGCGATGGGCTTCGTCGTCATCTATCGCGCATCGAAGGTGTTCAACTTCGCGCAGGGCGAGCTCGTCGTCTTCGGCGGCTTCCTCGTCTGGTGGATGGTCGTCTCGCAGGGCCTGCCGCTTTGGCTCGGAATTCCGCTCGCGTTCGTCGCGGCCGCGGTGTTCGGCCTGCTGATCGAGCGGCTGTTCTTCTCGCGGCTCGTCGGCGAGTCGATCTTCTCGATGGTGATGGTGACGATCGGGCTGCTGATCCTGATCCGCGGCCTGATCCTCGTGCTGTTCGGCGCGCAGGTCCAGCCGTTCCCGATCGTCTTCCCGCTGGCGCCGATCATCGTCGGCGACGTCCTGGTCTCGCGCTCGCTGTTTTTCGGCGGCGTGCTCACGATCGGGATCGGACTCGGGCTGTCGTGGTTCTTCAACCGCACCCGCGCAGGCTTGCGGATGACGGCAGTCGCCGAAGATCACCAGATCGCGATGTCGATGGGCATCTCGGTGCGGCGCTCGCTGATCTTCGCGTGGGTGCTCGGCTCGGTGCTTTCCGCCTTCGCGGCCATCGTCTACCTGAGCGGCAAGTCGATCAATCTGCTCACCTCCGAAATCGGGATGGCCGCACTGCCTGTCGCGCTGCTCGCCGGACTCGAGTCGATCGGCGGGCTGCTGCTGGCCGGCGTGCTGGTCGGCGTCGTGCAGGGCCTGGCTACCGCCTATCTCGATCCGGTCGTGGGGGGCGCCGTCGGTTCGGTGCTCCCCTTCGTGATCATGCTGCTGGTGTTGTTCATCCGGCCGACCGGGATGTTCGGTTGGCGCACGATCGAGAGGGTTTGAGTGGATCCGTCGGGCGTATTCGCAACCAGTTTCCGCAGGGATCTCGCGCTCGTCCGAACGCGCGGGCAGTGGATCTGGTTGATCGGTTTCCTCGCGCTGCTCGCGCTGCTGCCGTTCTTCGCCGAGGCGCGCACGCAGGCCGTCCTCACGTCGATCGTCATCACGTCGGTCGTCGTGCTCGGGCTGCAGATCACCACCGGGATGGCCGGCCAGATCAATCTCGGGCAGGCGGCATTCATGGGCGTCGGCGCCTATGCGACCGCGGTGCTCGCGTCGAAGGCGGGCTGGCCGATCTGGGCGGCCTTGCCCGTGGGCGGCTGTGCCGCGGCGGTGTTCGGATTCGTCTTCGGCCTGTCGGCGGTGCGCATCAAGGGTTTCTATCTTGCGCTCACGACGATCGCCGCGCAGTTCCTGTTCCACTTCCTCGTGCTGAACCTGCCGTCGTCGTGGCTCGGCGGATCGAACGGCGTCACCGTGCAGCCGGCGCAGTTCTTCGGCGTGCGTTTCGACACCGACACCTCGTTGTACTGGCTCGTACTCGCCGTCGGCGCGCTGATGGCCTTCGGCGCGTACGGAATCGCACGCAGCCGGCACGGTCGCGCGTTCGTCGCAGTGCGCGACGACGACGTCGCGTCGGGGATCATGGGCATCGATGTCGTGCGCACCAAGGCGGTCGCGTTCCTCGTCGGCGCTTTCTACGCGGGAATCGGCGGAGGCTTGTGGGCGTACTACGTGCGCTTCGTCGCGGTCGACCAGTTCACGCTGTTCAACTCGATCTGGTTCATCGCGATGATCATCGTCGGCGGGATGGGCTCGATCACCGGCGCGATCGTCGGTGTGGTCGTGATCCGCCTGGTGCAGGAAGCGATCACCGTGGCCGGTCCGCAGATCGTCCAGCACCTTCCGTTCCTCGGCGGCGACGTCGTGTTCGCCGCGATGAACATCTTTCTCGGCGGAATCATCGCGTGCTTCCTGATCTTCGAACCGAAGGGGCTGATGCACCGATGGTCGATCCTGAAGCGGTCGTACCGCCTATGGCCGTTCCCTTACTGAAACGACTCACACCGAAGGAGGCAGCAACGATGTTCGAGGCACAGAAGTCCGATCGTTCCTGGGCGCGGGTCGCGTGCGGCGTCGCAGCCGGCGTCGCGGTCACGGCGCTTACCGCGACGTCCGCGCACGCGCAGGCCACCACCTACAACATCGCCGGCCTGGCTGATTTCAGCGGGCCGTATGCGGACATCATGAAGGACTACTCGGCGTGCCGGCACGGCGTCGTCGACTGGTGGAACGACGAAGCGGGCAAGCCGCTGGGCGTGAAGCTGAACGTGAAGGACTACGACACGCGCTACGACGTGGCGCAGACGGCGAGCCTGTGGCCAGGCATCCGCGCGGAACTCGAGCCGGTTGCGATCTTCGGCGTTGGCGGCCCGGACGTCGCCGCACTGCAGGAGCGACTGCCGGGCGACAAGGTGCCGATGTTCATGGGCACCTCGGGCTACGGCTATGGATGGAAGCCCGATTCGTGGATCTTCAATGCGCGCCCCACCTATCCGCACGAAGCCGCGGCCTTCATGGAATGGTATCGCCAGAAGCGCGGCGGAGATGCGCCGCTGAAGCTCGGCATCATTTCGTCGGAAGCATCGCCCGCGTACGTCGACATCCACAAGGGAATGGAGCATTACGCGAAGGAGAACCCGAAGAAGCTCGAGGTCGTCGAGATCATCTACGCGGAGGTGCAGCCGACCGACCTCACGCAGCAGGTGAACCGCCTGGTGCGCAAGGGCGCCGAAGTGATCCAGATCCAGACCAACACCGCGGCCGTCGTGGCGACGCAGCGCGCGCTGCAGAGCCTCGGGAAATCGAACATCCCGATCATGATGAGTGCGCATAACAGCCTGCAGGCATCGGGCAAGGCGGTCGGCGGGCTGAAGCAACTCGAAGGCAGTTACGAGTCGTACGGAATGGCGGTCCCCACCGGAGAAAAGACGCCCACGAGCGATTTCCACAAGATGCTTCGCGAGAAGTACAAGATGAACGCGAACTTCAACGTGCCGTGCCTGATGGGGATGAGCCAGGCGTTCGTCGCGGCGCGCAGCATCGAGAACGCGGTGAAGGATGCCGGCGGCAAGCGGATCACCGGCGAGGACGTCCGCCGGGCGCTGCTGAAGCATCCGATCTCCAGCGAGCAGAGCTTCGGCGTGCTTCCCGACCTGAAGTACGCGGAAGAGGCGCCGTTCCCGCTCGAGGGGTTGACGGTCAACATCGGAACGATCGAGAACGGGCAGTACAAGATCGTCGCCGAGAAGGTGCCGGTGCCGAAGGTCACGAAGTGGTGATTGCGCCAGCGGATGCGGCCCTTGCCGGGCTGCGTTCGGCGGCAGCGGCTGCGCCGCTGCTCGAGCTGAACAACATCGAGGTCCTCTATAGCGACGTCATTCTCGCCGTGAAGGGGATCTCGGCGCGCGTGCCCAGGGGCGCCTGCGTCGCGCTGCTCGGCGCCAACGGCGCCGGCAAGAGCACGACGCTGAAGGCGATCTCGAACCTGATCGTCAGCGAGGACGGCCGCGTCGCCAGCGGCAGCATCGCGTTCGACGGCGAGCCGGTCGAGGGCCGCGACCCGGAGTCGATCGTGCGGCGTGGGCTCATCCACGTGATGGAAGGGCGGCAGGTGCTGCGCCACATGACGGTCGAGCAGAACCTGGTTGTCGGCGGGCACCGGGCGGGCGGCCGCGAAGCGCGGGAGCGACTCGACGAGGTGTATGAGCGTGTACGGCGGCTCGCGGCGTTGAAGGAGCGCACTGCCGGCTACCTGTCGGGCGGCGAGCAGCAACTGCTCGTCATCGGGCGCGCGATGATGGCGCGACCCACGCTGATGATGATCGACGAGCCGTCGCTCGGGCTGGCGCCGCTGATGGTCGAGGAGGTCTACGACCTGCTCGGGCAACTGAAGGCGAGCGGGCTCACGCTGCTGATCGTCGAGCAGAACACGCGGGTCGCACTCGACCTCGCCGACTACGGCTACGTCATGGAAAGCGGCCGCATCGTGCTCGAAGGCTCGGCGTCGGAGCTGCAGTCGAACGAGGACGTGCGCGAGTTCTATCTGGGGCTGACGCTCGAGGGCGAGCGCAAGAGCTATCGCGACATCAAGCACTACCGGCGCCGCAAGCGCTGGCTCGGTTGAGGGACTCACCAATGGATGCATCTGCACTCGTCACCCGCGAGGACCGCGGATCGGTCGCCTGCCTCACGCTGAATCGTCCCGCCCAGGGAAACAGCCTGTCGCTGGCGACGATCGACGCGCTCTACGCGCATCTGCAGGAGTTGCGCGACGACAAGCGGGTCGCGGTGATCGTGCTCGGCGGCGTCGGTCGGAAGATCTTCTGCGCGGGGCACGACCTGAAGGAGTTCTCCGACGAGACCGACCCGGAGTTCTTCCACGAAGTGTCGACGCGCTGCTCGCGGATGATGCAGTCGTTTCACGAGCAACCGCAGATGATCGTCGCTCGCGTCGAGGGCGTTGCCTCCGCTGCCGGATGCCAGCTCGTGGCGAGCGCCGATCTCGCTATCGCGTCGAGTGACGCCCGGTTCGCGACGCCCGGCGTCAACATCGGGCTGTGGTGCCTGACGCCGATGGTGCCGTTGAGCCGCGTCGTCCACCCGAAGCATGCGATGCAGATGCTCGCGACCGGGCGCCTGGTCGATGCGCAGTTCGCGCTGCGCGTCGGGCTCGTCAACGAGGTCGTCGAGGCCGATCGGCTTGATACGGCGGTGGACGAGCTGGCACGGGAAATCGCGAGCAAGTCGAGCTATACGCTGGCGCTTGGCAAGCGGGCGTTCTATCGGCAGCTGCAGATGTCGATGACCGATGCCTATGCGTATGCGGGGGAACTCGTGGCGCGCAACATGATGCACCCGGATGCGCGCGAGGGAATCGGAGCGTTCGTCGAGAAGCGAAGTCCGGAGTGGTCGGGTCGTTGAAGGCGTGCAGCGAGGCGTCGGCAGGATACCTCGCCGGGTAGCTTCGCGCGGCTACTCCTGCTTCCGGATCCCTGCAACGAGAAACTGCACGAAGGCCTTCGCGATCTCGGCGCCGCTCAGCTCGCCGTCTGAACGGAACCAGCGCGGGATTCCGTTGATCGCGCTCATGAACCAGAACACCGCGAGCTTCGGGTTGCATGGCTCGATCGTGCCGTCCTCGATGCCCTCTTCGATGAAGCGTCGCATCCGCTCGTCGAACTTGCGGCGTCGCTGCAGGATCCGCTTGCGGTGCTCGGGGTGCATTGCGGCCATCTCGTGCAGGATGGCCGGCGCCGACAACTCCCGGGTGAGGTTGTCGATGTAGTACTCGACGAGTCGCTGCAGCTTTTCGAGCCCGCTACCCGGCTGCGATTCCACGTACTCGATCGCCCGGTCGCCGATGTCCATCGCGAGCTGATGGCACTCGTAGAGCAGTTCGTTCTTGCTCTTGAAATAGTAGTAGAGCGCGGGCTTCGTGACGTTCAGCCGGCGCGCGATGTCGTCGAGCGAGGTGTTCTGGTAGCCGTTGTGCCCGAACGCGCGGATCGCTTCGGCGATCACCGCCTGCTTCTTCAGTTCGTACTGCTCGTCGGCGCTCTTGACGAGGTTGTTCCAGCGGGGGCGGGCCTTCGTGCGTCTTGCCGCAGCGGGTCGGCTGCTCTTCCTGGCCGCGGAAGAGCCGGTTTCGGTCGTCATGTCGCCTTCGTTCGCATCGAGGTCGTCATTGTATGTCACGCCTTCTGCGCGACGAACGGCAAGGCGAGTGCCCGCACGTAGTACCGCGCGATCTCGTCGAGCGGCACGTCGCCGTCGGGAGCGAACCACTGGGGAATCCAATTGAATGCGCCGAACAGCGCATACGCGAGGAGGCGAAGTTCCTGCGTACTCGGCCGGGAGTCGTCGAGGCATTCCTCGAGGAGCGCCACTGCGCGCGACTCGATCTGCTTCTTGCAGGCCCGCAGCTTCCGGCGCGATTGCGGCCGCAGGGTGCGATCGGCGACCAGCGCCATGCAGATTCCGAGGTCGCTCGCGATCATCTTCGCGTAGGCGCCGAAGAAGCGGTGCAGCCGCGTCTCGGGCGACAGGTCGTCCGCGGCCGGCTCCGACAGGTTTCGCTCGAGATCTTCGAGCGCCGCCCGCGCGATCTCGAACAGGATTTCCTCCTTGTTCCGGACGTAGTAATAGACCGTTGGTTTCGAGACCCGAAGCGCGACGGCGATCGATTGGATGGTCGTCTCGTGGTAGCCGCGGTCGGCGAACGCCCGGGCGGCCGTCTCCAGGATGAGCCTCTTCTTCCTGGAGTGGAGATCGGAGCGGTCGTCGCCCGCCGGCCACGGCCGCCGGCTGCGGTCCTGCGCCTTCGCGTCGACTCGCGAAGCGGGCGGCTTTCGCTGCCTGCCTGCGGTGGCGCCGCTGCTTTCGCTGGGCAATCTGTCCGCCCGCTCAGCCGGCCGGCGCCGCAACCTGGCAATGCAGCCCGCCGTCGACGATCAGTTCGGTGCCGGTGATGTAGCGCGCCTCGTCGGACGCGAGGAACAGGGCTGCGTTGGCGACGTCCCACGCTTCACCCATCGAGCCGGTGGGACACATCTCGTTACGGATTCTCATCATCTCGTCGACGTTCCCGTAGTGCGCCTTCAGCGGCTCCACGATCATCGGAGTCTTGATGAGTCCCGGAAGGATCGCGTTCACGCGAATGCCCTTGCGCGCATATTGCATCGCGACCACGCTCGTCAACTGGTTCACGGCCGCCTTGCTCGCCGAGTAGGAGACGTAGGGAACGCCGGCCCAGCGCAGGCTTGCGATCGACGAGATGTTCACGATCGAGCCTGCGCCGTTCTTCTCCATGACCGGCAGCACGTGCTTGCAGGTCAGGAACATGCTCTTGACGTTGGTGTCCATCACGCGGTCCCAGTCGTCCTCGCTCTGCTCCACCGGTCCGCCGAGGACCGCGATGCCGACGTTGTTGACGAGAATGTCGATGCGGCCGAAGCGCTCCTCGCAGGCCTGCACCATGTTCCGCACGCTTTCGCCGCGAGTGACGTCGGCGGCGTGCGAGACGGCCACGCCGCCTTCACTCTCGATGATTGCGCGCGTCTCGTCGGCCGCCTCCCGGCGGATGTCCACTGCGAAGACCGAAGCGCCTTCCTGCGCGAAGCGCAACGACGCCGCCTTCCCGTTTCCCCACCCGGGTCCCACGGACCCGGCTCCGACGATCATCGCGACCTTTCCTTCCAGACGCTTTCCCATGGCGGCTCCCGCTCGCTTCGTGGATAAAATCTACCGAACATAAAGCCGAGACTACCATCGAGTAGTGCTGTCTACCCGATAGTCGAATTGTCGTGTAGTCTCTGTCCCTCCGCGGCATCCGCCGCGGGCGAACGAACGAACCGGAGAGACAGCATGAGTGTGCGCACGTTGACGGCGGCCGCCGTATGCGCTGGAAGCCTGTACGGGATCACCGCGCATCCCGCATGGGCAGCGGATCCCGACGCTTTCAAGATCGCCGGCGTGGTCGCTTTCTCGGGCGCCTACGGAATCATCGGCGAGGGCATGAAGCGCGGCGTCGAACTCGCGATCGAGCACCGGGGCGGCAAGGTGCTCGGCAAGCCGATCGAGGTCACCTGGGAAGACGACGAGACGAAGCCGCAGCCCGCCGTGCAGAAGGCGACCCGGCTGCTGGCGGGGGGCGCGCACATGATCTTCGGCGCGGTGAGCTCTGCGTCCACCGTCGCGCTGCAAAGCCTCGCCGACCAGCGCAAGGTTCCGTTGCTCGTCACCATCTCGGCCGATGACAAGATCACCCGTCCGAACGGCTCGCGCTACACCTTCCGCACGTCGAACACGCTCGGCATGGAAATCCGGATGTCGACCGAGTTCACGAAGGTGAAGGGGCTGAAGAAGGTCTATGGCGTGGTCGCCGACTACGGCGTCACGCGGGATGGCTGGGACGCCTACCGCGCGGCCGTCGAGAAAGCGGGAGTCACGATCGTGGGCGTGGATTACGCACCGCTTGGCAACCGCGACTACGCCGTGATCATCGACAAGATCGCGAAGACCGACGCCGATGGCGTCGCGCTGATCGTCACAGGGAACGATGGAGTCACCTTCCTGAAGCAGTCGGGGCAGGCCGGGCTCGGCAAGACGAAGGTGCAGTTCGGCCCGGTTCTGCAGGACGAGTTGCTCGCCGCCGCGGTCGGCCCGGCAGCGGTCGGCGCCTATTCCGGCGTTCGCTACCACTTCTCCGAGGACAACGAAGCGAACCGCAAGTTCGTCGAAGCGTATCGCGCGAAGTACAACGAGTGGCCCTCGAGCTTCGCCGGCGAGGCCTACGACGGCATGAGCTGGTGGCTCGATACGGTCGAAAGCACCAGGTCCTGGGACAAGGAGAAGTGGGTCGATGCGTTCGCCGGCAGCACGCGTGAGAACTCGCTCGAAGGAAAGAAGGTGATGCGCGCCTGCGACCACCAGGCGCTTCAGGTGGGGCTCTGGGGCGTGGTCGAGGAAGGCAAGTCGCCGCTTCCGCCGCTGACGATGAAGATCACCAACATCTTCCCGGCGGAAGCGCTGTTCCCACCATGCTGAACCGGTCGTAGCGCATTGCGGGGCGGCCGCTGCATCGCCGCCCCGCGCTCTCCTTGCCGGCACCCACAACGGGCGGTTTCATCTTGTCGACGATCGTCATCGGGCTGAGCCTGGGCCTCCTGCTGTTCCTGCTCGCGGCGGGGCTGACCCTCATCTTCGGAATGCTGGGGGTCATCAACTTCGCACATGGTTCGATCTATATGCTGGGCGCGTTCATTGCCTACCAGGTGGTGCAGGTCACCGGCAGCTTCTGGGCGGGGCTGATCGCCGCGCCGATCATCGCCGCCCTGCTCGGCGCCGCGATGGAGCGACTGGCGCTCAAACCCGTCTACTCGCGCGACCACGTCTATCAGCTGCTGCTCACCTTCGGCTTCATCCTCGTGATCGAGGAAGCGGTGCGCATCTTCTGGGGCCTGGACTACAAGCAGGTACCCACGCCGGAGCTCTTCGCACAACCGGTGCAGTTGTTCGGCAGCTCGATCCCGAGCTATCGGCTGTTCATTCTCGGCTTCGGGACGCTCGTCTCGGTGGCGCTCTTTCTCGCGCTCGATCGCAGCCGCCACGGGATGGTGATCCGCGCGGCGAGCACCGACCCCGAAATGGTGCAGACGCTCGGCATCCGCGTCGCGCGCATCCGCACGGGCGTCTTCGCCTTCGGTTGCGGGCTCGCCGCGCTCGGCGGCGCCGTCGCCGCGCCGCTCGTGCCGATCGAGCTCGGCATGGGGATGAGCATCATCATCGACTGCTTCATCGTCGTCGTCGTCGGCGGATTGGGGAACATCCGCGGGGCGGTGCTCGCCGCGCTACTGCTCGGCATGACGAGGGCGATCGGCTACACCTGGGCGCCCGACTGGGTCGACTTCATCACCTACCTCGTTCTGATCGTGACGCTGCTCGTGCGCCCGGAAGGGCTTTTCAGTCGCAAGGGGCGTGCGGCATGAAGCCGCGATTCGTATCGTGGGTGCTCGCCGCGCTGGTGCTGCTGATCGCGCTCGTTCCGATCATGCTGCCCGGCGAAGCGAGCCGGAGCCTGGTCAGCCTGATCCTCATTTGGTCGATCTTCGCGATCGGCTTCGACCTCGTGTTCGGCGTCGCCGGCATGCTCTCGTTCGGCCACGCGGCGATGTTCGGAACCGGCGCGTATGCATTGACGCTTCTAACGACGCGTCTCGGCTGGGGGTTCCTGCCGGCGTTCGCTGCGGCCGGAATCGTCGGCGCGCTCGTGGCCGTGCTGTTCAGCTTCTTCGCGCTGCGCGTATCCGGGCTCTTCTTCGCGCTTCTCACGCTCGCGCTCGCGCAGCTGCTGTACATCCTCGCCGGAAGCAAGCTGCGGGCGTTCACCGGAGGCGTCGACGGGCTGCCGGGCGTGCCGAGGCCGGAACTGTGGGGAATCGACTTCTACGACAACGGCACGTTCTACTACTTCATTCTCGCCGTGTTCGCGGTCGCGCTTCTCGTCGCAGCGATCCTGCGGTCGTCGCCGTACGGGCAGGCGCTGCGCGCCGTCAAGGGCAACGAAGTGCGCGCCGAGCAGATCGGTTTCGACATCCAGCGGCTGCGGCAATCGGCCTTCGCGATCTCCGGCTTCTACGCGGGAATCAGCGGCGCGTTGCTGGCGTCGCTGATGTTCTACGTCGGGCCGCAGATGCTCCACTGGAGCACGTCGGGCGACGTTGTGATCATGGTGCTGCTCGGCGGAATGGGCACGCTGTTCGGCCCGATTCTCGGTGTGGCCGTCTTCGAGTTGTTGCGGGAATGGCTCAGCCAGGTCACTGCCCACTGGTATGGGGTTCTGGGGCTGGTGTTCATCGTGGCGACGATCTTCGCGCCGCAGGGCCTTGCCGGCCTGGTGCGGCTGCTCGTCGGCCGCTCGGGAGACAGCCGTTGAAGGGGATTTCGCTTCGCTGCCACGACATCGAGGTCGTGTTCGGAGGGCTGCGCGCGGTCGACGGCGTGAGCTACGAGTTCGAGCCGAATCGGCTCTACAGCCTGATCGGTCCGAACGGGGCAGGAAAGACGACGCTGATGAATGCGCTGTCGGGCCGCAGCACGTTGAACAACGGAAAGGTGCTGCTCGACGAGCGCGACATCACGTCGCTCGCGCCGCACGAGCGCACGAGAGCGGGCCTGGGCCGCAGCTTCCAGATCACCCAGATCTTTCCCGGCGCGACGGTCCTGGAGAACCTTCGGCTCGCGGCCCAGGCGAGCCGGTACCGGATGCAGCCCTTCTGGCGTCCGGTCGCGGGCTTTCGCGCGATCCAGCAGGACGCCGAGGCCGCGCTCGCCGAGATCGGGCTCGAGTCCGCGGCGCACGTCAGTGCCGAGAACCTTTCGCATGGCGACCAGCGCGCGCTCGAGGTGGGGCTCACGCTGCTGAGCCGTCCGAAAGTGCTGTTGCTCGACGAGCCGCTCGCCGGCGTCGGGTTGCAGGACATCGACCGGTCGGTCGAGCGCATCTGCCGCATCGCACGCAACCGTACCGTGCTGCTCATCGAGCACAACATGGAGGTCGTGATGCAGATCTCCGACGAGATCGTCGTGATGCTGTCGGGCCGGATTCTCGCGTCCGGGTCTCCGCAGGCCGTCCGCGACGATCCGCGGGTGCGAAGCGCCTATCTCGGAGAGGAGCAATGAGCCTGCTCTCCGTTGTCGACGTCGACGTGTATTACGGCAAGGCCGAGGCATTGCACGGCGTGTCGCTCGACGTAGAGGCAGGCGAGATCGTCTCGCTCGTCGGCCGAAACGGCGCAGGCAAGAGCACCCTGCTGAAGGCGATCATCGGCCTGAACGCCATCCGTTGCGGACAGCGGTTGCTGCGGGGGACCGACGTGACCCGTGCGGCGTCCGATGAGCTCGGTCGGGCGGGCATCGCCTTCGTTCCAGAGAACCGCCGGATCTTCGGCACGCTCAGCGTCGAGGAGAACCTGCAGATCGCGACAATCATGGGACGCAAGGGCGCCTGGACGCTCGACCGCATCTATCGGCTGTTTCCGCGCCTGAGCGAGCGGTCGCGTTTTCGCGGCGACACTCTCTCAGGTGGCGAGCAGCAGATGCTTGCCATCGGCCGCGGCCTGCTGACGAACCCGGTCGTCCTGCTGCTCGACGAGCCCACGGAAGGCCTGGCGCCGCTGATCGTCAAGGACCTCATCGACGCGATCCGGCAGATCAACGAAGAGGGCGTGGCGATCCTGCTCGTCGAGCAGAACCTGAAGGTTCCCCTGGCGCTGGCGAAGCGCCAGTACGTGCTCGACAACGGCCACATCGTCTGGCAGGGACGAACCGAGCAACTGATCGCCGAGCGAAAGCAGGTCGAGGCGTTCATCAGCGTCTAGGAAAGGGAGACCTCATGCGTGTGATCGATTTCTTCGACCGGGGCGTAGCCCTCGGCCCCGATCGCGTCTGCCTGAAGGACGCGAAGGTATCGCGAACCTATCGCGACGTGCAGAAGAGCAGTTATCGGATCGCGAATGCGCTGATCCGCGACGGCTTCGCGCCCCAGGACAAGGCCGCCGTGCTCGGCCCCAATGCAGCCACGCCCTTCGAGTGCGTGCTCGGAATCCTCCGGGCGGCCGGCGGCTGGGTGCCGGTGAATGCACGCAACGTCGCGACCGAGAATGCGTACATCCTCGACAACTGCGACGTCGAGGTCCTGTTCTATCACAGCGATTTCGAGGCGGCGGTGCTCGAGTTCCGCCGCCTGTGCCCGAAGATCGCGCGCTACGTCTGCATTGATCGAGCGGGCGGCAGCGGCGTGTTCCTGGACGACTGGCTCGGCGACGTTCCGGAGTCGGATCCCGATCTTCCGGAGGATCCCGACGCGATCGTCTCCATCGTCAGTTCCGGCGGGACGACGGGGCGGCCCAAGGGCGTGATGTGGAGCAACCGGACGTGGGAGGCGGTATTCTCGAACTACTACGCCGCGATGCCCAACCGCAAGCCGCCGGTTCATCTCGTCATCGCGCCGATGACGCACGCCGCCGGCGTGCTGGCGATGCTGCTGATGGCGACGGGCGCAACGCACGTGATCCTGCCGCACTTCGATGCCGAGCAGGTCGCGCAGGCGATCGAGCGCGAGCAGGTCACCCATTTGTTCCTTCCGCCCACGGCGGTTTACGTGCTCCTCGCGCATCCGAAGCTGCGCGAGCACGACTACGGGTCGCTCGACTACTTCCTCTATGCGGCCGCGCCGATGTCGGTCGACAAGCTCAAGCAATGCCTGGAAATTTTCGGGCCGGTGATGACGCAGTGCTTCGGTCAGGCGGAAGCGCCGATGCTCTGCACCTTCCTTTCGCCGCAGGAGCATCTCGTGATCGACGATCCGCAGAAGGAGCGAAGGCTGGCGAGTTGCGGCCGCCCGACACTGCTCACGCCGGTGGCGATCATGGACGACGCCGGGAATCTCCTTCCCCGAGGCGAACGCGGCGAGATCGTCGTCCGCGGCAGCTTGGTGATGCAGGGGTACTACCGCAATCCCGAGGCGACGAAGGAGGTCTCGACCTTCGGCTGGCACCACACGGGCGACATCGGCTACATCGACGAAGACGGCTACGTCTACATCGTCGACCGCAAGAAGGACATGATCATCTCCGGCGGATTCAACATCTTCCCCAGCGAGATCGAGCAGATCATCTGGAGCCATCCTGCGGTGCAGGACTGCGCCGTCATCGGCGTGCCCGACGAGAAATGGGGCGAGGCGGTCAAGGCGGTGATCGAACGCCGGCCGGGCGGCAGCGTCACCGAGCAGGAGATCCTCGAGTTGTGCCGCCGGAATCTCGGCAGCGTGAAGACGCCGAAGTCGGTCGAGTTCTGGGACGAACTGCCGCGAAGCCCCGTCGGCAAGGTGCGCAAGAAGGACATCCGCGACCGATTCTGGGCGGGCGCCGGAAGGGCGATCTGACCGTTCTGCGGGGCGGGTGCGCGCCCGCAATCACGATGACGAAATTCGAGAGGTCGAGACGATGAGAAAGGTTCTGGTGGCTGGTGTGGGAATGATCCCGTTCACGAAGCCGGGAGCATCGGATCCGTATCCGGTGATGGGCGCTCGTGCAACGAAGCTTGCGTTGGCAGATGCCGGCGTCGACTATGGCCTGGTCGAGCAGGCCTATATGGGTTACGTGTACGGCGACTCCACCGCCGGCCAACGTGCGCTCTACGAGGTCGGGATGTCGGGCATTCCGATCGTCAACGTCAACAACAATTGCTCGACCGGCTCGACGGCGCTGTTTCTCGCGCGCCAGGCCGTAGCCAGTGGCGCCGTGGAATGCGCCCTGGCGGTCGGCTTCGAGCAGATGAAGCCTGGCGCATTGGGAGCCGTGTTCACCGACCGACCGTCGCCCTTCGACCGCTTCGACGCCGTAACTGACGAACTGGTCGGGCACCCCGAGATTCCGCTGGCGATCCGGTACTTCGCCGGCGCGGGAATGGCCCACATGACGGATTTCGGGACCAGCCTCTCGACGTTCGCCAAGGTGCGCGCGAAGGCCAGCCGGCACGCGTCGCGCAATCCGCTCGCGCTGTTTCGCGAGGAGATCACCGAAGAGGAAGTGCTCGCCTCGCCGGCAATCCTCCCCGGCATCATGACGCGCCTGATGGCCTGCCCGCCGACCTGCGGCGCGGCCGCCGCACTGCTCGTGTCGGAAGCGTTCGCCGAGCGCCACGGACTGGCGCGCGGCGTAGCCATCCTCGCGCAGGCGATGGCCACCGACACGCCGGAGACGTTCGAGAGCCGCAGCATGCGCAGCCTTGTCGGCTACGACATGAGCCGCGCGGCGGCGACGCAGGTGTACGAGCAGGCAGGTATCGGCCCGGAAGACGTCGACGTCGTCGAGCTGCACGACTGCTTCGCGCAGAACGAGCTGATCAGCTACGAAGCGCTCGGCCTGTGCGCCGAGGGGGAGGCGGAGGGCTTCGTGAACGCGGGCGACAACACGTACGGCGGAAAGGTCGTCACGAACCCTTCGGGCGGACTGTTGTCCAAGGGGCATCCGCTCGGTGCGACAGGGCTGGCGCAGTGCTATGAACTCGTGTCGCAGTTGCGAGGCCGTGCGGAGCGCCGCCAGGTGGAAGGTGCTCGACTTGCGCTGCAACACAACGTCGGGCTCGGCGGCGCGTCGGTCGTCACGCTCTACGGAAAGACCGAGAACGCGTAGCGCAGGGAGACGGCAGCGTGAACATCGCACAGCTTCTCCACTCGTCGGCCCGCTGTTTCCCGGCTGCCCGGGCCGTGTCGCTGGGCGACACGCCCGTGCACGACTATGCGGGCCTTCAGCAACGGGTCGCGCGCCTCGCCGGCGGCCTGCGGGCGCTGCCCGGCGTCGCAGCCGGCGATCGCATCGCACTCGCGATGACCAACGGGCCCGAGTACATCGAGTTGATGTGGGCGGCGTGGCACGCGGGCCTTGCGATCGTCCCGATGAACGCCCGACTGCACCCGCGGGAATCCGAGTTCATTCTCGGGAACTGCGGCGTTCGGTACTGTTTCGCGACTACCGAGCTGGCCGACGCCCTTTCGGTGCAACTCGGCACGGGCAGCCGCGTGCGGGTTGTCGACGTCGCCAACGCGGATTACCGCGCGCTGTGCGCGCACGAGCCAATCGCATTGCAGGCCGCGATGCCCGATCGCCCCGCCTGGCTCTTCTACACGAGCGGGACGACGGGCCGGCCGAAGGGCGCGACGCTCACCCACGGCTCGCTGCTTGCGATGGTGCTGCGCTACTACGCTGACGTGGACGGGCTCGGAACGGACGACTGCATGCTGCACACCGCGCCGCTGTCGCATGCCTCGGGCCTGTATTCGTTGCCGCACATCGCGAAGGGCTCGCACCAGGTCATCCCGGCGAGCCACGGCTTCGACCCTTCCGAGCTGTTCGCGTTACTCGACCTTTATTCGAGCGCCACGCTGTTCTGCGCGCCGACCATGTTGAACCGGCTGGTTGACGCGCCCGGCGTTCGATCCGCGAAGCTCGATCGACTGCGCACGCTGTTTTATGGCGGCGCACCAATGTATGTCGAGAACCTGAAAACGGCGATCGACGTCCTCGGACCGTGCCTCTGGCAAGGGTATGGCCAGGGTGAATCGCCGAACACGATCACCTACCTGTCGAAGGCGATGCACCGCGACACCGGACATCCCGCGTACGAACAGCGACTGGCGTCGGTGGGCGTCGCCCGCACCGGCGTCGAGGTTCGCATCGCCGACGAGGACGGCAACCCGTTGCCGGCCGGCGAAACCGGGGAGGTCATCTGCCGCTCGGACGTGTCGATGCACGGATACTGGAACGATCCGGCGGCGACGGCGAAGGCGCTGCGAGACGGCTGGCTTTTTACTGGCGACGTCGGCGTTCTCGACGAAGACGGATTCCTCACGCTGAAGGATCGCTCGAAGGACGTGATCATCTCGGGCGGAAGCAACGTCTACCCGCGCGAGGTCGAAGAGGTCCTGTTGCTGCATCCGGGAGTGCTCGAGGTTTCGGTGGTCGGGCGCCCGAGCGCCGAATGGGGCGAGGAAGTCGTCGCGATGGTCGTCGCGCGGCAGGGACAGGCGCCGAGTGCAGGCGAGCTCGACGAGCTCTGCCTGAAGAACATCGCGCGCTTCAAGCGGCCGCGCCAGTACTTCCGCCTGCCCGAGCTGCCGAAGAGCGCCTATGGAAAAATCCTGAAGACCGAGCTTCGCGAGCTGCTCGCGCGGGGTTCGGCCGTGCCGATGCAGGAGTGACCTGCGAGGATTTGCAGATGTACAGTGAAATCCACGATCCGCGTCGCTGGCTGTTGACCGAGGCGCTCGACGAGCACGCGAACCGCTCCGCCGAACTCGAGTGGCTCGCCGATGGCCAGGGCGGCACGCTGTCGTTCGGGCAGGCGCGCACGCACAGCCTGCGCGCCGCCGGCTTCTTCGAGCGGTTGGGTGTGCGACGCGCCGAACGCGTCGGCATGTTCATGTTCAACAGCTGCGCGTTCGCGACCGCATGGTTGAGCCTGGCGCATCTCGGCGCAACTGCCGTGCTGTTCAACACCGAGCTCAGGGGCTCGTTCCTGCGTCATCAGCTGAACGATTCGCAGGTCGGCTGCCTTGTCGTCGACGCCGAGTTGCTCGAGGTCGTGAACGACCTGGCCGACGATCTGCCTCATCTGCGAACGGTTGTCGTCGTTGGCGACGCTCGCGCGAAACCGCATGAAAGCTGGAACGCGATGCACTGGCCCGACTGGAACGGCCAGCCCGACTGGAGCGGGCCGGCGCCGGCGCCCGAGGACATCGCCTGCGTCATGTACACGTCGGGCACGACCGGGCCGAGCAAGGGCGTTCTGATGCCCCATGCGCACTGCACACTTCTCGGAATCGGCGCGATCGAGTCGCTGAGGCTCGACGCGCACGATCGCTATTACATCTGCCTGCCCCTGTTTCACGCGAACGGGTTGTTCATGCAGTTGGGCGCGACGCTGCTGGCCGGCATTCCGGCCTTCGTTCAGCGACGCTTCAGCGCCAGTCGCTGGCTGTCGGACATCCGCGACAGCGGTGCGACGGTGACCAACCTGCTCGGCGCAACGGCGAGTTTCGTGTTCGCCCAGCCGCCTTCCGAGGACGACCGCAGCCATCGCCTGCGGGCCGTGATGCTGGCGCCGAACCCCGCCGAGCACGACGCGCTGTTCCGGTCGCGGTTCGGCATTCGGGACGTCGTCTCCGGCTTCGGAATGACCGAGGTCAACATTCCGATCTGGGGACGCCTAGGCCAACCGGCGCCGGGTGCAGCCGGTTGGACGAGCCGGCATTTCGAAGTCTGCATCGCCGACCCCGACACCGACATGCCGGTGCCCCCGGGTCAGATGGGCGAGATCCTGGTGCGGCCGAGGGTCCCCTTCGGGTTCATGGCCGGCTACCTGAATGCGCCGGAGAAGACGGTGCAGGCGTGGCGCAACCTGTGGTTCCACACCGGCGACGCCGGCACGATGCGCGAGGACGGGCTGGTCACCTTCGTCGACCGGATCAAGGACTGTATTCGCCGCCGTGGCGAGAACATCTCGGCAACTGAGGTCGAGGAAGTCGTCCGCGCCATGAGGGGAGTTGGCGAAGTGGCGGTCTACGCGGTGCCGTCCGATATCCCGGGCGGCGAGGACGAGGTCATGCTCGCGATCGTGCCGCGACCGGATGCGTCGCTCGACGCCAGGGAAATCGCCGAACGCGCAGCCGAACAGTTGCCGCGCTTCGCGAAGCCACGCTACGTGCGGCTGTTGCAGGAGTTGCCGAAGACCGCAACCGGCAAGATCCAGCGCGCCGTGCTGCGCCAGCAGGGTACGTCGGGCGCGATCGATGTCGACAGCAGCGTCCAGCGGGTACGCGCATGAGTAAGCTCGAAGGCAAGGTTGCACTCGTATCGGGATCGGGGCGCGGAATAGGCCGTTCGATCGCATTGAAGCTGGCCTTCGAAGGCGCGCGCGTCGTCGTCAACGACCTCGATGCCGAACCCGCGCATGCGGTGGTGGAGGAGATCCGTGCAGCCGGGGGCGAATCGGTGGCGTGCGTCGGAAACGTCACGGCGGCCGACTTCGGCGAACGTTTCGTGCAGACCGCAGTGGATGCCTTCGCCGGGCTCGACATCATCGTGAACAACGCCGGCTACACCTGGGACAACGTGATCCAGAAGATGACCGACGAGCAGTGGTACGCGATCGTCGATTGCCATCTGACGGCGCCGTTCCGGATCCTGCGTGCGGCGCAACCGGTGATCAAAGGCTATGCTCTCGACGAAGCTGCGGCCGGGCGCACGCGTCTTAGGAAAGTGGTCAACATCTCGTCGATCGCCGGTACCAGCGGGAATGCGGGCCAGGTGAACTACGCCGCGGCGAAGGCGGGCGTGATCGGCATGACGCTTGCGCTGGCCAAGGAGTGGGGCCGGCTCAAGACCAACGTGAACTGCGTGGCTTTTGGACTGATCGGGACGCGCCTGACGGAGGCCACCGTCGATGCCAACGCCACCGTGCAGATCGAAGGGCACGACATCCGGGTCGGCCTGAATCCGGAGGTCAAGGCGATGATCGAGCGAACGATTCCGCTCGGCAGAGCCGGCACGCCCGAGGAAGCGGCGGGCGCCGTTTATCTGTTCTGCCTTCCTGAATCGGATTACATCAGCGGGCAGACGGTCGTCTGCGCGGGCGGGCTCAGCTTGTAAAGACGCACTACGCCCAATCGGCCTGGAAGGCAGCCGAGCCGCGAGGCGGCCGCTGGGCCCGATACGATGGCGAACCGCATTTCGTAACGCTGGCGTGCGCTGCTGTTGCGCGCGGGTTCCGCCCGTCGAGCCTCGCTCGGTCAATGCCCTGCGCCAGCAGCGCGCGATACTCGTCGCGCCGAATCCGTGCCTCCGTGAGCCCCATAGACGAGTATCGGCCGGCTGAGACCCTTCCTTGCTTACCCGCGAAGCGGTACTCGAATCTTCGCAACTTCGTTCCCGAAGACTGCACCAGCAGCTGCGTCCATCGACGTTGTACAGCCGGATGGGTTTCTCCTCGCCCCTCGCCGCCGTTATCTGTTCTTCATCAAGAAGAAACCGGGGCGTGAGTTTCGGCGTTTCTTTACTCGCCCCAAAATGTTGCGCCTGCTTACGCCCGACTGTCAACGAACGCTGCCGGTCTTTGCTCGGACAAAAAGATGAAGAAAAACCCGCACTTAGGCGGGTTCTCAGGATGCCGTTGGACGGCTTTGGAAGTGGTGATGGTGGAGCCGGGGGGAATCGAACCCCCGTCCGCAAGTCCTCTACGACCAGTTCTACATGCGTAGTCGATCTATTTGGATCTCAGTGCAGGCTTAGCCGATCGACAGGCCGACCTGCACCCAGCCACCTTGGTTTTAGCTCCGCATCAAGTAGCC